>CAVTQG010000049.1:0-211601 GCA_963736785.1 uncultured Spirochaetota bacterium | reverse complement strand
GCGACGAGCCTGAACCCGAACCGGAAGCTCCGCCGCCGCAACCGGCGACGAACAGGGAAAACGTCAACAGCGCGATGCGCGTCCAATACGGCTTTTTCAGCACGGTGTACCTCTAACGCAAGTACAGCGTGGAGCAGTCGTTCGGAACCGTTTGCTGGGGTGCGGGTTCCCGGAGATCTACTGCGCCACGTCGAAGACCGGGCGCTGGCAACCCCGCTATCCACGAAACTCACTCGTGGACCGGAGGCTTTGCGTCCCTGCCTTGCGGCAGGTTTGCCTTTGCCTGGAACTGCCGCGGATTATGACAACGCCACGGCAGAAGTCACTGCGAATTGTGTCGCAAAATGGCTACACGCCAACGCGGTTCATGTGACGGCGCTTGGGGGATTTCTAATTATTTTTTGAGAACTTACAGAACATCGCTACCAGCCTGTCGAGCTGGGCCGGGGGCGGCGGGCGTAGAACTCTTCGAGGCGAACCGTGCGCCTACCGGCGCAGTCGCCGCGCCAGCGACACCGCGCCGTTCAGGTCACCGTCGTAGCGCGGCGGCCGGCTCAACTCCCCTGCGCGCAGCAGGTAATTGATCCAGGTGGTCGACTCACGCGCGAAATCGACGAC
This sequence comes from uncultured Spirochaetota bacterium, assembly GCA_963736785.1. Taxonomy (GTDB): domain Bacteria; phylum Spirochaetota; class Spirochaetia; order SZUA-6; family DRHE01; genus MIBK01. The sequence goes on along the minus strand of CAVTQG010000049.1, from coordinate 210,983 downwards.
CGATCCAGAGTCGACCGGACGCGAAACCAGGTAGCCCTGCACCGAAACGTCGCCGCAGCTCGCAAGGAAATCGAGCTGCTCATGCCGCTCGACGCCCTCTGCGGTCACGGCCAGCCCGAGGTTGCGGCACAGCACGATGATCGAGCGCGCGATCGAGGCGGCGCGCGAGTTGTGGTCCACTTCGGCAATCAGCCTGCGGTCGAGCTTGACGCGGCTGAGCGGCAGCTGCTCGAGCGAGGTCAGCGACGAGAAGCCCGTGCCGAAATCGTCGAGCGCCGTCGTGACGCCGAGCCCGCGCAGCGCATGAAGTGTCTCAACCGTGATCGCACCCGTCTGCAGCATGCCTTCGGTGAGTTCCAGTTCGAGCGCGTCCGGCGGCAGGCCATGGCGCGCCAGCAAGCGCTCGATCACGGACAGGAAGTCGCCGGCCACGAACTGCTGGGCCGAGACGTTCACCGCGACCCGTGCATCGGGCCAGCCGCTGTCGCGCCAGTTCCGCACTGCAGTGGCTGCGTTCTCGAGCACCCAGTCGTTCAGGTCGAGCATCAGGCCTGCATGCTCCGCGACCTGGACGAACTCGCTGGCCGGGATGATCTCCGTGTCGCTGCGCCGCCAGCGCAACAACGCTTCCGCAGAATTCGCGCGTTCGATGCCGAGGCACACCTGCGGCTGGTAGTGCAGCACGAAGTCGCCCCCGTCGATCGCCCGGCGCAGGGCCTGTTCGATCCGGAAGCGGTTGGAGGCGTCCACCAGCATCGACGGCTCGTGGAAGCACAGCCGGTTGCGGCCGAGTTCCTTCGCCCGGAACAACGCAGCATCGGCGGCCCGCAGCAGCGAAGTTGCATCGCGGCCGTGCTCGGGGAACATCGCCACGCCGCAGCTCACGCCCACGGACACGTCGCGATGGTCGATCGTCAGCGGCCGCTTGAAGCCATTGACGAGCTGCTCTGCCCGCCGTTCGACCTCCTGCGAGTCGCCCGAGTACGGGAACACCAGGGTGAATTCGTCGCCGCCGAGCCGGGCGATGAAGCCGGCCTCGCCCGTGATCTGCCGCATGCGCTCGCCGATCTCGGTCAGCACCCGGTCGCCGAACTCGTGGCCGAGGCTGTCGTTCACCGACTTGAAGTTATCGAGGTCGAGGAACATCACGGCGAGCCGCGTTCCTGCGGGCGTGGCGCGGTCGATGAGGTCGTTCAGGTGCTGCAGGAGCTGGCGTCGATTCGGCAGGTTGGTGAGCGGATCGTGCTCGGCCAGGTGGCGCAACTGCAGCGTGCGCTCTTCGACGCGCTGCTCGAGCTGCGCCTGGTAGGTGCGCACCGCGCGCTCCGACTGGTCGAGCTGCAACGCCATGTGATTGAAATCCTGCGCCAGCTCGTCGAGCTCGCTCGCCCCGCCGCGCGGCACGCGTGCCGTCAAGTCGCCCGCCGCCAGGCGGCGCGTGCCCGCCGTCATGCGCCGGACCGGCCAGGTGATGGCCCACGCCGTCACCGCCAGCGCCAGCAGCGCGAGCAGGATCGCCTTGAAGGTGGCGCTGGAAATGTCGCGCGCGGAGGCGTCGACCGCGGCGCGCGCGGCGCTCGCCTCGGCGATGAAGTCGCGCCAGGCTGGCGCCGCAATCTCGTTGTGGACGGCGCTGGCCAGGGCTTCTCCATGGGCGGTGAAGGCGGCTCGGCCCGTCTCGATGTCGGCATCGAGCCGCTGGACACGCCGGCGCAGGTCGATCGCTTGCGCGATGTCCTCTTCCATGAGGCTGAGCCAGGCGATGCCAGGCGAGCGGGTGAACTCCTCACGGTGAGTTGCCAGCGTCAGCTTGAGGAAGTCCTCGCCCTCGGTCGTGGGCAACGCCGGGCCATGGCTCAACGCATTGGCCGCGTCGCCGCGGGACCGATCGATCGCGCGATCCAGCTCGTTCAGGGACGGTCGCGCGATGACATTGTCGCCGACGACGATCCCGGTGCCGCCGGCGCCGACGACGCGCCGATCGAGCGCCGCATAGGCCTGGTCGAGGCTCTGCGCGGCACGCGTCCGCTGGTCCTGCAGTTCCAGCAGGCGGAAACCCTCGCCCTGGTGCTCGGCGCCGCGGCTGCGCAGCGATGGAAGCGCCGCGGCGGCGGTGGCGGAGCCGCCGTCAACGGCGTCGTTCATCGTCTGCGAAAACCGGGCGGCAGCCTCGGCCACCGCTGTGCGGTTCGTGTCGGAGTCGGTCCGGATGTAAGCGAGCACGGAGCGGTCGAACGCCGCCGCGCTTTCACCGAGGTCACGCGCGGTTTGTGCCAGCGGCTCGAACCGCTGCTGCATCAGCGCGACGTCGGCCATCGCATGACGCGTGCCGCGCAGCGCGAGCACGCTGGTCACGGCAAAGGCGCCGATGACGACGGCGAAGCCCAGCACCAGCCATGCGCTGATGGGCAGGCCGAAGCCGCGGTGCCGACGCGTACGCTGCGATGTCGTGGGGGTTGTGCTCACCTGGGGTGTCCGAGGCCCGGGCCCTGAACCAGGCCGGTGCCTGGGGATATTGCTCCAATCCCGGCCGGACCGGGAGCCTGCCCGCTTGCGCGAATGAAAAAACCCCGGCGCGGAGCCGGGGTCGTGGTCGTACCAGGGGTGTCGTCTATGCCCTGCGGCGGCGGCTCAGGGCCAGCCCGGCGAGGCCGAGTCCAAGCAACGCGAGCGAACCCGGCTCGGGAACTTCCTCCCGGAAGCCGGTCACGAGCCCCTGGTTGTCGAAACCTATACCGAAGTCGTGCCAGCGGCTGAACGGCGCCGCCACGCTGCGCGTGAAGTTGCCGGGACCCAGTGCCGCGAAAAACGGACCATAGTGGTCGAGCGGAGCGCCGTGGACCTGTATGTCCAGCAGCAGGTTGCCCTGCGCTGGATCGTAGAGGAAGGATTCTCCGCGGATCACGAGTTCCGGACCCGTCAGTGAAAACCCGCCTGCCAGCGCCGCAAAAAGTTGCGTGTCCGCGCCGAGGTTGTCACCGAAGGGCCGCGAGCTGATCTCGTTGACACCGCGTTCCGTCACCGAGAAAAAGAGCTCCAGGGTCCCGGGCAGTACCGGTGCCTGCGTATTGCTGGTGGCGAAGAACACCAGCTCCTGAATCCGCATGGGGCCCGAAAACGCGCTGGCAGCGTAGACCTGCTGGTACCGGGTGCTTGGGAACCCGTAGTAGGAAGACAGCGTGCCCAACGGGAAGGTGTTCTCGCCCGCCGGACCGTAGATCTTCGGATCACCCACGATCACCTCGTGCGTCAACGCACGGGCTTGCGCTCCCACCAGGCAGAGCAGCGCCATCAGCGGCAGCAGGCGCGATCCATTGGTCATGACGGTCCTTGCTCGGCGTGCCCGGACCGGGCAACCAATGCCGATCACGGAAATCTGGGGTCCGAGGTCGTGAAGCCTAATGCCCAGTCTCCTGCGGACCTGTGAAGCGCGTCTCAATTTCTCGGGGCCACGCGCATTCTGGCGGAGAGGGAGGGATTCGAACCCTCGTTCCCTTACGGGGACGCCGGTTTTCAGGTCGCAATGGACGCTCAGACGCGCAACGCACACAAACGCCTATTCGTCCTTAACTCTCGAAGTATAGCCGTGCCTATGATTTTCGGGGAATCGGCCGACATTGCAACTTGAGTGGAGCTGTACCGGCCTCCTTGATTGGTGCGACCCTCTCAACGCCCAGCCGCGATGATCGTGCCGCCCTGACGCAGGAACCCCGGCGCGTGGCCGGGGCGACAGGTGCACTAATCCACGATGCCCGCTGGGCTATCCAAGGGCTAGGCTTGTCGCATCCGCCTGATGAACATGCACTTCTGAAGCTGAGTGCTGAAGTGGTTTCCGAGCGGTCACCATGTGAAGCCACAGCGGCGAAACATGCGATCGGGCACGGCAAAGGAGCCGCCGTATGAACACCCATCCCGGCAAGACACTGGCACTGCTCACGGCGATCGCATTGCTTGCAGCCTGCGGCGGCGGCGGGAATGGTGGCGGAGCCACTCCTCCAGTCAATTCTCCACCGGCCGCGTCGTTCACGGCGACGCCTGCCAGCGGCGCCGCGCCGCTGACCGTTCAGTTCGACGCCTCCGCGTCGAGCGACTCCGGCGGCTCGATTGCAAGCTACAACTGGGTCTTCGGCGACAACACAGCGACAGGCTCTGGCGTCACTGTCAGCCATGTCTACCAGGCGGTCGGAACATTCACAGCGACTTTGACCGTCACTGACAATCTCGGCGCAACCGCAACCCACAGTGTTCAGGTGACGGCGTCGCCTATCCAGGTCACGGTGACTGTCGAGAATTCAGTGGGAGGACTGGTCGGTGACTCCGTGCCCGTGGTGGCATCGGTCAGGTCCACGTATGAGGTCCGCGACGTTATAGCCACCTTGGCCGGGCGTCAAACGGCACTGACGTACGACCCGCAACGAGCCAACTTCTGGGGAACGCTGTCGTTGGCCGGCGAGCCATACGGCAGCTACACGCTCAGCGTTCGCGCCACTGACCTGCGCGGCAACCTGGCCGACGACTCTATCGTCGTGACGCATGACAACCCCCCCACCCTCACGGTCGTGAAGCCGGCGGACCAGGGCGTGGCACTGGGCACTCTGCCGATCGACGTCCGCTGTTCCGACGACCTTCCGGGCTGCGTAGTCGAGGTCACGTACGTCCCAGCTCCCGGCAACTCCAATGCGGTGGTCCGAGCACCAGCGGCTGTGGCCACGACTCTGGATCTGACCAGTTGGATTGGTTCCTCGGTGACGCTCCAGCTGAAGTCCTACGACAGTTCCGGCCAGTCTTCGTGGCGGAATGTCTGGGTGTATGTCGAGAGCCCGGCCCGGCTGGCAATCGCGACCGAAGTCCCCGGAACGATTCTCGACGCCGATGCGACCCGCCTGCTATTCAAGGAACCGCAAACCACTGGTGACCGCCTCGCCATTTATGATCGCGCCACAAACCTGACCGCAACCATTCCTTTGCCCTCAGGCATGGAAGTCGTCACCGACGACAGCTACCTGACGCCGAGCGGCGCCGCCTTCTTCGCGACGGACGCGGGAAGGTTCGATCCGCCCGCTCGCTTCTATGTCTGGCGACAGGGCGCACTGAGCGAAGTTCGCCAGACTTCATACATATTTCAAGACACGCTGCGGGTCAGCGGTAACTACGCTATCTGGCAAGGCTCATTTGATGGTGCCCGGGGTTTGTACCGGACGAACACGGCGACCGGCGTTACGACGCTGGTCACGAACGATGTTAGCCTTGATCCCCGTGCCGCTGACGTGGCCGCTGACGGCACGGTCGCATTCGAAACCCAATACACGTACCAGATCGTGCGCGATCGCGACGGACAACAGACGATCCTCGCGAACGACCTGAGTTATTGGCACATGTGGCCCCTGATCGACGGTGATCAGATTCTGTACCTGAGATATGCCATCTCCTCCCTCGATTCACAAATGCACTACTCGATCGTGCTCATCGAGGGGGCCGACCTCATTCCGCTGAGGGACAACCCAGAAAGGCCGCTACCCGGGACTGGCTATCAGCTCAACAGCGGATGGACGGCCTACACCGACCTCGGCACTCAACAGCAGACTCACGTCTTCACTCGGAGCCCGCAAGGGGCTGTAACTCGCCACACCGACTTCTTCACCAGCAGCCTTATCGACCGGCTAGGCGACACGGGCGAAGTAATGATCATCAACGGCCAAAGAACGCGCTATTTCAGCCGCGGCCTTGGTCCAGTCGAGGTCAGCAGTGCAGCCGGCGAGCCCTACTGGCTGAACGGGGCGTGGTACATCGCCATCGGCACTGCGTTGCTGGCTGTCGACACAGGCAACTGAAGGCGGGCGGTTGGTTTGTGCGCCTTCCGCTGCGGGTTAGGTGCCGGAACTGTGGCGAGGTGGGTCAGCTACAGGCTCGACCAGCAATGCCTGCCCGAAGTTCGACCGATTGGATCGCGTCGCCGGTTCAGTACCGCCGAGCATGGAGATCAGGTTCGCCGAGCTTTGCACGTTGTTTCTCGCCAGCAAGAAGGCGATCCGACGTGCAGGTTCACCGCGACCAAGACAGGGCGGGAGCGCATCGTCGAACTGCCAGCTGAACTTGTGACCGGCCTCAAGCCATGGGCGCTCGCATGCCCCAAGGCGGTCGGACTCGTGTTTCCAAACTGCCGTGATAGCGGGACGGCACAGGGCACGACATTCCTGAATGCCTTCAATCGTGCCGTGAAGGGCGCCGTAATCCCGGCAGGGGTGCGACGGCACGATGCAAGATACAGTTTCGTGACCCTGTGGAAGCATCGGGCGGCGCCACAGCGATAGCGGGAGGCGCATAGTCCTGACGACCCGGCTCTGAGCCTTTGCTAAAAGAAAAATACTGGCGGAGAGGGTGGGATTCGAACCCACGATCCCCTTGCGGGGACGCCGGTTTTCAAGACCGGTGCATTCAACCGCTCTGCCACCTCTCCGAGCGGAAACCCATTCTAGCCCGGCGACGCCGATTCTTCGCGTCAGCCGCGAATAACCTCGGCGCCACCCATGTACTTGCGCAGCGCCGGCGGAATCACAACGCTGCCGTCTTCCTGCTGGTAGTTCTCCAGCACCGCCACCAGCGTGCGGCCCACCGCGAGGCCCGAGCCGTTCAGCGTGTGCAGGGGCTCGGGCTTGTTCGACGCCGGGTTGCGCCAGCGCGCCTGCATGCGCCGCGCCTGGAACGCCTCGCAATTGGAGCACGAGGAAATCTCGCGATACTTCTGCTGCCCCGGCAACCACACTTCGATGTCGTAGGTCTTCGCGGCTCCGAAGCCGACATCGCCGGCGCACAACGCCACGACGCGATACGGCAGGTCGAGGCCCTGCAGGACTTTCTCGGCATTGCCGACGAGCAGTTCGAGTTCGGCGTACGAGTCCTCGGGCTTCACGATGTGCACGAGCTCGACCTTCTCGAACTGGTGCTGGCGGATCATGCCGCGCGTGTCCTTGCCGTAGGAACCGGCCTCACTGCGGAAGCACGGCGTGTGCGCAGCGTAGCGGCGCGGCAGCGTGCTGGCCTCGAGGATCGATTCCCGCGCGAGGTTCGTGACCGGCACTTCGGCGGTCGGGATCAGGAAGAACTCCACGTCGCCTGACGTCACCCGGAACAGGTCGGCCTCGAACTTGGGCAGCTGTCCGGTGCCGACGAGCGAACTGCGCGCAACCAGGTACGGCGCGTAGATCTCTGTGTAACCGTGCTCGCCCGTGTGCAGGTCGAGCATGTACTGGATCAGCGCGCGGTGCAGGCGCGCGAGACCGCCCTTGAGCACGACGAAGCGCGCGCCGGAAATCCTGCCGGCCGCCTCGAAGTCCATCGCCGTGTCCGCGAGCCCTTCACCGATCGCGACGTGGTCGCGCGGCTCGAACTCGAACTTGCGCGGCGTGCCCCAGCGGCGGACTTCCACGTTGTCGTTCTCGTCGCGGCCTTCCGGCACGCTCTCGTGCAGCGTGTTCGGCAGCCCGAGGACCAGCTCGTCGAACTCGGCCTGGACGTCCGCGAGTTCCTTGTCGAGCCCTGACATCCTGTTGCCGAGCGCTTCGCCCTCGGCCAGCAGCGATGAGATGTCCTGGCCCTGCGCCTTGGCCTTGCCGACACTCTTCGCATGCGCATTGCGGGCCGCGCGCACTTCGTCCGCAGCCACCTGCGCGGACTTGCGACGCTCTTCGAGCGCACGGAAGCGCTCGACGTCGAGCTTGAAGCCCCGTCGCGCGAGATTCGCGGCGACAGTGGCGGGGTCGGAGCGGAGCTGGCGGGCGTCGAGCATGGCGGAACAGCCGGAAAGAGCGTCGGGTCGCGAATTGTAGCCGAGATTACTTGCGCTTCAGCGCGCGGAACCGTTCCAGCGCCTCGCCAATCCTGATCTCGAGCCCGCGCGGCACGGGTTCGTAGTACCGGGCCGGCTCCATTTCGTCGGGGAAGTACTTCTCCCCCGCCGCGTAACCTTCCGGCTCGTCGTGCGCGTAACGGTAGCCTGCGCCGTAACCGAGGCCCTTCATCAGCGACGTGGGCGCATTGCGCAGCTGCATGGGCACGTCCAGCGTGCCGTGCTTCTGCGCGTCGGTCATTGCGGCCTTGTACGCGACGTAGACGGCATTGCTCTTCGCGGCCACCGCCATGAACACGACGGCTTGCGCGATCGCGAGCTCGCCCTCGGGGCTGCCGAGTCGTTCGTAAGCTTCAGCCGCTTCCAAGGCCAGTTGCAGGGCGCGCGGGTCCGCGTTGCCGATGTCTTCGGAGGCCATGCGGATGACGCGTCGCGAGATGTAGCGAGGATCACAGCCGCCATCGAGCATGCGGCAGAGCCAGTACAGCGCAGCGTCCGGGTCCGTGCCGCGCACGGCCTTGTGCAGAGCCGAGATCTGGTCGTAGAACTGCTCGCCCTTCTTGTCGAAGCGGCGGTAGCCTCCGGCCGAGACTTCGCCGGCGATCTCTTCGGTGATCGTGCCCTCGCCCGCACCAGCCAGGTCGGCCGCGACCTCGAGCAGGTTCAGCGCCCGGCGCGCGTCACCGTCGGCGGCGCGGGCCAGCGTTGCGATCGCGTCGTCGTTCGCCTTGATGGCCTCTGCACCGGACGAGAACTCCCTGTCGAGCGCGCGCCGCAGGACCTGCTGGATGTCGTCCGCCGTGAGCGACCGCAGCACGTACACGCGGGCCCGGGACAGCAATGCGCCGTTGATCTCGAACGACGGATTCTCGGTGGTGGCACCAATGAAGCAGACGGTGCCGTCTTCGACGTAGGGCAGGAATGCATCCTGCTGCGACTTGTTGAAGCGGTGGACCTCGTCGAGGAACAGCACGGTGCGGCGGCCGCTGCCGGCGCGCATCTGCTGCGCCTGCTCGACGGCGGCGCGCACGTCCTTGACGCCGGCCATCACGGCCGAGAGCGCCAGGAACTCCGAATCACAGGTGTTGGCAACCAGCCGCGCGAGCGTGGTCTTGCCCGTGCCGGGCGGACCCCACAGGATCATCGAATGCAGGCTGCGGCCTTCGAGCAGCCGGCGCAGAGGCTTGCCGGGCGCGAGCAGGTGCGACTGGCCGATGAACTCGTCGAGGCTGGCGGGCCGCATCCTGTCGGCCAGCGGCCGAAAGGGAGTTACTTCAGCCACGACTCGACTCGCTGGGCCCAGCCGCCGGTGAACACGCTCGCCAGCAGCAGGCCCGTCAGCACGCCCGCGGCGTTCGCGGCCATGTCGTAGGTATCGGCCAGCCGGCCCGCACGCATGAGGTACTGCCCCACTTCCATCGACAGGCCGAGGCCAAGCAAGCCAACGACGACCATCCACCAGCGTGGCCGCATGCACAGCCCGGTGAACCACACCGCGAGGAACATGTACGTGCCGAAATGCTCCAGCTTGTCGAAGCCCTGGATGCTCGGCCCGCCGACGACGTTCTGCAGGCTGCCCCAGACCACGCCGAGCACGAGCACGACGCTCGCGGCGATCCAGAGTCTGCGGTAGCGAAGGTTCAGCATGGGCGTTCCGTGGGCCAGTGTCGGCGATTCCCGGGACAGGCGCGCGTGCGGCGGATCAGCGCGCAGCCGCCTCGCCGATCACGTCCGCGCCTTTGGGGGGCACGAAGCGGAACAGCGCATCGTCGAGCGTCAAGCCGCGTTTCACCTGCGCAAATTCGATCGTCGTGGTCTGCCCAAGCTTGTCGACCAGTTCCATCGCGGCCAGTTCATTGCGGCGGTCGAAGGCGAGGCTGACGCGCTCGAAGTCCGAGCCCTTCTGCTTCGGCACGAGCCGCGACCAGGTCCATGCCTGGATCTGCTCGACAGGTCCGGCAGTGAACGCATCCCCGACCTTGCCGGAGCCCGACAGCAGCATCGCGGGCGTGGCGCCGAGCCCCTGCTCCAGCGAACGCACGGTGACTTGCTCCAAGTCCGGGTCGTACAGCCACAGCTTCTTGCCGTCGGCGACGATCGTCTGCGCGTACGGCTCGCGGTAGTCCCAGCGGAACCGGTTTGGACGCGAAATCGACAACGTGCCGGTCGCGCGGTCCGTGACCTGGCCGCGCTTGTCCTGCACGACCTGCGCGAACTCGGCGGAGAGCGTCTTGAGCGAACCGAGGTACGCTTCGACCCGCGCGATCGAGTCCGCCGCGAACGACGCCAAGGGCAGAAGGGCAAGCGCGACGAGAACCGGAGTCCGCGCAAGCGCTGCGCGCGACCTCTCCCGCTGCGGCGGGAGAGGTGAGATCCGACGCCCTCGCCCGCACCAGCGGGAGAGGGTTGGGGTGAGGGCCATGATCAATCCACTTCGGGCGGTGGCGGCGCCAGCACTTCGCGCGAGCCGTTGGTGTTGAGCGGCCCGACGAGTCCGGCGGCTTCCATCGCCTCGATCATGCGCGCGGCGCGGTTGTAGCCGATCTTGAGCCGGCGCTGCACGCCGGAGATCGACGCCTTGCGGCTCTCGGTGACGATCTTGACCGCCTCGTCGTAGAGCGGGTCCTGCTCCGCGTCGGCGCCTTCGCCGCCCTCGCCGCCGTCCTCACCGGGCATGCCCGGGATCGGCATGGACGGCCCTTCGAGGATCTCGTCGATGTAGATCGGGGCGCTGTGCGTGCGCAGCGACGACGCCACCTTGTGCACTTCCTGGTCCGACACGAACGCGCCGTGCACGCGCACCGGGTGCGACGTGCCGGGCTGCAGGAACAGCATGTCGCCGTGGCCGAGCAGGCTCTCGGCGCCGCTCTGGTCGAGGATGGTGCGCGAGTCAACCTTGGCCGACACCTGGAACGCGATGCGCGTCGGGATGTTGGCCTTGATCAGGCCGGTGATGACGTCCACCGACGGGCGCTGCGTGGCGAGGATCAGGTGGATGCCCGACGCGCGCGCCTTCTGCGCGAGCCGCGCGATCAGTTCCTCGACCTTCTTGCCGACGATCATCATCATGTCGGCGAGTTCGTCGACGACGACGACGACGTTCGGCAACGGCTCGAGGTTCGGCACCGTCGCTGGATCGCCGCCGGGGATCAGCCGCTTCATTTCGATCGGGTCGCGGATCGGCTTGCCCTCGTCGGCCGCTTCCTTGACCTTGCGGTTGTAGCCCGCAAGGTTGCGCACGCCGGCAAACGCCATCAGCTGGTAGCGGCGTTCCATCTCGGCGACGCACCAGCGCAGCGCGTTGGCGGCCTGCTTCATGTCCGTGACGACCGGCGCGAGCAGGTGCGGAATGCCCTCGTACACCGAGAGTTCCAGCATCTTCGGGTCGATCATGATCAGCCGCACGTGCTCCGGCGTGCTCTTGTAGAGCAGCGACAGCACCATCGCGTTGACCGCGGTGGACTTGCCCGAGCCCGTGGTGCCGCCGACGAGCAGGTGCGGCATGCGGGCGAGGTCGGCGACGACCGGGTTGCCGCCGATGTCCTTGCCGAGCACGAGCGCGAGCGGCGACGCCATGTCGTCGTACGCCTTCGACTTGATGATCTCGCCGAGCGTGACCATCTCGCGCGTCTCGTTCGGGATCTCGAGGCCCATCGTCGACTTGCCGGGGATGATCTCGACGACGCGCACGCTGATCGCCGACAGCGCGCGCGCGAGGTCCTTGGCGAGGTTCGAGATCTGCGCGACCTTCACGCCCGGCGCCGGCCGCAATTCGAAGCGGGTGATGACCGGGCCGGGATGCACTTCGACGACTTCGGCTTCGACGCCGAAATCGCGGAGCTTGAGTTCGACCAGGCGCGACATGGCTTCGAGCGCCTCGGCCGAATAGCCGCCGACGCGCGGCGGCGGGTCGTCGAGCAGGGACAGGGCTGGCAGCGCCGTGGTGCCCGGGCGCTCGAACAATGCGACCTGCTTTTCCTTCTCGACGCGCTCGCTCTTCTCGACCTTGGGCGCAGGCGCCTCGATCTTCGGCGGCTTGCGCTCGGCCACCTTCTTCTGCTCTTCGCGCACGACGACTTCGCGCGCCTGCTTCACTTCCTTGCCGATGCTCTGGTCGCGACGCTCGGAGAGGCGCTCGCGCACGAACGAGATGCCGCGCAGCACCCACGTGCCGATCCGGTCCATGACGTTGAGCCAGGAGAGGCCCGTGGCCAGCGAGACGGAGCCGAGCCACACCGCGAGCAGCAGCAGCGTGGCACCGAGGAAGCTCATCGATTGCGCGAGGCCTTCGCCCAGCAGCGCGCCGACGACGCCGCCCGCCGTGTTCGGGAAACCTGCGCCCGAAAAATGCAGCGTGGCGAGTCCGCAGCTGCTGGCGAGCGCCAGGAAGAAGCCGAGGCCGCGGAACGATGCCGACCGGCGGTCGACGGGGCCGCGGCTGTCCCGCGCCTGGAACAGCCGGTAGCCGGCGATGCCGAGCATGATCGGGAACAGGTACGCAGGCACGCCGAACAACACGAAGAACAGGTCGGACAGCCAGGCGCCGAACGGGCCGATGAGGTTCGTGACCGGACCGGGCTGGCCCGTGGAGGAGAACGCGGGGTCTGCCCGGTCGTAGCTGACCAGTGCCGCAAACAGGATCAGCGCCAGGGCACCGAAGATCCAGAGAGCGCTCTCGCGCAGTCCACGGGCCACGTTGGCCGCCTGTTCGCCGCCGTCGGCGTGCTTCGCTTCCGCTCTAGCCAAAGCTCATCACCTGATTGATCAAGAGTCGACCGTAACCCATTGGTTTAAATAAGGCTACAGCCAATGGGGGCCGGCCGCTACCGCAACTGGTCGGAACGCGCATGAGGGCAGCACCCGCGGTGCTTTCCGTCGGCCGGTGAGAGGCATACCATGCCGCGCCTTCCACGGTGCAATGCGCGATTTTCGAGCAAGGAATTATACATGAGCGACCCCCGCCACTCGCGGCTGATCATCCTGGGATCCGGTCCTGCCGGCTATTCGGCGGCCGTCTACGCTGCGCGGGCCAATCGCAATCCGCTGCTGATCACCGGCATGGAGCAAGGCGGCCAGCTCATGACCACGACGGAAGTCGACAACTGGCCGGGCGACCCGCACGGCCTCACGGGCCCGGGGCTCATGGAACGCATGCGTGAACACGCCGAGCGCTTCCACACCGAGATCCTGATGGACCACATCAACGTGGTGGACTTCAGCAAGCGGCCGCTGCTGCTCAAGGGCGACCGCGGCGATTACACCTGCGACGCCTTGATTATCGCGACCGGTGCCAGCGCGCAGTACCTGGGACTCGATTCAGAAGAGAAGTTCAAGGGCCGCGGCGTCTCGGCCTGCGCCACCTGCGACGGCTTCTTCTTCCGCGGCCAGCGTGTCGCAGTCGTCGGCGGCGGCAACACGGCCGTGGAAGAGGCCCTGTACCTGTCGAACATCGCCTCGCACGTCACGCTGATTCATCGCCGCGACAAGCTGCGCTCCGAAAAAATCCTGCAGGACCACCTCTTCGAGCGGCAACGCGCGGGCGTCGTCGACATCGTTTGGAACCACACGGTCGACGAAGTGCTGGGCGACGAGACGGGCGTCACGGGCGTGCGCGTCGCAGCCACTGACGGCTCGGGCGCGAAGGACATCGCGGTCGCGGGCCTGTTCATCGCGGTCGGCCACACGCCGAACACGCAGATTTTCGCGGGCCAGCTCGACATGAACGGCGGCTACATCGCGGTGAAGTCGGGCACGGCAGGCGGCGCCACGGCGACAAGCGTGCCTGGCGTCTTCGCCGCGGGCGACGTCGCCGATCACGTGTATCGCCAGGCGGTCACCTCGGCCGGCACGGGCTGCATGGCTGCGCTCGACGCCGACAAGTACCTGGACGCCCTGGATGCCGGCGCCGCCCACTGAGACCGCTCCACTCCCGCTCCCGTCTGCACGGGAGGGGGCCTCGGGCACACAGTGCCGCTGAAGGCCGAGATCATCGGCCGGATCGCCACGGTCGACGCCCGTGACTGGGACGCGCTCGACCGCTCGGCGCACCCCTTCCTGAAGCACGCTTTTCTCGACGCCCTCGAGTCGACGGGATGTGTCGGCGTCGAGTCGGGCTGGATCCCCGCGCACCTCGTCGTGCGTGACGCGGACAGCGGCCGGCTCCTGGCGGCCGTGCCGCAGTACCTCAAGACGCACTCCTGGGGCGAGTTCGTGTTCGACTGGAGCTGGGCGCAGAGCTACGCACGCGCCGGACTCGAGTACTACCCGAAGCAACTCTCGGCGATCCCGTTCACGCCGGTGACCGGGCCGAGATTCCTCATGGCGCCGCAGGTCTGCGCGGACGACGCCGCGGCCATCGAACTGCGCGACCAGCTGGCGGGCCTGCTGCTGGAAACGGCGCGGCATTCCAGCGCATCCGGCGCGCACGTGAACTTCACGCTCGAAGACGACCAGGCGGCGCTCGAACGCGCGGGGTTCATGCGCCGGCACGACTGCCGCTTTCTCTGGCGCAACCGCGGCTACGCGACGTTCGACGACTTCCTGGCGACGTTCCGGGCGGACAAGCGCAAGAAAGCGAAGCGCGAGCGGCGCAAGGTCGAGGAGTCCGGCGTCACCTTTCGCACGCTCGCAGGCGAATCCATCGGCGAGGCGCTCTGGCGCGTCATTTTCAGCTTTTCCGAGCGCACGTTCCTGCGCCACGGCAACGGGCACTACCTGAGCGTCGAGTTCCTGCTGCGAGTTGCGACTGCCCTGCCCGGCTCCGTCGTCGTCAAGCTCGCCGAGCGCGCGGGCGAGCCGATCGCGGCCGCTGTTTTCTTCGAGGGCGGGGGCGGACTGTACGGCCGCTACTGGGGTTCGGTCGCAGCGGAGGACTCGCTGCACTTCGAGGCCTGCTATTACCAGGGCATCGACCATTGCATCGCGCGGGGGCTGCAGTTCTTCGATCCCGGCACGCAGGGCGAACACAAGCTTGCCCGCGGTTTCGAACCCACGCGCACGACCTCGGCGCACTGGCTCGAGCATCCTGGCTTCCGCAACGCCGTGGCGCGCTACCTCGAGCGCGAACGTGAAGCGGTCGACGACTACATCGAGTCGGCGCGGCAGCACCTGCCCTTCCAGCGCGGTCCTGGGGCGGCGACAGGCAGTGAGGCGGTGGAGAAATGATCCCGTGGTTGAAGCCCACGGATCCACCGGAGGCGTTCCCGCCGGTCACGCGCGCGCTGACCGAACCGGACGGTCTGCTCTGCGCGGGCGGCGACCTGCGCCCCGAACGCATCCTGGCGGCCTACCGGCGCGGCATTTTTCCCTGGTATTCGGAGGGCCAACCGATCCTGTGGTGGTCGCCGGACCCGCGGATGGTGCTGCTTCCGGACGAACTCAAGGTGTCACGCAGCCTGCGCAAGACACTTCGCAACCGCGGCTTTCGCGTGACGTTCGACACGTGCTTTGCCGACGTGATCAAGCAATGCGCGGACAGCGGCACTCGCGCGCACGCCGGTACCTGGATTTCGCCGGACATGCGTGCGGCGTACGTGGAACTGCACCGGCTTGGGGCTGCGCACTCGGTCGAGGTCTGGCTCGACGACGGGCCTGAGCCACGACTGGTGGGCGGCCTGTACGGGCTGCTCATCGACCGGGTGTTCTTCGGCGAATCCATGTTCAGCACCGAGGCCGACGCGAGCAAGGTCGCCCTGTACTGCCTGGTGCAAATGTTGCGGGAGCGCAACGTCGAGCTGATCGACTGCCAGGTTGCCAGCGAGCACCTGTTCACGCTGGGTGCCAGGCTCATTCCGCGTGCGGAGTTCGTCGCCCGGCTGGCCCGCGGGATCGCGTCCCCTGCGGCCTCCGCAGGCTGACAAACGGGCGCTTCGCAGGGCGGATTCTCATTGCTTTCGCGGGGGGCTTTATGCAGAATTCGCGCGGCTTTTGGGGTGCATGAGAGGGTGCATGTCGAAGGAAGATGCGATCCAGATGGAAGGCCGCGTGGTCGAGACGCTGCCCAACACGACGTTCCGTGTGCAGTTGCAGAACGGTCACGTCGTCACTGCTCACATCTCCGGCAAGATGCGCAAAAACTACATCCGGATCCTCACGGGTGACTCGGTGACGGTGGAGATGACGCCGTACGACCTGACCAAGGGCCGCATCGTTTATCGCGGGCGATCGACACTGTAGTACACTTCGCTGCCGAAAGCCACGTGGACAGGTCCATCCTCGGTCCCGAAGCCTTCGTAAGAACGAATGTCCTGGGCACCTTCACGTTGCTCGACGTCGCGCGCAATTACTGGAAGGGGCGAGACGATGTCCTGTTTCACCACGTAAGCACAGACGAGGTCTTCGGCTCGCTCGGTGATTCGGGCAGATTCCTCGAAACCACGCCCTACAATCCACGCAGCCCCTACTCCGCCTCCAAAGCATCCTCCGATCACCTCGCGAGGGCTTACAATTACACTTATGGTCTGCCTATCACCCTCTCGAATTGTTCCAACAACTACGGACCCTACCAATTTCCGGAGAAGTTCATCCCCCTCATGATTCTCAATATGCTCGAGGGTAAGCCGCTCCCCGTATACGGCGACGGGAAAAACATTCGTGACTGGCTTTATGTGGGGGACCATAACGCTGCGGTTTGGCTTATCATGCAGAAATCCAAGTCCGGCGAGTGCTACAATATTGGCGGTGAGAACGAATGCGAAAACATCTACGTTCTTAACAAGCTCATCGAAATCGTGGCCGCGAAGACCCGCAAGAAGGCCTCGGAATTGCGGAGCCTCATATCCTTATGTAAGAGACAGACCCGGCCATGATCGTCGTTATGCGATGAATTGCGACAAGATTAAAGAATAGCCTTGGCTGGCGGCAGAGCGTCTCCTTCGATGAAGGCCTCCAAGCGACGGTGGATTGGTACCTTGCCAATCCGGCATGGGTCGAGCACGTTAGGAGCGGCGAGTATCGAAAATGGATTGACGCCAATTATGGGGCGCGAAGCTGAATCGGCCACCAAGAATATGCATATCACAATCGACGCCCGCATGGTCCATTCGTCCGGCATCGGGCGGTATACGCGGAGCGTGGTCAAAGCCCTTCAGGAAAAGGAATTCCGGCAAACACTCCTTCTACCTTCCTCCCGCGAGCGAGAGCTTCTACATGTCGGCAACACTGAAACAAGATCCTTCTCGATCCATCCCTACAACCCGCTAGAACAGTTCCTCCTGCCACTCGTAATTCCTCCAAGTGACATTTTCTTCTCGCCTCACATCACGACGACTGCTCTGCCGCTGAGGGCTCGGCGCAGGGTCGTGACCATCCACGACGCGTTCCATATTAGTAACATCGCAAGGTTCGGCCTGGTGAAGCGATCCTACGCTCGCTTCCTATATAGATCTGCGCTGGCTACGGCCGATACAGTAATCGCGGTATCGGAGTTCACGCGCAGCGAGCTTGCACATCATTTCCCAAGGTACACAGGGAAAATCAAGGTGGTGCCGAACGCACTTGATCTCTCGGTGTTCTATCGCGACCCGGTGCAGCCTGAGCTGCAAAAGCCATACGCGCTCTTTGTAGGAAATCTCAAGCCGCACAAAAATCTCATGACTGCGGTACAAGCGCTTGGGTTGCAGGGTGATCCGGACTTGGCGCTCGCAATAGCCGGTGCGTCGTCCGGGTTCTTGCACGGTATGGGGAACGAGCTCGAAACCTTGAAACGTAACCCACGCCTAATCTTCCTGGGGAACCAAGACGATATCGCGCTCAGGCGACTCTATTCCCATGGCGAGTGCCTGGTATTGCCCTCGTTCTACGAGGGGTTCGGCTATCCTGCGCTCGAGGCGATGGCCTGCGGCATGCCGGTCATCTGCTCATCGATTCCACCTCTTAAAGAAACCTGTGGAGATGCCGCACTTTTCTGCAATCCCGAATCCCCGGGAGCTTTCGCGAAGGCAATCGAGGCCGTTCGGTCCAACAGTGTGCTCCGCAGCCGGTTGATCCGCGCAGGATTGGAGAGGGTTCGTTTGTTTTCCCCAGATCGATTCAAGGCCGAAACGCTTGCGGCTCTCGTGGGAGACATGCTCTGAACGTCATCCCGAAGCTCGCCGTCAGGAACCTCATCCTGAATGGGCGGCAGGTCGCTCCTCGTCGGCTCCCTCATCGCTCTCGGTGTAGTTCTGGCAGTAGTCGGCAACTCTTTTTTCGAAAGCTCTAGTGTTGGGCTCAGACGGACCTTTATCGACTCCTTTACCGGAGATCTGTTCGTAAGCCCTAAAGAGGATACGCCCCTCAGCCTATTTGGGGTTGACACGCCGGTTATCGGGTCATACTCGCCAATACCGGTCCTTGCACGCCATGACGAGATCCTCGAGGCGCTGAAAAGCCAACCTGGCATATCTTTGACTGTCTCGCAGATATCCGGATACGCTCTGCTTGAAGCATGGGGAAACAAGAGCCCGGTCGTTCTGTTCGGGATCAACGGGGACGAGTATTTTGAAGCCTTCTCGGCTGTCCGGATCCTCAATGGTAGACGCCTGCGGAGCGGGGTCCCGGGCGTATTGATCTCGCTCAAGAAGGCGGAGGAGATTAGCCGATCCGCCGGACGTTCACTTGTTGTGGGGGATCCAATACTTCTGAGTGTGTTTACGAACCATGGCTTTTCGATCCGGGAAGTTCCGTTGACCGGGATCTTTCAGTATCCCACCGAGAATACAGCACTTGAGAGGATCGCCTACGTAGATTCGGATACGCTGAGGGCTTTGAACGGCATTGGTTCGAGGCAAGGTCGATCTGAGTGATTTGCCCCCTCAAACTACCAACTTCCTTGAGGGTGATCTGAGCGGTATCTTCGATTCCGGCTCGACAGCGAAAGTCGAAAATCAGGGTGTACGTGTTTCCGATGTCGAGCGAGCGCTCAGCGAAGCTGAAACCGCGCGCGCGGGCGCCACAGCCGATACAGGATCATGGAATTTCGTACTGATCAAGCTGAAGCCGGGAGTAGATCGGCGGATCTTTCAGCGGAATCTGGAAGATCGGTTCCAATCGCTCGGCCTGGAGGCGCAGGTGGGCGACTGGAGGACGGCGGCGGGCTCAGGCGCCGCACTCGCAGGGTCATTGAGCATTGCGTTCAACATCGGGCTCGCGCTTCTCGCGCGTAGTTATCGTTCTCATTCTCGCGAACATTTTCTATACCTGGGTCATCGAGCGGACAGCGGAAATCGCGACGATGCGCGCGCTTGGCGCTACGAAGGGCTTCGTTGTCTCCCTTTTTTTCGCGGAATCGACACTCCTTTCCATCGTATCTGCTGTGTTTGGCGTTATGATTTGCTCTGCACTGGTGTTCTGGATGAACCGCAGGGGATTTGTGACCGGCAACAGGATCTTGATGCTGGTATTCGGCGGAACGAAGCTGCGGCCGTTGCTCACCCTGAAGGGCGCTCGTGGGAGGTCTTCCTGGGGGCGATCGCAGTCGGAGCGATGGCTATCCTATTGCCGCTTCGGCTGGCCTTGAAGGTCAGGCCGGTTAGGGCCATGGATGCGGAGTGACCGATGATCTCCTCCATAATGGCAGTGAAGAACGTGCGGTACCGGTGGAAGCGGTATGTCTTCCTGCTGTGCGCGTTGTCCCTGGGCTTCGCCATGATCCTCATCCTCACCGGGCTCTCGGGCGGGATGACCCGCAACGTCAACGATGCCGCGATCCGCCGCTACGGGGGAAACCTGTTTATCCTCGGCCACCAGCAGAGCCCTTACTACACACCGGTCATCCGAGATCATGCGGCACTGCTTACCGCGGTAAAGGAGGCCGGCATCGACGCGACTCTTGTCGTGCGACGAACCCACTATTACGAAAACGGCCTCATCTTCTTCAACGGCTATTCGGCCAGGCAAAAGGTCGTCGCAGGCATCGATTGGGTTTCCGAGGAAAGGGTCTTTTCCGGAATGGAGTTTCTATCAGGGAGTCAGGCGGGCCTGAGCGGATCGAACGGGATCCTCATTTCGAGTGTAACCGCAAAAGAGCTTCAGGCGCGTGTAGGTGACGACGTCCTTGTCGAGGTGGATACGGTCACGGGGCAGCGGAACACCACCACGATGGTCGTGAAGGGAGTC
This sequence comes from uncultured Spirochaetota bacterium, assembly GCA_963736785.1. GTDB lineage: Bacteria > Spirochaetota > Spirochaetia > SZUA-6 > DRHE01 > MIBK01. The sequence continues at coordinate 191,041 of CAVTQG010000049.1, read as the reverse complement.
TTCAAGGATGCGAGTATTTTCGGTGCCTATACGAGCTATGTGGACATCTCTGTCCTAAACCGACTGATTGGCCTTTCTCCCGACGAGTATACCATTCTCGGCATATACCTCCGCAATCCTGGAAGTGCCGAGCGCGCTTCTGCCCGGCTTAATGCCGCGCTTTCGAGCGCCGTGCCGATGTTCGCACCCGTGGCGACCCAGCAGGAACTGTGGACGCGATTGGGCGAGCGATGGACCGGTGTAAAATACGCCGTGCTGCCCCTGAACGGCTACCTCGCGGAAATCGAGGATCTGATATCGGCCGTCGATCTTGGGCTCTACCTGCTGCTGGTCATGATGCTGGCCATCATCGTGTTTGGGATCGGCAATGCGTACCGCGTCATCGTGCATGAAAGAACACGAGAGTTCGGTACTATGCGCGCTCTCGGTATGCCGCGCATAGGCATTTCCCGGCTTATCGTCTTCGAGACGCTGTTCTTGAGTGTTATTGGTATCGCCGCCGGCAGCGTCATCGGTTTTTTTCTCTTGCATGTAATCGGGAGCGTCCCAGCACCGAGGGTACCGGGGTTCGACATTTTTCTACAAAAAGGGCGGTTGGGATGGCACCTTGCGCCGCTCATCTTCCCTCTGGATGCCCTTTCCGTCATTGTTGCGGTGATGATCGGTGGCTTGATACCCGCCCGACGAGCAACCTCGGTAACGCCCGCGCGGGCGCTACGGATGGACACCCAAAGGAGAGCCTGAAACGATGAATAGGCATGCGGCGATACTGGTGCTGATTATCGTCGGGAGGCTGGCGTGGGCCGAAGGGGATCCTAAGGAACTGCTGCGGAGCGTAGACCAGCTGGTCAGCTTTCTGGACACGGATTTCAGCGCCGAGTACTTGATTGTCCAGAACAAGCCAGGCGAGGGCATCGATTCGACCAAGGCGGTGATCTTCAGGCGGGATGCGGAGAACAAGTATCTGATCCTGGTTCTGGCTCCGGTCGTGGATCGGGGGAAGGGCTACCTCAAGATCGACGACAGCCTTTGGCTCTACGATCCAGTTTCGCGAAAGTTCACCTTTACCAGCTCCAAGGAACGCTTTCGCAATTCCAACGCACGAAACTCGGACTTCACGCGATCCAGTTTCGCGCGCGACTACGACATCGTTCGGGTGGGCCGGGAGATGCTGGGGAAGTTCGATTGCACGGTTCTAGACTTGAAGGCGAATAACAACCAGGTGACGTTCCCGATCACGAAGCTTTGGATAAGCAATGATTCGCTGGTGCGCAAGTCCGAGGACTACAGTTTGTCCGGACAATTGCTGCGCACCATACTGATTCCGACGTATCAAGGCATCGGCGGGAGGTTTGTTCCGGTCACCATGATCATCGTCGATCAACTAAAAGGAAGAAAGGTTGACGGCAATTTTGTCGGAGACCGCACGCAAATCACGATTTCCAAACCTTCGCTCGCGAAGCTTCCCGACACCCTCTTCACCAAGTCCTACCTGGAAAAAGTCAGCAAATGAAACCGATCCTCATCGCAGCGCTCGTACCTGCACTTGCATTGTGCTGCATTCTTCCGCTTTTCTCCGAGAATGGCTCGGAGGACTCCGATCAAGTGTTCGAGAACGCACCGGAGGATACCGTGGTGCCGGAAACCCCTCCGGCGAATCCGGTCGAAAGGTTCACGACTCAGAGCGGGATCAGATTGACCGGTTCGTTTGATGCCTACGCCGGGTTTTTTGCAGGATGGACGGACCTTGATTTTTCTGGCTCCCCGGTAGCCAGCTTGGGCTCGAGCCTGAGCTTCGACGCGCGTCCCGCTCCATACTTCCGGGTCTGGGGAACTCTGAGCGTTAGCTATGCGGGATCACCGGGTTCGGGCGACTTTTCGCAGTTGGCGGCCCCGTCCTTCTCGGAGCTGTTCTGCGATTACAGCGTCGCCGATGTCCTGTTTCTGCGGATCGGAAAACAGGTCGTCAACTGGGGGGCATCCCGCTTTTTCGCTATCGACAACCTTCCCGCGCGTGTGCCCACGGCGGCGCATCTGGTCCCCGACGAGGGCTTCGACAACTCCGCCGGCATCGGCCTGAAGGTGAATCTACCCTTGGGAATACACAACCTGACGAGCATCATGCAGATAAAGCAGAACTATCTCTCGGATACCACCGATCCGCACGCAGGGGAGATAGGCTATGGGCTGTCGGGCGAGCTGTTGTTGGGCAATTCTGAGCTCTCCGTGGGCGGCTACTACCAGCAGTACCTACGCCCTCGCGCCTTGATCGCGGCCAAGACGTCATTCTTCGGTATCGATGCGCAAGCCGAGGCCATTGTCGCTTACACTGAAAGCCCAGGAGTCGTGGTTTCATGGGTGGGAAATCTCTTCTGGGAACAGCAGGACGTCAGGTTCCGAGTCGCGGCCGAATACATCTACAACGCCGAGTCCCACCAGCCCTATATCGACGACTCGCAGCCGGGCTATCCGACGGGACATGCCGTCGCCTGTCTCGCCGGGTTCCGGGAGATCTTCGGGACCAAGATCGACGTGGGCGTTCAATGGGAGCATGCATTCCTGGATAATTCCGGAATAGTTGTACCCGCTCTCCTCTTCAAGCCGCTCGGATACCTTTCGATCACCTGTGCCTTCCCGGTTATTTACGGCCCTGCCTCGAGTGAAATGATGAACCTCAATCCTGATCCGGAAAAACGCCGGACGTCGCTGGGCTTGAGAATCAGCATTTCTGGCAGTTTCTATAATCCGGGCGAAAAAAGCCACCGTTCCGAAATAAAAAAGCCGGCGTTCCGGGAATAAAAAGCCACCCTTCCGGCCCAAAAGAGCCAAATTTCGGCTCTGGCCGGAATCCTCCCACACTGCAATCCCTCCAAGGTTATTGAGCTATCCTCCCTCATCCAAACATCGACAGGCAAGGAGAGGGGAATGGCACGAAGGAGGACGCGGGTGAGCAAGATCCGGGAGATCATCACCTACAGCATGACGACCACGATGAGTGAGCGGCAGATTGCCCGAGCCCTTTCGGTCTCGCGGACGGTGGTGGCCAAGACGATGCGGGCCTTTCGGGCCTGCAGCCTGGAATACGCCGGGATCGCCGACTATGCCCGACAGCCAGCTGCTGCAGGCCCTGGAGTGCGGGAAAGCGCCCGAAAACAGCGCGCGTTACCAGCAGCTGGCCGCTGGGTTTCCCGCCATGGTGCTGGAACTGAAGAAGAAAGGGGTGACCTTGCAGTGGCTGTGGGAGCTGTACATCCAGGAGCACCCCGAGGGCTACCAGTACAGCCAATACTGCCTGCACTTCCACCGCTGGCGCCAGGGGGAGGAAGTGGTCATGCACATCGATCACAAAGCCGGGGAGGAAATGTTCGTGGATTGGGCCGGGGACAAGCTGGAGGTGATCGATGGCAACACGGGCCAGCCGTGGAAGCTGGAGCAGTTCGTGGCGATCCTGGGGGCCAGCGAGTTGACCTACGTAGAGGCGCGAGAGAGCCAGGAGCAGGAGAACTGGATCCGGGCCAACGAGGGGGCCCTGCGGTACTTCCAAGGGGTGCCCAGCGCCGTGATCCCGGACAACACCCGCACCGCGGTGATCGCGGCGGACCCCTACGAGCCGGGGCTCAACCCGGTGTTCGACGAGTTTGCGCGGCACTACGGGTTGGTGATCGTGCCGGCGCGGGTGCGAAAAGCACGCGACAAGGCGCTGGTGGAGAACGCCGTGCGGCTGGTGTACCAGCGGATCAGCGCTCGGCTGCGGGGCAAAGTGTTTTTCTCCCTGGCCGAGCTCAACGCTTCGATCCGGGAGCTTCTGGAGCAGCACAATCATCGGCCTTTGAGCCGGTTGAAGATCAGCCGCCGGCAGCTGTTCGAGCAGATCGAACGAGAGGCGCTCAACCCCCTGAGACCGGAGCCCTTCCCCCTCAAAAGGATCGCCTTTGCCACCGTGCAACTCAACTACCACGTGGAACTGCGCGAGGACCTGCACTTCTACAGCGTTCCCCACTACCTGCGCCGGCGCGAGCCCACCACCCAGGTGAAGATCGTCTACGACGACCGGGTGGTGGCCATCTACTGGGACAACACGCGGGTGGCCCAGCACCGGCGGGACCGCAAGCCTGGGGGCTACACGACCCTTGCCGAGCACATGCCCCCGCAGCACCGCTGGTACGCGGAGTGGAGCCCGGAGCGTTTCCGCAGCTGGGCGCGCGTGGTGGGGCCGCAGACCGAGACGCTGATCAGCAAGATCCTGGACAGCCGCACCTACGCCCCGCAGGCCTACCGCAGCTGCCTGGGCATCCTGAACCTGGTCAAACCCCACGGGGCGTTGAGGCTGGAAAAGGCCTGCGCCAAGGCGTTGCAGTTGGGCGCCCTCTCCTGCAGGAGGATCCGGAACATCCTGGCCCTGCGGCTGGAGGAGGAAAGCCAGCCCCAATTGGATCTGATCCCCTCGCTTCCCGTGCATGAGAACCTGCGCGGGAGCGACTACTACAACTGATGCGGGAGGAAAAGTGGATGAACAATAACCAGGCAACCCTGCAGAAAATGGAGCGGATGGGCATGTGGGGCATGATGCGTAGCTTCAGGACCAGCATGGAGGCGGGGGCGAAGCCGACTTCACCCCCGATGAGTTGGTCAGCACGCTGGTGGAGGCCGAATGGGACGAGACGACAGAACCGCCGGCTGGCCCGGCTGCTGAAGTTGGCCCGCTTCCGCTATCGGGCGGGCCTGGAGGACATCGATTTCGGCCTGAAGCGCAACCTGGAGAAAAACCTGCTGATGCGGCTGGCCGACTGCCGGTGGGTGGAGCAGCATCAGGACGTGATCCTCACCGGCCCCTGCGGTTCGGGCAAGAGCTTCATTGCCTCCGCCTTGGGGCAGCAGGCCTGCATCCACGGCTACAGCGTCGCCTACTGGCCGGCGGCGAAGCTGTTCGAGCAGCTGAAGCTGTGCAAGGCCGACGGCACCTACCTGCGCGAGCTGGCCAAGCTGGCCAAGAAGCGGCTGCTGGTCATCGACGATTTCGGCCTGGAGGTCCTGGATACCGCCGGCAGGCTGTTCCTGTTGGAGCTTCTGGAGGACCGTCACGGCCGGGCCTCCACGATCTTCGCCTCCCAGCTGCCGGTCTCCCAGTGGCACCAGGTGATCGGCGAGCCCACCATCGCGGATGCCATCTGCGACCGCATCGTGCACACCGCCCATCGCATCGAGCTGAAGGGAGAATCGGTGCGAAAGCTCTACGCGCACCGCGGCGGCCAACGCCAGAAGGACCGCAGAATGAAGCGGGCGCGCGCACATAGACCCGCCTCAGCCCTTCCTGGGCTTTGGGCTTTTCTCTGCCGCCTTTCTATCTTCGGAAAAAACGTGCGACGTGGAGGCCCCTAGAACGCATCCTCGGCAAGGCGGTGAGGGTTGGATACCCCCCCAAATTGGGCGACCGGGCTCTGAGGAGCCCGACCCTCGACTTTCGGACAATACACGGTGAAAAAATCTTGGAAGGAGGGCGTATCCGGTTGACCGAAAAAAGCCACTATGGTATCCAGTGAGTGAGTGGATTGAGCAAGTGGGAAGGTGGCTTTTTATTTTCGGAATGGGTGGCTTTTTCTAACGGACTACGAACCCGCCTTTCAACCCTCTCCTATCACTTCTGCCCTATCGCCTGCCCCGAATCCCCAACTTCTCGTATTCTCCGCGCACGAAAAGGTTCCCCGGGTACAGTTCCAGGGCTTTTTCGAGCCAACACCGCGCCTCTTCCCTGTTCTTCAATTTTCCGTACGCCAGGCCGATGCCTGAGTAAATGTTGAACAGGTCGTCCTGCTCAGCAGTGCCCATGGCCAGGGCCTTCTGCATGAGCTGGATTCCGACAACCGGGTCACCGCCAAAAACCGGGGGAGGATAGACCTTGCTCGCTGCGACGATGATCTGAGCCGCGGCGTTCGATGGGTCCAGCTCCAGGGCCTGAGCGGCGTACCTCACGACCTTGCGGCCGTTGGCAATGAAGAAAGCCGAGACCCTTGACGAGACACAACTGGCTGACATGTTCGCTTTTCATTCGCCAGCCTTCGCTTAAATCCTCGCATTCCGGAACACGTTCGATGCAGGCGAGCCCCTCCTCGTAATGGGAAGCCGCCTGGGGCTTTTGCCCTGCCGTCTGGTACCCTCGGGCCAGCAGGAACTCGATCCGGCTTCCCCAGAAGGCCTTTGTGCGGGGAGGCAGTTCTGCCCGGTTCAGGGAATCCAGAGCCTGCCCATATAGCAGCTCCAGGGTCTGGAGAGGTTCACTGTTGTACATCGAATCGCGAAGGCTTTCGTATGCGCGGCGGACATCCTCGATCCTGGGACGGCGGAGTGGGGCGGGGCCAGCAGCGCCGCCAGGGCGGCGAGGAACACAGCGGCTGCAAAGCGACTGGCTCCGATCACATTCAAAGGCATATCACAAAGGCTTTTATTGCGCCATTCAGTGCGCTGTTGACAAGTCATCGTGCCGTGTTTCAATGGCGGTATGATGCTGCGAGCTGTCTTGCCTGCGATAATACTGTTGAGCTTCACGGCCTGCGGGGCTGGGAGCTCAGGCCAATTTGTCCGTGGACCTGCAGGACCCCGTGTACCAGCTTCTGGAGCTGGGCGAGCTGAAGGGGGCGCTCAGCCGGCTGTCCGCGGTGCGGCCATACTCCCGCAGCCGGGTTGTGGCTCTACTGCAGGCGCTGTGGGAGAGTCGTTTCAAGTTCACCGCTGCCGAGCAGAATGTACTCGCCGGGACCTTGCAGCGCTTCGGTGAGGAGCCTTCCGGCTTGCGGCACGGCAACCTTACCTTCCGGCAAGGCGGCGAGGGGGCCAAGAAGCTGCAAGTGGGGGCGGATGTGCGCTCACGTTTCCGATTGAATGCCAACAGCCCGGAGAATTGGCACATGGATTCCGTGGTGCGTCCCTACCTGCGTGGGGATCTGGTTCCGTGGCTTTCCTACCTGGGCGTTCTGGGCTTCACCCTGGACCGGGTGCGGGCCGATGAGGCTTTCGCGCCCTACGGGTTCAGCAAACAGTGGGATGCCATCCACCTCTCCTTTGGCGAACCACGCTACAGCGACGGGCAGCTGGACTATCCCACCATCAGCTACAATCTGCGAGACGGAGATCACCGCGCAGCTGCTCCAGGACAGCGTGCGGCTGAGCTTGGCGCGCCAGCGTCGGGAGTGGGGCATCGGCGACGGCTCCCTGACCCTCGGGGGCACGCGCCCGGCCGTTCGTGGGCGCGGAAGCCCACGTGGAGCTGGCCCCATGGCTCTTCCTGCACCATCTGATGGGCTCGCTCAGCAACTGGGAACTCGAACCCGGGGGGCTGCCCGCAAGGACGGATACGGGATGTTGTCGTATCAGAAGCTGTTTGCCCTGCAGCGGCTGGAGATCCTTCCCTGGCCGTGGCTCTATGTCTCGGCCACCGGCTCGGTGATCGGCGCCAAGCGCTTCGAGCTCACCTACACGGCCCCGCTGTTGTTCGATGTGCTGGCGCAGAACCTGATCGCCGATCTGGACAACGTCGGCGTGGGGGTCGACCTGGCAGTGACCCTGCCGCCCTTCGGCCGGGCCTACTTCTCGTTCTACGCCGACGAGATGGAGCTCACCAACCTCAGCGAGACTCTTCACCCGGCCGCGGAACATGTTCGCCCTGCAGGGAGGTCTGAAGGTGCCGATTCCCGGCCTGCCGTTTACGCCCTGACGCTGCAGTACACGAAGATCGAGCCCTTCACCTACGCCCACTATCCCTCGAGCTATTTCGACTACACGGCCTGCCGGTCGACACCTCCTACACCCACGACGGGGAGAACCTGGCCTACCCGCTGTGGCCCAACTCCGACGAGTTCCTGGTCAAGCTGACCAGCGTGCCGATCCCAAGCCTGCGGGCGGGTCTCGAGTATCGGCTGATCCGTCACGGCGACAACCCGAGCTGGACCCCGGAGACCCGGCCATCCTGGGCCGGCCCGACGGCTATATCGATTACAGCTCCTGATGGATAGCTACCCGGATAAGGCGTTCCTCCACGACGGCCTGTACGACCACAACCACATCGTCACCCTCTCCGGAGAATACTCCATCCCCCGCTCGCCGGTTACCGTGGGGCTCTCCTACACCTTCGCCTACACCTACTGGGAACCGAACGGCTCCGGTGAGACGGACCGGCCCGATAAGATACGCAACATCGTGGGGCTGGAGGTCAAGGTCTTCCGAGCGGTAGCCTATCGAACCACCCGTCCCTTCCAGACGAGCCCGACCCCCGACCTATGCTTCTGATACCCTCTCCACATCATCACCAGTTCGTAGATGAAAAGGAGAGGGTAGAGGAAGGGCACATACCACCTCAGGCCACGGTCGTAGAGCACGAGACACCAGGTGAGCTGAAACAGTCCTACGGTGGCCGCTACCAGGACGGTCAGAGGGTGATCGACCCACAGATAGGGCAGCAGCAGACTGTATGGCAGCAGAAAGAAGAGCACGCAGGCGAGGGAAGCCAGAAACGAGCGAGAGGATCTTGTGATTGAGGAAATCGCTGATGTTCTTGGTCAGCCCGTCGTACGCCTCGTGAAAGCCATGGTACATGCGGCAGCGCACGTGCCTCCGGATGTCCAGGAAGATCGTCCGGAACCCGGCTTTGCGCATCTGGCGGGCGATGTGGATGTCGTCGCTGATTTCCCCTGAAACCGAAGCGTAGCCGCCGATGGACTCGTAGCCCTTTCTGCGGAACATCACCACCTGCCCGACGGCGAAGGAGAGAAACGGCGTGCGGGTCACCGGGATCAGCCATATCGGCATGATGATCGCGGTCATGAGGTACATGATCGGGACGAGCAGCACCTCGCCGAAGGAACCCAGCTCCTGGCCGATGTAGCCGGAAATGAAGTCGACGCGGTGCCATTCCAGGTTGGTGACCGCCCAGGAGATGCTCTCGGAGGAATGCACGGTGTCCGCGTCGGTGAACAGCAGGTATTCCCCGTCGAGCCAGTCCAGCGAGCTGGTGCATGGCGTGGGCTTTCCCGTTCCAGCGTGCTTCAGGCAGAGGCTTGCCGCGCACCGCTTGGATGCGATCCCGATGATCCTGGGCGAACCGGGAAATGATCGGCCAGGTTCGGTCGGTGGACTGGTCGTCGAGCACGAGTATCTCGTAGTCCTGATAGGTCTGATCGAGCAAGGATTGAAGGCAGCGGCCGATGTTCCTTTCCTCGTTCCGGGCGGGGATCAGCACGGAGACCTTGCCGCTGTTGCGGGAGCGGGGACGCCGGGAGCTAAGTCGGAGCCAGATGATGTTGGAAAGCGCCAGCAGGAAGAAATAGACGGCTGCGATGGCTGCGAGGCGCAGCAATACGCCCATGCTTCCAGACAAGATCGGATCACGGGGTCCGCGCGTCCGAGCGCATCTTCCGGGCGGCGGCCTTCACGGCGCTGAAGATGCCCACGTAGCCCGTGCAGCGGCAGAAGTTGCCCCGCAGCGCGTGGCGGATGTCGTCGGTGGAGGGGTCCGGGTTGCGGTCCAGCAGCGCCTTGGCCGAGAGGATCATGCCCGGCGTGCAGTAGCCGCACTGCACGGCCCCTTCCTCGAGGAAGGCCTCCTGGAGCGGGTGCTGGCCGCCGCCAACGCCGGCCACCCCTTCGATCGTGGTGATCGACCGGCCGGCCACGGACACCGCCAGGGTCTGGCAGGAGAGGATCGGCCGGCCGTCCAGCAGGACGGTGCAGGCGCCGCATTCCCCCAGGCCGCAGCCGTACTTGGTGCCGGTGAGCTGCAGGCGGTCGCGCAGCACGTTGAGCAGCAGCTCATTGGGCTGCACCTCCAGGCGGTGGGCTCGGCCGTTGACGGTGAGCGTGATGGTCATTCTTTCTGCCTCCCCGCCGGCGCGGCGCCAGGCGGCCAGGATCACGTCGCGCAAGATCACGGGGGCCATGAGCCGGCGGTATTCGGCCGTGGAGCGCACGTCGTCGATCGGGGAGATGCACTCCTGGACCCGCGCGACGGCCTTTTCCACGGCTGCCGGGCTGAAGGCCGCCCCGCTCAAAGCCTGCTCCACGGCGAGGGCCCGCACGGGCGTAGGGGCGGCCCCTCCGATGACCAGGCGCACGGCGCGCACTTTGTTCCCCGCCCGCTCCAGGTAGGCCGATGCGGACACCTTGGCCATGTCCAGGGTGACCCTGCCCAGCTTCAGGAAGGCCGAGCCGGAATCGGAAGGCGGCTCCGGCACGTGCAGCGCGGCCAGCAGCTCGCCGGGCTTCAGGACGGTGGCGCCCGGGCCGGTGAAGAACTTCGCCATTTCCACTCGTCGGTGCACGACCTTGCCCTTGGCCAGGCCGGCGATTTCGGCCTCGGCGCCCAGCACGATCAAGGGGCCGGAGGTGTCGGCGCTGGGCGAGGCGTTGCACAGGTTTCCGCCCAGTGTGGCCATGGTGCGGATCTGCACGCTGGCCAGGGCGCGGACAGCCTCGTGCAGGGCCGTGTATTTGGAGGCCAGCACCGGCTCTTCCTCCAGCTTGTACAGCGGCACCGCGCCGCCCACCGTGAGGCCGCCGGCGGTCTTGAAGACACCGAGCTCCGGCAGGTCCAGCACCTGCACCAAGGCCTCGGGCTTGGCCTCCCCGGTTTTGATCTGGATCAGCAGGTCGGTTCCCCCGGCCAGCACCCGGGCCCCCGGTTGACCGGCCAGCAGCTCCAGGGCCTCCTGCAGGCGGGCCGGGCGGTGGTAGGTGAACTTGGCGGAAATGAGCCGGGTGTTAGGCATGGGCGCCCTCGCGCGCGGTTGCTCGCGCGGCCTCCCGGACAGGCGTCCGCGCCCGCACGGCGCGCATTATGTCCTCCGGCAGGATGGGCAGCCTGGTGAACCAGATCCCCGTGGCGTTCTGGATCGCCGCCGCCACCGCCCCCGGCACGGGGTTCAAGGCCGCCTCGCCGATGCCCTTGGCCCCCATGGGGCCGGTGGGCTCGTAGGTGGCGGCGAAGAAGGTCTCGAAGCTCTCCGGCTCGGGCACGTCCGCCGCGCCGAGCATCTTGTAGTCGGTGAACATCCCGTGATTGGTGAGCTCGCCCGTGCGCGGGTCGTAGGCGGTGTCTTCCAGCAGGGCCATACTGGCCCCGCGGTAGAATCCTCCGGTGAGCTGTCCTCGGGCCAGCGCCGGGTTGATCACCGTGCCGGCGTCGCTTCCGGCCGCCACGCGCAGGATGCGCACCCGCCCGGTCTCCATGTCCACCTCCACCTCCACGAAGAAGGCGGTGTAGGCCGGCGGGCAGTTGGTCATGCGCACGCTCTTCACCGCAATTGCGGTGCCCCAGTCATTGTTCATGGCCGCGGTGGCCACCTCCGCCAGGGTGAGCCTCTTCTCGGGCATGCCCACTACCGTGACCACCCCCTGGCCGCGGGCCACGTCCCGCTCGATCTTCAGGGCGTTCACCGGCGCACCCATCAGGCGCGAGGCGTACTCAAACAGTAATTTCTTGGCCTCCCGCGCAGCCTCCAACGCGGCTCCGCCCCCGCAGTACACGCCCGCGCGTGGCGTGGGTGCACACGTCGTAACCAGTGGAGCGGGTGTCCGCCGGGGAAAGGCCCACCCGGTCGAAAGGCACCCCGAACTCCTCGGCCACCAGCTTGGCCGCCGCGTCCAGGCTGCCGCCGCCGTGGTCCATCAGGGCGGTGAGCAGGTCGATGGAGCCGTCCTCGTTCACCTTGACCAGCGCGGTGGAGTAGTCCTTGACCTCCCCGGGGACCGGGGCGCCGGTGCCCGAGGTGTGGAAGCCGCGGGCCATGCCGATGCCGCGGCGGAAGCGCCCCGTCTTGCCCTCGGGCGGCCGGCGGTTCTTCCAGCCGATCTTCTCGGCCCCGCGGGCCAGCAGCTCCTTGACCCCGTCGGACTGGATCAGGGAGCGGATGGTCGGGCCCTGTCCCCAGAAGATCTCCCCCAGGCCCACGTAGTTCTTGAGGCGCAGTTCCAGTGGGTCCAGGCCCAGCTTCTCGGCCAGCATGCCCATGGTGCTCTCCATTATAAAATGCACCTGGGGGGCGCCGTAGCCCTGCATGGCGCAGGAGGGGGCCTTGTTCGTGTACACGGCCAGGCCGGTGTAGCGCATGCTGTTCATTCGATAGAGGGAGTGCAGCCAGCCGGCCAGCACCCCCAGGAAGGCCAGGGCCTGGATGTGGTGGCTGCCGATGTCCACCACCGCCTTCATTTCCGCCGCGGTCAGCGTGCCGTCCTTCTTCGCTCCTACCTTGAGGGTGATGCGCGTCTCGTAGCGGCAGTGGTCGTACATGTCCTCCTCGCGGGTCTGCACGATGCGCACCGGGCGGCAGGCCTTCAGGGCCAGGGCCACGCAGATCAGGGTCGCCGGGTTGGTGTGGATGCCGCTGCCGAAGTGCCCTCCGCCGGGCACTTCCACCACGTTGACCTTGTTGAGCGGCAGGTCGAACACCTCGCCGATCAGGATGCGCGTGTTGTGCAGGGCTTGCGTGGAGGGCCACACCGTGACCCCCCCGTCGGGCTCGGGGCGGGCCAGGCAGCTGCGCGGCTCCAGCTGAGCGTGGTAGACGCGCGGGGTGAGGAACTCGTTCTCCACGACCACGTCGGCATCCGCAAAGCCGCGCACTACGTCGCCCTCGTTCACCTCACGGGTGCAGGCCACGTTGCCGTCGATGTCGAGGGCCCGGTCCTCGATCCAGACCTGGTCGTGAATCAGCGGGCCGCGAGGGGCCAGGGCCTGTTCGGCGTTCAGGTAGGCCGGGTAGATTTCCCACTGGACCTTGACCGCGTCCGCGGCGGCCTGGGCCAGCTCCTCGCTCTCGGCGGCCACGGCCGCGAAGGGGTCCCCCACCTGGCGCACGTGATCGCTCAACACCTGCCAATCCTTGTACTTGGCGCGGGGCACCGACACCTGCCGGAGGTTGAAGTGCACGGAGGGAACGTCCCACGGGCCCAGCACGCTGGCCCCCAGGGCTCAAGGCGCCGGAGAAGTCGATGGACTTCACCCGGGCGTGAGGGTGCGGGCTGCGCAGGATGCGGCCATGCAGCATTCCGGGGACCGTCAGGTCCGAGGGGTACAGCTCGCGCCCGGAGACCCGCGCGGCGCCGGCCTTGCGAGGGAAATCCTTGCCCAACAGGTGGAAGGAGGGAGTGTTCATAGGCTATGCCGACATTCTCCAGTGGTAGCTCCGGCCTGTCAACAGAAATACGAGAAGTCAATTCCAATTGTTGAGAGGGGGCAATTTGACGAAGCCCGGGCTTCCGGATAGGATTCGCGAGGAGGCAAGCGGATGGGCGGTTTTCGTTTTTTCCGACCGGAATCGATGACGCAGCTGCTGGAGCGCAAGAAAAAAGAGGGTCGCAGAGCCCACATCCTGGACGGTGGCTCCAACGTGCTGGTCTACGTGAAAGAAGGCACCATCGAGGGCGGGACCCTCGTGGACGTGAAGCGCCTGAAGGCCCTCAAGGGAATCGCGGTCAAGAACGGCCAGGTGGAAATCGGGGCCGGGGAGGTGATTGCCGACATCATCGCGTCCCCGGTCATCCGGCGCGAGGCGCGCTTCTTCGCCGAGGCGCTGCAGCAGTTCGCCAACCCGCTGGTGCGCAACATGGCCACCCTGGCGGGCAACATCGCCGACTCCTCGCCCATCGGGGACACCATCCCGCCGCTGCTCGTGCTGGAGGCCAAGGTCGTGGCCGCCAGCCACCAGGGCCGGCGCGTCATTCCTCTCGCCGAGTTCTTCACCGGGCCTGGCGCCAACGTGCTGAAGCCGTCGGAGGTGATCACCAAGATCCGCTTCCCCGTGCCCGGCAAAGGCCGCGGGGGATTCCTCAAGTTCGGCCTGCGCCGCGGGACTTCCTGCTCGGTGGCCTCGGTAGCCGTCTGGGTCTCCGCCAAGGGCGGCAAGATCGAGGAGGCGCGCATCGCCCTGGGCGGCGTGGCTCCCACGCCCCTGCGGGCTCGCCTGACAGAGGCGATGCTCAAGGGGAAGAAGCCCGACGCGCAGCTGGTCGAACAGATCGCCGCGCGGGTGGAACACGAGATCAGCCCGATCAGCGACGTGCGGGCCTCGGCGGAATACCGACGGCAGGTCACCGGCAAACTGCTGGCCAAGGCCCTGCGCCACGCCCTGGGGCTGGAGGAATAACATGGCGAAAACCGAAACCTACGACATCCGCCTCACCGTCAATGACCGGCTGATTGTTGCCAAGATCGCGGCCGAGACGACCCTCCTGGACTTCCTGCGGGAGCAGGGCTTCATCGAGGTGAAGCGGGGCTGCGACAAGGGGGACTGCGGGGCCTGCACGGTGATCATGGACGGCAAACCCATTCTTTCCTGCATCACCCTGGCGCTGCAGGCCGACGGCGCGAAGATCTACACCGTGAAGTCCCTGGGCACCGCGGACCGCATGCACCCACTGCAGAAGGCCTTCGTGGACCTGGAAGCCCTGCAGTGCGGCTTCTGCACCCCGGGGATGCTGCTGAGCGCCAAGGCGCTGCTGGACGCCAACCCGCATCCGACCCGCGAGCAGATCCGCGAGGGGATCTCGGGGAACCTCTGCCGCTGCACGGGCTACCAGAAAATCGTGGACGCCATCGAAGCCGTGTCGAAAGGAGCCTATCGATGAGCACGGATTACGCGGTCATAGGCAAGCGCCTCGCCGGCGTGGACGAAAAGGACAAGGTGCTGGGCAACATCGTCTTCGCCGACGATTTCACCATGCCGGGCATGCTGCACGCCAAGGTGTTCCGGGCCACCAAGGCCTCGGCCCGCCTGAAGAAACTGGACGTCAGCAAGGCGCGGGCCCTGTCCGGGGTGGTCTGCGTGCTTACCGCCAAGGACGTCCCGCACAACGAGTCGGTCAAGAACGTCGTGGGCCAGACCACGGAGGTGGGCCTGCTGGAGGCCAAGCATCAGGTGCTGGTCCGGGAGCGGGTGCGCTACTGGGGCGAGCCCGTGGCGCTGGTGGCCGCGGAGACCCCGAAGATCGCCATGGCCGCTCTGAAGCTGATCGTGGCGGAGTACGAGGACCTGCCGGCGGTGTTCGACCCGCTGGAGGCCCTGAAGCCCTCCGCTCCCAAGATCCACGGCAACAACAACGTGATCGCCTCCTGGAAGCTGCGCAAGGGCGACGTGGCCAAGGGCTTCGCTGAGGCGGACGTGATTGTGGAGAACACCTACCGCACCCCGCGGCAGGAACATGCCCACATCGAGCCGGAATCGGGCGTGGCCTGGGTCGACGACTCGGGCGTGGTCACGGTGCGCTACGCGGCGCAGGTCATCGAGCACTATCGGGACATCGCCACCGTGCTGGGCCTGCCCGAGAGCAGGGTGCGCATCATTGGCACCCTGATCGGCGGAGGCTTCGGCGGTAAGGAGGACGTGACGGTGGAAGTGTTCCTGGCCCTCCTGGCCTGGAAGACGGGCCGCCCGGTGAAGCTCACCTATACACGCGAGGAGATGGGCTACGGCCGGCACAAGCGCCACCCCTATATATTGAAATATAAGACCGGAGCCAAGAAAGACGGAACCCTGGTGGCGCTGGAAGCGGAGATAATTTCCGATGCCGGAGCCTACGTGTACCTGAGCCCCTGGGTGCTGATCTACTCCACGGTCCACGCCACCGGCCCCTACCTGATCCCCAACGTCAAGGTCGACGCCCGCTCCGTGCTGACCAACAACATCATGACCAGCGCCTTCCGCGGCTTCGGCGGCATGCAGACGGTGGTGGCCTACGAGGCGCAGATGGACGAGCTGGCCCTGCGCCTGGGCATGGACCCGCTGGAGCTGCGCAAGAAGAACTTCCTGAAGACCGGGGACGTGACCGCCAGCTACCAGGAGATCACTTCCCAGGTGCGGCTGGAAGAGTGCGCGCGCAAGGCCTTGGAGGCCCTCGGCGAGAAAGCTGCTGCGAGTTCACCTCGCAAGAAGGTGGGACGGGGCTTTGCCTGCTGCTGGCAGTCCTACGGGCGCATGACCTACCTGCACGACACCTCCAACTGCTGGGTCAACCTGGAGATGGACGGCAGCGCCGTGGTGCGCACCGGCATCCCCGACCTGGGCGGGGGGCAGCGGGAATCGGTGCGGGCGGTCGTGGCCGAGGTCCTGGGGCTGAAGGTGGAGGAGGTGCACGTGATCTCCACCGACTCGCAGGTCACGCCTCTTTCCGGCACGGTGACCGCCACCCGGGCCCTCTACATGTCCGGGAATGCGGCCAAGCTGGCCGCCGAAAACGTGCGCCGGATCATCGCGGAGAAGGCCGCGGAGCTGCTGGGCGTGCGCTCAGGAGGTCCTGGTGTTCCGGGACAAGACCGTGTTCTCCCGGGAAGACCCGAGCAGGAAACTGGCCCTGACCGAAGCGATCAAGCAGTGCCTGTTCCAGGGCAAAGTCCCCCAGTCCCTCGACACCTTCCGGGCCCCCTTCACCGACCCCATCACCTCGGACATCATCAAGGACCCGGTGTTCCCCGACTTCACCTTCGGCGCCCAGGCGGCGGAGGTGGAGGTGGACACCGAGACCGGCGAGGTGAAGGTGCTCAAGTGGGCCACGGCCTACGACATCGGCAAGGCCGTCAACCTGAACCGGGTCGAGGGGCAGATGGAAGGGGGTGCTGCCCAGGGCATGGGCTTCGGGCTCATGGAGGACTACCTGGAGCAGGACGGGCTGCCGCTCACCTGGAACCTGCACGACTACCTGATCCCCACCTCCAAGGACATGCCGGACATCAAGTGCATCGTGATCGAGTCGGAGTCCGGCAAGGGCCCCTTCGGGGCCAAGGGCATCGGCGAGCCGTCGATATCGGCGGCAGGCCCGGCCGTGGCCAACGCCATCCGCGACGCCATCGGGGTGCGCGTCACGCACCTGCCGATCACGCCGGAGCGGGTGTTCTTCGCCCTGCAGAAGAAGGGCAAAGGGAAATAACGCGGCGGGCCGGCAGCCCCGCTCAGCCGTTCTCCCGCGCTTCCAGTACTCCAGGACTTCCGGGGGTAGGTCCCGCCGATCCGCTCCGTGATGCCCGCGGCGGCCTCGATGAACAGCGGCGCGTACTCCTCCAGCTGCGCCGGGTCCAGGTCGATGGCGGTCCCCACCAGCGCGATCGAGCCCACCGGGCGGCCTTCGTTGTTGAAGATCGGGGCGGCCAGCGCGTTGATGCCGTTGTGGAATTCCTGCTGGTTGGTGGCGATCCCGCGTTTGCGGATCTCCACGAGGTCCTTGCGCAGCGAGCCGACGGAGCGGAAGGTGTGCGCGGTGAAGGTCTCCAGCTTCAGGCCCTGCGAGGATCCGCTCTTCATCCTTCCGAGGCAGGAAGGCCAGCACTGCCTTGCCCGCGGCGGAGGCGTGCATGGGCATGATCTCGCCCAGGCCCACGGCGACGCGGGTGTCCACCTGGCCGCAGGTCTCCATGGTGACGCAGTGCTGCCCGTTGTACAGCGCGAAGAAGGTGGTTTCCTCGGTCTGGGCTGTGCAGCTCCTCCAGGTAGGGCAGACAGATCGGCCGACAGGTCCATGCCCTCGACCACGGCCTCCGCCAGCCGCAGGTGGGAGAACCCCAGGTAGTAGCGGGCGTCCTTCTTGTTCTGGCGCACGTAGTCGTACTTCCGCAGGGCGGCCAGGATGCGGTAGGAGGTGGAGGGGGGGATGCCGATCTCCCGGCTGATCTCCTTGTTGGTCAGGCCCGTCTTGTAGTGCAGGCGCAGCGCTTCCAGAATGCGGTGGATCTTGTCGACCGAGGGCATGTCCGGAACCCGTCGCGATTGTCTACAGGGTCGGGCGAGCGAGGTGTCAAACCGGCCGTCCGTCGCCGGCTTGCGTTGCTAAGGAAGCGCGCGTGGGGATACACTCGGCTCAGGACAGGAGGCAGCCGCTGGAACCGCCGGGCGGGGACGACCCGAACCAGACCATTTTCACGACAGCAACGTGGGCAAGCGCCTGTCCCGCATGCGCAGCGCCGGGCACCACCTACATCGTGTTCCAGGGCAGGCGGGTGCCGCTGGTGGGCAGGATCCGGCTGGGCAGGGACAAAGCCAACGACATCGTGCTGGATGACAAGCTGGTGTCCCGCCGGCACGCGGTGATCCAGAAAATCGAGGACGAATACTTCCTGGAGGACCTGGGCAGCACCAACGGCACCCTGGTCAACGGGCAGCGCGTACCGCCGCGCAGCTACGTGCGCCTGGCCCTGACGGACACCATGCTCATCGGCCGCACCGAGCTGTCGCTGGCCCACTTCAAGTAACCCCGGAGAACGACATGGCGAACTACCTGGGAAAGACCTGGAAAAAGGAAGAGCTGCTTTCGTTCATCGGGGACCCGGCGCAGGTGGCCGGGCGCCACGCCCTTCGTGCTGGCCGACGGCAAGGCCGAGGGGGTCAAGGGCATCCGCGTGGACACCGGCGGCGGATTGAGTTTCACCGTCCTGCCGGGCCGGGGCCTGGACATCGCGGAGGCGAGCTTCCGGGGGCGAGCCTTGAGCTTTCTTTCCGGCACCGGCATCACCTCCCCCGCCTACTACGACGAGCCCGGGGACAGCTGGCTGCGCGGATTCTTCGCCGGGCTTCCTCACCACCTGCGGCATCACCAATGCCGGCCACCCGACCGTGGACCAGGGCCGCCCGTTCGGCCTGCACGGGCGGGTGTCCAATGCCGGGGCGGAGGACCTGGCCATCGACCAGGAGTGGCAGGGCGAAGAGTACCTGATCCGGGTGAAAGGCCGGGTGCGGGAGGTCTATGGCACTGGCCGGCGAGAACATGATGCTGACCCGCCGTCTGGAAACCCGCCTGGGGGCCAAGGGCTTCTCGCTGCACGACGTGGTGGAGAACCGCGGGTTCGGCGAGCAGCCGCTGATGCTCCTGTACCACTGCAATTTCGGCTTCCCGCTGCTGGGCCCGAAGGCCAGGGTCGTGGGGCCGATCCGGGGTGTGGAGCCGCGGGACGAGCAGGCCCGCGCCGGCGGGGCGTGGAGGAGGCCCTGGTCATGCCCGGGCCGATCCCCAATTACCAGGAAAAGGTATTCTTCCTGGACCTGGCCGCGGACCGGCAGGACCGCACCTTCGTGGGCCTGCTCAACCCGGACGTGGGCGACGGAACTCCGCTCGGGATCGTGATGCGCTTCAACCGGCGGGAGCTGCCCGCCTTCACCGAGTGGAAGAACCCGGCGCGCGGCTTCTACGTGCTGGGCCTGGAGCCCGGAAACGTCGTGCCGCTGGGTCGCGGCGTACTGCGCGAGCGTGGGCAGCTGCCCATGCTGGCCGGGCAGTCCAGCTATTCCCTGAAGATCGACTTCCAGGTCCTGGACACGGTGGAGGAGATGCAGGCGCTGGAGAAGGAAGCCGGCGCCTGCGCGAAGGCAAGGGTAGACCGGCCTACCTCGACCTGGGTCAGCGGGTGCCTCATGCTCCGCCGCGGATTTCGGCTCGAAAGCACTTCGTGCCATCCTGCCCTTTGCTCTCCAGCATCTGGAGCCGGTTCGCACCGGTCGTGCGTCACCGTCAGGCGGGGCGCCTCGCCGACCGGTCGGATCTCGAATGTTCGAACCCGCGGGATGCGGCCTTTTCCGCATTGGCCTCGTCAGCCGCGCCTGGCCCAGGTCTGCACTGACGCCGGAGTCCATGGCGCACGATTTCGATGCTGGCCTTTGCACGAGCAGGTCGCATAGCTCCCGCCCGCCGTTCTCGCCGTTGCTCGATTCGACCACGACCGCAGTCTCCAGCGGCGTAAACGCGCTCACCAGGCGGCGCGGATCGCGAGGCGATGCGCCTGCGCAATGCCCGCGGCATCCGGCTCGTTGAGCAGCACGGCCAGCAGAGCGGAGGCGTCGAGGACCATCAGCCTCAATGTCCCATCCTGTCGATAGCCGAGGATTTCGTCGGCCGGTCGGGTTGTCGAGATCAGGCAGTGGCGCCGCATCGCTGGGCGATGCCCAGGATTTGCTCCGCCAGATCTTGCTCCGTCCCTTTTCCCTGGAGTCCGGGCCAGACGATCTTCTAACGCATGCTGGATTGCCTCGGTCAGGCTTTCCCCGGTGTTTGCGCGACCAGCCGAGCCAGGGCTTCGGTTTTTCTGTTTCGAATGCTCAATGGCATGACTACGTTCTAACGCATATATGCTATAAGAGAGTATATACTCAATACATTGAAGAGGTCAAGCGGCTGTCGGCATGCCGGCTCGCAGGATGCGCACGTCCGCGATGCGCACGCCCTGGCCTTCCGGCAGCACCAGGACCGGGTTCAGGTCCAGCTCGGCGACTGCCGGGTACTCCACGGCCAGAAGCGAGACGCGGGCGATCAGCGCGGCCAAGGCCCGCCGGTCGCAGGGGGGCGCGCCGCGGTAGCCGGACAAGAAGCGCCGCGGACTTCAGCCCCTCCAGCATCTCCAGCGCCTCCTCCTGGCCCACTGGGGCCAGGCGCACGGCCGCATCGCGCAGCAGCTCGGTCCACACCCCGCCCATACCGGCTCAGCACCACGGGGCCGAACACCGGATCGCGCTTCAAGCCCACGATCACTTCCAGGCCGCCGGCCACCTGTTCGGCCAACAGCACGCCCTGGAAGGAGGCGCCGGCGAAGCGGGCGGACAGGTCCGCGAAGGCGCGCTCCACGGCGGCCGGCTCCTTCAGCCCCAGCAGCACACCGCCGCGGTCGCTTTTGTGGATGACGTCGGGCGAGACGACCTTCATCACCAGGGGGAACCGGAGGGAGGGGCTCGCGCGGGGAGCCGCCCCGGCGGCTGACTCGACCGCCGCCGCGGCCTCGGCCGTTTCGCGGGCTTCGCCCGCCGAGCGGCACCAGCGGAACGCGGGCAAGGGGAGGCCCAGGCCGCGCAGGAAGGCCCAGCCCTGCGGCTCGAGAACCAGACCGCCGGGGAGCTCCGCGGGCGGCCAGGGCAGTTGGCGCGGCGCGGGAAGCGGCCCCCGCGGCGCGCGCCGCGCGGCGGCCAGCAGCTCCTCGCGCTCGCGCAGGCGCATCAGGGCCACGGCCGCCCGTTCCCCGCTGGGGAAGCACGGCACGCCGGCCTGCTGCAGTACCTTCACGGCCTCGGCCACCACCTCGCCCGCCGCGAATACGGCGGCGATCGGCTTTGTCGGGAACGGCGTCGCGCGCGGCGATCACCCCGCGGGCCAGGTCCAGCGAGTCCAGGAAGGGCGTGGCCACGTCGACGGCGATAGCCGCATCGTAGCCGCCGCCCAGCAGCAGGCGCAGGGTGCGTTCGTAGTTGGCGCCCGTGCCCTCCACGGTCAGGTCCACGGGGTTGCCGACCGCGCAGCGCTCCGAAAGGAAGGCGTGCAGCGCGCTGCGCAGCTCTTCGGAGGGTTCAGCCGGCTCGAGGCCCAATTCCTCGGCGTGGTCCGCGGCCAAAATGCCAGGTCCTCCGGAGTTGGTCACGATGGCCACCCGCCGCCCGGCGGGCGCGGGCAGGTGGGCGAAGGCGTCGCACAGGTCCAGCAGCTCCTCGACTCCAGAAGCGCGAACCACGCAGCACCGACGGAAGGCGGCGGCGTACACTTCGTCGGCCCCGGCCAGGGAGCCGGTGTGGGAACTGGCCGCGCGCCGCCCGGTGGCGGTCCGGCCGGCCTTGACGGCCACCACGGGCTTGACCGCGGCCGCCGCGGCCAGGACCGGCAGGAGGCGTTCCCCGTCGGCCACGGACTCCAGGTACAGGGCGATAACGTCGGTCTCAGGGTCCCCGGCCAGGTACTCCAGCAGCTCCGCCTCGCCCAGATCTGCCCGGTTGCCGTAGCTCACGAACTTGGAGAAACCGATGCCGCGCGTGCCGGCCAGTCCCAACACCGCGCCGCCCACCGCCCCGCTCTGCGTGATGAAGGCCACCCGGCCGGGCAAGGCCCGCGGCTCGATGCTGGCCGAAAGGGAGTTGGCCGTGTTCATGATGCCCGCGCAATTGGGCCCGATCAGCCGCACGCCGGCCTCGCGGGCCACCGCCAGCAAGCGCCGCTCCCCTTCGAGGTTGCCGACCTCGGCGAAGCCGGAGGTGATCACCACGGCCACCGGCGCCCCGGCGGCGCCGGCATCGCGCACGGCGCCCTCCGCGAACTGCGCCGGCAGGGCCAGCACGGCCAGGTCCAGGCCACCGTCGATCTGGCTCGCGGCGGAAAAGGCGGGGAGGTGCGCGAATCCCTCCGGCGGTTCGGCCTTGGGGTTGACCACGGCCAGGCGGCCGGCGTACCCCGCCCGCACCATCTGGGTGACGATCTGGTGGGCGATCTTGCCTTGCCTGGCCGAGCCGAACACGGCCACGGTCCGCGGGTAGAACAGGCGGTCGAGCGCCCGTTCAACCTTTTCGTGCATGGGCGAGCCCCTTGCGGAAGACTGCGAGATTCGCATCGGTGTTCTTCTTCAAGTAGCGGCGGATCGTCTCCTCCAGCCCTTCGGCCCGGAACACGCCCTGGGGGTCCTGGTCCGGCGGGAGGACCGCGGCCAGGAATCCCAGGGCGAACAGGTTCACGGGCGCCGGGGGCCGCACCACGGCAAACACGCGCGGGGTGCGGTGCGAGAACAGCTCGCGCGCCTTCTCCAGATCCGGGTAGGATTCTTTTTGGAGCGCGGTCTCGGAGGGCACGTAGCGGTAGTCTATCAGCAGGGCCAGCCCGCCCTCTTTCAGGAAGGGCAGGGAGTTGATCGTCTCTCCGACTTCCATGCCGACCAACACGTCCGCCCCGCGCGGGGAAAGACGCGGAGCCAGACGCTGGCCCGGACGGGAGGCGATGCGGATCTCGCCGGCCACCCGGCCGCCGCGGTGAGCCATGCCGCGGGAGTGAAACACCGAGACCGGGAGCCCCAGGCCCATGGCCCGCTCGGCGATCAGATCCCCCAGGGTGACCGTGCCCTGCCCGCCGACTCCCGTGATCAGGATGTTCAGGCCCGCACCTCGTGGATGGCGTCGAACTTGCAGCAGGTCGCGCACAAGCCGCAGCCCGTGCACAGCTGCCCGTCGATGGCCATGTGGTCCTTGTCTCCCGTGCGCGCCATGTGCAGGGCCGGACAGCCGGTCTCGCGCAGGCAGGCACGGCAGAAGGTGCAGGCTTCCCGGTCGATCCGATACAGCTCCCGCTCCTGCACCCGTCGCGCCACGGTCAACGCGCACTCCCGCTCGGCGATCACCACCCGCACGCCCGCGGCCTGCAGGGCGCCCTTCATGACCTCGATGGCCGCCGGCTGGTCGAAGGGGTCCATGGCGGCGACCAGGTCCGCGCCTAGCGCCCGCACCACGGCCTCTATCGAAACCCTGCGGCCGCCTGCGGCCTGGAGGCCCGCCGCGGTGCCGGGGTTTGGCTGGAAGCCGGTCATGCTGGTCCAGCCGTTGTCCAGGATGATCAGCACCAGGGGGGTCCCATGCTGAATCGCGTTCACCAGCGCCGGGAAGCCGGCGTGGAAGAAGGTCGAGTCGCCGATGGTGGCCACCAGCGGCTCCTTCAGGCCGGCCCGCTGGAAGCCCTGGGCCAGGCCCAGGCTGGAACCCATGGCCAGCTCCGTCCAGCAGGAGCTGATGGGGGCGTTCATGCCCAGAATGGTGCAGCCGATGTCCCCGGTGACCACGATCTCTTCCTTGGGCAGCTTGAGCGCTTTCAGCGCCCGGTTCAGGGCCAGGTAGGTCCCGCGGTGCGGGCAGCCGGCGCAGAAGGTGATGGGGTGCTTCACTGTCGGCGGTTCACTGGCTGCCTGCCCCGTCGGGGAAGTGGGATGGCCGTCCAGTGCGGCCAAGCCGGCCAGTACTTCGCGGCGGGTGTAACGTCCGACCCGCGGGAGCACCCCGTCCAGCTTGCCCAGGATGCGCCCTTGCCAGCCCAGGCGTGTGGCCAGGCTGCGCAGCTCGCGCTCCACCACGGGCTCCAGCTCCTCGAACACGGCCACGGCTCGGCAGGAGGCGAGCAGCTCGCCCGCCTTGCCCTCTTCCAGCGGCAGCACCGCCTCCAGGTACAGGCTGGCCGGCACCCTCTGCCCGGATGCTTCCCGCTCCTCCAGGGCTTCGGCCAGGTAGGCGTTCACCACCCCCGCGCCGATCACCCCGAAGCTGCCGTCGCCCAGGGACAGCGTGTTGATCCCGTCGGCGCGGTAGGCCTCTTCCGCCTTGGCCAGGCGCGCCAGGTTCTCGCGGTGCTGCTCGAGGCAGATCGCCGAGCCGGCCTTGGTGTAGCGGGTGATGTCGCGGCGAAAAGCGGCCGGCCGGTCCAGCGGCCGCCAGCGCATGGTGGAGTCTACCGGGGAACGGGCGTGGGCCACCGAGGTCACGGAGCGCAGGATCACCGGCAGGCCGGTGCGCTCCGACAGGTCGAAGGCGTAGCGCGTGAGGCGGTAAGCCGACGCCGGGTCGGAGGGGTCCAGCAGAGGCAGCCCGCACAGCTGGGCCAGCAGGCGGGAGTCCTGCTCGGGCATCCCCGCCTCGACCCCCGGGTCGTCGGCCACGTAGACCACCAGCCCTCCGTTCACCCCGGAGTGCGCCACGCCGATCAGGGAGTCGAGGGCCACGTTGGCCCCCGACATCTTCATGGTCACCAGGGCGCGCTTTCCGGCCCAGGCGGCCCCGGCGCCCAGCTCGAAGGCCACCTTCTCGTTTACGCTCCACTCCACATACGGGGCGGGCTCGCCCCTGCGGGCGAGCTCCGCGATCTCCGTCAGTGCCTCCGTGGAGGGGGTGCCCGGGTAGCCGGTGACCAGCGCGACGCCCTCTTCCAGGGCGGCGTAGGCGATGGCCTGGTTTCCGCTCAGGAGTCGACTCATGGCGCGTCCGATCAATAGGGGAACTGGATCCCCATCTTGGCCAGGTCGTCCTTGACCCGGCGGTACATGTCCAGGTGCTCCTGGGTGGGCAGCGCGGTGGCCACGTGGTAGCAGTCCTGGTACTCGCTGCCGATCGGGGCGTCCGCGGCGCGGTTCTCGTACTTGGCCAGGATCCGGTTGGCCAGCTCGTTGGCCTGGCCACGGCTCATGCCCTGGCGGGCCACAGCGTGCCCGACCTCCATGCCGAGGCGGGCCTCCAGCGGGGTGGCGCGGTTCCTGTGCTTGTTGCGCGCGGAGGCCATTTCCCACAGGTCCCAGCCGCTCACCACGCTGACCAGCGCGTGGCAGGCGGTCTCGTAGAACACCATCTCGGTCATGGGACCGGCGTTGGAGAAGCCGTTGGAGGTGTACAGCAGCTTGGAGTTGCGCGACAGGGCCTGGCCGGCCACGGCGATGGGCCACAGCAGCTCGCGGGTGGTGTTGGAGCCCCAGTTCAGGTGGAAGGGGAAGTGCTGGTTGAAGATTGCCCCGTAGGCCAACAGGCCGTTCAGCGAGTAGGCCACGGTGGCCACGGCCACGCCCTCCGCTCCGCCGCACCAGCCGCCGTAGATGGCGCCGGTGAGGTTGCCGGCGTAGCAGCCGTATTGGGCGCAGTGCACCACGCGATTGAGCAGGGTGTTGGCCGTCTTGAACTCGGTCAGGGTGCCGATGATGCGCGCGTCGGTGGTGCGCACGCCCCACTCGTTGTTGGACACGGCGATCTGCCCGCTGTCGTGCTCGGCGGTGCCCACGGCCACGAAGAAGGTCCCCGGCCGCCCGACCTGTTTGGCCGCCAGGCGCAGGTTGTAGATGTGCTGCGTGCAGCCGTTGATTTCGAAGGGGGAGGCGGAGGCGATCTTCTGCCCGATGGAATCTTCCAGGATCGGGGCGCAGAATCCGTCCAGCAGCGGCTCTTTCAGGTAGGCCACGCACATGGAGTAGTGCAGCTCCTCGGAGCAGGTGCAGTCCGGGCTGAACAGGGCGAAGGGGGTTTTCTTGTCCTCGACCTGGCGGTGCTTCCAGAGCACGGCGTCCTTGCCTGCCCCGACCCAGTACTGCCCGGGGTGCATGTACAGGGCTTCCTTGATTTCCTGGTCGCTCACCTTGATGATGCGGTGGGTGTCGGTGTTGTACAGGCCCACCTCGCGGTACAGCTCCCAGCCGGCCTGCCACACGCGGTCGGCCAGCTGGTCGTCGGAGGGGACCGGGTTCTTGGGGTCGTACTTGATCTCGTACTTCTTGACGACTTCCTGCAGCTTGGGGGTGAAGAGCTTGGGCAGGAAGTCGTTCTCCTCGCAGAACGGACCGGTGTTGGAGCGGTCCTGGATCTCCCACAGACGGTATGGACTGGACATGGTGTGTTCTCCTTGCCTTTCGCTATTTCTTTAAAAGCTGCGCCGATCATCCGCGGCGCGGTGCCGGCGTCGGGGCTGTAGAGATCGGCGCCGATCTCCTCGGCCCACTTCTGGTTCACCGGGGCCCCGCCGACCACGACCTTGTACTTGCCGCGCAGGCCCTTGTCTTTCAGAAGGTTCACGATTTCCTTCTGGTGCGGCATGGTGGTGGTCATCAGGGAGGAGGCGCCGATCAGGTTCGCGCCCATGGCCTCGGCCTCCTTGATGAAGAGGACCGCGTCCACGTTGACCCCCAGGTCCCTCACCTCGAAGAACTGGGTCTCCAGCATCAGCTTCACGATGTTCTTGCCGATCTCGTGCAGGTCGCCCATCACGGTGCCCAGGACGATCTTTCCCTTGGGTTCGCCCTTTTTGGTCGCCTTCAGCTGGGGGCCGAGCAGCTCCACCACCGCCGACATGGCCGCGCCGGCCATCATCATCTCCGGCAGGAAGATCTCCAGGCGGGAGAACTTCTCGCCGACCACGCCCATCAGCTGGGTGAGGGCCTCGATGATCTTCAGGGCGTCGGTGCCCTTGCCCACCAGATCGCGGGCCAGCGCCGTCGCCCGGTCCTTATCGCCGCTCTCGACGGCCTTCTGCAGTTCCTGTACCGACATGCTGCTCTCCTTCATTTCCAATAGATTAGATTCCGCCCGCGCGGAGCTTCTCGGAGATCCGCGCGGCGGTGTCCGTGACCCATTTGCTGATTTCCGCCTGCCGGCGGCCGGCGACCCGCTGGGTGGGGGCGGTGACGCTGATCGCCGCCCGCACCACTCCCTCCCGGTCCCGCAGGGGCGCGGCCACGCAGCGGATGCCGGGGAAGGCCTCCTCGCTGTCCAGCGCGAATCCCAGGCGGCGGATGGCTTGCAGCTCGCGGGCCAGCCGGCGTCGATCCGTGATGGTGGCAGGCGTGAAGCGCTCCAGGCGCCTGGCCGCCCAGCACCCGCTGGAGCTCGGCGGCGGGCAGGCCCGCCAGGAGCACCTTGCCCATGGCCGAGGCGTGGGCCGGGCTGCGCCCGCCGATCGTGGTGGACACGGTCAGCGGTTGGCTGCGCCCCCGCTTGTCCAGATACACGATCTGCGACCCGTCCAGGATGGACAGGTGCACGATCTCCCCGCTCTTCTTGGCCAGCTCCTCCATGAAGGGGGCGGCCAGCTCCCGCAGCTCGTAGCGGCCCAGCAGACGGCCGGCCAACTCCAGGGGTTTCCAGCCCAGCCGGTAACCGCGCCCGGCAGGGCTCTTTTCCACGAAGCCGTGAGCTTCCAGGGTGGACAGCAGGCGGAAGGCGGAGGACTTGTGCGCGCCGGCCCTGCGGGCCAGCTCGGAGAGGGTAAGCTGCGGCTTTTCCGCGGTGAAGGCGTCCAGGAGGGTGAGGGCTTTGGAAACCGAAGAAAGCAACTGCATGCCAAGTCTCTCTATACGAAACAGTGTTTCGCTATGCGGGAACTGTAGCAGACTCTGGCCCGCCTGTCCAGGGGCCGGACAGCGCGGGAGGGCGCGGCGGTGCGCCCTTCAGCACTCCTTTTCGTACATGCGATGCACCTTGTAGACCCGGGCACCGAGGGTCTGGATATCGCGCAGCATCAGCTCGGTGCGTTCCGAGACCTGCACCAGCTCCGCCCGGCGGAAGGCCCCGCCGCCGGCGGTCTTTTCCAGCTCGTGATACAACAGGGCATTGCCCCCCAGGCGCTGGTATTGGGGCAGGATGCCCATGCCGTTCAAGATCAACTCGTCGTTGGAACGCATCGCCCGCAGCAGGCGCAGCAGGCGGATGGGGCCCAGGCGGCCGGCGTTCCTCTGCAGCGCCAGGGAAAGGTCCGGGAAACCGAACAGGTATCCGACGATCTGCCCGTCATAGGCGAGGATCTTGACCAGGCGGGGGTCGGCGATGAGCAGCAGGTCCTTCTTGGACTGCTCCAGCTCCGCATCGCTCAGGGGGTAGTCCTCCAGGTGGTCGGCCAGAGTCTGGTTGTACAGGCCCGCGATCCGGTCGGCCACCTTCTTCAGCTGCCGCTTGCTGCGGAACTCCAGCACGCGGAACCGCCCGCTGGCCAGCACCTTTTCGGCCGCCGCTCGCACGCGCTGCGGCAGGCGGAAGGCGTCCGGCGGCAGGTCCATGGAGAACAGGTCCACGTGCTTGCGGAATCCCAGGCCTTCCAGGAGGCGCGGGTAATAGGGATAGTTGTAGGGCATCATGGTCATGGCCGCCCGGTGCTCGAAGCCCTGGACCAGGATGCCGCTGCCCGATGCCCCGCCCAGCAGCATGGGGCCCCGCAGGAGGCCCAGCCCCTGCTCCCGGGTCCATTCCTGCAGGCGCCCTACCAGGGCTTCGGCCGCCGGAGGGTCCTCCTCCACGTCGAAAAAATAGAAATGGGCGCAAGAGGTCTGGTGCTGGGCGATGTAGCTGGGATTTTTCACCACGCAGGCCCGTCCCAGGGTACGGCCGGCCTCGCGGACCAGGAAGAAGTCCCCGAACGCCTGCCGGAAGAAGGGGTGCCGCCGCCGCAGCATCATCCGCATGTCCAGGTCAAACCAGGGAACCCACTGCGGGCAGCCGCGGTACAGGCGTTTGGGGAAGGCGATGAACTCCTTTTCCTCCGGGCCTCGGCTCGGCCACGCGGACCACCTCTATGTTTCGGGCCATAAGTTGCCGCATTATAGTCCAACTCGACCTCGATTGACAGGCGGGCCGCGGAAATCTCGAATGGGCAGCTACGCGGTGATGGTCGCTCGTCGATATGCGCCGTTCTGGCGGCCCTCGCCGCTGGCTGCGGCGTCAGCCCAGTCGGGGACGGTCACGATCACCTATACCCTCCACCACATCCCCAGGATTGCCTCCAACCAGCTGGCCGTATGGATCGAGGACGCGGAGGGGCGGTTCGTGAGGACCCTGTTCGCCACGGACTTCATGGCCCGCCGCAGGGGTTTCTCCGTCGCCCCCAGGTCTGCCCCGAGTGGGTAAAAGCCGCCCAGCTGGACCGCCTGAGCCCGGACGCGATCGACGCGGTGAGCGGCGCCACGCAGAAGCCGGGCACGATTTCCCTGTCCTGGGACTGCACAACCGCGGATGGAGCGCTCGTGGCCCCCGGCGCGTACCTCTACAAGGTGGAAGGCAACATCTACTATGAAAAGCGCGTGCTTTGGACCGGCCGCATCCTGATCGGTGCGTCGCCTTCCGACTCGGTGGCGGCGCCGGCGTATCTGCCCGACGCTTCTGCAGTCGAGGAAGGCAGGCTCGTGGAGAACGTCTCCGCCCGCTTCCAGCCGGGGAACTGAAAGACAGCGTGTTAGTAGCGGCGGGTTAGTACGGCAGTAGCCGTGCTAAAGGACCGCAGTAGCGGCAGGTTAGTCGCTTTTGCGCAGGCTCTTTTCCAGGCGGGAAACCCCGAGGGAAAGGGTCAGGGTCAACACCAAGTATAGCACGGCCACCATGAGCCACACCTCGAAGGTGAAGTGGGTGCTCACCGCCAGCTGCATGCCCTGGTAGGTGAGCTCCTGGATGGAGATGGCGGCCACGATGGCCGAGTCCTTGATCGTGGAAATGAACTGCCCGGCCAGGGCGGGCAGGATTCGTTTGA
This sequence comes from uncultured Spirochaetota bacterium, assembly GCA_963736785.1. Classification (GTDB taxonomy): domain Bacteria; phylum Spirochaetota; class Spirochaetia; order SZUA-6; family DRHE01; genus MIBK01. The sequence goes on along the minus strand of CAVTQG010000049.1, from coordinate 161,314 downwards.
TGGCTTGTGGCAAAATGACCAGGCGCATCTGGTCCAGCCAGGAGAGGCCCAGGGCGTAAGCCGCCTCGCGCTGCCCGCGCTCCACGCTCTCGATACCCGCCCGGATGATCTCGGTGATGTAGGCGCCCTCGAAGGCCGCAATGGTCACCACCGCGGAAAGGAACTGGGTGAAGCGGGACACCGGGGCGAACAGGACGCCCAGCACCGCCTGGGTCTGCGGGGAGCGGGAGCGGACGAAGGGCTCCAGCCCGAGCAGCGGCATGATCTGGTCGGCCACGAAGAAATAGAAGATGAACACCAGCACCAGGGGCGGCAGGTTGCGCACGATCTCCACGTAGGTCCGGCCGACCATCCGCAGGAACAGGCTCTTGGTGGTCCGGAACACCCCCATCAGGATGCCGACCAGAGTGGCCAGGAGCGTGGCCCAGATGGAGAGCCTCAGGGTGGTGAACAGGCCTTCCAGGATGTAGTTCACCGCCCAGCGCCCGGTTTCCGGGTCGCGGAACACCAGGTACTGGGGCATCGAACCCCAATGCCACTTGTAGTTCAGGCCCACCTTGATGCGGTAGCCGATGTACGCCGCGAAGGCTGCGAGCAGCGCGATGATCAGCGCGTCCAGCCAGCGGAAGCGGACCTTTTGGGCGATCATTGCCTGCTATCTCCCGGTGCCCCAGTACGGAAGGACCGCCCGCCCCGGGGGGGGGCGGGCGGCGCTGAAGACCGGTTTACTGGGTGAGCTTCTTCCACTCGTTGCCGGTGAACCAGTACTGGTGACGCTCCTCCAGCCAGCCTTCCCACTCCATGCGGGTGATCCAGTTGTTGAAGAAGATGACCGCTTCCGGATCGCCTTTGCGCAACGCGAAAGCGATGGGCTCCTTGGTGAAGGTCTTGCCGCCCAGCGGCAGGTACAGGACGTCCGGGTGATCGTTGACCCAGTTCTCGGGCCCCGGCTGCGAGGACACGCAGGCATGGGCGCGGCCGTTGACCACTTCCTGGTAAGCCTGGGCCTCGTCGTCGAACTGGCGCACTTGCGCCTTGGGCATGAACTTCTTGGCCGCAGCCACGGGGGTGGCCCCGGTGCGCACGGTCAGGATGACGTTGGGCTTGTTGAAGTCCTCCAGCCTGGTCCAGCCGGGGGCCATCTTCTTGTTGGCGCAGATGGACATGCCGGAGTAGTCGTACGGAATGGTGAAGTTGACCTTGAGGCTCCTCTCGGTGGTGGAGCCCATGCCCCCGATGATCGCGTCGAACTTGTTGGTCAGCAGGGCGGGGATGATGCCGGACCACTTGGTCTCGACGAACTCCACCTTCACGCCCATCTCCTGAGCCAGCCGCTTGGCCACGTCGATCTCGAAGCCGACCAGATTGCCGGTCTTGTCCTTGAACACCCAGGGCACGAACACGTCCACGCCGACCTTCAGGACCCCGCGCTTCACGATCTCGTCGATCAGGCCGTCCTTGGCCTGCGCCCCGGCGAAGCCAGCGATCGCGACCAGCGCGATCAATGCCAGAACCCACGCTTTCTTCATTCTTTGCTCCTCTACTATAGAATTTCGACTCAAGAACAACTTGGTACGCTCCTCTTGGGGAGCAGTGAAGAAATGCTCCGCCGTCCCCGTCTCCACGACCTGGCCCTCGTCCATGAAGATGACCCAGTCGCTCACCTCGCGGGCGAAGCCCATCTCGTGGGTCACCACCACCATGGTCATGCCCTCGCGGGCCAGATTCTTCATGACGTCCAGCACCTCGCCGATCATCTCCGGGTCCAGGGCCGAGGTGGGCTCGTCGAAAAGCATCACCTTGGGCATCATGGCCAGGGCCCGGGCGATGGCCACGCGCTGCTGTTGCCCGCCGGAAAGCTGCGCCGGGTAGGCGTCGATCTTGTTCAGGATGTCGACCTTGGCCAGCATGTCCCGCGTCATGGCCATGGCCTCCTCCCTGTTCTTCTTCCGCACCCGCAACTGGGCCAGGTTCACGTTCTCGGCCACGGTGAGATGGGGGAACAGGTTGAAGGACTGGAACACCATGCCCACTTCCTTGCGGATCTCCAGGCGGTTTCTCTTGTTTTCGTCCAGGGGGATGCCGTCCACGACAATCTGCCCCGAGTCCCGCTCCTCCAGCCCGTTCAGGCAGCGCAGCAAGGTGGATTTCCCGGAGCCCGAGGGGCCCATGATCACCAGCACCTCGCTCCTGCGGATGTCGGTGGAGAAATTCCGCACCGCCGTGATGCCTCCAGGGAAGGTCTTGCACACCTCTTTGACCGTGATGATGTAGTCGCCCAGGGTTTTTTCCGCCATGCTCTTACCCCGCGATCCTGAAACGTCGTTCCATCCGGTTCACCACCGTGGACAGGGTCACCGTGACCACCAGGTACATGGCCGCGGTGGTGAACCAGATCTCGAAGGGCAGGAAGGTCTCGGAGACCACGATGCCGGCCTGCAGGGTCAGGTCCATGAGCGACACCATGCTCACCAGGGAGGAATCCTTGATCAGGGACACGGCCTGGCTGGTCAGGGGCGGCAGGATGCGCCGGATGGCCTGGGGCAGGATCACGAAGCGGTAGGTATCCGCTTGCGTTCAGGCCCAGGCTGTAGCAGGCCTGCCACTGACCCTTGTGGATCGAGACGATTCCGGCGCGGAACACCTCCGAGGCGTAGGCCCCCTCGAACAGGCTCAGGGCCAACACTGCGGAGGTGAAGCGCTCGATGTTGAGGATCGGCCCGAGGATGAAGTAGATCACGAAAAGCTGCACCAGCATCGGCGTGTTGCGGATCAGCTCCAGGTAGGCGCGGGCCACGGCGCGCCCGACCAGCGAGTCGGACAGGCGCAGCAAGGCCGTGAGCAGGCCGATGGCGAAGGCCAGCACCAGGCTGATTCCCGAAATTCGCAGGGTGAGGCCCAGCCCCTGCAGCAGGGGCCCGGCGGTGAGCCGGCCCTCGACCAGCTTGAGGATGTAGCGGGGCACGCGGTACCACTCCCAGCGGTAGCCGGAGCGTGAGGCCCCCAGGAGACAGCAGCCAGACCAGGGCCGCCATCAACAGGATAAACTGGAGGATGTCGCGGGTGGGGGAGCGGAGCAGAAAAAACCGCTGCCGCGGGGAGGGGCATCCCCGTTCGATGCTCTGCACCACAACGCCGGGTTTATTCATAAAGAACGCTGCCGCCGCGCCGGAAGGCTCGAGTTTCCGGCAGGCATCGGCAGTATAGCCAGCCGCCCTCCGGTTGTCAAACCAGGGGATTTCAGCCTTGGCGGCGGGAAGGCTCAGGACGGCCCTGGCCTGAACGGCGGCCCCCAGGGCCAGAAGCTCCTCGCCGAAGTCGAACCGCGGGCTGTGCAGGGGGTGTGCAAAGCCGCGGGTAGGGTCGGCGCAGCCCAGCTGCCAGTATACGCCCGGCACCTCCCGGTGGAAGAAGGCCACGTCGTCGCCGGTGGCCAGGGGGCGGTCCAGCGAGGTCACGCTCTCAGAGCCGACGACCGTGGCGGCCGCCTCCCGGAAAGCGGCGCTCAAGGCGGGGTCGTTGAATACCGGCGGGTAGCCTTCCTCTATCTCGAGCTGGAAACGGGCCCCGGCCTTTTCCGTGATGGTGCGGGCGAGCTCACGGAAGCGGGCGAGCGCGCCCTGGAGCAGCTCGGGCGAAGGGGCGCGCAGGCTGCCCGAGGCCTCCACGGTCTCGGGGATGACATTGGCCGCGGTCCCGCCGTGAAGCGAGCCGAAGGCCAGGATCAGCGGCTCGGCCTCTGCGGCCAGTTCCCGGCGCAGCTCCTCTGCCGCGGTGAGCAGGGCCGCGGCGGGGAGCAGCGGGTTGAGCGCGTGCCCGGGATCGGCCACATGCCCGCCCCGCCCCTGGAGGCGCAGGCGGAAGCTGACCGAGGAGCAGGTCGCCCAACCCTCCCTTAAAGCCACGGTCCCCGCAGAAAAAAGCGGGTTCAGGTGCAGGGAGAGCACCCCGCGTGCGCGACCCAGGGCGCCTTCGCGGACCATGGCCCGGGCCCCGCCCGGGCAGGGTGTCCTCGCTGGGCTGGAAAACAAACAACACGTCGCCGGGCAAGTCCGCCGCATGGCGGCGGAGCAGCTCCGCGGCGCCCAGCAGGATCGCCGTGTGCCCGTCATGCCCGCAGGCGTGGGACACCCCGGGCACGAGGGAGCGGTAGGGGAGGTCGCTGTCCTCCTGCACCGGCAGGGCGTCGATGTCGGCCCGCAGGGCGACCGCCGGGGATACGGCGCCCGCACGGGCGCGCAGCAGGCCCACCACCCCGTTGCCGGCCACGCCCGTGCGCACCTCCAGCCCGAGGCGCTGCAGCGCCGCGGCGATGCGCGCGGCGGTACGCCGTTCCTGTCCCCCGAGTTCCGGGTGGCGGTGCAGGTCGCGGCGCAGGGCCGACAGCGCGGGAAGAAGCCTTTGGGCTTCGGCCAGCAGTTCGGGGCCGGACGGCGGGGCCATAGCGCCTCTCAGCCCAGCAGCTCGCCCACGCGCTCGCGCAGGCGGCGCTGCAGGCTCGGCGAGCCCCGGGCCTGCCAGTCCTCAAGGCCGGCGCGCTGCAGGAGGCCCGGAGACCCAAAGGGCGGAACGCATGTGGGCGAGGGTGTGCTCGTCGGTCAGGAAGGCGTTCTCCCGCGCCGCGCGCGCGCTCACCTGCACGGCCAGGCGCTCCGTCGCTCACGGTCAGCCCGGCGGCCAGGCGGCGCGCCGAGCCGGCCAGCTCGTCGCACAACACCAGCATTTCCAGGGAGCCGGTCTTGCCGCCGGACAGGTACCCCAGGTTGTGGATGAAGGAGGTGCCGGACAGGGCGGCCAGGTGCAGGTTCATGCCCGCCTCCGCGGCGGCCTGGGCGTCCACCGTGTGGGCGTCCGAGCAGCCTGCCCCGATCCAGGTGGGAATGCCCAGCTCGCCGAAAAGGTCCACGGCGGCCAGACCGGCCAGCACGTAATCCGGGGAGCCGTAGGCGATGGCTCCCGAACGCAGGTCCATGGGCAGGATGGCGGAGCCGGTCACCACGGGAGAGCCCGGACCCGCGAGCTGATGCACCGCCAGACCGGCCAGGATTTCCGCGGTGGACTGGGCCAGGGCCCCCTCCAGGGTCACCGGTCCGTTGCTGCCGGGCAGCAGCGCCGGGTAGCACACCACGGGCAGCCGCCGGCGGGCGGCGAAGGCCAGGCGCCGGCAGGCTTCCGACCCCAGCACCAGGGGGGAGCGCGGGCCGGTCAGGTCCAGGGCGAAGGGACGGTCGGACAGCGCCTGCCAGCCTCCGGCCCGCTCGGCCAGCCAGCCCCAGATCACCCGATCCTCCACTTCGTCGTGGGCGGCGTAGGCCAGGGGTTTGCGCGTGCCTTCGGCCAGGGCCCGCACCGCGGCCAGCGCCTGCTCGGTGGCGGGCAGCTCATTGGGGTTGCCCAGACTGGCGGCCAGGTCCACGTTGGGCAGCTGCTCGCACAGTCGCGCGGTCTCGCGGATGTCCGCCAGACTGCAGGAGCGCAGCTGGCCGGTGCGCCAGTCCAGCGTGCGCAGGCAGTTGATGCCCAGGCCGAAGCGGGGGATCGGGTCCGCCGTGTCCACGGCCGGCCGGCCGGCCTGATCGAAGAGAACCAGGCGGCGAGGCACTCTTTCCAGGGCCCGGAGCACCACCTCCTCGGCCAGGCGCAGCCTCCCGGTCTCATCCTGGCGGGCACCGGCCCGCACCAGACGTCGCCGAAGCCTGCGCGTCATCCACCTGAACTCCGACTTCGGCCAGGAGGCGGAAGGCGGCTGCGCGGACCCGGGCGCAGTCCTCGCCGGTGAGCAGGCGCAAGCGGGCCGCGGAGCGCGAGCCGCCGGTCATCCGCCGCGGTCCCGTCCGGAGGCGACGGCCCGGACGGTCCTCACGACTTCGGCCGGCAGCTCCGGCGGTTTGTGCGAGGCCAGGATGGCGCGGACCCGGCGGTTGGCCCGCTCCTGAAGGGTCGTGCAGCCAGCTTCCTGCCAGCGGGTGTACTCCAGCCGGTTCATGATCGAGGTGAAGTGCAGGGAGCTCTTGAAGTTCTCCACGGTGTGGCTCTCGGCCATGTAGTTGCCGCCCGGGCCCACCTGCTCGATGGTCTGCAGGGCCAGGGTGCGGGGGGAAACCTCGATGCCGGCCAGCAGGTAGCGGGCGAGGCCCGCCGCCTCGTCGCACAAGGCCAGCATCTCCATCGAGGAGCTCATGCCCGCGCTCAAATAGCCCAGGTCGTGGATCAGGTTGCCGCCGGCCAGGGCCATGGTCAGGACGCTGTAGCCGGCCTCGAGGCCTGCCTGCGGGTCGAAGGTGTGGGCGTCGGAACAGCCCGCCGTGCAGAACACGGGCAGGTTCAGCCAGCGGGCCATGCTGATCATGCCGGCGCAGGACAGGGCCAGCTCCGGCGAGCCGTAGGAGCACAGGGAGGTGCGCATGTCCATGACCGGTGCGGCCCCGCCGTAGATGAATGGAGAGCCGGGACCGGCCAGCTGGTGCATGACCAGGCCGGACAGGCACTCCGCGTTGATCTGGGCCAGGGCGCCGGCGATCGTCACGGGCGCGGTGGCCCCCAGCATCACCGCGGGGATGTACATGACCGGTAGGCGCCGCTCGGCGCACAGTAGGAGCTTGTCCACCGCCTCCCGGCTGTGCTGCAGCGGCGAGGTGGGCTCGGCGTAAAGGACCAGGAAGGGGCGGGCGGCCAGGGCTTCGCGCCCCCCAGCGATGGCCTCGGCGATCGACAGGATGTCCTCCGCGTCCCGCCGGTCCGCTGCGGTGTACAGGATCGGCTTGACCGTGTTCAGCGCCATGGCCTCGAACTGGTGCACGTAGCAGGAGGAGGTGGGCACGTCGGAGGCCAGGCCCAGGGACATCACGAAGTCGATGTGGGGCAGGCCGTCGGCGATGCGCGCCGCGTTGGCCACGTCCTGCTTGGTGGAGAGGCGCCGCTTTCCGTCCGCTAAGTCATAGGTGAACTGGGTGTCGGAGCCGGTGCCGAAGTAGGAGCGGCCCTTCTCCAACCGCAGGGCCGGGCGGCCATCGCGGCGGGCGACCGGGACCCGGCAGGGCGCCGTGGCCAGGGCCTGGCGCACCAGCCAGGCGGGAAGGAAGGCGCGGTCCGCCTCCAGCCGGGCTCCGGCCTTTCGCAGCAAGTCCAGCCCCCGCGGCTCGTGCACCCGCACCCCGATCCGATCCAGGATGTCCAGGGCGGCGAGGAAGATCTCCTCGCACTGGTCCGGGCTCAAGAACTGCAGGCTGGCTGTCTGCTGATACACACAGTTCGCTTGCACCTTCGCCTCCTGACGTGGGTATCCATTGTGAGCGTCCGCGGCCGGAGTATAGACCGCCGCGGAACCGGTGGCAAGTAAGGGCTCCTAACCTGCGGTGTTTCCTTTGACAGGTGCGGCACCCGGACCCTATATTGTTTATACAGAAGGAGGATTTCCGATGAAAAAATCTTTCGCGGCCGTCTTATCCGCTGCTTTGCTGTTGTCCGTTGGCCTGCTGTGGGCCGGCGGCGGTCAGGAGGCCAAGCCGGCGGCCGGTGCCGCAGGCGGGGGGATGTACGGAGGAGTTCTCAAGAAGGCTTTCTTCGCGCCGACCAACCTGGACCCGGCCTTCCTGAGCTCTATTACCGATGACGAGATCGGGCGGTTCTGGGGCGACTTTCTGGTGTATGTCGACGAAAACCTGCGGCCGGATCCAGGTCGCAGCCTGGCGGAGAAGTGGTCGGTCAGCGCCGACGGCCTGACCTGGACCTTCACCTTGCGGAAAGGCGTGAAGTTCCACAACGGCCAGGAGCTTACCTCCAAGGACGTGAAGTTCACCTTCGACCGGCTGCGCGACCCCAAGGTGGGGGCGGCCACCGTGGCCATGTACGCCGGCGTCGTGGATATTTCCACCCCGGATGCCTACACGGTGGTCTTCAAGCTGAAGCAACCCGACCCCGACCTGGTCACCAACCTGGGCGACTACCACACGATCATCGTCTGGAGCGGCACCACGGACTTCGCCACCCAGCACATCGGCTCGGGAGCCTTCATCATCGACAGCTACCTGCCCGAGGATCGCATGACCCTGAAACGCAACCCGAGCTACTGGCGCAAGGACGCCAAGGGCAATCAACTGCCGTACCTGGACGGGATCCAGTACATCTTCCTGGCGGAGGCCTCGGCCCAGGTCGAAGCGCTGCGGGGCGGGCAGGTGGACTACCTGCTGTACCTGCCCTCGGAGTACGTGAAGACCGTCGCGGCGGACCCGAATCTGGTGGTCTACCAGAAGCCGTCCAACACCCACTACGTGGTCCATATGCGCAGCGACCGCAAGCCGTTCGGCGACGCGCGGGTGCGCCAGGCCTTCCGGGCGGCGATCGACCGCCAGGCGATCCTGGACGGTGCCTTCCAGGGCCTGGGGGTGACCGGCCGCGACACCCCGTTCGGGCCGGCGTACGCCGACTATTATCTGGACGTGCCGGAGCTGCCGCGGGACCTGGCCAAGGCGAAAAAGCTGCTGGCCGAAGCGGGCTACGGTTCCGGGCTGAAAGTCACCCTGACCGCCCAGCAGGCCTCTCCCGTGCCCGCCATGGCCACGATCCTGAAGGAGCAGCTGGCCGACGCAGGGGTGGACGTGGAAATCCAGCTCGTGCCTCCCGACGTCTACTACGGGGCCGACAACCTGTGGCTGGAGGCCGACTTCGCCATCACCGACTGGGGCGCGCGGGCCACCCCGCAGCCCTACCTGAACCTGGCGTATACCAGCGGGGCCCAGTGGAACGAGAGCCACTGGGCGGACCCGGAGGTCGACGCCCTGGCCAAGAAGGCCGCCGGCGAGTCGGACCGGGCCAAGCGGGCCGGGATTTACAAGCAGATCCAGAGGATCTTCATCGAGCGCGGCCCGATCCTCGTGCCGTTCTTCAGCAACAGCCTGTGGGGCGCCAGCAAGAAACTCAAGGGCATCGTGCCGACCGGCTACCTGGGAACGGCGGTGGATCTGGCGCAGGTGTATTTCGAGAAATAACGCGGCGGGTTCCGGGCGTGCTGCGTGTCCTCCCCCCGGGTTCGCGGGGGGAGGGTGTTTTCGACGTCATGGATAAAAAACAGAGGGGCAGGGTCGCGATCGGCTGGCGGCGCCTGCGTCGGTACCCGACGACGCTGGCCGGCCTGGCGATCGTGGGTTTTTTTCTGCTGCTGGCGCTGATCGGCCCCCTGGTGGCTCCCTACAAGTACTCCGATCAGTCCCTCGCGGAGCGCCTGCTCCCCCCTTCGCCACGGCATCTGCTGGGCACCGACCAGTTCGGGCGCGACGTCTTCAGCCGGGTCATCGTCGGCAGCCGGGACGTGTACCTCGTGGCCGGGTCCGGCGCGCTGTTGGCGATCCTCATCGGCTCGACCCTGGGACTGGTCTCCGGCTATTTCGGGCGGGTGGTGGACGAGATCCTCATGCGCCTGGTGGATGTCCTGCTGGCCATGCCGCCGCTGCTGTTGGCCATGCTCATCCTTTTTTCCCTGGGGCCCTCCCGGCTGAACGTGGTCCTGATCGTCGGTTTCCTGTACGTTCCCATGGTATCGCGGGTGGTCCGCAGCGTGGTGCTGGACCTGAAAACCCGGCAGTTCGTCGAGGCCGCCAGGCTGCGGGGGGAAAGCAGCCTCTACATCATGTTCCGCGAGATCCTCCCCAACGTGCTGCCGCCGCTGGCCGTCGAAGCCTCCATGCGTTTCTCCTACGCCATCTTCCTGGTGGCTTCGCTGGGATTTCTGGGCCTGGGCGTGCAGCCGCCCTCGCCGGACTGGGGACTGATGGTGGGGGAGGCCCGCAACTACTTCACCCAGGCCCAGTGGCCATTGCTGGCCCCCGCCGGCGCCATCGCCTTGCTGGTCGTGGGGGTCGGCTTCCTGAGCGACGGCCTGCGGCGCCTGCTCCTGCCGGGCGGGGCGGGCGAGTGAACACTGCCGCCGCGGCGCTGGAGGTGCGCAACCTCTCCGTCGCCTACGATACTGATGAGGGCCCGCTGGAGACGGTCCGCGGCGTGTCCCTGGCCATTGCCCCGGGGGAGATCTTCGGCCTGGTGGGCGAATCCGGTTCGGGAAAGACGACCCTGGCCCGGGCCATCGTGCGCTACCTCCCCGCCAACGGGCGCATCATCGCGGGCAGCGTTCACTTGGACGGGACCAACCTGCTGGAGCTGTCCAGCGCCCGGATGCGGCGCACCTGGGGCGCCCGGATCACCATGGTGCACCAGGATCCCAACACCGCGCTCAACCCCTCGATCATGATCGGCGAGCAGATCGCCGAAATGGCCCGCGTGCATCTGGGTCTGTCCCGCGGGCGGGCCGCCGCCCTGGCGTTGGAGATGCTGGCCAAGGTGCGCATGTCTGATCCCGCGGTTGTTGCCCGGCGCTACGCCCATCAGTTGAGCGGCGGCCAGCTGCAGCGGGTGCTGATCGCCATCGCCCTGTCCACCAGCCCGCGCCTGCTCATCCTGGACGAGCCGACCACCGCGCTGGACGTGACCACCGAGGCGGTGATTTTGGACCTGGTCCGGGACCTGCTCGCGGAATACCGGACCGCGGTCCTCTACATCACGCACAATCTCGGGGTGGTGGCCCGCCTGGGCCACCGCGTGGGCGTGATGTACGCGGGGGAGCTGCTGGAAGAGGGTGCGGTGCGCGACGTGTTCAAGCGGACGCTGCACCCCTACACCCTGGGATTGTTGGGCTCGCGTGCCGCGCATCGATCTGGACAAACGCGACATCGTGCTCAACACGATTCCGGGGCTTATCCCCCGCTCCAACAGGCTTCCGCCGGGGTGCATCTTCGCCCCGCGCTGCCCCGGAGCCGAGGAGGCCTGCCGGGCCGCGCGGCCGCCGCTCCAGAGCGCCGAGCCGGGGCATGCCACCGCCTGCCGGCGCTGGCAGGAGCTGCGCCGGTCCCCGCAATCCTTCACCGCGCCGCAGAAGAAACGCGCCTACGACCAGGAGGCTGCCGGGGTCCAGACCCCTGTCGTGCTGGAGGCCTCCCATATCCGCAAGTACTTCCCCGCCGGGCGGGTGGGACTGCTGGAGCTGCTGCGGCACGGCCGGCCGATGGTGCGCGCCGTGGACGACATCTCGGTGCGGGTCCGCCGGCGCTTCACCATGGGGATCGTCGGGGAGAGCGGCTGCGGCAAGACCACCCTGGCCCGCTGCATCGCCGGGCTGGAGGAGGCCACCGCGGGGGACCTCGCGCTGGAAGGCGAGAAGCTGCCCCGGACCCTCGCCCGGCGCTCGACCGCGCAGCTGAAGAAGATCCAGATGGTTTTTCAGAATCCCGACGCCTCCCTCAACCCCCAGTTTTCCGTGGGGGCGAGCGTGGAGCGCCCCCTCGCGCTGCTGGGGGGCCTGCCCCGGGCTCGGCTCAGGCAGCGGGTGCGGGAGCTGTTCCAGGCGGTCAATCTTCCGCTGGAATACATCCCCCGCCTGCCCCACGAGCTGAGCGGCGGGGAGAAACAGCGGGTGGCCATTGCCCGGGCCTTCGCCACCGATCCGGCCCTGATGATCTGCGACGAGCCCATTTCCTCCCTGGATGTGTCGGTGCAGGCGTCGCTGATGAACCTGCTGGCCGACCTCCAGGAGACCCAGGGCACCTCCTACCTGTTCATCTCGCACGACCTGGCCGCCGTGCGCCACCTGTCGGACTGGATCGCCGTGATCTACCTGGGGCGCCTCTGGGAGATCGGCTCGGCGGCGGACGTGTTCTCCCCCCCGCACCATCCCTACACCGAGGCGCTGCTGTCGGCATTGCCCGTGCCCGACCCCGACGCCGCACAGCAGGGCATCCGCCTGCGCGGCGGCGTGCCTAGCGCCGTCAACGTCCCCTCCGGCTGCCGTTTCCACACGCGCTGCCCCCGCAAGATCGGGAGGATCTGCGAGACCCAGGAGCCGCCCTGGCAGGAGCACGGCCGCTGGCACCGGATCCAGTGCCACATTCCGGCCGAAGAGCTGTTGCGGATCCAGAAGAAGGAAGGGTCCTGAGCTTTGGCCGTCTACCTGCTGCGCCGCCTCGCCTTCATCCTCCTGACCCTGCTGCTGGCCTCGATCGTGATCTTCGCCGCCACCCAGCTCTTGCCGGGGGATGTGGCCCAGGTGCTGCTGGGACAGTTCGCCACCCCCACGGCCTTGGCCAACCTGCGCGCCGAGCTGGGCCTGGACCGTCCGGCGTACGTCCAGTACTTCGGCTGGCTCGGCCGCTTCGTGTCGGGGGACTGGGGCGATTCGCTGACCAGCCGCCAGCCCGTGCTTCCGCTGGTCCTGGGCCGGATGCGCAACTCGGCCATGCTGGCCTCACTCGCGCTGCTGTTCTACGTGCCGGTCGGCATCCTGCTGGGGATCATCGCAGCGCTCAACCGGGAGAAGCCCATCGACCAGGCGATCTCGGGTCTTTCCATGGCCTTCGTCGGGCTGCCCGAGTTCGTGAGCGGGCTGCTCCTGATCAGCGCCTTCGCCATCGCGTTGAGTATCCTTCCGGCCAATTCCTCGATCGCGCCGAACTCGGGCTTTCCCGCGGCCTTCCGCTTCCTCGTGCTGCCGGCGATCACCGTCAGCCTGACCAGCCTGGGCTACGTCGCGCGGATGACCCGCGCCGCCACCATCGACGTGCTGAAGACCGATTACGTCCGGGCGGCGGACCTGAAGGGCCTGCCGCGCGGTCAGGTGCTCCGGCGGCACGTCCTGCGCAACGCGCTCCTGCCGACGATCACCGTGGTGGCCATGGGGATAGGCTACCTCATCGGCGGCCTGATCGTGACCGAGCAGGTGTACGGCTACCCGGGGTTGGGTCGCCTGCTGGTCTACGCGATCCAGCGCCGCGACGTGGTCCTGGTCCAGGCCTGCAGCATGGTCGTGGTCGCGGTGTACAGCCTCTCCAACCTGGTCGCGGACATCCTGTACGCGGTGCTCAACCCGCGGATCCGCTATGGCTGAGGCGGGAGGCATGGACGCGGAGCGGCGGGTGGGCCGCTTCGTGTCCGGCATCCACTGGCGGGAGCTGCCCGCCGCGGTGCAGCGCAAGGCCCGCCTGTGCCTGCTGGACAACCTGTCGGCCGCGATCAGCGGCAGCCGCGCCCGGGTGAGCCGGATCGCGGCGGAGTTCGCCGCCAGGTTCCTGCCGGGGGGCGAGGCCTCCATCCTGCTGCAGGGAAAGAGGGCCAACGCCGCGGGAGCGGCCTTCGCCAATGGGTGCGCGGCCAATGGCCTGGACTCCGACGACAGCGCCCGGTACGCCTACGGGCACGCGGGGGCGCAGCTTTTTCCCACGGCGCTGGCCCTGGCCGAAGCGCGGGGCCTGAGCGGAGCGCGCCTCCTGACGGGAATGGTGGTGGGCTACGAAGTGGCCCACCGCATCGGGCGCTGCTGGCACGACGACCACGCCGTGTATCAGGCCTGCGGCTCCTGGGGCGCGGTGGCCTGCGCGGCGGTCGCCGCCCATCTCCTGGACCTGCCTGCCGACCAGGCCTGCCAGGCGCTGGGAATCGCCGACTACCACGCCCCCAATCTTCCCATGATGCGCGACGTGGCCCATCCGGCCATGGTCAAGCACGGCATCGGCTGGGGCGCCCTGACGGGCATCTGCGCGGCGCAGCTGGCCTCCTGCGGCTTCACAGGCATCCCGAGTCTGCTCGCTCACGAGAAATACGCCCCCTGGGTCGGCGATATCGGGGACAACTACCTGCTGGTGGAGGGCGTGGCCTGGAAGGCCAAGGGCTACGCCTGCTGCGGCTGGGCCCACGCCGCCGTGGAAGGAGCCCGGAAGCTCGTGGAAGGGCACCGCCTGGACCCGCGTCGGATCCGCAGGATCCAGATCGAGACTTTCCGAGAGGCCGCGGCGCTGGGCACCCGCTTGCCGGAAACCACCGAGGAGGCGCAGTTCAATCTGGCCTGGCCGGTGGCGGCCATGTTGGCGGACGGCGAGGTCGGGCCGGAGCAGACCCTCGAACATCGCCTGGGCGACCGGGGCATCCGGGAGCTGGCGGCGAAGATCGAGGTGCGGGTCTCGGAGGAGCTGGACGAGCTATGCCGGTTGTTCCAGCAGGGCGACCCGCGCGGCCGCTTCGCCAGCGAGGTGACCCTCCACCTGGAGGACGGCGGGACCTTGCGCTCCGGAAGAGTCGACGGGGCCTTGAGTTTCCCGCAGCCCGGGTGGGACGAGAAGGTCATGGAGGAAAAGTTCCACTGGCTGGTGGACCCGGTACTGGGCCGCGAGCGCGCCGGCCGGCTGGTGAACCTGGTCCGGGGGTTCGAGACCCTGAGCAGCGTCAGTCAGCTGATCGATTTGCTGAGCTCTCCTCCCTGCTGACCTGACAGAGCAGGGCTTTGTACACGGGAAACCCGGAGATGGGGTCCCGGTTTTCGAAGTCGGTGAGCTCGTTGGCGTTGCACTCCCGCCAGGCCGGCGCGGCGGTCAACCCGCCGCCGTGGGCGTCCGCCTCCACCACGCCGGGCAGGATGTCCTCGGTCACGCGGGCGGTGTAGGCCACCCGGCCCCGGGGGGTGCGGACCGCCACCCGGTCCCCGTCGGCGATGCCCCGCGGCTGCGCGTCCTGGGGGTGGATCCAGACCAGGGGCCGCGGGTAGCGCTCGAGCAGGGAGGCCAGGTGGTGGTGCTGGGAATTGAAGAACTCCTTGTTGCGGGAGCCGGAGTTGAACACCAGGGGGTACTCGCGGGCGAGCTCCGGGGTGGATAGCGGACCCTCTGCCGGCGGCTGGAACACGGGCAGCGGGTCATACCCGTGCTCCTGCAGGATGCCGGAGGCGATCTCGAACTTTCCGCTGGGGGTGTCGAAGCCGGGCTGGCCGTCCGGGCGCAGCAGGCCGAGCTCCCACTTGCGGTAGCGCATCGGCGGGGCCGGCACCTGGATGCCCTCCGGATGACGCTTCAGCCTTCCAGGTCGACGCCCGTGCCCTCGAAGGCCCATTCCAGCATCTGCTCGATGCTGCGGGGGTAGCGCTGGCCGTAGCCCAGCCGCTGGGCCAGGGCGATGGCGATGTCCCAGTCGCTGCGGGCCTCCCCTAAAGGCTCGATGATCGGCCGGCGCACGGCCACCCGCCGCCCCTGGACGATGTAGCCCCCGTGCTCGAAGGCGGTGGAGGCCGGCAGCACGATGTCGGCAAACAGGGTTTCTTCGGTGGGCAGGCGGTCCACGACCAGCAGGAAGTCCAGGGCGGCGAAGGCGCGCCGCCAGAGCCCCGGGTCCGGGTAGGCGGTAAGGATCGAGGCGCCGAACACCAGGAGGGCCCGGATCGGATAGGGTTTCCCTTCCAGGATCGCCCGCGGAAGCTCCATGGCCTGGGCCTCGTGGCGGAACTTCGTGTAAAGCGGGTAGCGTTCGGCCCCGATCGGTGGCCTGCCCGCCGGCGCCGAGACCCGCCGGCTGCGGTTGACCTGGAAGCTCCAGGGGGCAATGGTGATGAGGTTGCCCCCGGGCACGTCGAAGTGGCCGGCCAGGGCGAACAGGATCAGCACGGCCCGGACGTTCTGCACGGCGCTGTTGGTGTACTCCAGCCCGGTGTCGTGGAGCAGGCAGGCGCCCCGGGCGCGCCCGATCTGGCGGGCCGCCTCACGGATTTCCGCCGCGGGCACGCAGGTGAGGGCTTCCGCCTGTTCGGGGCTGAAGTCCCGCACGTAGGCCGCCAGCTCCTCGAAGCCGACGGTCCAGTCTTCCACGAACCGCCGGTCGTACAGCTGCTCCTCGATGAGCACGTGGATCATGGCCAGCGCGAGGGCGCCGTCGGTGCCCGGCCGGATGGGCAGCCAGCGGGCGTCGGCGGCCCTGACGGTTTCGGTGCGGCGGTGGTCCACCACCAGCACCCGGGCGCCCCGGGCCCGGGCCCGGCGGATGCCGGCCATGGCCAGCGGCGGGGAGGCGTTGGCCGGGTTGGTGCCCCAGACCACTACCAGCTCAGCCCGCTCCAGGTCGGCATGGGTGTCCAGCTTCCACACCCCGCTGGTCAGGACCGGGGCGATGACCCCCTGGGCGGCGTAGCAGTTGGCGCCGGCGCCGGTGGTATTCGGGGAGCCGAAGGGGAATAGAAGGCTCCAGGCCGAGGTTTCCCGCACCCCGGCGGGGGAGAGCATCTCCCAGAGCGACTGCTCGAAGGTGCCCCGGCCCGTGTAAAGGCAGACCGCCTCCGGCCCGTGGCGGCGGGCGACCCGCCGCAGCGCCTCGGCGACCTCGTCCAGGGCCGTCCTCCCAGCCGATGCGCTGGAGGCTCCTGCTGCCGCGCGGGCCCGTGCCGCGCTGGGGATACAGCAGCCTCTGGGGGGCATAGACGATGTCCTCGACTCGCGTGATGCGGCGGCAGGTGATGCCGCGCGGGTGACCCGGCCGCGGGCTGAGGCGGCGGATACGGCCGCCTTCCAGATGGACGCGAACGGCGCAGGCGGCGCCGCAGATGCCGCAATGGCCGTCGACCTGAGAGTCGGCCTCGTTCATCGCCGGAGAGTCTCCACGTAGCGGTCGATCTCGGCCTTCAGTCCTGCATCCAGCGGCGGCTGTTCATAGGCAGGCGATGAGCTGCAGCGCCTTTTCCTGGGCCAGGTGGACCGCTTCCTTCCTGCCCTGTTCGGCCCAGCGGTCATAATCCGTGGACTGAAACACGCCGTCGGGCGCCTGCCGGCGGCGGAAGTGCTCCAAGGTGTGGGCGTGGTCGAGGAAGCAGCCGCCCGGCCCGACCTCGGCGAGGGCTTCGACGCCGAGGGACTGCTCGTCCAGGCGGATGGGGACCAGCAGGCGCCGGGCCACGGCGATCAGCTCCGCGTCCAGCACGATCTTGGCCAGGGAAGCCCCCAGGTAGCTGCCCAGCAGGCCGCAGCCGGGCAGGAACTCGGGTCCGCCCCGGATGACCTGCAGGGTGTGCAGCATGGCTTCGGCTCCGGCCTGGAAGTCGCAGGCCGGCGCATCGGTGAGGCCGGCGTTGCCCCGGCACAGCAGCCCGTAGGAGCGGGCCAGCTGCGCGCCGGCGCGCTCGATCAGCCGGGCTTCCGGGGTGCCGAACAGGGGCCTCAGGGAGCGCATGTCGGCGCAGCCCCCGATGGCCCCGTAGAACACCGGGCAGCCCGGGCGCACCAGCTGGGAAAGCACGATCGCCGCCAGGTTCTCGCAGTTCTGCTGCATCACCAGCCCGGCCAGGGTGCAGGGTCCGCTGGTTCCAGCCAAAGGCATGGAGGCGACGTGGAAGGCGATTCCGCAGCGGGCGTACTCCATCAGGGTCTCGCAATCCTCGGCGGCCAGGCTCAAGGGCGAGGTGACGATGCCGGTGGCTTGCCCGTAGGAGCGGGTGAAATCCGAACGTCCGGCCATCTGCTCCCGGCTGGTGCCGAGGGACAGGGCGACCAGGTCGATGTCCTCGCGGCCGTTGTACAAGTACGGCTTGTCCGTGTATTCGATCATGGTCCGGCAGGACCAGGCGCCCGCTTCCAGCGGATCGAGGTCCCCCGGGTGGATGAGGGGTCCCCAGTGTTCGAGCACGTCCAGACACTGGCAGAGCCGGGTGACCGCGAGCAGGTCCTCCTTCCTGCCCCGACGATGCGAGCCGTCCGGTTCGACCCAGAACAGCGCCCCCCTGCCCAGGCCGAAGCTCGCCACCCCGGGTTCCAGGCGCAGGTTGTGCCTGGGATTGCGGGCCAGGATGGTGAAACTCGCCGGACACGGATTCCAGGGCGCGCAGAATGTCCTTTTCGGTGGAAAAGACCCGCTGCCCCTCGACCCGGAAACCCCGCTTGCGGAACAGGGTCAGGGCCTGTTCCGATGCGAAGCGGACCCCCGTAGCTTCCAGCACGGCCAGGCTCGCCTGGTGAATCCGGGAAAGCCCCTGCGCCGACAGGGGGAGCTGCGTTTCCCGCCCCGCGGCCAGGGGCCCGTCGAAGCTCATGCCAGAATATACTCCACTTCCTTAGCCTGGGAGTCCGGCAGCGGCGAGCCCTCGGCTTGCCGCATGAGCTCGATGGTTTTCTCCCGCACTCGCCGGCCCAAGGGTTTGGCGCCCTCCTCCTGCCAGGCGGCCAGGCGCTGGCGGCTGAACAGCTCGGGCTGCCAGTACTCCCGGAAGTGCTCGAGGGTGTGGTCCGCGGCCAGGTAGTTGCCGCCCGGGCCGACGGCCTGGATGACCTCCAGGGCCAGGGAGGCGGCGTCCAGCTGGATGCCCTGCTCGAAGCGCCGCAGCATGCGGATGATCTCGCAGGTGAAAACCATCATCTCCGGCGAATCGGTAAGGCCTGCTTCCACGTAGCCCACGTCGTGGATGAGGTTCGTGCCGCTCTGGAGGGCCACCTGGGTCGAAAAGACGGCGTCCGCCGCCGCCTGCTCGTCGAACAGGCAGCTGTCCGAGTGCCCCGCGTATCCCCAGGTCGGCAGTCCGTAGAAGCGGCCCAGATCGGCGACCGCCAGCCGGGCCAGCTGGAACTCCGGGGCCCCGTACACGCTGATCGAGGTCTTCATGTCCAGGTGGTGCAGCCCGCTGCCGAACACGAAGGGGGCGCCCCGGCGCTTGAGCTGCTGGATGAGGAGGCCGCTCAAGGCCTCGGCCGTGCCCAGGGCCAGGCCGCCGGCCAGCGTCACCGGGGCGGTGCCGCCCATCATCGGCGCCGGGGAGTGCAGCACGGGCAGCCCGGCTTCGGCCATGAGCAGGAGCTTTTCCAGCGCCGTCCGGCTGTGCTGCAACGGGGTGGTGGGTTCGGAGTACAACAGCAGGGTCGGATTCAGGCGCAGCGCTTCGGGGCCGCCGGCAACGGCCGCGGCCGCGGCCACGATCCGCCGGCAGTCCTCTGCGTCGTTGCAGACGAAGACGATCGGCTTCACGCTGCTTTGGAGCATCAGCGCGAACTGCTTGCGATAGGCGTTGCCCTGGAAATCCGACGGAATTCCCGCGGACATGAGAAAGGACAGCTCGGGCAGGCCATCCACCAGGCGCAGCAGGGCTTCCAGGTCCGCAAGGCGGAAGGGGCGGCGCTGGCCTGAAAGCGGGTCCAGGTAGTTCGGGCAATCCGATCCGGGGCCGAAGCTCACGTTGCGCTCGTGCAGGGGCACGGCCGTTTCACCGCCGCCGCGCCGGCAGAGGGCGATGCGGGAGGGGGGCTGCCGCAGGGCCCACTCCACCAGCGCGGCGGGTATCCGCACCAGGTTTTCCTCTTGAATCAGGCAGCCGGCTTCGCCCAGCAGGCGCAGGGCTTCATCATGGAAGACGCGCACTCCGGTGCGGCGAAGGATCTCCAGCGCCGCCTGGTGGATCTGTTCGCACTGGGGGCTTTCCAGGAAAGAAGAGCGGGGCGAAATGCGCATGGCTGCCGATGATACTTCCTGTCTGCGCGGCGGTCAAGGACGGGGTTTGAGCGCCGGCGCTCACCGCTCCACTGTACCCTGCAGCTCGCCGATCAGCTCTTCCAGGATGCGGGCCGCCTGCAACACCACCGTCCGGCACTTGAGCTCCTCGCTGCGGTACCGGGCCTTCAGGGGGGCGCAGTCGATGCTTCCCATCCGGGCCTTGTAGGCTTCCAGGAACCGGACGCACAGCTCCTTGACCCGCGGGCTCTCGTGGCCGCGGTCGCGGGTGAACATCCGCCCGATCACCAGGATCGCGCCGGTCAGGGCTCCGCAGGTGGCTTCTATCCCCATGCCCCCGCCGAAGCCGGCGGCCAGGCGCAGGGCGTTGCGGTCCAGCCCCAGATCGTATACCGCGTTGGCTCCCCACAGGATGGTCTCGGCGCAGTTCAGGTCGTGCTCCTCGCCGTAGCCGCTCTCCACCAGCTCGCTCAAGGGCCGGTTCATCGGGTGGAGTATAGACCGCCGGTTGCGCGCGGGGCAAGGACCCGGCGCTCTTTGACCCGGCGCGGGTTTTTCCTCTATGATGCGCCCATGGATACCCCAGCCCCGCGCTTCGCCAACCCCGGCGCCCTCGGCGCCCGCAAATACGTCCCCGGAAAATCCGTCAGGCAAGCGATGAGCGAGCTGGGACTGAAGGAGGTCATCAAGATGGCCTCCAACGAGAATCCCTTCGGCTCCTCCCCCAAGGCCCGGGCCTGCCTGGCAGAGCTGGTCGACGAGCTGCATGTCTACCCCGACGCCACGAACGAAGCCCTGCGGGGGCGCCTGTCCGAGAAGCTGGACGTGCCCAGGGAAATGCTCACCATCGGAAACGGCGCGGACGGGGTGATCTACAACCTGGGCATGGCCGTGCTGGACCAGGGAGACGAAACGCTCATCCCCCGCATCAGCTACCCGATCTACGAGAGCATCATCCGGGTCATGCGCGCGACCGTCACTCCCACCGCCATGAAGGGACTGCGCATCGACCTGGAGGACCTGGCCCGCCGCGTCACGCCCCGGACCAAGGCGATCTTCCTGTGCAACCCCAACAACCCCACCGGCGACGCCTTGCCGCGCGCCCAGCTGCTGGAGTTCCTGAGCAGCCTGCCCCCGACGGTGCTGGCCGTGCTGGACGAGGCCTATGTCGACTTCGCCGACCCGGAGTTCCGGCCGGGAGCGGTGGCTCTGGTCAAACGCGGGATGAAGAACCTGTTTGTCCTGCGCACCTTCTCCAAGCTGTACGGCCTGGCGGGCTTGAGGGTCGGGTTCGGGGTGGGCGACCCGCAGGTGATCGAGCTCATCCAGCGCATCAAGCCGCCCTTCGGCGTGTCCGCGATCGCCGAGCGGCTGGCCTTGGCCGCGCTGGATGACACGGAGTTCGCCTGGAGAACGCTCGAAGACTGCGCGCGCGAGAAGCGCTACTTTGCGGCGGAGCTGGGCCGCCTGGGACTGGACTATGTGCCATCCCACACCAATTTCGTTCTCGTGGATACCCGGCGCGACTGCCAGGAGGTGTTCCAGCGCTTGATGGCCCGGGGGCTGATCGTGCGGCCGGCCGGGCAGTACGGGCTGCCGACCTTCGTGCGCATTACGGTCGGCCGGCACCACGAAAACGTGAGTCTTTTCCGGGAGCTGCCGGCGGTGCTGGGCGAGCTGCCGGTCCTGCCGGCCTGAGCTGGCCGGGCGCACGAGCGGCCGGACCACGCCAACGCCGGGCCGAGCTGTTCGGTTTATGTTGACTGTTTCGCTCATATTAAATTAGCTTTTAAGATACCGGGCCCGCATTGTCCGGTTTCGGGCACTGTCCTGCCCGGTGGATACAACGCATGGCGGAAAACTCCAATGGAAACATTCGCGAAACCCTGAATAAGATCTACCGCTCCGAGTCGCGCCGGATCCTGGCCACGCTGATCCGCCTGCTCGGCGACTTCGACCTGGCCGAGGACGCGCTGCACGACGCCTTCGCGGCCGCGGTGGAGCAATGGCCGCGGGAGGGCGTGCCCGCCAACCCGCGGGCCTGGCTGGTTTCGGCCGGCCGCTTCAAGGCCATCGACGGCCTGCGCCGGCGCGCGCGCTTCGATGCCTCGCTGGTCCGAGCTGGCCGAGCAGCTCGAGGCCGCCGGCGGCGGACCTGACGCCGACGCCCGGATGGACGAGGAAGTCGAGGACGACCGGCTGCGGCTGATCTTCACCTGCTGCCATCCCGCGCTGGCCGCCGGACGCCCGCGTCGCGCTGACGCTGCGGGAGGTCTGCGGCCTGACCACCGAGGAGATCGCGCGCGCCTTCCTCACCACGCCCCCCACGCTGGCCCAGCGCATCGTGCGCGCCAAGGCGAAGATCCGCGACGCGCGCATTCCCTACCAGGTGCCGTCGCAGGCCGACCTGCCGGAGCGGCTGGACGCCGTGCTGCAGGTGATCTACCTGGTGTTCAACGAGGGCTACTCGGCGTCCTCCGGCGACTCGCTGACGCGGGCCGAGCTCTCGGGCGAGGCGATCCGGCTGGGGCGGCTGCTGGTCGAGACTGCTGCCGGAGCCGGAGGTGATGGGGCTGCTGGCGCTGATGCTGCTGCAGGAATCGCGCCGCGCCGCGCGCACCTCCCCGGCGGGCGAGCTGATCCTGCTGGAAGACCAGGACCGCTCGCTCTGGAACCGGGAGCAGATCGCGGAGGGCATCGGCGCTGGTCGAGCGGGCGCTGTCCTCGCGCCGCTTGGGCCCATACACGCTTCAGGCGGCCATCGCCGCGGTGCACGCCGAGGCGCCTGCCGCCGCGGCCACCGACTGGGCGCGGATCGTGGGGCTGTACGACCTGCTGCTGCAGGTGCGAGCCGTCGCCGGTGGTCGAGCTGAACCGCGCCGTGGCGGTGGCCATGCGCGACGGGCCCGCAGGCCGGGCTGCCGTTGATCGACGCGCATCCTGGCCCGCGGCGAGCTGGCCGACTACCACCTGGCCCACTCGGCGCGCGCGGAGCTGTGCCGCCGCCTGGGGAAGACGGCGCAGGCGCGGGCCTCCTTCCAGCGGGCGCTCGCTCTCACGCGGCTGGAGCCGGAGCGGCGGTTTCTGGAGGGCCGGCTGCAGGGCCTGGAGGAAAAGATCCCGGCCCCTGTCGAATTCCGGCTTCCCCAATCGACTAACTAGCGAACCAGGAGGCAAGACGATGCGATTCATGATGCTGATGATCCCCGGCGTTTACCAGGGCTCGAACGGGAAGCAAGCCGGGGCGGACTTCACCCCGAACGCGGAAGCGGTGGAGGAGATGATGAAATACAACGAAGAGCTGGCCAAGGCCGGGGTGCTCCTCGCCCTGGACGGGCTGCATTCGCCTGCCACGGCGGCCCGCGTCAGCTTCTCCGGGGGGAAGCCGGCTGTACACGACGGGCCTTTCACCGAAGCCAGGGAGGTTCTGGGCGGCTACTGGATGATCCGGGCGAAGTCCCGGGAGGAGGCCATCGGCTGGGCCAGGCGGGTGCCCGCGCAGGACGGGGACGTGATCGAGGTCCGCCAGGTCTTCGAAAACGAGGAATTCCCCCCGGAGGTCCGGAAGGCGGCGGAGAGTCCCGTCGTGCGGGCGCAGGTGGAGAAGGTCAGGAGAGGGCAGCCGGCATGAGGGAACTGGTGGCAGGAGCTGGTCGATTCCAGGCGACCGCTACCGGCGTGCTCATCGCCACCTACCGCCCGCGGAGGAGCGGCTGAGGTGAAATACATCTGTCTCGGTTACCTGGATGAAACGGTGTGGGACTCGATGTCCGGCGGCGAGCAGAAGAGCTTCGTCGAGGAATGCCTGGCCTACGACGGCGAGCTGCGCACCCAGGGCCACTTCGTGGGCGGAGAGGCCCTGCAAAGCGCTCGAACCGCGACCACCCTGCGGCCTGGCAACGGGAAGCTGTCCGTAACCGATGGGCCGTTTGCCGAAACCAAGGAGCAGCTGGGGGGGATCCTGGTGCTGGAGGCCAGGGACCTGAACCAGGCGATCCGCCTGATGTCGAAGCACCCGTCCATCCGCCTGGGCGGCGGGGTGTGGGAGATACGGCCGGCCGACGAGAGGATCAACGCGCTTTACAAAGGAGAAGACAATGTTTAGGAAAACGGCAGCAGCGGTCGTAGCGGCGGTCGGGCTGTCCGCGGCAGCGGCATTCGCCCAGAGCGCGCCGGAAAGCGGATATGCCCCGGTGAACGGCCTGAGGATGTACTACGAGATCCGCGGCAGCGGCCAACCCCTGGTCCTGCTGCACGGCGGAGTAGGGGCCATCGAGATGTTTGCCCCGATCCTGCCGGCGCTCTCCGCGAGCCATCGGGTCATCGCCGTGGATCTGCAGGCGCACGGGCGCACCGCCGATATCGACCGGCCGCTGCGCGTGGAGCTGATGGCGGACGACGTGGCTGCCCTGATCCGGCACCTCGGGCTGGCCAGGGCTGACGTCCTGGGTTACTCCCTGGGCGGCGCCGTGGCATTGCAGACCGCCATCCGCCACCCGCAAGCGGTGCGCAAGCTGGTGGTCGTTTCGACCCCGTTCCGGCGGGACGGCTGGTACCCGGAAATCCTCGCCGGCATGGCACAGATGGGCGCGGAGGCCGCCGAGCCCATGAAGCAGACGCCGATGTACCAGCTGTACGCGGCCATCGCCCCCCGGCCGCAGGACTGGCCGGTGCTGCTGGCCAAAATCGGCGAAGCTCTGATGCAGGACTATGACTGGTCCAGGGAAGTGGCGGCCCTGCAGATGCCGGTGCTGATCGTGGCCGGCGATGCGGACGCCGTGCGCACCGCGCACCTGGTGGAGTTTTTCGGGCTGCTGGGCGGCGGGCAGCGGGATGCGGGCTGGGACGGCAGCGGGCGCTCGAGGGCGCAGCTGGCCATCCTGCCCGGCGCGACCCACTACGACATCTTCAGCCGGCCCGAGCTGGCCTCCACCGCGCTGCAGTTCCTCGACGCACCGCTGCCGGCAGCAGTAGGTTCCAAATGAGAAAGCTCATCGTCTCCAACCTGGTCTCGTTGGATGGCTTCATGGCGGGGCCCCAGGGCGAGATCGATTGGTTCACCGGCCTCGCCGACCAGGAATTCGAAGAATACGGCATCCAGTTGATCGGGTCGGTCGACACGATCCTGTTCGGCCGGGTCACCTACCAGCTGATGGCCGGCTACTGGCCGACCGCCTCCTCGACGGAGGACGACCCGAGAATCATCGAGGCGATGAACAACCTGCCCAAAGTCGTCTTTTCCAGGACGCTGGCGAAGGTGGAATGGAAGAACTCCAGGCTGGTGAAAGGCGATGCGGCCGAGGAGGTGGCGAAGCTCAAGGAACAGCCCGGGAAGCACCTGGTGATCTACGGCAGCGGCGGTTTGGTCTCAGCGCTGTCGCGGCGGGGCCTGATCGATGACTACCGGATTTTCGTGGCGCCGGTCGTGCTGGGCGCCGGGTTGCCGATGTTCCGCGGGCTGGAACAGCGAATCCCCTTGCGGCTAGTCGAGGTGAAAAGCTTTGGCACCGGAATGGTCATGCTCAGGTATGAGCCGTAATGAAATACATGCTGCTGGTATACCTTGACGAAAACGCATTGAGCCCGTCGGAGCGGGAGGAATGCTACCGGGACTCGGCGCAGCTGGCCCGCGAGCTTCATTCCAGCGGGCACTACCTGGATGCCTCGCCGCTGGAACCCACCCCGTTGGCCACCAGCGTCCGCCTGCGCGACGGGAAGCGGCTGGTTACCGACGGCCCGTTCGCGGAGACGCGCGAGCAGCTCGGAGGCTACTACCTGGTCGAAGCGGGGGACCTGGATGCGGCCATCGGCATCGCCTCCCGCATCCCCGTGGCCAGGATGGGCACGATCGAAATCCGGCCGGTGCTGGAGATTTCCGGCCTGCCGTGAACCGCCTGCAGTACGAAAAGAGCCCTTACCTGCTCCAGCACGCCGACAACCCGGTGGACTGGTACCCCTGGGGCGAGGAGGCCTTCGCCGCGGCCCGGCGGGAGGACAAGCCCGTCTTCCTGTCCATCGGCTACTCCACCTGCCACTGGTGCCACGTGATGGAGCACGAGTCCTTCGAGGACCCGGAGGTGGCCGCGCTCCTGAACGAAGCGTTCGTGCCCGTCAAGGTGGACCGGGAGGAGCGCCCGGACGTGGACGAGCTGTACATGACCGCCTGCCAGCTGCTCACCGGGCAGGGCGGCTGGCCGCTGACGGTGTTCCTCACCCCGGAGCGCAAGCCCTTCTTCGCGGCCACCTACATCCCGAAGGAAGGGCGCAACGGAATGACCGGCCTGCTGGAGCTGGTTCCCCGCGTGCGGGAGCTGTGGCGCACGCAGCGCGCCCGGATCGACGGCTCGGCCGAGCAGATCCTGGCGGCGCTGCGGCAGGCCGCCGAGCCCGGGGAGGCCGGTGAGGCGCCCGGGCCGGCCGTGCTCGAGCAGGCCTACCAGGAGTTGGCCGGGCGGTTCGACCGCCGCCACGGCGGCTTCGGCGCGGCGCCCAAGTTCCCCAGCGCGCACGTTCTCTCGTTCCTGCTCACCCGGCGCGAGCCCGAGGCCCTGGAGATGGCGGAGCGGAGCCTGCAGGCCATGCGCGGCGGAGGAATTTTCGACCAGGTCGGGCTGGGCTTCCACCGCTACGCCACCGACGAGGGCTGGCGCGTGCCGCACTACGAGAAGATGCTCTACGACCAGGCGCTGCTGGCCCTGGCCTACACCGAGGCCTGGCAGCTCACCGGCAAGCCGCTGTACCGCCGCACCGCCGAAGAGATCTTCACTTACGTGCTGCGCGACCTGACCTCGCCGGAGGGCGCCTTCTACTGCGCCGAGGACGCGGACAGCGAGGGCGAGGAAGGCAGGTTCTACCGCTGGACCCGCGAGGAGCTTTCCTCTCTGCTCGAACCCGGGGAGCTGACCCTGCTGGGGCTGGAAGAGGGGACCCTGTACCTGCTGGACCCCGAGCGGCCCCTGAGCGAGGCCTCCCGGACGCGCCTGTTCGAGCGGCGCGCCGCGCGCGCGCGCCCCGGCAGGGACGACAAGGTCCTGGCCGGCTGGAACGGGCTGATGATCGCGGCCCTGGCCCGGGCCGCGGGGGCCTTCGACCGCCCGGACTACCTGCTGGCCGCCGCGCGCGCGGCGCGTTTTGCGCTGGGCACCCTGCGCGACCCGCAGGGCGGGCTGCTGCACCGCTGGCGCGACGGGCAGGCCGCAATCCCCGCCTTCGCAGAAGATTACGCGTACCTCGCCTGGGGCCTGCTGGAGCTGTACCAGGCCGGCTTCGAGCCCTGGACGCTGGAGGCGGCTTTCGAGCTTACCGACCGTCTCCTCGCCCGCCACGCGGACCCGCGGGGAGGGTTTTTCCAGAGCGCGGAAGGCGAAGCGCCGGACGGCATCCGCCTGCAGCCCAGCGGCGACGGGGCGCTGCCCTCGGCCAACTCGGTGGCCCTGCGGGTGCTGCTCCGGCTCTCCCGGATCGGCGACCGGCCGAAGTATTGGAAGGCGGCGGAAGCTCTCCTGCGCCGCCATTCCGCCATGGTGGGCCGGCACCCCCAGGGCTTCACCTTCCTGCTGGCCGGGCTGGACTTCTACCTGGGGCCTTCCTCCGAGGTGGTGCTGGCCGGGCGGACCGCTGGGGAGGACACCGCCGCGCTGGCCCGCGCGCTGCATCGGGGCTTCCTGCCTCGCGCCGTATTCATCCTGCGTCCTACCGAGCAGGCCGAGCCCGCGATCCTGCGCCTGGCGCCGTTCACCCGGGCTTACGGGGCTGCAGCCGATGGCCGTGCCCAGGCCTTCGTGTGCCGAAACTACAGCTGCCGCCTGCCCACCGGCGACGCGCAGGCCATGCTGGCCCTGCTGGCCGAGCCCTGAGCGCGGCGCCCGGCGGGTTTGACAAGGCCGGCGAATCCTGGCTTCAATCGGATATGGAAAAGATTCCCACCAAGACCGGGCGGCCGCGCCGCTACGGCCTTCCCTCTCTGCCAGGGTATTTGAACCCGGAGCTGGGCGCCATGGCGGCCTGGCTGCGCGAGCTGGCCGAGCGGGTATACGACCAGATCGTCGACCTGCCCCAGGAAGCGCTGGACTTCTCTCCGCCGGAAACGAAGCTTTCCATCGGCCGCCTGACGGCGCACCTGGCCTGGGCGGAGGCCACCTGGGTCTCCCGGCTCACCCGGGAGCCGATTCCGGGGGATTTGCAGGGCAGCCTGGACATCGGAGCGCTCACCGCGTTCGACCAGCCCCCCGTGCCGGCCGGCGCGGCGGCGGAGCTGATTGCCTTCTGCCGCCGGGTGCAGGAGAGCTACACGGGCCCGACCCTGAGCCGGGTGGCGGACATCGGCGCCCCGCTGCAGGCCGGCGGCCGGACGGTGAACGTGCGCGGGGTGGTCACCCAGCTCCAGTGGCACTGGGCCTATCACTCCGGCCAGATCGGCCTGCTGCGCCTGCTGTGGGGCTCGGACTACACCTGGACCAACGAGGCCATCCTGGGCTGAGCGGCCAGGATGCCGGCCGGGTTCAGAGCTTGAGCTTGATGCTGCCCCGGGCCAGGTGGTAGCTGGAGAAGGAATCGTCGGCGCCGTAAGCCACCAGCACCCAGAGCTCCTTCTTCCCGCCGATCACGTCCCCGGACTTGAACGCGGTCTCCAAGGTGGTGACGCCGCCGGCCTCGCGCAGCGCGTCGCGCACCGCCAGCGGCGAGGGAAGCCGGCTGTGGGTGTGCTCCGACCCCAGCTGCTGGGTGAAGCTGGGCTTCCCGCCCGTCACGCAGCCTAGGAAAAGATCCGCCCCGTCCATGAGCTCCGAGCCGAAGCCCACCGAAACCCAGCCGGTGGTCGGCGCGCTCACCGCCAGGTACACCGTGTCAGCGGTGCGGGAGGCCGAAAGGGTGATCTTGCCCACGGGCAACGATAGAGAATATTCGTTCGCGGCCACGACCCCGTCGAGCGTGGGGGCCGAGCCGGTGAGGGACAGAGTCTGGGCCGAAGCCAGGGCGGCGGTCAGGATCAGCGCGCCCAGCCCGGCCGCAATAAGGCGAGAGTTCATGTTCTCAATGTACTGAGACTTCGCGCTCCGCGGCCATCGCTGGAAGCGCGAGGGACTGCACCGCCCAGGTGAGGATGGGCCGGCTCTTGCCCTTGATGTCCGCGGGGGGCATCGCTGCCATCAGGAAACGGTCCCCCAGAACGGAGCGGACATCCTCGGTCACCAGGATGTCGCCTCCCAGCCGGCGGGTCAACGCCTCCACGCGCGAGGCCACGTTGACCACGTCGCCCAGGACCGTGAACTCCTGCATCCTATCGCTGCCCACCAGGCCGGCGATCACCGCGCCGCAGTGGATGCCCACCCCGAAGGCCAGGGCCGGCAGCCCGCGCTGAGCGAGGCTCTCGTTGTAGCGGGCCAGGGACTGGCGCATGTCCAGGGCCGCCTCCACCGCGTCCTGCACGTGCCAGGGGTTGCGCTCCAGCGCCCCGAACACGCTCATGATGCCGTCGCCCATCAGGCGGGTGACGTGTCCGTGGTGGGACTGGATGGCGGCGCTCATGGCCTGGAAGTAGCCGTTGAGCAGGCCCAGCACCACCGCCGCGTCCAGGCGCTCGCTCAGCTGCGTGAAATCGCGCAGGTCCGCGAACAGCACGGTGACCTCCCGCCGCTCCCCGCCGGCCAGCTGACCCTCGGTGGCGATGCGCTCCACCAGCTCGGCGGGGGCGAAACGGGCGAAGGAGCGCTGCAGGCGGTCCAGCTCCCGGGCGCTCTGCTCCAGCCGCCTGTCCCAGGAGGCGTCGCTGGCTCTGCAGCCGGGCCACCGCCGCGCCCAGCGCGCCGCAGGCCAGCAGAGCGGCGGCCAGCAGGACCAGGAGGGTCGGGTACAGGCTCACTGCCGCACCAGCGCCAGCCGGGCCAGGGTGTTGCAGACCGCCGCGCTGCCCAGGGCTTCCAGCGCGCGCTGCTCGCCCACCTCGGCCAGCAGCCGGCGGGTGCTGTTCTGGATGGTGCGCGGCTCGTACCAGACCGTTTCCCGGGTCCAGCGCAGCAGCGTGGCCTCCAGGTCGGTCATGGAGGCCGCGCTCAGCGTGGCCAGGAGGCTCTGCGTCTCCTGCGCGCCGAAGCCCTCCCGGGCCAGGCCGTCGGTGGCCTCCTCCTCGCAAAGCTGGGAGCCCAGCTGCCGGGCGATGACGGCCAGGATCAGCAGTTTGCTGCGCCTGGGCAGCAGTTCGCGAGGCCAGCCAGCCGTCGGTGAGCTCGCGCAGCCAGGCCGCGATGGGATTGTTGCCCGCCGCCTCGATGATCCGGGCGCAGGGGCCTTCGTTGCGGAACTGCGCCGGCGGCGGCACTCGCCGGCCCCCGAATTTTCGGCCGAGGAACAAGCCCCGGACCCTGCCGAACAGGCCGTCCGGCAGTCTCTCCACGGCCTCGTTGGGCGGCAGGGCCAGGAAGGTGCTGACCCGGTTGGCGAAGCAGGCCTTCACCACGTTGGCGGCGATCTCGCAGGCCGCCTCCTCGCTCAGCCCGGCGGCCACCAGGGCTTCCTGGTCCTTACGGGCCGGCGAGGGATTGGAGCGGGCCAGCTTGCGGGCGAACTCCACCACCAGCCGGGTCAGCCCGTCGGCCAGGCTGGCCTCGTGCTCCAGGTCCTGGATCTGTTTCTCCTTGAAGCCCACGATCTTCATGATGGCCCGGGCCATGCCGTAGCAGTAGCGGCAGGCGTTCTCCTGGGAGGCGACGAAGTAGGACACGCCCATCAGGTGAAGCGGGGCGTGGCTGACCCGGTCCGGATCGGACAGGGTGCTCACCGCCTTCCGCAGCCAGGGGCTCAACCGCCCCTGGAGGTCCGCCTCGGGGCTGGTGTCTGGCCGGGGCGTGAGCAATGGCTCCGACCACTCGATTTCATGCAGGAGCTTGGCCATTGTCGCGGGTCTCAAACTGCCTGTCTCAACGATACTGAAACCCGGGCAGAAGAGTCAATTTAAAGGGACAGGGCCGCACCCAGGGCGGTGGCGTACTCCGGGTTCTCCGGGAAATGAAAGCGCACCGGGTGCAACGCGGCGATGCCGGCGAAGATCTCCCGGGCCTGGGGAATCGTGGCCAGCCGGCCGGCAAGCACGATATCGGCCAGGCCTTCCTGGCGGGCGGCGAACGCCGCCAGCAGGCCGATGGTCTGGAAGATCAGGTTGAGGATGCCCAGTGCGTAGTCCGCGGGCCCGGCCCGGCCGCCGAGGCGCCCGAAGTTGGAGGCGGTGGCGAATCCGGGCAGGTTCTCGAGGTTGTCCGGCAGGAGGTCCACAATCCGCAAGTCCACGTTGGCCAGGTTTCCGGCGGCGGCGGCCTCGAGAATGGCGGGCACGTCGGTGGTGTGCAGGATGGCCCTGGACAACCCCAGCAGCGTGCCGCCGCCCACGCCGGAGCCGCCCAGGTGCCGGATTCCGTCGCCCCCGGCGCGGACAATGGAAGTGCCCGTGCCCATGCTGACCACGACCGCCCGCTCCAGCCCCGACAGGAACAGCCCGCCACGCCCCGTGGCCTGAAACTCGCTGACCCGCGTGCAGGCCAGGCCGAATAGCTCCTCGCCGATGGGGGCGGACCCGACTCCGGTGACGGCCAGCCTCCGGATAGAGGAGAGCGGCCGGCCCTGGTCGCGCAGCAGGCTGCCCAGCGCGCCGGAGGCCGAGGCCACCGGGTCCTCAGGAACGACCGGCACGGTGCAGAAACCTCGCGGGACCCCGCCGTCCAGAGCAGCGATTTTCGTCGTGCTGATCCCGACGTCGATTCCGACGGTCATGAGCACAATGTAGCTGCTGTGCCGTTCCACGCCAACGGCGGGGAAGGTGGCGGCTATTGCGCGGGACCGGTGTGCAGGTCTCGGGAAAGCGGCCCGGCAGGGCCGGGCCGCTTGATTTGCAGGCGAGCGCTTACTGCAGCAGGCTGTAGCGGATGCCCACGTTCGCCGTCAGCGCCCAGAAGGTGTCCTTGGAAGCCGGAGGGTGCACGAAGGCGATCTCCTGATCGACCGTGGTGTCGGTGAGGCCGAGGTTGAACTCGAGGGAGGGAACGATGCTCAGCCTGCCCTTGACTGGACAGGTCCAGCCCCGCGTAGAAGGACAGCCCGTACATCCACAGCTCCGTGTTGGTAGTCATCCAGCGGCGTACTCGTCGCTCACCCATACGAGCGGCAGCTTCGGTTGTATAGGTCAGGTCCGGTCGTGCCGGAAAGGAAGTATCCGGCGAAGCCTCCGCCGCGCAGGGTGAGAGAGCGTGCGCTCGCCATATCGAAGCTTCGCCGACCAGCGCGACACGGGAACAGACAGGTAGTTATACGCAGAATCGGAGGTCTGGGTGGCTGAATAGCTGGCAGCGGCGGAGGGGTCGGGAAGCTCTCCCGACGCCATGGTAGTGCAGGTTGGCGTACCCGGCGCCGCCGGAGAGGCCCAAGGCACATGCGGACCCAGTTCAGGACGAATAGAGATCCAGGCTCAAGGCCGGCATCCAGCGCATAGCGCACCTCGCCGGACTTGTTCGAGTCGTCGGTGGCGCCCATGGCCAGGCCCCCTCCGCCTTTAAGCTCGACGTCCAGGCCCAGGGCGGTGAGGCCGTAGGCCGCGCCCAGGAGCATCACAATCACGAGCGAAAGCAGAAGCTTTGTCCTTCTCATCTTTCCTACCTCCTGCGAGCGTTGGGTTGATAAAAGCATAGTTACACAAGGTACATAGGCTGTCAAGGTGGCAGAAGGCGGTGCTTCCGGCTTTGGCCTGGCCCGGCATTGGTCTTGCGGCCGGGCCGGGGCTTGCCCTATGCTTGCCGAGTGAGAAGTCTGGTTCCCGTTCTGCTGCTGCTGTGCCGCGCCGCCCTTTGCTCCGGGGAATCCGCGCCGGCGGCATTCCCATTCATCTATTTCGGCAAGGTCCTGCTGGCCGACACCTCGAGCCTGGGGCTGCGCCTGGTAGGCACGCTCTCCCCCGCGGCTCCCGCGGTCGCCGCGGACCCGCAGGGCTGGATCTGGGGCAGGCTGGAACCGCGCCACCTGGCCGCGCTGGACGCGGCCAGCGGGGAGATGGTCGCCCGGGTGGCGCTGCCGCACAAACCCCACAGCCTTCTCATCGCCCCCGACGGCAGGGCGTACGTGACCCACAGCTCGCGGACGAAGGCAGGCTTCACGCTGTCCGTGGTCGACACGCGGGGCAAGGCGCTGCTGCGGGAGCTCACGGGCATCGCGGGGCTGCAAACCGACCTGGCCCAGGCGGCGGGATTCGTGTACCTGGCGGCGGAGGGGGTGCGCAAGGAAGACTACCAGAACTCCTATCTCTACCAGATCGACGGGACGGCCAACCGGGTCCGCGAGGTGCTCCGCTTGGCCGATGCGGGCTATTTCTGGAAGCTGGCCACCGACGGGGGATTGCTGTACCTCGGCTACCTGCCCACCAAGGACGATCCCCGCCTCGGTCGGGTCGAGATCCGGGACGCGCGCACGACGGAGTTGCTCGGCGGCTGGGAAAAGGCCCCCGGTCCGCTGCGCGGATTGTACGCGGCCGGTGGGCAGGTGCTGCTGTTCTGCGGCAACGACGAAGGCAATACCGAGCTGCTCCTGCTGGACCCGATGCTGCGCGAGGTTCCACAAGTGCGGACGCTGCAGGGCCCCGTGGCCCACGTGCTGGGCGTCCACGGTTCGATCCTGGTCTACCTGGATTACCCGGTCGAAGCCGGCTACAGGGACGTGAACATCTGCTTTTATGGGCTGGAGGCCGGGAGGGAACTGAAGCGGATCAGGATCCGTGAGTTCCTTCTAGCGGGAGCTGGGGACGGGGCTGCCAGGCTGAAGCGCCGCTAGCCGGCAGGCTCGCGCCGCAGATAGCGCCGTACGAACTGCTCCTGCTCCGGGGTCTCGAGGGCCGGGCGCAGCAGCCGCAGGCGGCGGATCGCCTCCTCCCCGGGCAGGTGCTCCAGGCGGCCCAAGAGGCAGGCCAGCAGCAGTCCGGTGCGCCCCACGCCGGCGTAGCAGTGGGCGGCCACCGCCTGCCCCCTGGCCAGGCGCGCCGATAGCCTCTCCACCAGGCGATGGAAAGCTTGCGCGTCCTCGGGGACGTCGAACTCCGGGATGGGGAAGTACTCCCAGGCCAGGCCCGCGGCGGCGCAGGCGGGACCGAAGTCGGCGGCCGACTCCGTGAGCGAAACCAGGCAGTGCAGGCCCAGGGCCCGCAGCTCCGCCAGCTCCGCGGCCAGGCCGCCGCGCCGCAAATCGCGGGCTTCGCCCCGCCCCGGCTGCGACAGCCCGGCCAACCGGCCGGGAATGACCCAGGAGAAGTTGTACGGCATGGGGCGATCTACGGGCAGATGCGGGTCCCCGTCCTCCCGAGCATGGCTTCCAAAGCCTTGTTCAAAGAGGTGATGATCGCCTCGCCCCGGCTCCAGCGGGCGAAGCGCAGGGCCGCCTCGATTTTCGGGCCCATGGAACCCGCCAGGAAGTGGCCCTCGGCCAGATAGCCCTGGGCCTGGGCCACGGTGAGCCGGTCCAGGGACGACGCGTCCGGCTTGCCGTAGCGCAGGTAGACCTTCTCCACGTCCGTCAGGATCAGGAAGGCCTGGGCGCTCACCGCCTGGGCCAGCACGAAGCCAGCCCGGTCCTTGTCGATGACCGCCTCCACGCCGCTGTAGCTGCCGTCCCCGTTGCGCCGCACGGGAATGCCCCCGCCGCCGGAAGCGATCACGATGGCGCCGCCGGCCAGCAGCGCGTTGATCGCATCCTTCTCCACGATGTCCTGCGGCTCGGGGGAGGGCACCACGCGCCGCCACCCCTTGGCCGACGTGGGTTTGACTTCCTTGACCACGTATTGCTTCTCGGTTTGCAGCCGGCAGGCCTCCTCGCGGGTGTAGAAAGGGCCCACGGGCTTGCTGGGGTCCTGGAAGTCGGGGTCCTGCTCGCTCACCACCACCTGGGTTACCACCGTGCACACCGGGGTGTGGATCCCTTCCCGGCGCAGCCAAAAGGCCAGGCGGTTTTGGATCATCCAGCCGATCTGCCCCTGGGTCATGGCACCGCAGGCGGCCAGGCTCTGGGCGGGGATGTCCGGCTCGCCTTCCTCCTGCTGGATGAGCAGGGCGCCAGCCTGGGGCCCGTTGCCGTGGGTGACCACCAGGCGGTAGCCCTCGCGGGCGATCTTGGCGATCTGCCTGGCGGTGAGGTCCACGTTGCGGAACTGCTCCTCCGTGGTGCCCTTCTCTTCCGCCTGTTTGATGGCGTTGCCCCCCAGAGCGATTACGAGCAGGTTGTTTTCCATTAAATGCTCCGTTGCTGAATCATCTGGCGCTTTCGGCTGCCCCACGGTACGACACTTGGGGCAGCGATTTCAAGGCGGATGGGTCGCCCGGGCGGGCGGGCGCTTCCGATTATTGAGAATCCGCGCCACGAACCAGTCGATCAGGCGGCGGGCCACGCTGATAGGCTCCGGGATGCGGGGCATGCTCCCGGCCCGGTACCAGCCGGCGTCCACGATCTCCTGTCCGTCGATCCTGATCTCCCCGCCCGCGTGCCGGGCGGTGAAGGCCAGCATGAGGGAGTGGGGAAAGGGCCAGGGCTGGCTCGAGAAATAGGCCAGGTCGCGCACGGCCAGGCCGACCTCCTCGCGCACCTCCCGATGGATGCACTCCTCCAGGGACTCGCCGGCTTCCACGAAGCCGGCGATCACGCTGTACATGTCCGTGGCAAAACGGCTCGCCCGGGCCAGCAGGAGGGTATCTCCGCGCACCACGGCCACGATGATTGCCGGCGACACCCGCGGATAACTCAACAGGCCGCAGGCGGGGCACAGTTTGGCCCGTTCGTGGTCCTTGGACTGCATGGGCGCGCCGCAGCGGCCGCAGTACTGGTGGGTGCGGTCCCAATCCATGATCTGGAAGGCCCTGCCGGCGAGCCAGAACTCCCGCTCGGCGAGCGCCCCCCACAATCCCCGCAGCTCCGCGAACTCCAGGCCCGCCGGCTCCGGTGAGCCGGGGTCCAACTCCCAGGCGAAGCAGGGCAGCCCGCCGGCCAGTCCCAGGAACTGCCGGCGCGCGGGCGTCAGGCCCAGTCCCAGCAGCTCGGCCAGGCGCGGCACGAGCGCAACGCTGGCAGAGCTCACGGCGGCCGGAGCCGCGGCGCGCCGCACCAGCAGACGGCTGCCCCGGAAGGCGAAGCACAGGGAATCCGGCGGCGCCGGCGCGGGGGCCAGGATGCCCGGCACAAAGTCGGCGCGCGCGCTCATGTGGCCTGCAGACCCGCGTTGCACAGCGCGCCGGCGAACTCCAACACCGCCCTCTCCACCTCCGCCCAGCAGGGCCCGCGTTCGGCCAGCAGGCGGTGGCCGGCCGGCAGCTCCAGGTAGCGGGCCGGCTCGCTGAAACGGCAGGACAGGCGGCGCGTGAAGTCCGGCCGCGCCAGCAGGTCGTGGCTGCCCTGCAGGATCAGGGTGGGGCAGCGCACGCGCCCCGCCGAGCGGTAGGAACGGTTGCCGCTGGCAAAGGCCTCCGCGAGCAGCCGCACCGGCACCCCCAGGCCCCGCAGCTCGGCGGCGATCGCCGGGTCCTCGGGGTCCAGCCCGGGGGCCAGGGCGCGCAGGAACTCCCGGGTGCCCGGGTCCTGGAAGTCGGCCCGGCGCAATGGGTAGAAATAGCGGGGCAGGAACGGGCGCAGCAGGGCGCCGACTGTGCGCGTCGGCCCCGAGACCATGCGCCATATGGGGGCCAGGAGCACCAGGCCGTCCAGCGCGGCGCCGGAAGCCGCCACGACGGCCAGCGCCCCGCCCAGCGCGAAGCCGATCAGCACCAGCGGGGAGTGCCGGCGGCGCAGCTCGCTCAGGGAGGAGTCGACGCACCGCAACCAGTCCTGGGCTCCCCTGCGGCTGAGGGAGGCCAGGTCGGTGCCGAAGCCCGGCAGCGATATCCCCTGAGCAGTCCAGCCGGCCTTCTGCAGGGACAGTCCCAGGGGCAGCATCTGCGCCGGCGTGCCGGGCAGGTCGTGCACCAGCAGCGCCGCGGGCCGGCCGCCGGCCAGCAGGAAGGAACGGTGCTCGTCCCCGGCGAAAGAGTGCGCCTGCACGGCAGGGATCGGCGTCGGCACGCTCTGGGCGTGGATCAGGTGGAAGAAGAACAGGAAGCCCCCCTGCAGGAGCAAGCCCCAGCCGTGGCCCCGCCAGGCTGCGCCGTCGCCCCCCGGCAGGAGGATCAGGACTAAGGCCGCGGCCAGGCAGGCCAGGTCCAGGGCCGTGTGGATCCAAAGCGCCAGTCGCAGGCGCCGTTCATCGGAGGAGAGTGCGCGACTGGCCCCCATCAGCCCGGCCAGCGCCAAGCCCGCCTCCGCCGCGCCCCAGGCGGCGGCCTGGATTCCCGCCCCCCGGGCCAGCGTCCCGCCCCACAGGATCAAGGCCGAACCCCCCGCCACGCTGCCGGCCGACCATACGGCCAGGCGTTGGGAAAGACGGCGCTGAAACCCTCCTACGTCGTTCATCCGCGTTCTGTTCCAAATGTAGCGAGGTACACGGCGGGAAGGAAAGCGCAAAGCGCCCGGCTCATGCCTGGCGCTCCCCGGCCGGGGGCAGTTCCGCGCCGGCCGCTCGCGCGCCCGGAGCCTCCGTCTCCGGGGGAGCACCTCCGGGCGGCAGGGACCCGAAGTACTGGTACAGGTAGGTCTTCAGGTTCCCGTTGTACAGCTTGCGGTTGCGGTCCGCCCTTCGCCCGTAGAACCGCTCGAAGCCGGGGTGGCCGGTGAGCACGAAGACCGACCAGTCCGGAAGCCGGGAGAAGGCCCGGCCCAGGCGGCGGTACAGCTCCTCCACCTCGCCGGCCTCCCCGGAGCGCTCCCCGTATGGCGGGTTGCAGATCAGGCAGCCATAGCGTTCGGCGGAGCGGAACTCCTCGGCCGGCTGCACGCGGAAGCGCACGGCCTGCTGCACCCCGGCGGCGAGGGCGTTCTCGCGCGCCACCCGCACGATGCCCTCGTCGCGGTCCGACGCCTGCAGGCTCAGGGCCGCGGTCCCGGAGCTTTGTTCCCGCGCGCGGGCCTGGGCGCGGGCCTCACGCCAGACGCTCTCCGGCAGATGCGGCCAGGCTCTCCGCGGTGAAGCCCCGCAGGCGCCCAGGCGCCAGGCCCAACCCGAGAAGGGCGGCCTCGATGGCGATGGTTCCCGAGCCGCACAGCGGATCGGCCAGCGGGCGCGAGGGCTCCCAGCGCGAGAGCAGCACCAGCGCTGCCGCCAGGGTTTCCCGCAGGGGGGCCTGGCCGGCACGGCGGCGGTAGCCGCGGCGGTGCAGGCCTTCGCCGGTGGCGTCCAGGCTGAGCACGGCCTGATCGCGGTCCAGGGCCAGGTCCACCGCGTACCGCGGACCGGACTCCGGGAAACGTTCCCGGGGATGGCGCCGGCGCAAGGCCTGGATGATGCCTTTCTTCACCGTGGCCTGGCAGGAGGGCAGCGCCGTGAGGCCTGAGCGGTGGCTGCGCGCGGACACCTCCAGGCGGGCGTCCTCCGGCAGGAACTCCTCCCAGCGCACCGCCTGAACCCCCTGGTACAGCGCGTCGAAGTCCGGCGCGGGAAACTCAGCCAGGCGCAGCACGACCCGATCGGCCGTGCGCAGCCAGAGGCAGGCCCGGGCCAGCTCGGGGGGTCCGCCGACGAAGCGCACGCGGCCGTTTTCCACCACCGGATCGGGGAAGGCCAGGCGCCGCAGCTCCTCGGCGGCCAGGGCCTCCAGCCCGAAGGTGGTGAGCGCCGCCATCTGGAGACGGGCGCCCGCCACGGGCGGCTCGAACAGGGTCACCGGTCGCGCAGGCTGGGGACGGATGCGCCGCGCAGCAGCGCCACGACCTCGGCGGCCACGGCTACGGCGATCTCCGCCGGGCTCTGGGCCCCGAGGGCCAGGCCCACCGGGGCGTACAGGCAGTCCGGCGCGGAAATGCCGTCGCGGGCCAGCCGCTCACGGGTGGCGCGCACCTTGGAGCGGGAGCCGATCAGCCCGATGTAGCGGCGCCTGCCGCTCCCGGCCAGCACCTGGGCCAGCACCTGGTAGTCGTGCAGGTGCCCGTGGGTGGCGATGAAGCAGAACTCCGCGCGCTCCAGCTCCTCGTGAAGCGGAGCGATATCCGCGTACTCGCCGATCACCACGCGGAGCCCGGGGACCGCCGCCAATACCGGCTGCAAATCGGGGCGCGAGTCGTAGATCGTGACCCGGAAGCCCAGGGACTTCAGGATGGGAGCCAGGGCGCGGCCCACGTGACCGCCTCCGAACAGCAGGAAGGAGCGGGTCCCCGCCAGGAACTCGAAGGCCAGGGTGACCTGCCCCCCGCAGACCATGCCCAGGGAGGCGAGCTCATAGGTGGTGAGAGCATTCCGGCGGGCGTCCAGGGCCTGGCGGGCGTCGGCCAGCGCGCGATGCTCCAGCGCGCCGCCGCCCACGGTGCCGTGGGTGGAGCCGTCGTCGGACAACAGCAGCTTGAAGCCTTCCTTGCCCGGCGTGCCGGCGCCGGCTGCCAGCACCGTGACCAGGACCACGTCGTGACCGGTCTCCAGGGCCTCCAGGCACTTCCTGAGCACTTCCATGCCGACCACTGTACCCGCGAGCGCGCGCCGGCGCAAGGCGTTCGAGCGGCAGGGGGCTTGGACGCGGCGGCGGCGCGTCAGTACTTTATAGCTCGTGGCGAAAGATCATCACGGCGGAAGCGAAAGCCTGCGGTTTCTCCTGCACCCCTCTGATAACCATGAGAGCCCCGGGCCAGCCAAGGGTTCCGGACGGGAGGCCGGGGGACCCACGGCCGCGGACACCGAAATCCTGGATGCCTACTCCCGGGCGGTGATGGGCGTGGCCGAGAAGGTGGGCCCCGCGGTGGTGGCCATCGGGGTGCACAAACCGGCCGGCCGCAACGCTGGCGAAGGTTCCGGCTCGGGGGTCATCCTGACCCCGGACGGCTTCGTGCTGACCAACAACCACGTGGTGGAGGGAGGCGCGGAGCTGGAGGTCGTGATGACCGACGGGAGGACCTTCGCGGCCCAGACCATCGGCACGGACCCGGCCACGGACCTGGCGGTGATCCGCATCTCCGACGGGAGTCTGCCAACCGCCGAGTTGGGCGACTCCGAAGTCCTGCGCGTGGGCCAGCTGGTGATCGCCATCGGCAACCCCCTGGGCTTCCAGAGCACGGTGTCCGCCGGGGTGATCTCCGCGCTGGGCCGATCCCTGCGCAGCCAGTCCGGGCGTCTGATCGACAACGTCATCCAGACGGACGTAGCTTTGAATCCCGGCAACTCCGGGGGGCCCCTGGTGGACAGCCGGGGCCGGGTGATCGGCATCAACACGGCCATGATCTACATGGCCCAGGGCATCAGCTTCGCCGTGCCCATCAACACGGTGCGTTGGGTGGTGAGCGAGCTGGTCATGCACGGCAAGGTGCGCAGGGCCTACCTGGGC
Organism: uncultured Spirochaetota bacterium; assembly: GCA_963736785.1. Taxonomy (GTDB): domain Bacteria; phylum Spirochaetota; class Spirochaetia; order SZUA-6; family DRHE01; genus MIBK01. Next base: position 121,625 of record CAVTQG010000049.1, on the reverse strand, counting down.
ATCGGCGCCCAGTCCCGGCCGGTGAACCGGCGCCTGCAGCACCGCCTCGGCCTGCGCACGCCTTCAGTGGTGGAGGTGGCGGCCGTGGAGTCGGGAGGCCCGGCGGCCGGCGCCGGCCTGCAGCGCGGGGACCTGATCTATGCGCTGGGGGACGCCCTGGTGGCGACCGTGGACGACCTGCACCGCCTGCTCACCAAATGGCCGGCGGGCACGGCCGTGGAGGTGCGGCTGCTGCGCGCCGGCCACCAGGAGCGCATCGCGGTGGTACCGGGACAGGGATGAGGGCCGGCGCCCTGATGGCGCGGGTCGCTGGACTGCGGGAGCGGGGAAATTCCGGGCGAACCGGGCAGGCGGGCTCAGCGCTGCAGGGGAACCGACTCCACGCTCTTGACTTCCGGGATGGAGGCCTTCAGCCGGCGCTCGATGCCCTGCTTGAGGGTGAGCTGCGACATGGGGCAGCCGCCGCAGGCGCCTTTCAGGCGCACCTTGACCACACCTTCTTCCGTCACTTCCACGAGCTCCACGTCCCCGCCGTCGGCCTGCAGGCCCGGGCGGATGGATTTGAGGGCTTCCTCGACCTTTTCGCGCACTGTCCACCTCCGCTGGCTACGTTCCCATCATGGCGGATTTCGGCTCGCGATGCAAGTGGGCAAGCTATCGCGGCGCCGGCTCCGCGGCGGGGCTGCCGGCGGCCGCCGGGGAGGCTGTTGCCGACCCCGCTCTTGCGGGCTTCTCAGGCTCCTCGGGCTCCGGCGGGCAGCGCCCGTACAGCAGGGCCAGCTCCCGCAGCCGGCCGCTGATCTCCCCGCTCAGCATGGCTGGAGTGAAGCGCCACTGCCAGTTGCCTTGCGCCCGGCTGGGGTAGTTCATGCGCGCTTCGGTTCCCAGTTTCATCAGGTCCTGCAGGGGCACCACGGCCATGGAAGCCACGGAGGCGTAGGCCAGGCGCACCAGGTCCCAGGCCACGTCGTGCCCGTCGCGGGCCAGGTAGCGGCGCACCTGGTCGCGCGTCTTCTCAGCTTTCCGCGCGGTACCAGCCCAGGGTCGTGTCGTTGTCGTGCGTGCCGGTGTACACCACGCAGTTGCGCGCCGTAGTTGTGGGGCAGGAAGGAATTGGAGGCGTCCCCGTCGAAGGCGAACTGCAGCACCTTCATCCCCGGGAGCCCGAAGCGGTCCCGCAGTCTTTCCACCGCGGGGGTGATCACGCCCAGGTCCTCGGCGATGAGAGGCAGCCCGCCCAGCGCGCCGGCCAGCGCGGCGAGCAGGTCGGCCCCGGGCCCCTTGACCCAGCGCCCGCGCTCGGCGGTGGGCCTGCCGGCCCGCACCTCCCAGCAGGCCTGGAAGCCGCGGAAGTGGTCCAGGCGAACCAGGTCCACCAAGGCCAGGGCCGAGCGGACCCGCTCCAACCACCAGCGGTAGCCCGTCGGCGGCCAGGCGCTTCCAGTCGTAGAGGGGATTGCCCCAGAGCTGCCCGGTGGGGCTGAAGTAATCCGGCGGCACGCCGGCCACCACCTCCGGCTCCCTCGAGGCGGTCAGGCGGAACAGTTCCTGGTGGGCCCATACGTCCGCGCTGTCGAAAGCCACGAAGATGGGGATGTCCCCGATCAGGCGGAGTCCTTTTTCCGCGGCCAGGCGCTTGAGCGCGCCCCACTGGCGGAAGAACTGGTATTGCTGGAACTCCTCGAATCCGATCGCCTCCGCCAGCTCGAGACGCGCCTGCCGGAGCGCGTCCGCCTCGCGCCGGGCCAGCTCCGCGGGCCAGCGGTTCCACACATGGAGCCCGCGCTGGGCGAAGTGGCGTTTCAGCGCCATGAACAGGGCGTAGTCCGGAAGCCAGGAGGCGGAGGCCTGGCGGAAGGCTTCCAGGCCTCCGCGGTCCCGCGTGCCGGCGTTCCAGCGCCGCCAGGCGGAGGACAGGAGAGCCGTCCGGTAGGGGATGACCGTGCCGTAGTCCACCCGCTCCTCGGGAAATGCAGGCGGGTCGGCGAGGTCGGCGGCGGCCAGCAGGCCTTCCTCGGCCAGAGTTGGCGGGTCGATGAGCAGTGGGTTGCCGGCGAAGGCGGAGAAGCTCTGGTACGGGGAATCGCCGTAACCGGTGGGGCCCAGCGGCAGCACCTGCCAGAGCGACTGCCGGCCGGCGGCCAGAAACTCCACGAAAGCCCGGGCCTCCGCGCCCAGGCCGCCGATTCCGAATGCTCCGGGGAGGGAGGTGGGATGCAGGAGGATCCCGCAGGAACGCTCCAGGGGCGCCACTGCCTGCACGATAGGCCCGTCTCCGCCGGCGTGTCAAGGTTGGAGTGCTCTGCTACAATCGGCTGCGGGGAGCGGGCATGGAACTGGAGCTGTATCGCGATCTGCGCGACAGGGACCTGCGGCGGGAGGGGCTGCTCGTCGCCGAGGGGAGGTGGCTGGTGGAGCGCCTGCTGGCCAGCGGCTGGGAGGTGCTCTCCGTGCTGTGCGCTCCCCGCTTCGCCGGGCACTTCCGCGAGCTGGCCGCGGGCCGTTGCCCGGTGCTGACGGCCGACGAGGAGCAGTTGGCCCGGCTGGCCGGCTTTCCCTTCCACCGGGGCGTGCTGGCCGCGGCTCGCCGGCCGGGGTTCCCCTCCCTGGCCGCCTGGCTGTTGGGCGAGCGGCTCCCGGCCCGGCCCGCAGGCGCGCCGTCTGGCGGCACCCTGGTGCTCTGCCCCCGGCTCACCGGGGAGTACAACCTGGGCTCCATCGTGCGCTCGGCCGCCGCGCTGGGGGCCGACGCCCTGGCCGTGGGCCCGAGCTGCTGCGACCCGCTGTCCCGCCGCGCCCTGAAGGTCTCCATGGGCGCCGCTTTCCGCCTGCCCCTGCTCGCTCTGCAGGAGGAGGCCGCCGAGCTCGAGCGACTGCGCGCGGCGGGCTACCGCCTCGCCGGCGCCTCCCCCGCACCGGAGGCTCTGCCGCTGGACTCGTGGCGCCGTGATGGGCCGGTGGCCCTGGTGCTCGGCGAGGAGGCGGAGGGACTGCCCGAGCCGTGGGCAGGGGGCTGCGACTTGCTGTTGCGAATACCCATGCGCGCAGGGGTGGACTCCCTGAACGTGTCGGTGGCCGCGGCGATCCTGCTGTACGCTCTCGGGAAGGGTCCCTGAGGGAGGGCCTCAGGCCGGCGGTTCGCGCAGCAGGCGACCCAATTCGGCGCACAGCGCGGGCCAGCCCTGCGGGCGGCGGCCCGTGCCCTGCCAGCGGCGCCCCCGCCCGCCACCCTTGCCCTCGATCGGCGCCAGCAGCGCCGGGAGCCGGGCGCCCAGCTCTAAGCTCAGGTCCTCGCTGCAGCCCAGCAGCCATGACAGGACGCCTTCCCCGGAGGCGGTTGCCAGGCAGACCACCGTGCGGGGCGAGGAGGCCAGCTCCTGGAACAGCGCCGGGAGCAGGGCCGGGCCTTCCGCTTCCAGAAGGCGGCAGACCAGCCTGGGCCCCCCGGGCGCGACTTCTTCTGCCTCGCCCCGCAGGCGCTCGGCCAGCAGCCCCGCCAGCCTTTCCTCCGCGCCCGCCACTGCCAGCTCCTGGGACTTAAGCCGGGCCCTTAGGGTGCGCACGGAGGCCGGCAGCTCCTCCACGCCGCAGGTGAGCTCGCGCGCCAACTCGGCCAGCACGCCTTCCCGGGCACGCAGCTCACGCCAGGCGCGGCTGCCGATCCTCCATTGCAGACGCACCCGCCCGCGGATCTTCTGCTGTCCGGCGTAGCGGATCAGCCCTACCTCGCCCGTGGAGGACACGTGCAGCCCGCCGCAGGCGCTGGCGTCCACGCCGGGGATCTCCACGATCCGCAGTCGCTGCAGGCCCGCCGGGGGAGGCTTGCGCAGCGGAAAGCGGGCCGCCTCTTCGGGACTCACCCAGTGGGTGAGCACCGGGAGGTTTCGGCATACCAGGCGGTTGGCCTCTTCTTCCGCGGCGCCCAGATCCTCCGCGCTCAGGGTCGGGAGGTCAACCTCCACCGAGGTGAGCTCCTCGCCCAGGTTGGCGGACACGGTGCGGGCCCGGGCTGCAGCCTGTAGGGCGGCGGACAGGATGTGCTGGCCCGTGTGCTGCCGCCGGAAATCCGCCCTGCGCTCAGCGTCCACCTCGCAGGACACCGAGGTCCCCGGCGCCGCGTCCAGCTGCGCGGCAAGGATATGCAGCACCTCCCCCTCGCGGTCCTGCACGTCCGTTACCGGCACCCCCTCCAGGGTGCCGCGGTCGGCGGGCTGGCCACCGCCCTCGGGGTAGAAGGCGGTGGCTTCCAGGATCGCAGCCCAGCGCGGCGGTCCCGCCCCCTCCAGCGGCTCCTGGCCCAACAGGCGCGATGAGAAGCGGGTCAGCTCCGGGTCCTCGTAGTACAGCCGACGGGTCACGGGCGATCCTCCGGCAGCCAGGTGGCCACGTACTCGGTGCGGGGCGGTAGCCCCGAAGGCGCGTAGCGAGCGCCCGCTTGCGGCCGGCAGGCGGATGGGCCCTTCGGGGTTGCCACCGCTGGCCAGGCCGGCCGCCGACCACCGCCCGCGCACCCCCGCCTCGGCCAGGGTGAGCTCGAAGTGGGCCATGGCGATGCCGATGTCCAGGCGCAGCCAGTCGGGGCGGGAGGACAGGAGCCCGGCCGGCTGCTGCCGGAAGAAGTGGAACCGGGGCTGCGCCGCCAGCGGGTTTCGCCGCCGGCGCCGTCGCGCACGATGCGCCAGGGCTGGCGGTTGCGGGCCGAGGGGGCCAGTCGCACCATTTCCAGGGCCAGCGCGTAGGGGCCAGCGGCCTCGGCGGGCGGTTCGGGGAGGGGAGTGCGGAAGTCGCCATCGAAGAATAGCTCGCCCCAGGGCTTGCGCCGGGAGGCGCCGCGTGGCCAGTCGGGCCGCCAGCCCGTACGCGGTTTTCCGGCCGGAAGGCAGCCCGACGGCGACCACCGCCGGCAGGACCTCCTCGGGGGCCAGGGCCAGGGCTTCGGCGAACGCCTTTTGGGGAAAGCCCAGGCCGATCCAGCAGGTGCCCAGGGACAGGCCGCAGGCCCGCAGCACCAGCTCCTGCAGCAGCCGGCCCAGGTCCGCCAGCGCGTGCGGCCCTCCGCGGGCCGCCCCCGCCAGGAACAGGCGGGTGCCCCAGACCGACCAGACGTCCTCCACGAGGCGGATGCGGCACGTCCGTGCCCAGGGGCCCGCGGGTCAGGGAGCCGCAGGCGGCCACCAGCTCGGTGAAGGCCGCGGCAGGAATGGCCTCACCCGAAAAGGCCCGCACGGAGCGGCGGTCGCGGATGATCTGCACCAGGGAGCGTGCGGCGGCCATCGCCGGAGCGCCTACAGCATTCCAGAAGCCAGCAGGATGGCCGCCGCGGCTCCGGCCCCGATGCGGTACCAGCCGAACACCACGGGGCTCTTCCTGTTCAAGTAGGAAACCATCCAGCGCACCGATAGAAAGGCCGTGACCGCGGCCGCGGCCAGGCCGAGGGCGGGATTGACCCAGCCGAACAGGGCTACGATTTCGCGGCCCTTGGTGAGCGCTTCGTAAACCGTGGCCGCGCCCAGGGTAACCAGGCCCAGCAGGAAGCTGAACTCCACCGCGGCCGGCACGCTCAACCCCAGCAGGATGCCCGCGGCCATGGTGGCCAGGCTGCGGCTCACCCCCGGCCACAGGGCCAGGACCTGGGCCAGCCCGATCCACAGGGCCGTATCCCAGCGCAGATCCTCCAGCGTGCGGCCCCCCGCGGAGCCCGGCTTGCGCAGGGCCAGCAGGATGAACAGGCCTCCAGCCACCCAGGCGGAGGCCACCGCCGGGACGTTGAACAGGTACTGCTTGAGCCGACCCTCGAAGGCCAAGCCGAGGAGGGCGGCCGGCAGGAAGGCCAGCACCAGGCAGCCCAGCAGCCGCAGGCCGCCAGCGTCCCGCCCGAATAGCCCGCGCGCCATCCGCCGGATCCACGGGAAAGAGATCACGAACACGGCCAGGATGGCGCCCAGCTGGATGCAGACGGCGTAGGCGTCCGCGGCGGCTTTCGCTTCCGCGTTCCGCCAGAGGCCCAGCAGGCGGCCGACCACCAGCAGGTGCCCGGTGGAGCTGACGGGAAGATACTCGGTGACCCCTTCCACGGCCCCCAGCAGCAGGGCCTTGCCGGCGCTCAGGGCGGAGGCGCCGGCGAGAGTCGCCCCGGACAGACCGCCATCCGCGGCTCGCCCAGCATCCGCGGCTTCGCCCGCGCGGAAGGCGGGCTGGGAGTCCTCCGGGGGGACTGCCTCCTGGGCCCAGGCGCCGGAGGCCGCGCAGCAGCAGCAGCGCCAGCAGCAGGCTAAGGCGGGCAATTCGCGGTTCCATGGACAGTGAGGATAGCACGGCGGGGGCGGATCGGCTATGCTGGGGCGGGCGCCTATGGACAAGGACCTGTTCGACGCGGCCGGCCAGCACGGTGAGCCCCTGGCCTCGCGCATGCGGCCCCGCACCGTCGAGGAGTTCGTCGGGCAGGAGCACATCCTGGGGCCCGGGCGCCTGCTGCGCCGCGCCATCCAGGCCGACCAGCTGGCCTCGCTGATCTTCTACGGCCCGCCGGGCACCGGCAAGACGACCCTGGCCCGGGTCATCGCCAACACGACGCGCAGCCACTTCGTGAGCATCAACGCCGTGCTGGCGGGGGTCAAGGAGATCCGCGAAGCCACCGCCGAGGCCGACAGCCGCCGCAAGCACCACGGGCGGCGCACGACCCTGTTCGTGGACGAGGTGCATCGCTGGAACAAAGCCCAGCAGGACGCCCTGCTGCCCTGGGTGGAGAACGGCACCGTGGTCCTGATCGGGGCCACCACCGAGAACCCCTTCTTCGAGGTGAACCCGGCCCTGGTCAGCCGCTCCCGCATCTTCCAGCTCAAGCCCCTGAGCTCCGACGACTTGCGGACCATCGCGGAGCGGACGCTCAAAGACCAGGAGCGGGGCTACGGGGCCTACCAGGTGAGCATCGAGCCGGAGGCCCTGGAGCACCTGGTGGACGTGTCCGGCGGGGACGCCCGCACCCTGCTCAACGCGCTGGAGCTGGCCGTGGAGACCACCCCGGAGCGCTTTCCCCCTTCTCCCGGAGAGCCGATCCGCATCAGCCTGTCCATCGCCGAGGAGAGCATCCAGCGCCGCGTGGTGCTCTACGACAAGGAAGGCGACTACCACTTCGACACCATCAGCGCCTTCATCAAGAGCCTGCGCGGCTCGGACCCCGACGCCGCGCTGTACTGGCTGGCGCGCATGGTCTACGCCGGGGAGGACCCGCGCTTCCTGTTCCGCCGCATGCTGATCTTCGCCTGCGAGGACGTGGGCCTGGCCGACCCGCAGGCCCTGGCCGTGGCCGAGGCGGCCGCCGCGGCCTTCGACCGGGTGGGCCTGCCCGAAGGGCGCTTCCACCTGGCCCAGGCCGCGCTGTACCTGGCCACGGCGCCCAAGTCCAACAGCTCGCTGGCCTTCTTCGACGCCCTGGCCGTGGTGGAGAAGGAGCAGGCCGGGGAGGTGCCCAGCCACCTGCGGGACCCCAGCCGTGACGCGGAGGGCTTCGGGCACGGTGAGGGCTACCTGTACCCGCACTCCTACCGCGAACACTGGGTGGCCCAGCAGTACCTGCCGGACCGGCTGCAGGGCCGCGTGTTCTACCAGCCTTCCGGCGGAGGGCGCGGAGGCGCGCGTCCGGGCCGAGGTGGAGCGGCGGCGGGAGGCGCAGCTGGCCGCCATGCTGGAGGCGGAGAGCCGTCCCCGGGAGGTGCTGACCTTCAGCGCGGGCCGCAAGAGCCGCGACCTGTGGCTGGAGCGGGCGGTGAGCAACGCCGGGGAGAGGCTTTCGGCCGAGCGGGAGCGCCTGTTCTCCGCACTGGACCTCCAGCGCCACCAGCGCGTGCTGGTCCTCAACGCCGGCGACGGCCTCTTGGCCTGGGAGGCGCTGCGGCGGGTGCCGGAGGGCGGAGTGTGGGCCCTAGCCCGCGACGAAGCAGAGGCGCAGCTGCTGGATGCCCGCGCCCAGGCCCTGTCGGAGCTGGAGAGGCCGCGCGTGCTGGCCGGCGCCCTCGGCGAGCTGCCCCGCCTCCTTGCCCAGGGCGATGCGGCGGCGGTGCGCTTCGATGCCATCGTCGGGCGCGGCGCCCTGGCTCGGGAGCCGGACAAGCCGGGCACCTTGCGCCTGCTGGCCGACCTCTTGGCCCCCGGCGGGCGGCTTTCGCTGGCCGAATTGCTGCCCGCCCGGGGCACGCACCTTGCGGCTCTGCTGGACCTTAGCGGTGAGCCGCCGGAGTTCGTGGAGCGGCTGCGGGAAGCCGAGGAGAGGGTCTATCGGGACCCGGAGGACCCGCTGACCGCCTGGGACGTCGAGGACTACACTCGCGCCGCCGGGGAGGCCGGGCTGCAGGCGGCGGGTGCGGTGCCGGAGTCCCACGCCGGCCCGCGCTGGATCCGCGCCGAGGACCTGGAACGCTGGCTGGGAGAGCCGTCCGGCCGCGCGGAGCGGGGCAACTACGGCAGCCGCCTGGGCCTGCCCGCCGAGCGAGCTGGAGCGCCTGCGCGCGCTGGCCGCAGCCCAGCTGTCCGGCAAGGAAGTCGTCTGGACCACGGTCACCCTCTTGCTCACCGCGAACCGCACACCGGAGCCGGAATAGCAGCACCGCGCAAGCCCCCGTTTCATCAAATCTTTACATGGTCGGACTCCGCGAATATAATCCACTCTCACCATGGCCCAACTCAGGAGCCCAGGCTTTCAACCTTCCGGCTGCGGAAGTCGTCCGGAAATTGAACACGGACCCCGAAAAAGGTCTTTCCTCCGAGCAGGCCCGGGCGCTGCTAGAGCAGGTCGGGCCTAATGAGCTGCCCGAGGAGGCGCCAACGCCCTTCTGGAAGCGCTTTCTGGAGCAGTTCAAGGATTTCCTGGTGATCATCCTGCTGATCGCCGCGGCCATCTCCGTGTCCATCGCCATCCTGCGGCCCGAGGGGGGCGGGGAGGAATACATCGACGCGGCGGCGATCCTGGGCATCGTGCTGATCAACGCCATCCTGGGCGTGATCCAGGAGAGCAAGGCCGAAAACGCCCTGCGGGCCCTGCGCAAGATCGCCGCGCCCAGCGCCCGGGTGCTGCGCGACGGCCACCTCACGGACATCCCGGCCCGCGAGCTGGTGCCCGGCGACATGGTGCTGCTGGAGTCCGGAAACTACGTGCCGGCGGACCTGCGGCTGACCGAGAGCGCCAACCTGCGCATCGAGGAGGCCGCGCTCACCGGGGAGTCGGTGCCGGTGGAGAAGGAGGCGGAGAAGGTCCTGTCCGGGGAGGTGCCGATCGGCGACCGCATCAACAGCGCCTTCATGGGCACGGTGATTTCCTACGGGCGCGGCACGGGCGTGGTCACGGCCACGGGCGTGAAGACCCAGCTGGGGCTGATCGCGGAAATGCTGCGCACGGTGGAGACCGAGGAGACGCCCCTGCAGCTCAAGCTGAACCAGCTGGGCAAGTGGCTGGGCTACGGTTCCCTGGCCATCTGCGCCGTGGTGTTCGGCCTGGGCCTGCTGCGCGGCCAGCACATCCTGGAAATGTTCCTCACGGCGGTGAGCCTGGCCATCGCGGCCGTGCCCGAGGGCCTGCCTGCCGTGGTGACCGTGTGCCTGGCGCTGGGCACCCAGCGGATGCTGCACCGCCACGCCCTGATCCGCAACCTGCCGGCCGTGGAGACCCTGGGCGCTGCCACCGTCATCTGCTCGGACAAGACCGGCACCCTGACGCAGAACGAGATGACCGTGGTGCGGGTGTGGGCCGGGGGCGTGAGCTACATCTTGGAGGGCCGCGGCTATCAGCCCGTGGGGCGGCTGGAGGTCGACGGCCAGCCGGTGAAACTGGAGGGTCTGCACGCCCTGACGGGCACGCTGCTGGGCGGGACCCTGTGCAACGACGCGCGCCTGGAAAAGACGGAAGCAGAGCGCTTCCGCATGGTGGGCGACCCCACGGAAGGCGCCATGGTGGTCGCGGCGGCCAAGGTCGGACTGTGGCGCCCGGAGCAGGAGAAGGTCCTGCCGCGCGTCGGGGAGGTGCCCTTCGACTCGGTGCGCAAGCGCATGACCACCGTGCATGCCTGGTCCGAAGGCAAGGGCGGCCACCGCCCCTTCGCGCTCACTTCGCCCTACATGGCCTTCACCAAGGGCGCCACCGACCTGGTCCTGCAGAAGTGCTCGCACATACTGGAGGATGGCTCCCCGAAGCCCCTGACCGCCGCGGACCGCAAGGCGGTGATGGCGGCCAACGACGCCATGGCCGACCAGGCGCTGCGCGTCCTGGCCGTGGCCTGCCGGCCGCTGGCGGTGGCCGCCCGCCGCCTGGAGGCCGAGGAGCTGGAAACCGACCTCACCCTGCTGGGCTTGGAGGGCATGATCGACCCGCCCCGTCCCGAGGTCAAGGCGGCCGTGGAGACGGCTCGCAAGGCCGGAATCAAGACCGTCATGATCACCGGCGACCACAAGCGCACCGCCCACGCCATCGCCGGGGAGCTGGGCATGTTCACGCCCGGCCCCGACGGGCTGACCGGCGAGGAGATGGACAAGCTAAGCGACGCGGAGTTCGGCAAGCTGGCCCCGGTGCTGGACGTGTACTCCCGGGTCTCCCCGCAGCACAAGGTGAAGATCGTGGACACCCTGAAGGCCCAGGGCCAGATCGTGGCCATGACCGGCGACGGGGTGAACGACGCCCCGGCGGTCAAGCGCGCCGACATCGGCGTGGCCATGGGCATCACCGGCACGGACGTGGCCAAGGAGGCCGCGGACATGGTGCTGACCGACGACAACTACGCCTCCATCGTCTCGGCCATCGAGGAGGGACGGGTCATCTTCGCCAACATCCGCAAGTTCGTCTACTACCTGCTGTCCTGCAACGTCGGGGAGATCCTCATCGTTTTCCTGGCCACCATGCTCGGCCTGCCGGCCCTGCCGTTCCTGCCGATCCACCTGTTGATGCTCAACCTGGTGACCGACGGCCTGCCGGCGCTGGCGCTGGGCATGGAGCCCCCGGAGCCGGGGGTCATGGACCGGCCCCCGCGGCACCCCAAGGAGCCGATCGTCACCGGCGGCATGTGGTGGGGCATCGGGGTGCAGAGCATTTTGGACATGGTGTCCACGCTGGCTGCCTTCGTCATCGCCCTGTACGTGTTCCCCGGGGCGGTGGACGCGCACAAGATCACCGCGGCCCAGACCCTGGCCTTCACCACCCTGGTGCTCTCCGAGCTGTTCCGGGCCTTCACCTGCCGCTCCGAAAGGGTGCCCATCTGGCGTCTGGGGCTGGGCAGCAACCGCAACATGATCTGGGCGTTCCTCAGCTCCTTCGGCGTGATGCTGGCCATCATCTACGTGCCCTTCCTGGACCCGATTTTCCACACCACCTTCCTGGGCTGGAAGCACTGGGCCCTGATCATCCCCCTGGCGCTGCCGGCCTCCATCGGCGCCGAAGCGGTGAAAGCGGTGCTGCGCGCCCGGGACCGGCGGAGGGCCGTCGCGGTCTAGCTGCCCAGAGGCCTTGAAAAACAGGTCGGGTGAGTATATATTCCAATAAAAGAATGAATGCTCGTTTTATTATTAGGCAGGCGCAACCGGGCGCCTCTTTTTAGGTCCTATAAAAGAACGAGCGCTCATTTTTTAAGGAGAAGGAATGGCCAGGGAAAAGGACGAAAACAAACGGGTCGCGGTGCTGCAGTCCTCCAAGCTGCTGTTCTCCAGCAAGGGGTTTGTGAACACTTCGATCGCCGACATCGTACGGGAGACCGGGATGTCGGTCGGCACCATCTACACCTACTTCAAGAGCAAGGACGAGATCGTGCGGGCCATCGTGGAGGAAGGCTGGAGCAGCCTGTACTCCCGCATTGAGACGGCCATGGCCGGGGTGGAAGATACCCAGGCCGGGCTGAAGCTGCTCGTCGACATATTCCTCCCGGAGCTCCTGCAGGACCTGCCCCTGATCAACATCCTGCTGTCCGAGGCTATCGACTACACGCGCCTGGAGGAGAAGGTGGAGAAGCTCACCGACCTGGTGTCCTCGCTGCTGAAAGCCGACCGGCCGGAAGCATCGGGCTGGCCGGGGGTCCCGCGGCAGATGCTGCGCACCGGCCTGATCGTGATCTTCCTGGGCGTGCTCAACGCGGTGAGAATCACCCGCCACAGCTCCCTGGGCATCCGCACCGAGGACATCATCGGCTTCGTGGACTTCATGACCCGCGGTTCCCTGGGGGTGTCCCTGGGGGTGCAGCCATGAAGTCGAACGGTTTCGCCCGGGGCGTGGTGCGCCTGCGCCTGCCGATCCTGGTCGCTACGGCCCTGATCACGGCCGTGCTGGGCTACCTCCTGAAGGACATGCGCATCAACGCCGACATCTTCAGCTACCTGCCGGCCGGAGACCCGGCCGTGCAGCTGAACCGCTACATCGGCCAGCAGTACGGCGGGACCCAGCTCGCCGTGGTGGGGCTGGAGGCCGAGGACGTGTTCGCCCCAGCCACCCTGGCCTCGGTGCGCAAGCTCACTGCGGCATTAGAAGAAGTGGACGGCGTGGAGTGGGTCACCAGCCTGGCCAATGTCCTGGACATCCGCAAGGTGGAAGATGACCTACACATCGCACCACTCCTGGAGGCGGGAGAGGAGGGCCTGCGGGGCTACACCCTGGCCAAGCCCATGTACCGCGGGCGCCTGGTCTCCGCGGACGGCCGGGTGACCATCCTGGCCTGTCGGATCCGGGAGGAGGCGGACGCGGCGAGCACGGCCCGGCGGATGCGCCAGGCCGTGGAGGGGCTGGGGATCAAGGAGAGGCTCTACTTCGCGGGCCTGCCTTTCCAGGTGGCGGAGATCATCCGCCTGGTTTCGCGCGAATTCCTGGTGCTTGTGCCGATCGCCGTCGCCCTGATCCTGCTGGCCCTGGCCTTGAGCTTCCGGACTCTGCGCGGCGTGCTGCTGCCGCTGGCCTCCGTGCTGATCAGCACCGTCTGGACCATCGGCATCATGAACCTGCTCCACATTCCCTTTTCGATCATCACCAACATCATCCCGGTGGTCCTGCTGGCCACCGGCAGCGCCTACGGGATCCACGTGGTCAGCGCCTTCGGCGAAACCCCGCCGCCGGGGGAGAACCGCAAGGAGCGGGCGGCCCGATCCCTCTCCCTGGTTACGGGCCCCGTACTCCTGGCCGGGCTCACGACCATGGCCGGTTTCCTCTCCTTCGTTTTCGGCTCCTACCTGACCATGATCCGCGAGTTCGGGATCTTCTCCAGCCTGGGGGTCCTGCTGGCCTTGGTGGTGTCGCTGACCTTCGTGCCCGCGGTGCTGTCCTACCTTTCGCCGCCGGCTGCGGAGAGGCAGACGGCAGCCGGGCAGCAAGATGGCGGGCAGCGGCCCGCGCGGCGCGCCGGACCGGGGATTTTCCAGCGCTTCGGCGGTTTTGTGTTGCGGCGCGCCCGGCTCATTCTCGCTGTCGGCGCCGTCCTGGCCGCGGCCAGCATCGCGGCCGTGCCCCTGGTGCGCAGGGAGGTGGACATCCTGTCGTACTTCAGCCGCCGCACGGAAATCCGCCAGGCCGAGCGCATGATGAAGGAGAACTTCGGCGGTTCCACCACCCTGCAGGTGCTGGTCACCGGCGATGTGCAGGACCCGCGGGTGCTGGCGAGAATGAAGGGCGTGGAGAGTTTCCTCAAAACCCGCCCGCAGCTGGCCAACGTGCACTCGGCGGTGGAGCTGCTGGAGGAGATGAGCTTCGCCCTGGTGGACCGGCGAGAGCTGCCGGCCACGCGGGAGCAGGCCGCCAGCCTGTTCTTCCTGCTGGAGGGGGAGCCGATTCTGGAACAGTTGGTGCGGCCGGACCGGCAGGAAGCCCTGATCCAGGGCACGCTGGCCAACCCGAACTACCGCCAGCTCAACTCCCTGCTTAAAGACACCAAGGCCTACCTCGCTTCCCTGGGGCAGGGCTCCGGAACCTTCCGGCTGAGCGGGACGGCGGTGATCTACTCCCGGCTGGACTCGGCCATCGCCTCCAGTCAGCTGTGGAGCCTGGCGGCAGCGGTGGCCTTCATGTTCCTGTGCAACCTGCTGCTGGTGCGTTCCGTGGCCGGGGCCCTGATCGGGTTGGTGCCCATTAGCTTCACCCTGTTTCTCCTGTTCGGGGTCATGGGAGTGGCCGGCATCCCCCTGGACGTGACCACGGTGCTGTTGGGGAGCATCTCCATGGGCATGGGCATCGACTACACGGTCCACTTCCTGAGCCGTTACCGGCACGAGCTCGATCGCGGCCTGGACCACCGCAGCGCCCTGACAGGCACCCTGAACACCGCCGGCAAGGCCATCCTCATCAACGTGCTCACCGTGTCGGTGGGCTTCCTGTCCCTGCTCCTGTGCCACCTGCTGCCGCTGCGCAACTTCGGCCTGCTGATTGTGGTGACCATGCTCAGCTCCGGGGCGGGCGCCCTGTCGCTGCTGCCCGCCATCCTGGCGCTTGGCGCCGAGAAGCTGAAGATCAAAGTCCGCGCGCCCGCCCGCCGGCGCGCCTGGGGTCTGAGGCTGCAAACCGCGCGGGCCCGGAAAGAAGAGGAAACGAAATGAAAAGAGCTTTGCTGCTGGCCGCCGCGTTCTGCCTGCTGGCCGCCAGTGCCTGGGCCCAGGATTCCCTGAGCGCCGAACAGATCTTGGAAAAGATCGACGCGGCGACGGCCGCTCCCCGCGACCAGGACTTCGAGGCCAGCCTGATCCTGATCGACAAGGCCGGCAACCGCAGCGAGCGGACCCTGCGCATCTACCAAAAGGGCGCCGACCGGCGCATGGCCCGCTTCCTGTCCCCGGCGGACCAAAAGGGCATCAGCGTGCTGTCCCTGCCGGACGGCTCCATCTACCTGTACCTGCCGGCGTACAAGAAGGTGAAGCGCATCGCCTCGCACGTCAAGAATTCCAGTTTCGCCGGCACGGACTTCACCTACGAGGACATGGAGGCCACGAAGTACGCGGACAAGTACACGGCCAGCTTGGGCCCGAGCGATGAACGGCACTACGTGCTGGACCTGGTCCCGCGCGACGCTCAGCAGAGGGCCTGGTCCCGACTCCGGGTGTGGGCCCTCAAGGACAACTTCGTCCTCGTGACCGTGGAATACTACGACCGCAAGGGGCTGCTGGCCCGCCGTCTGACCTCGAGCACGGTGGAGAAGATCAAGGGCTACTGGGTGGCCCGCGAGCGGGAGATGCACGACCTGGCACGGATCACCGCACCCGCATGGTGCTCACCAACCTCCGTTTCGACTCCGGCCTGGCCGAGGAGCTGTTCACCACCCGATACCTGGAACGCTGAAAGCGCGAGAGGTGGCGATGCGAAACAGGCACGTCGTCTGCCGGCCGCGGGCCGCGAGGCTGCTGGCCGCGGGAGCTCTTATCGCCGTCCTGCTGGCCGCGGGCCCGGCCGCCGGAGCCCAGGGCCTGGAGTGGGGCGGGGAGCTGCGCGGGGAGCTGCGCCTGCCCGCGGGCGAGGACTTCCGCTTTGCCGAAGGCGACATCGCCTCCGGCCTGCTGCGCCTGGACCTGCACCTGGAGGCCCAGCCGTCGGAGCGGCTGCGCCTGTTCGCGGAGGCGGCGCTGAAAGCGCAGGGGCTGCCGGGCACCCTGGCTGCACTGGATGACCTGGCGTCCCTGGAGGTCCTGGCCCCGATGGACTTCGAGCTGGTGGAGGCCTACGCCGACGTGCACGGCTTCCTGCTGCCCCAGTTGGATCTGCGGCTAGGCCGCCAACGCATTGTCTGGGGCACGGCCGAGAGAGTGAGCGTGGTCGACAACGTGAATCCCCTGAACCTGGAAGACCCCTGGGACTACGGCCGGCGCCTGGCCAGTGACGCCGTGAAGCTGAAGGCCTACTTCTCCGTGTTGACTCTGGAGGCCGTCTACGTTCCCTATTTCACGCCGGCCCTGCTGCCCGCCGACGCCTCTTCAGCGGTTAGCATGCCGGACGGCCTGCCCGCCGCGCCCTTGAGCTTCACCTTCGACACTCCCGGCGACGGGTTGTGGCAGAACACGACCCTGGGCGCGCGTCTTGCCGCCACGGTCGGGGGCTGGGACCTCGCGGCCAGCTACCTGTATGGGCGGCAGAGCCTGCCGGCGGCCACGAAGGTGACCGTCCTTCCGGACCCGGCGCTGGAGGTGGAGCTGGGCTATCCGCGGCAGCACGTCGTCGGGCTGGACGTGGCCGGCGAGCTGTTCGGCATCGGGGTCTGGGGGGAGGCGGCCCTGTTCTGGCCGGACTACGTCCTGGTTACCGATACGTTGGCGGTCGGCGGAGGACTGGAGCAAACGCGGGCCGAGGGGTACGCCAAATGGGCCCTGGGCCTGGACTACACTTTCACCGGGGGACCCTACGCGAATCTGCAATACGTGCACGGCTTCTATAATGAAAACAGCTCGGAAGCCCTGAACGATTACCTGCTGCTGGGCCTGGAATGGAAGCTGCTGCGCGACCGCCTGACCATAGGCCCGCTGGGCGTAGCCTTGGAGGTGGACGACCTGGCGGACATCGCCGGCTCCTGGGGACTGGCCTTGAATCCGGAGCTGAGTTTCTCTCCGGTGGACGCCGCCCGTCTCACGGTCGGCCTGCACTGGCTCACCGGGGCGGCAGGCACCGCCTTCGGCGGGCAGAAGGACGAAGCAGAGCTGTACCTGAAGGCGGCGTTCAGCTTCTGAGGCGCGTGTACAGGTGGTAGCCCGCCCGCTATACTTGCGCTTGCCATGCGCGACCCGCGTTTCCCGCCGGGGCCCGCCTGCTCCGTCGAGCCCGTGATCGCCCGGATCGCCGAGCTGGAGGGCGCGGGCCGGGCCTGGAGCCTGCGGGCCTCCGAGCTGCGAGGGCTGCTGGGCCTGGGCACCGCCGACTTTCACCGGCGCCTGTACGCGGCCCAGCAGGCCGGCAACCGCTTGGTGGGCCTGGACTCGGTGGGGGGGAGTTTCTCCCAGGACAACGTGGGCGAGCTGGTGAGCCTCCTGGAGCTGTTCTGCGGGCCGGGGGTGGAGCAGCCTCTGGAGCAGGCGGGAATCTTCTTCACCCAGCCGGAGCAGGTGCAGATCATGGGCTGCTTCCTCGGCGAGGTCGGCGAGGCCCTGGCCCGGCACCGCCTGGAGGAAGCGCAGTTCTCGGCCATGCTCGCCGTCTTTCACCGCTACGAGCGGGCACGGGAGGTGTACCGGGAGGAGTATTTCCCGCTCGAGGAGCTGGTGGAGCGGGCGGCGAGCCGCTACTGCGCGGGCCGCTCCTTCGGCCTGCCGGAGCTGGCGCGGGTCAACGTGCGGCGACTGCTGGAGTTTTTCTTCCGCAAACACGTGCTGGAGGCCGAGAGCCTGTTCGCTTTCCTCTACGCACAGTTGCACGAGCAGGCCGTGCGGGAAGGCTACGCGGAGCGCCCGCCGCGACCGGAGGGGCGGGAGGGCCGGCGGCTGGCCGGAGGGCAGGCCGACACGCCGGCGCTGCGCGCCAGGCGCCTGCTGGGCCTGGAGGGCGGGACCCTGGACCTGCGCCGCCTGAAGTCGTGCTACAAATCGCTGATGAAGATCTACCACCCCGACCTGAATCCGCAGGGCCTTCGTCGCTGCCAGGAGATCAATGCGGCCTACGCGTTGCTGGCCAGCGGACTGGCCGGACCGTAGGGGAGGGGTGGCCGGCCGGCGGCTATCCGGGCGTGAGTGGCGTGCCGCTCAGCCGGCTTCGGCAGTGTCCGCCAGAGGCCGGATGCTGCCCTGCAGCAGCTGCTCGATGCTCTCGGGGTGTTCCTCGAATTCCTGGAACATGCGGATGCGGTCGAACACCTCCTCGTTGGCGAGGAAGGCGTCCACCAGTTCCGGATCGAACTGGGTGCCCCGG
The DNA here is from genome assembly GCA_963736785.1 of uncultured Spirochaetota bacterium. GTDB lineage: Bacteria > Spirochaetota > Spirochaetia > SZUA-6 > DRHE01 > MIBK01. The sequence goes on along the minus strand of CAVTQG010000049.1, from coordinate 103,798 downwards.
CCTTCGGCGATGATGGCCACCGATTCGCGATGCCCAAAGGCCTTCTTGTAGGGCCGGTCGCTGGTGAGCGCGTCGTACACGTCGGCCAGAGCCACGATGCGGGCGGACAGCGGGATCTGCTCGCCGCGGCGGCCTTCGGGGTAGCCCTTGCCGTCCCAGCGCTCGTGGTGGTAGTAGGCGATCTCCTTGCCCAGGGTGAGGAAGCTCTCGCGCTTCAGCTCGTGGTCCACGTCGCGCAGCGCGTCCCCGCCCATGCGGGAGTGGTCCTTGATGCGGGTGAACTCCTCGCTGGTGAGTTTCCCGGGCTTCAACAATATCGTGTCCGAGATGGCCACCTTGCCCACGTCGTGCAGCACCGAGGACAGGCACAGGTCCTCGATGTAGCGGTCGCTGATGTAGCCGCGGTACTGCGGGCGGTTCTTCAGGCTGATGGCCAGCACCCGCACGTACTCGCGGATGCGGCGCAGGTGCTTGCCCGTGTCCTTGTCCCGGTACTCGGTCAGGCGGGCGAAGCCCAGGATGGCCGCGGACTGCGTCTCCTGCAGCCGGTCCAGGGATTCCTTGAGCTTGTTTTCCAGATTGACCCGCTCGGTGAGGTCCTTCTCGATCACCGAGTAGGCGATGGTCTCCCCGGAGGTGTTCTGGATGGAGGAGTAGGAGGCGTAGGTGTAGATCGTGGAGCCGTCCTTGCGCCGTCGCGGCACCTCGGCCTCCAGGTGGCGGCCCTGGTTCTGATCCACCAGCTTGAAGATGGCCGGCAATGGCCGGCCGCTGCCGGGAGGAGCGGAAGAGGGAGTCGTACTCCTCGCCCATGACCTCCTCGCGGCCGTAGCCGTAGAGCTGCTCGGCGGTGTAGTTCCAGTTCACGATCCGGCCCAGGGGGTCCACGATGATGATCGAGGACAGGATGGTGTCGAACAGCAGGGCGTGGTTGCGCTCCGAGATCATCAGCCGCGCTTCCAGGTTGCGCAGGTAGGAAACGTCCTTGAGCTGGCTGGTGTAGCCGGTGACCACCCCGCGGGAGTCGCGGATGACCCAGGAGGAGTCCAAGACCCGCTTCACCGCCCGCTCGCGGCCGTACAGGTGGGTCTCCAGGTTGAAGACCGCGTCGGCTTCCAGCAGGCGCAGCAGCTTGTCCTCCAGCTCCTCCCGGTACACGTACAGCTCGGCGATGTCCTCGATGGGCTCCTCCGGGCTCTGGTCCACCAGGTTGTAGAAGGCGGGGTTGGCGGCGATGACCCGGCCGCGCAGGTTGGCGCTGAGCATGGGATCGCCGATCTGGCGGAACAGCTGCTCGAAGCGCTCGCCGTTGCCGGCCGCCAGGCCGCTGTCCTTGCGCAGGCGCACCAGGGTATAGGTGCCGCTCTCGCTGTCCACGTCGAAGGCCACGGCCCGCAGGTGCTGCGCCTCGGCCTGGGGGCGGGGCAGGAGGATCGGCTGCTCCGCCTTGCGGGCGTTGGACAGGTTCAGGTGGGCGATGAAGCGGCCCTCGCTCAGGATGTCCTTGCTCCTCCAGCCGGTCAGCCGCAGGAGCACTTCATTGAAGAAGATGATCTCGCCCTTGGGATTGAGCACGAGGAAGCCGTCGGAGAACTCCTCGAAGACCTTCAGGATCACTTCCGAAAAGATCGTAGCCGGCTCCCTTTCCCTTGCATTTAGTTTTTCGGGTATATACGATTCCAATCGGCAATGAAGTCCTTGCTCCTTAGCATCCTATTGTTTTCCCTGGCCGGCCGGGCGGCGGACGGGCAGGCCCTGCGCCTGTCCTGGCGCTTCGTGACCGGCGGCGCCCTGCTTTTCCGGCCGGCGCTCGACCACCGGGGCACCCTGTACCTGGCCTCCGCGGACCGCTTCCTGTACGCCGTCGACCCCGGGGGGGCCGAGCGCTGGAGATTCCCCCTGGGTTCCCGGCCCTCGGCCAGCCCCGTGGTGGCCTACGACGGAACCGTGCTGGCCGGCACCGCCAGCGGGCGCCTGTGGGCGGTGAGTCCGGGCGGCCGGGCCCGCTGGAGCTTCACCGCCCCTTCCCGGCCCGCGCTCACCCCCGCCCTGGGGCAGGATGGCACCATCTACCTGCCGGCCGGCGACACCCTGTTCGCCCTGAGCTGGCGCGGCGAGGAGCGCTGGCGCTATCAGCTAAGGGCCGAGGCCGCCGCGGCGCCGGCCATCGGCCCGGACGGCACCCTGTACCTGGCCACCGCCGACCGGCGCCTGCTTGGCCCTGGCCCCGACGGGGGAGCGCCGCTGGGAGGTGGCCCTGCCCGGGCGGGTGAGCGCCCCGACGGCGGACGCCGACGGCACGATCCTGATCGGCGCGGCCGGGATTCACCGCCTCTCGCCCCAAGGCGCCCTGCTGTGGAGCTACCCCATCCCGGCCGAGACCGCCCAGCCCGTGCTGCGGCCGGACGGCACGATCTTCGCCGGCGCCGCCAACGGCAAGGTGTACCTGCTGTCGGCGGAGGGAGCGCGGCTGGCCGAGCTGGCCCTGGAGGCGCCGGTGCGCTATGCCGCAATAGCCGCAGGTGACGATACTGTAATAGCGGCTACTGCGGCCCGGAGCCTGCTGGTCCTGCGCGTCCGCGACGGGGGCCTGGAGCCGGCCGGCAGCTTCGAGGCCGGGGAGCAGGCGCAGCAGGCGGCGCTGGCCCCGGACGGGAGCCTGTACCTGGGCTCCGAGGACTGGGTCCTGTACTGCCTGCGGGCACAGGCGGCGGGCCCCGGGGCCGGCCCGGCGGCCGGCCCGGCGGCGAGCGCCTGGCCCATGGCCCACCACGACGTGCAGCACACCGGGCGCTCCGGCGGGCTGACGGACCTGGAAGGGCCGGCCACCCTGGCCCTGCGGGAGCTGGCCTTCGCCGAGGAGGAGGCGCTGAAGCAGCAGGCCCTGGATGACGTGCAGCGTCACCTGTCCGGCGAGCGCTTCCTGCCCGTGCACCTGGCGGTGCTGGAGGGGGTCCTGGGCGCCCTGACCGCGGAGGGGGTCACCGTCCTGGCCCGCAGCTCCGGCGCGCGGCTGCCCGCCTACCCGCGGGTGCGTGCGCGTGCTTACCTCCTGCTGGGCGACCTCGCCTCCGAAGGGGCCCGCCGGGTCCTGCTGGACGCCGTTCAGCGCGAGACGGACCTATCCGCGCGGCTGGCCGCCTTCCAGGCCCTGGGCCGCATCGGCGCGGACCCGGACGGGGAGTTGGGGCGCCTGCTGTCCCGCGAGGCGCGGCGGCCGGACGCCGAGGAGGCGCTGGTGCTGGGCGGGCTGGAGGCGCTGGCCCGTATCCTGGGCGAAGGCCCCGGACGGACCGCGCCGGAGGATTTCCGGGCCCTGGCCGAGCTGGCCGCCAGAGGTTCCCGGCGGGTGGCCGAGCGGGCCCGCCTGATCTTGAAGGAGCTGCAAAGGAGGCTGCCATGAAAGCGTGCCTGGTGTTCGGGATTCTGCTGGCGCTGGGATTGCCTGCCGGGGCCCAGCAGGTGGCCGAGGAGGAGCTGCGCAGTGCGGGCCAGGAGATCGAGTTCGAGAACTACTCCGGGCCCTACGAGCGCGTGGACACGGCCGAGGAGATCAAGGCCATCGGCTTCCTGCTGGCCGGCAGCCTGCAGCAGGATGGGAACGCGGGCCGGTTTCTGGACAAGTACCGGATCCTGCGCGCGCTGGATCCGCGCGAGCAGGGCAAGTTCGACGCGGACATCCTGTCCATCGAGGCTGCGGCCCGGGTCGACCACATCGAAAACGTGCGGCGCATCCTGGCCGGCTACCTGGAGGGAGCCTTCGCCTACAACGCCTCGGATGCCCGCCTGCTGGCCCGCTTCGCCACGGTTTACAATGCCGTGTACCGCGGCAACCTTGGCTATTTCGGGCAGAAGTACAAGGCGGTGGTCATGTCCCACCTGACCCCGCAGAACGCGGGGATTTCCACGCGCTATTACGAGTGGCCCGGCGCCACCCGCCTGCTGGTCCCCCTCGCCACCGGAGCGGCCGAGGGCCGCCTGGGCAGCCTGTCCACCACGGAGCTCACGGAGAAGGAGGTGATCGAGGAGCTGCGCCGCCAGCCGGACCAGGGCCTGGAGGAGCGCAAGGACATGGTGGAGCTGAAAGAGCGCGAAATCGAGGAAAAGCAGGCCGAGGTCCAGGAGGCACAGAAGGACCTGGCCGGGGAGAAGGCCGAGCTGGAGCAGAAGCAGGCGGAGCTGGCCGCGGCGACCACCCCGGAGGAGAAAGCCCGGGCCCAGGAGGAGGTGGCCCGGCAGGAGGAGGAGGTGAAGCGGGCCGAGGCGGCGGTGGCCGAAAAGCAGGCCGAGGTCGCCGCCAAGGAGGCGGAGGTGGCCGAGGAGCGCGGCGGGATCATCGCCGATGAGAAGGCCCGGGAGACCGCGGGGGCCGGGACCGGCGCCGCGGCGGCGGGCGCCTTCGCCCTGGCCGACCAGCTCTACTTCCTGAAGGTGCGCCCGCGCGAGCGCCTCCGGCTCGATCAGCGGCACCCTGTCGATCCTGGACCCCGGCCCTCCCAGCGTGAAGCTCACCTCGCCGGTGGCCTACGTGCGGGGCCGGGCCTTCCACTTCTTCAAGGATTCCCTGCTGGTGGTGGCCCAGGAAGGATCGGCCGGCGCTGCGGCGCACCTGCTGCTGCTCAATCCCCTCACCCTGGAGCCGGTGAAGCGCTGCTCCGAAGAGGTGTACGCGGAGAGCTTCGTGCTGATCCAGGGCGGGGCGATCTACGCGGTGCTGAAGAGCGGCAACGAGTTCCGGCTGGGGCGCTTCGACGAGAACCTCAAGCTGGCCGCCTCCAGCTCCGTGGCCGTGGACCGGGATTCCAGCCTTTCCCTGTTCGCCGACCGGGTGTACGTGAGCTCCGCCGCGCGGGACATCCTGGCCTTGGACGCCCAGGACCTGAGCCAGAAGGCGGTGGTGCGGTAGGCGCGCCTCGCGTTCAGCGCGCCTTCCGGCGGTCTCAGAGCCCTCCAGGCCCGGGCCATCCCCATCCTTCACTGATGGCCACAACGGCGGAAAATTTGCATTTCTTCTTCGCCGGGTATAGAATATGTCCCAAGAATAGAATCGATAGCCTGCAGAAATTCAGCGCTCAACCATGAGGTAGAACTTCCTTCGCAGATGTGCAAGGAGCGTACCATGCGTGTGAGAGCCAAGGTTCCAGGCCTGTTTCAGAGTGACACCTCCCGCGTGCCGTGATGATCGCGGCCGTCGCGCTACTTATCGGTGCGCTCTCCGGCAGGGTGTGGGCTGAGCTTGAAGTAGGTCGATTGCTTCATAGCCGGCACCCAAATCCTCTTAGCCGACACGTACCTCCGTTCCCATCGAGGATATCGTCGCAGGTCAACGCGTCCTTACCCTCAACCTCGATACCATGGAGTTGGAACCACAGGAAGTGCTGCGCGTCATCGGCCTGTACCACACCGGAGTCGGGGAGGACTTCACAATCCGGATATCGTTCAGCGACGGCACGGTGAACCAGAACACCAACACCGAACCCTACTATGTGCTCGGCAAGGGCTGGGCTTCCTACCTTCCGGACTTGACCCGCCAGCGCTACGGCCTGGAAGTAAGCCTGCTGCAGGTGGGCGATAGCGTCTACAGGCACACAGACAATGGATTGCAGGCGGTCGCAGTTGCCGGGATCGAGGAGGTGCGGCAGGGGGTCCAGACCTACAACCTGGCGGGCATCAGCGGCAACTCCAACTTCTTCGCCAACGGCATTCTGGTGCATAACAAGGGCGCACCTCCGCCTGGCCCCCCGCCTACTGAGCCTCCAGACGGCGATGATCAGCAGCAATTAGCGCAAGCGCAGCAGGCGGTCACTGCGGCAGAGGCGGCTCTGGAATGAGCCTTGCACGACCTTCAGGAAGCGGTGGAAACAGGGGCGAGTGGCCAGGAGATCGCACGAGCCCAGCAGGCCGCAGCGGATGCCGCTCATGAGCTGGAAGCTGCTCAAGAAGCACAGGATCAAGCCGTGGCGCGCGCCCAAGAGGCTGCGGAAAGCCAAACCCAGGCCCAAGGGACCGAAGCGGATATCGCATTGGCGGACGGCACACCCACGGCAGGGGACCCGGTGCGCCTGGCTACGGGGAGCTTCTTCCCTAGCCGTCGAGGATCTTAGCTACCGCTTCGCTCGCATGACTATTCAGGTGTCGCGCAGCTACCAGAGCAACCGCCAAGGGGCACGCTCCTTCGGTCCGGGATGGACCTTCAACTACGACACCCGCATCGTCCGGGGGGTGAAGCCCGATGCCGCGGCTCAGGCCGCGGCACTGTGGAGCGATGCGGCCCAAGCGGAGCAAAGCTACCAGCGACTTCACGCCGAGTACCTGCGCTCAATGCAGGTGTTTTCTACTGCCATCCCCCAAACGGCTGAGGCGGTACAGGCGGCGAGCGCCGCGGTGGGCGCGGCACAAACAGCGCTGCAGAAAGCTCAGGGCGTCAACAACAGCTCGCTGATAAACCGGGCTAGCGCGGCGCTGGCGGGAGCGCAGGCCGCATATGCCCAGGCGCAGGCACTGCTGGCCTCGCTTTCGGCCGCGCGGGACCAGCTTCAGGCAAGCGGTTTCCAGATCGATGGGATCCGCGTTGCCGGCCTGGAATTGAGGGCTTTGGCGGAGCAAGCCGACCGCGAGGCGGCGCTGGCTTCGGCCAATGCCGGGCTCAACCGGTACGTGGTCGACGAGACGGACCGCGCCAGCCTGCAGCGCACCGGAAACGGAGCGCTCAGCCTCATCGACGAAAACGGGGTGGCCCTGCTGTTTCTCCTGGACGAGCAGCCGGATTATGAGTCCGGGCAGAGGCTGCCGGATGGCACGCTCAACTATTATCCCTCCGGTTCCTCGCTGACCCCGGCGCTGCCCACCGAGGATACCCTCAGGCTGCTGCAGGAGGGCGGCTTCCTGCGCACCCGCAAGGACGGCACAGCCTACCGCTACGACTACCTGGGGCGTCTAACTGCGATCATGGACACCAACTCGAACACAATTTCGCTGGCGTACTCGGATGCTGGGCATCTGGAACGGGTCAGCGACGGCTTCGGCCGCTCCATGAGCCTGCAGCGGGAAGGCGGCAGAATCGTGGGGATCATTGATCCGCTTGGGCGCAACTTCCGCTACGGCTATGACGCCGCAGGCCGGCTGGCGGAGGTGACCGATGGGGAGGGACACACCGTACGCTATCGCTACAGCGGTCCGCTGCTCACAACGGTGATCAAACCTGACGACAGCTTTCAGGAGTATTCCTACGTCGAGCTGGACGGCCGGATGGTGGTGGATCGTACCCGCGATGAGGAAGGCCACATCGAGCAATTCCGTTACTACCCCCAGCAGCGATATACGGAGTACATCAACGCCTCCGGGGTTCTGGAGCGTTATCACTACGATGAGCGCTACCGCATCACGCGCGTAGAATACGCTGACGGCAGCGCCGTGGACCGGCAATACGACGCAATGGACAACCTGGTGCGCGAAACTGATCCGCTGGGCCGGGTCACCCGTTATAGCTACGACGAGCGGCGCAACAGGATCGAGGCCATCGATGCGGAGGGCGCCGTGGAGCGGTGGAGCTACACCGCCTTCAATAAGATCGATTCCTACACCGACAAGCTGGGCTACTCCACCGACTACCTTTACGACAGCCAGGGCAATCTGTTGGAGATCCGCCATCCGGGAAATTCCCGTGTCAGCTACGCCTACGACAGCCGGGGACAGGTGACGGCATTCACCGATCCGTTGGGATTCCGGACCGAATACGGTTACGACGCGAATGGGTACGTGAGCCTGGTGCGCGATGCCGGGGGAGCCGAAAAGCACTTCGAGAACGACGCGCTTGGCAACGTGATGGCCTATACCGATCCGGCAGGAGCGACAATCCGCTACGAGTACAACGGCGACAACAAGATGGTGCGCGTCCTCGACGCGCTGGGCTGCGAGGAGCGCTACCAATACAGCAATCGCAAAGACTTGGTCATGGTTGTGGACAAGAACGGGAATCGCACCCAGTTCGAATACGACAAGCGCCACCTGCTGCGCAAGGCCACCAACCCGCTGGGAGAAACCGTGGAGTATCTGTACCGCGGCGATGGGAAAATGGTGGAAAAGATCATCGCCGGAGCTAATCGCACGCGCTATGACTATGATCCGCGCGGTCGGCTCTTCTCCAAGAGCCAGGTGGAAACCGGAGCGGTGGTCCGCTACGAATACGATACGGCCGGCCAGCTTGTCGCTTTGACAGACCCCAAGGGTTTCCGCAACGAATACGGGTACACGGGTACGGGGTTGCTGGAGTGGTTGCGGGACCCGGAGGGCAACACGGAGCTAAGGGGTTACGACGCCGCGGGGCGAATCATCACGGTTACCGACCGCCTGGGCCGGAGCGCGCAGTTCGAGTATGACGCGCTCAACCGACTGCTGCGCGAGACTGATCCCTACGGCTACACGCGGTCATACGACTATGATGCCCGGGGCAGCCTGCTCGAGCTGACCGACAAGAACGGCCAGGTGACCCGCTACGCGTATGACCCCATGCGCAGGCTCATGCGCCTCACCGACGCCGTTGGAGCCGAGGAGCGCTTCGACTATGATCCGCGGGGGCTCTTGACCGGGCGGACGGACAAGAACGGCCACGGCATTACCTACCAGTACGATCTTTTGGGCCGGCTGGTCCGAAAGGTGGACGCCTTGGGCGGTGTGGTGCAATACGCCTACGACCCCGCTGGCAACCTCACCGGCAGGAGCGACGAGAACGGCAACACGACCCTCTTCGAGTACGATGCCTTGAACCGCCTGTCTAGAAGGGTGGATCCTTATGGAAACGCCACGCGCTACGGCTACACCTACCTGGGTCAGCTTGCCGGGGTGATCGATGCGCTGGAAGGCCGCAGGAGCTACGAATACGATGAGCTGGGCCGCCTGTTGCAGGAGATCGATCCGCTGGGAGAGGTGAAAAGCTTTCAGTACGACCCCAACGGAAACCTGCTGGTGGCGCGCGATGAGCTGCAGCGCACCACTTCCTATGAATACGATTCGCTGAACCGTCTGGTGAAGAAAACCAATGCGCTGGGGCAGGCGATCCGATATCTGTATGATGCGATGGGCAACCTGACCGGCGAGATCGACGCTTCCGGCGGGCTGTACGGCTACGAATACGATTCGCTGAACCGCCTGGTGCGGGAGCGCAACCGCCTGGGCTCGGAGCAAAGCTATTCCTACCAGCCCGACGGCGAGCTGTCCGGCAAGACGGACTTCAACGGGCAGGCCACCTTGTACGAGTACGATCCTATGGGCCGGCTGGTGAGGGTGCACGATGCGGAGGGCACGGAGAAGAGCTTCGCCTACGATGCGGCTGGCAACCTCATCGGGGCGGAGAACGCCAGCGGGCGGCTGGAGTACGGCTACGACGAGCTGGACCGGTTAGTCCACGCAGAGGATGCCGGCGCCGGGCAGGGGATCGGCTACTCTTATGACGCGGCCGGGAACCGCCTGGAGCTGAGCTGGCTGGAAGATCAGCGCAGGATCGCCTATGTCTATGGCAAGCGGAACGAGCTGCTGGAGCTGAGCGATCCGGAAGGGGGAGTAACCCGCTTCGGCTACGACGCACTGGGTCGGGAGGTGAGCCGAAGGCTTGCCAATGGAGTAAGCACGGAGACCCGCTACGATGCGGCCGGCCGGGTGACGGTGCTGAAGAACCGCGGCGAGCGGGGTGCAAGGGATGAGGAGCTGCGCTCACTGGCCTATTTGTACAACGCGGCCGGGCAGCGCAGTTATCAGGTGGATGAGCGCGGCCGGATCACCGCCTATGATTACGACGAGGTGGGGCGGCTGAAAGCCGTGCGCTATCCGTTTGAAAGCGACAAGAAGCTGGAGGATTTCCAGGAGAGGCTCACCCTGGGGCTGGGGCCGGAGTTTCGAGCGGGGAAGAAAGAGGAGGTTAGCTTCGCGTTGCCTGCACTGCAGGGGGGCGAAGCTGGGCGACTTCGAGAAGACTTGCAGGAGGAGTTGCTATCTTTTTCTCGTAAGCCGGGCCAGGCGATGAAGGGCCGCTGGGAGGTGGGGATTGGGGAGGGGGCCACCGAGTTTGCCGGCAGGCTGGAGGTGTCCTGGGAGGTAGGGCAGGAGCTGGAGGATGCCTACGGGCTGATCTCGGAGAGCCGGCGGGGATTGGAGGTGCAGCAACGGGTATGGACCGAAGAGTTCGGCTACGATGAGCGTTCCAACCGGGCTTTCAAGGCCAACGGCTGGGGGCGCATCGAGTATGCATATAACCCGGCGAATGAGATCCTCGCCGCCGGTATGCGGAGCTACGCGCACGACCGCAACGGCAATCTGATCCGGGAAGCGCTGGGGAAGGTGGAAGTGCAGTACCGCTACACGCCGGAGAACCGGCTTGAACGCATCAGCGGGGAGGCAGAGGTTGGGTATGCCTATGATGCCTTGGGAAGAAGGAGCATTCGGCAAGAATACGGGAAGTTAAGGCGTAGAGGGCTGGAACGGAGACTCGAAGGGCTATCTTTATGACGGATTGAGCTTCGAAGTGCTGGCGGAATTTGGGCTGGATGAAGGCAAGGCGCCGCAGGGAAAAGCCTGGGGCTGGTGGGAGAACAAGCCCAGGCTGGATACTGTGTCGGAGTACCTGTATGCCAACGGGCGGATCGTGAGCAGGAGTGATTTCGGGGAGCCGGGGCAGTTGTCTGCGAGGCGGGGGGGCGGTGAAGGACAGGCTCTACTATCATCAAGACCTTCTGGGCTCAACCCTCATGCTCACCGACGGCAAGGGGAAGGTGGAGCAGGCCTACGGCTATGATGCCTTTGGTAACCCGTATGAAGGGGGGCACCGCCGCGGGGAGGACCAGCGTGGGGTCACCGAGTACCTGTACAACGGCAAGCGCTACGATGCCGCGGTAGGGCTGTACGACTACGGCTTCCGGGACTACAACCCGCAGCTCGGGAGATGGACCACGCCGGATCCGATTAAGGCGGGCCACAACTGGTACGCGTATGTGAACAACGATCCGATTAACTTCGTGGATCCGCTCGGGTTGCCCGAGTGATAATAATATCGGACAGATACCTGCTCCCTACAGTGATTGGAGGATACAAAACGACCTATGGGCGGAAATAACTATTGGGCCATACACTATAGGTCAGAGTGGATGCAAAGTTATTGCAGCTGCACAAGGCAAGCGCAATCGCAGGCACAGACGTTACGCCTGCGATGATGGCAGGCTATGTCGACACTGGAGGGAACCTTTCACAAGCCGAACACTGCTAAAAGCAATCTCTGATAATGCTCCTGGAACGCAAGTAACTCCAGATTACCGGGAGAGAAGCTGGACGCCAACCGGTTAAACACAATTAGAAAGCAACAGCTCCGGCGCTACTTATATTATTGCCAAGGCCATCATAGGCGGAGGAATAGGTGACCATTCGTGCTGACCGACGATGAAGTCAATGCAGATGGGAAGATTGAATACACGGTTGAGCGGTTCGAGCTAAATGATTACGGGACAATTAACAATGGTGGGCAGGACCGGACATTTACATCGGGATCCAACAATAACTCGGTAAGTCAGGCGACGGTTGTGAGGATAGAGACATACTTTGTACCAAGTCAATGACAATCCATTTCGAATGGATCATCGAGTGTAAGTCGGCGAGGAGAAACGAATACTAGCATGCAAGGGGAGAGTGGATAATGAAACGCCCGCGCAGCGAATCAACAACAGAAACACTATGGAGAAATGAAACTATTTCTGATAGGGGTTTGCCTTTCATGCATGCCTATGCTGGCAGCATGCCAAGAGACTACTTTCGCCAGGGCCAACCCGCTTTTTCTTGTTCTATTAGCAAACGGGGCAACGATAAATCTTGACATGGAAAGCCAGATTGGAATTACAAAGATCAATTATAAAGATTTTGACAAGCATGTAATTGACTATGGAGACGATCAAATCCCATCAGTGCGTACGAAAATCTGGCAGTTCGATTCTTCCAGATTGATAAAGATTGATACAAAAACAACGAACAAACTTGGCGTTTTTTATGAACCCAGCATTAGTATCGACTATCCTGAAGGTAAGATTGTCGTAACAACCTTTCAAAATGTTGGTCGTTCGAGGAGCGAGGAGTATTTAAGGACGGCGGCTGTGATAGAGACAACAAAAAAGGGTGGTGTTGGAGATATTTGCGCGTATATCGAGCTAAACCTATTGGCGCAGTCATAGTGAACAGCTACATGCTGGTCAGTTCGAGGTCACGGTTGGAGAGTGGGAGAGACTGCACTGAAGATGCAGACGTGCCATGCCCGTGGAATCAGCTCGAGCTTCTTTCCCTGGTTCGGCGAAACGAGGGATTCGTTCTGCCAGACGATGGCCAATCTACTATCTTACCTGAGTACGAGCGGTATGGTTTACAGCTGGACTAAGCGTACGCGAAGGCCTGTCAAGAACTTTGTGTAAAGGCCTTTGATCATACCGGCACCCTGCCGGTGAATTTGATAGCCAGCTGATTGAGAGCCTGGCTCCACTCCTGGACAGGCATTGTCCATTTCCTTGAGATATTCTGCAATGCCATGTACACCAACTTCATCGCGGCCTCGCTGGTCGGGAACGCCTGTCGATTCCGAGTCACCTTGCGAAGGGTGTAGTTCAACGACTCGATCGCGTTGGTGGTGTAGATCACTTTGCGGATCTCCGGCGCATAGGCCAGGAACGGCGTGATCTCGGTCCAGCGCTCATGCCAGCTTCGCCCAATCATCGGGTACTTCCCGTCCCAGGTTGCCCGGAACTCCTTCAAGGCGCTCAGAGCCGCTTCTTCGGTCGGTGCGCTGTAGATGGTCTTCAATCCGGCGGCCACCAGGCGGCGGTCTTTGTAGGGCACGAATCTCAAGGAACTGCGCACCACATGCACCAAGCACAGCTGAACCTCCGTCGCAGGATAGACCGCTCGGATCGCATCGGGGAATCCACTCAGGCCGTCGACCGCGGCGATCAGGATGTCGTGTACCCCGCGGTTCTTCAGCTCGCTGATGATCCCCAGCCAGAACTTCGCCCCTTCGCTCTGGTCGATCCACAGCCCCAGCAGATCCTTCTTGCCCTCCAGCGTGATCGCCAGAGCCAGGTAGATGGCCTTCTTGACCACGTGCCCGTTGTCTCGGACCTTCACCACGATCGCGTCAAAGAACACGATCGGATACACCGACTCAAGCTCCCGATTGCGCCACGCCTCCAGACTCTCCACCACCGCGTCGGTGACGCTGGTGATGAACTGCGGCGAGACCTCGGTGCCGTAGATCTCCTTCAGATGCTCGCCGATCTCCCGGGTGGTCATCCCGCGGGCATACATCGACAGAATCTTGTCGCTGAACCCGGGAAGCTCTCGCTGATGCTTGCCGACGATCTTCGGCTCGAACGTTCCATCCCGGTCCCGCGGCACATCGATCGTGATCGGTCCCTGGTCGCTGCGAACCGTCTTGGGGCTCGTTCCGTTACGCCGGTTCTCGCTGGGCTTCTCTCCGGCTTCGTGCTTCTCATAGCCCAGATGCTCGGTGAGCTCCGCGCCCATCGCCCGCTCCACCAGCGCCTTGGTCAGCTGCTTCAACAACCCCTCCTCACCGGTCAGGTCATCCGGACCCCGGTAGTCCTTCAGCAGCTCGTCCAACACTTCCTTCGTGATAGCCATACTCGCTCCTCCTTAAGAGCTCGGCTATTTACACAAAGTATCTTACACCCTCGCGAGCTCAGAAGTCTCGTATGGAGCATACTTGCTCCGCGGTGACTCTATTCGCAATGAACTACCCTGCTCCCCGGCTTTCAGGCCAACCATAAGACTTTTCGCTTATGTGTAAAATGGAAGAGAACGTCTTAGATTGAGAGTTTACCCTTCATTACACCGCTTGACCTTTGTCTCGATAAGATATACATTCCACTCGTTGATTGAGATTTCAGAAGATTCCAGCCTCCGTAAGATCATGCTTTCGAGCCCTTCCGGAACGCCTCCCAAGGCTAAGGCCGTAATCCTCTGGTTTCGGAAGCGGTTCATTAAAGCTGAGTTCAGCCGACCCGCAAGTCTACTATCTGCATTGGAGAACCATGCACCAACCCAATTTCGACGAGCTCAACTTGATTGAGCCCCTCCATCGCGCCTTGCGCACCCAGAACTACACCGTTCCCACCCCGATCCAGACCCTGGCCATCCCCATCCTGCTGGCCGGACACGACCTGATGGCCAGCGCCCAGACGGGCAGCGGCAAGACCGCGGCCTTCGCCCTGCCCATGCTGCAGAAGCTGGACGCGGACCGCAAGCGGCCCGGACCCCGGACGGTGCGGGCCCTGGTGCTCGCCCCGACCCGGGAGCTGGCCGCCCAGATTTACGATAGCTTCGGCGACTACGGCCGCTTCCTGGGGATCAAGAAGGCCGTGGTCTACGGCGGGGTGGGCAAGAAGCCCCAGATCGACGCCATCGCCCCGGGCATCGACGTGCTGATCGCCACCCCCGGGCGCCTGCTGGACCTGTACGGCGAGCGGCGCGTGCGCCTGGACGCCGTGGAGATCTTCGTGCTGGACGAGGCCGACCGCATGCTGGACATGGGCTTCATCCCGGACGTGCGCCGGATCATCGACCTGCTGCCCAAGCGGCGGCAGTCCCTGTTCTTCTCGGCCACCCTGCCCGGCGAAGTGCAGCGCCTGGCCCAGAGCATGCTCACCGACCCGAAGCACGTGGCCGTGGAGCCGGAGACCGGGCACACGCCCCGCATCGAGCAGCGCGTGCTGTTCGTGGACAAGGAGTCCAAGACCCCGCTGCTGTTGAGCCTGCTGGAGGATCCGAGCATCGAGCGGGCGCTGGTGTTCACCCGCACCAAGCACCGGGCCAACCGCCTGGCCGAGCAGCTGCAGAAAGGGCGCATCAAGGCCGACGCCATCCACGGCAACAAGACCCAGTCGGCCCGGGAGCGCGCCCTGGAAGATTTCATTTCCGGGAAAATCCGCGTGCTGGTGGCCACCGACATCGCCGCCCGCGGCATCGACGTGGACGACATCAGCCACGTGATCAACTTCGAGCTGCCCAACGAGCCGCAAAGCTACGTGCACCGCATCGGCCGCACGGCCCGGGCCGGCAAGGCAGGGGTGGCCATCTCCTTCTGCGACGAGTCGGAGAGCGGCTACCTGCGGGACATCGAGCGCCTGCTGGACCAGAGCGTGCCGGTGGCCCGCAACCACCCCTTCCACTCCGCCTCCGCGGCCGCGCCCGCGGGCGGAGGTCTTCGCCAAGACCGGCGGGCGGCGCTCCCCGAGCGGCGGCATGCTGTATGGAAGCTCCCGAAATAGGGGCAACCCGCGGCGGTTCCGCAGGTCGTAGTAGAGTGACTAAAAAAATTCTCCTCGTCCACCCGCAGTTTCCTGCCACCTACTGGAGTTTCGAGCACGCCCTGCCCTTCGTCGGCAAGAAAGCCGCGCTTCCGCCGCTGGGGCTGATGACCGTGGCCGCCATGCTGCCCCCCGACTACGAGGCGCGCCTGGTGGACCTGAACGTCACCCCGCTGGAGCTGGAGGACCTGCTGTGGGCCGACCTGGTGTTCCTGTCGGCCATGATCGTGCAGAAGAAGTCCTTCGACCAGGTGACCGCCCTCTGCCGGGAGTACGGCAAGCCGGTGGTGGCCGGCGGACCCTACCCGATCTCCATGTGCGACCAGATCGAGGGCGTCGACCACTTCGTGCTCGACGAGGCGGAGCTCACCCTGCCGCGCTTCCTGCGCGACCTGGAAGAAGGCCGGCCGCAGCGGGTGTACCGCGACCCGGGCAAGCCCGACCTCACCCATACCCCGGTCCCCCGCTTCGACCTCATCGACGTGGCGGCCTACGACAGCATGCCCCTGCAGTACTCGCGCGGCTGCCCCTACAACTGCGAGTTCTGCGACATCATCGAGATGTTCGGGCGCGTGCAGCGCACCAAGACCCCCGCCCAGTTCCTGCGGGAGCTGGACGCGGTGCTGGCCACCGGCTTCCGCGGCGGGGTGTTCATCGTGGACGACAACTTCATCGGCAACCGGCGCAAAACCCGCGAGCTGCTCGCCGCCGTGGCCGGCTGGCAGAAGGAGCACGGGCATCCCTTCCCGCTGTCCACCGAGGCCTCCATCGACCTGGCCCAGGACGATGAGCTGCTGGACCTGATGGTGGAGTCGGGCTTCGTCATGGTCTTCGTCGGGATCGAGACCCCGGACGAGGCCACCCTGGCCTTCACCCAGAAGAGCCAGAACCTGAAGGCCGGGATCCTGGGCAGCGTGCGCAAGATCCAGGCCCGGGGCATCGAGGTGACCGGCGGGTTCATCGTGGGCTTCGACACCGACACCGCGGACATCTACCAGCGGCAGATCGACTTCATCCAGGAGGCCGCGATCCCGGTGGCCATGGTGGGGCTGCTCCAGGCCCTGCCCAACACCCAGCTGGGCAGGAGGCTGCAGGGCGAAGGCCGCCTGCTGGCGGACTCCAGCGGCAACAACACCCACACCCTGCGCCTGAACTTCGTGCCCCGGCGGCCGGAAGCGGAGGTGGTGGAGGGCTACAAGCGCGTGCTGGCCACCCTGTACTCCCCGGCCAACTACTTCCAGCGCTGCGCCACGCTGCTGCGGCGGTTGCCCCGCCGCAGCCGCTCCGGCCGGCCGGTGAGCTGGTCGGGGATCCGGGCGCTGCTGCGCTCCCTGGTCCAGCAGACCTTCTCCGCCTACGGCTGGCACTACCTGCGCCTGCTGGCCGGCGCCGCGCTGCGCCGCCCGAGCCTGTTCCCGGACGCGGTAGCCTACGCCATCAAGGGCCACCACCTGTTCACCATCACCGCCGAGATCCTGAAGGCGGACGCCTTCTCCCGCCGGCTGGGCGTCACGCGGGAGAGCTATCAGCCGCAGGTGGCCGCGGCGCTGAACGCCGGGCAGCCGGGCGCCGCCGCCTCCCTGGAACGGCGCATCCTGCGCCTGCTGGAGCAGGCGCAGCGCGACTACCAGAGCTTTCGGCGGGACGCGCAGGATACAGTCAGGGAAGTGTTGGACGATTTCGCCGCAGCCTGCTCGACCTGGGTCCACAGCCTGCGCCTGGCGCGCGTGCGCGTGCGGGCAAACTAGAATCCGGCGGGCCGAGAGCCTTTCCTTCAAGCTCTGCTCTTCGGCCCGAGCCGCGGCGCGGCCTTCCTGAACCCTCACCCGCAACAGCAGCACGATGCCCGCCAGGAAGAACAGGATCAGGCTCAAGACCGCCGGGCGGCTGGAGCCGAACAGGGCCGCAGCCCCGGCGAACACCAGCGGCCCGAGCAGCGTGGCGAACTTCTCCATGATCCCGAACAGGCTGAAGAACTCCCCGCTCTTGGCCGCCGGGATCATGCTGGCGAACAGGCTGCGGCTCAGCGCCTGGCTGCCGCCCTGCACGCAGGCTACCAGCCAGGCCAGGCACCAGTAGTCCAGCACCGAGTCCAGGAAATAGCCATAGACCGCAATCGCCGCGTAGACCACCAGGGCCAGGACCAGGCTGGCCTTGGTGCTCAGGCGCGCGGCCAGCCCCGATAACAGCGGGCCGCAAAGGAAGGCCAGCCCGAGGCAGGCGGTCTCCAGCGCCAGGATGAGCCCCAGGACCAGGGGCAGGCTGGAACGCCGCTTCGGCTCCAGCACCCGCACCGCGCCCAGGGCCAGGCGGGTGCCGGCGCTGCGCGTGTCCTTCTCGCCGTTGTTGGACAGGGCCAGGGTGTGCAGCCCGGGTGAGGCGGCCGACAGCTCGCGGGTCAGATCCCAGCGCGCTGCGGGGCTGTAGCAGTTCAGGATCAGGGGACGGCCGTCCTCGCCGGCCAGCGGGCGCCCGTCCAGCTCCACGTGCCAAATCCCGAAGTCGGGCCCGGCGGCATAGGTCAGCACCAGCCGCCTGGCCGTGGAACCGCAGCTCCAGGCGGTCCCCCGCCCGCTGGCCGATGCGGTACTCGCGGTCGGCCCTGGCGTTCAGGGTCCGCGCGTCCACCTGTTCGCGGGCCCAGGATCCGAAGTAGACCAGGGCCGGGGTCCTCGGCGGGCAGCAGGCCCTGCCCCGCGTACCCGTGGCCGCCCGCATAAGGCGGGGGGGTGGCCCCGGTCCAGCCCCGCGGCAGGAAGCGGGTACCCAGCAGCCCCAGGGCCGGCAGCAGCGCCAGGTTGGCCAGGACGAAGCCCAGGAACACGGGACGCAGGCGGGCGCGGCGGGTCCCAGCCGCTTCCCTCTCCGGGCGCGGGAGGCTGCCGAAGATCAGGCTGAAGGGGATGCCCACGAACTGCACCAGGAGCAGAGCCAGGATCAGCTCCACGCTGCCCAGGCCCAGCTCGGCGCCGTAGATGGCCGCCACGCCGATGATGGTGCCGATCCCGTCGATGTAGACCAGGTAGGCCAGCAGGTACCTGAACAGCTCACGGTAACGGCGGATCTCCCGCAGCGTCTGGCCCAGGCGCCGGAAGGTGGCCTCCAGCAGGCCCTGCCCTTTCGGGCGGGCGGTCAGGGTGTGCGGCTCCGGCACCACGGCCAGCACGGGGATGCTGAACAGGGCCCACCACAGCGCCACGCTGGCGAACGACAGGCGCGGCCCCCAGGTGCCGGGCAGCAGGCGGATCATGGCCACGTTCACGGCCAGCAGGATCCCTCCGCCCAGGTAGCCCAGGGCATAGCCCCGGGTGGAAACCGAGTCCTGGTCCTCGGGCCTGGCCACGTGCGGGAGCAGCGCGTCGTAGAAGACGATCGAGCTGCCGAAACCGAGGCGCCCGAACACGAACAGCAGCGAGGCCAGCAGCCAGTCGCCGCTTTTCACCAGCACCAGCAGGCCCGTGCAGACCACCCCCAGGCCGGCGAACAGCGACAGGAACAGCTTCTTTCCGCGGATGATGTCGGACAGGGTGCCCAGCACCGGGGCCAACAACGCCCCAATGAAGATCGAGAGGCTCAGGCCCGCGGACCAGTAGGCGGTGGCCACGCTGGGGCCGGGCAGCGTGGAGCCGGCCACCTGGCTGTAGTACACGGGCAGAACCGCGGCCAGGATCGTGGTGGCGAAGGCCGAGTTGGCCCAGTCGTACAGGGTCCAGGCCCGGATCCGCCGGCGGTAGGTCCTTTCCCGCTCACGCATCGATTCCTCCCGCGCTCAACAGCTCGCCCCGAGCCCGCCCCTCCGCGCCCGGCAGCGTCAGCCCCAGCAGGGCGGCCAGGGTGGGGCCCAGGTCGAGGATGCTCATCTCTTCCAGCTCCGCGCCGGCCCGCACGCCCGCGCCGGCGGCCACCAGCAGGGAGGTGTAGCCTTCGCGGTCCGGCCGGTAGCCGTGGCAGGCCCGGTGCCCCGCCGGGGCCGGCTCGCTCACCTCGGGCCGCAGCCGGGGGGAGAAGTAGAACCCCGGGCGAGCCTCCAGCACGAAGTCCATGGCCTGGCCCAGCCCCAGCCGGCGCAGGGCCGCCCCGCGGTAGACCTCCTCGATACCATGACGCGGGTCGGAGCGCAACTGCTCCAGCCATTTCCCCAGCCGCCGGCGCAGCGACCGGTCGTCCCGGTCGCGCAGGTACAGGTGCGCCGAGCCCTCGGCTGTGTTGGCCCAGGCCAGCCAGCCGCGGCAGCGCCCGCGGCGGTCCAGGGTGATGAACCCGGCGCGCGCCAGCGCGGTGTTCAGATTCACGGCGGTGTGCACGTCCAGGAAGGCGTGGTCGCCGAACAGCACGACCGCGGTGCGGGTCCAGCCGTCCTGCTGCAGGGCGGCCTCCAGGATGCGGCCCAGGCGCCGGTCCTGCTCTTCCAGCGTCCGGCGGATCGCCGGACCCTGGAAGCCCTCCCGGTGGCGCACAGCGTCCAGGTCCAGCAGGTGGACCAGCAGCAGGTCGGCCCGCCCGGAGCGCGCCAGATGCGCGGCCACCGCCGCCGTGAAGTTGTCCAGGTGGTAGCGGTCCAGGCCGCGCAGCAGGGACCCGTAGCGGCGCAGCATGTCCAGGAGGAACAGCGGGGTGCCGGCGGTAAGCGCGCGCCAGGCCAGGCTTTGCCCGAAGCGCGTAGGGCAGGATCTCGGGCAGCACCCAGCGCTGGCCGGAGCGCCCGGCGCTGGGCCAGAACAGGGAGGCGGTGGACAGGCCGCTGTCCATGGCCCGGTCGTACAGGGTGGGCACGCGGATCGCATCGCGGTACCAGAACCACTCCGGCCGCTCCCGCCCGGGCTGGAAACGGCTGTTGGCCAGGATGCCGTGTTGAGCCGGACGCGCCCCGGTCAGCGCGGTGGCGTGCAGGACGTAGGTTTGCGTGGGGTAGATGCCGCGCACCCGGCGGCACAGGGCCCCTCGCCGCAGCAGGCGGCGGAAGGAGGGCAGGCCGCGCACGATCTCGTAGTCGGCGGTGGCCAGCCCGTCCAGGGAAATCACCACCAGCCGCCGGGAACCTCTTTTGCCCACCGCCGTTCGCCTCCCCGGCGGTCGCCCGCCGCTTTGCTCACCGTATTGTAGGCCGGGGCGCAGCGGGCCGGGCAAGGCTTGACCCGGCGGCGCGCGGGGGGGTAGCGTGGGCACATGACCACCAAGGAACTGCTGGCGCGTTACTCCGCCGCTTCCGGCGCGCTGGAGGCCAGGCTGCGGGGGCTCACCCCGGAGCAGCTCACCTTCCGCCCTTTCCCCGACGCCTGGACCGTGCACGAGCAGGTCGCGCACCTGGCGGACGCCGAAATAAACGCCTCGGTGCGCCTGCGCAAGATTCTGGCCGAGAGCGGGGTGGGGGTGGACGTGTACGACCAGGAGAAATGGCAGGCCGGCCTGGACTATCACGCCCAAAACCTTGACAAGGCGGTGCGCCTCTTCCGGCTGCTGCGGGAAATTTCCGCCGACCTGCTGTCGCGCGCGCGGGAAGCTCAGTGGGAAGGAAACTGGGTCAGGCACCCGGAGCGCGGGAAGCTGACCCTGCGCGGCTGGCTGGAGCTCTACGTCGAGCACTCCGACACGCACCTGGGCTACATCGAGCGCAACCTGCGGCTGTGGAAGGAAGCAGGCGGCCGGGGCTAGCGGTTTTACTTGTGGCCATGGATTTGATAAAATAACAGACATCGAAAAGGAGGCGGGCTACACACATCACGATTCAGAGAAGGGGCATTGCCCCGGCAGGGCAATGCAGGGGTTGGGGAAGCGGTCAATAGTAATAGTAGAGGAGGATTAGGATGAAGAGAAGAATCCTGCTTATTTTGCTGGTGATCTTATTTTTCGCTGCGAGCTACGCCTTCGCCCAGGAAATCCCGAAGGGCGTGAAGGTGGCCGGTTCGCCGGAGGTCATGCCGACCCAGGCGGAGATCCTCAAGGCCATCCCGCCTTCGCTGATGACCCTCGGCAAGGGCAAAACCATCCGAATCATGTTCCAGGGCGGCGGCGACTGACGTTCCGCCGGTTGAGAACAAGGCGCTGATCGAGAAGGCGACCGGGCTGAAACTGACCATCGACGTGATTCCGCCCGAAAACCTGCACGAGAAACAGCTCGCCTTCCTGCTGTCCGGCTCCGCCGAGTACGACCTGCTGGAGCTGTACCCGACCTGGATCGGTGAATACGCCGAAGCCGAGTACATCGAGAACCTGGACAACCTGTACAAGAAGTACGGCAAGGAGATCGACGTCACCGACTTCATCGAGGGCGCCCAGGTCGGCTTCGACAAGTACAAGGGCTCCTGGTACGCCATCCCCTACGACGGGGACGTGAACATCTTCTACTACCGCAAGGACCTGTTCGCCGACGCCAAGAACAAGGCGGATTTCAAGTCCAAGTTCAAGTACAACCTGGCGGAGCCGAAGGACTGGGACCAGGTTCGGGACATGGCCGAGTTCTTCACCGGCCGCCAGCCCGGCCTCTACGGCTTCGGCACCCTGGCCCTGAAGACCTGGTGGGCCGTGGACTACTGGGCCAACGTGTACCGCAACCGCCTGGCCGCCGACGGGGTCAAGTTCTCCAACGGCCTGGTCAACGACAACGGCGAGATCGAGCTCAACAAGGACGCCTTCATCAAGGCCAACGACTTCTACATCAGCCTGATGAAGTTCTCCCCGCCCGGCATCCTGTCCTGGGGCTACCCGGAGACCAAGGAGGGCCTGGGCAACGGCGTGGTGGCCATGACCATGCAGTGGGCCACCTCCGTGTTCCGCGACCCGCGCCAGGCCAAGTACTGGGACCAGGTGCGTCGCCACGCACCATGCCCGGCTTCAAGAGGAAGGACGGCAGCGTGAAGCCCGTCACCTCCTTCGCGGTCGGCAAAGCCCTGGTCGATCCCCACGGTCTCCAAGAACAAGGACGTGGCCTTCCTGTACGCCCAGTTCCTGGCGTCCACGACCATGCAGATCTACGAGACGAACTCCGGCTCCGGCGTGGACCCCAACCGCTACCTCGGTGTGGAAGGACCAGCGCGTGAAGGACGTGTGGGGCCCGCTGGTCGATCCCACGCATGAAGGCCCTGCAGCTGGGCATCGGGGACATCAAGGTCCCGCAGGCCTCGCAGCTCTACGAGACCCTGCTGAACGAGCTCCACCAGTCCTGGTCCGGGCAGCAGACCTCCGCGCAGGCCTACGACCGGGTCATGCGGGAGTGGAAGCAAGATCCTGGAGGGCTGAGGTAACAGCTGAAGGCTTCGAGGGGGCATGGCGGGACACCATGCCCCCTTCATTCTAAATCATCGAGGGAAGGTATGGCATCAGACCGACGCGATCCGCAGACCAGGCCGCCTGCACAAGCATGCGGCGCCGTACGTCTACATGGCGCCCACCATGATCTGGCTGCTCGTCTTCATCATCTACCCGCTCATCTTCGCCCTGGTCATGGCCTTCAAGAAGTTCAAGCTGAAGAAGGGCCTCACCTTCTGGAACATGCCCTGGGTCGGGGTGCGACAACTTCGTCGACGCCTTCACCGACCCCTACTTCCTGCTGTCCCTCGAGAAGACCGTGATCATCCTCGTTGTCGCGGTGACCATCGAGTTCCTGCTGGGCTTCCTCATCGCCTGGCTGCTGAACAAGAAGAAGGTCAAGGGGGACTCCCTCTGGATCGCCCTGATCCTGAGCCCCATGATGCTGCCCCTGATCGCGAGCGGCAACCTCTGGCGCATGCTCCTGGACGTGCGCTGGGGCGCGGTGAACGCGGTGGTCATGTTCCTCGGCTTCAAGCCGATCGACTTCCTCGGCACCACGCAGTGGGCGCTGCCGGCGGTGATCCTGGTGGAGATCTGGCAGTGGACCCCCTTCGTCATCATCACCCTCCTGGCGGGCCTGCGCTCGGTCCCCGACGAGCCCAAGAGGCGGCGCTGGTGGACGGGGCCACCAGCTGGCAGAGCTTCACCCACGTCGTGCTCCCGCACATGCGGGGGCAGATCCTGATCGTGCTGCTCATCCGGAGCATGGACGTGTTCAAGACCTTCGACATCGTGTACGCCCTCACCTTCGGGGGGCCCGGGCAGAGCACCACCGTGGCCACCTTCTACCTCTACCGGCAGGCCTTCACCCAGTTCAAGCTGGGCTACGGCGCCGCCCTCTCCTGGATCATCTTCATCATCGTCTACCTCGATCAGCTTCGTCATCCTGAAGGTGTTCCGCGGACCAGGAGTCCGTCGTATGAGACAAGCGAAGAGTGAAAAAGAGCCTCCGGACCGTCTGGCTGCACATCGTCGTGGCCGTCTTCTCCCTCGGCCTTCGCCTTCCCCCTGCTCTGGATGCTCATGACCTCGTTCAAGACGCCGCGGGAATACTACCGCATGCCTCCGAAGTTCCTGCCCAACCAGTTCGTGCTCTTCCACTACAAGGAGGCCTTCGCCCCCTGGACCATCGACCCCACCGAGCTCTCCGAGGCGACCTACTACATCGAGGAGTCGGCGGGCCGGGTCGAGTCGGTGGTGCCGAACATCTTAACAGCCTCATCATCATCGGGGGTCGGTGGCGCTCGCCCTGCTGGTCGGGGATATGGGCCGCCTACGCCCTGTCGCGTTTCCAGTTCCGGGGAAGCGAGAACCTGGGCGGCTGGATCCTGTCCACCCGGATGATGCCTCCCATCGTCATCGCCGTTCCCCTGTTCTGGTGCATGCGGCAGCATCGGGCTCGCCGGCTCGCACCTGGGCCTGATCCTGATCTACGTCATGACCCAGCTCCCCTTCGTGATCTGGATGATGAAGGGCTTCTTCGACGAGGTGCCCAAGAGCATCGAGGAGTCGGTGCTGGTGGACGGGGGCTCGCGGGGCACGGTCATGTTCCGGGTGCTCGCTGCCCCTGGCCTTCCCGGGCATCGTGGCCACGGCCCTGTTCTGCATCTTCCTGACCTGGACCGAGTTCCTGTTCGCCTCGCTGTTCACCAACTCCACGAGCGCCACCCTGCCCGTGGTCCTCTCCTGGTTCCGCCAGGACAGGGGCATCCTCTGGGGGCAGATGAGCGCCGTCATGGTGGTGGCCCTGATCCCGCTGATGACCATCACCATGGTGCTGCAGAAGCAGATGATCAAGGGCCTCACCGCCGGGGCCCTGAAGTACTGGAGGGTGAGAGAGCCATGAAGAAGACGCGGAATCCTGCAACCCGAGCTCGCCCGGGTCATCGCCTCCATGGGCCATGGGGACCTGCTGTGCGTCGCCGACGCCGGTCTGCCCATACCGGCGGGCGTGGAGCGGATCGACCTGGCCGTGGGCCCCGGGACTGCCCGCTTTCCTGCCCGTGCTGGAGGCCGTCCTCGGGGAGTTGCTGGTGGAGAAGGCCGTGGTCGCCGAGGAAATCCTGACCGACAGCCCGGCGATGCACCGGGAGATCACGCGCCGGCTGGGGACCGTCCCGATCCAGACCGTACCGCACGAACAGTTCAAGAAGCTGGTCGGCGGCTGCCGGGCGGTGGTGCGCACGGGGGAGTTCACCCACTATTCCAACGTCATTCTGACAGCCGGGGTCGTTTTCTAGGGAGGTCTCGCATGAGTCTTTCGTCTCGCGAGCGCGTCGTCACCGCGCTCAGCCGCAAGGAACCGGACCGGGTGCCGATCAGCTTCGGCTGCCTGCACGACAGCATCCACCTTTTCGGCCACCGCAAGCTCAAGGAGCACCTCGGCTTCAGCGGCGGAGAGGAGCGCATCCAGGACGCCTTCCAGCAGATCGTGTTCCCGGACGAGCGCCTGCGGGAGCGCTTCCACGCGGACTGCCTGCCTTTCTACGGCCGGCCGGCCAAGCCCTACGAGTTCCAGTACTACACCGAAGGAGAGTTCCGCAAATGGCGGGACGAGTGGGGCACGGTGTACCGGCAGCCGCTTTCCGGAGGGATCTGGTTCGACTTCGAGAAGCACATCTGGTCGGGCAAGAGCGCGGCGGAGATCAAGGCGCACAAGCTTCCCGACCCCGAGGACCCCAGCCGCTTCGAAGGCCTGCGGGCGGAGGTCCAGCGGCTGCTGAAGGAAACCGACAAGGCCATCGTGGCCCACGCCCCGACCGGGGGCATCGTGGAGCACTCCTACTGGCTGCGGGGGGTGCACGAGTCCTATATGGACATGGCCGCCGACCCGAAGCTGGTCGAGCTGGTGGCCGACCGGGTCGTGGAATGGCTGGAGACCTGGTGGACGCGCTACATGCAGGAGATCGGCGACCTGGTCCAGGTGGTCCAGATGGGGGACGACCTGGGCGGCCAGGATGGGCCGCTTTTCTCCCCCGCGCTGTACCGCAAGATCTTCAAGCCCCGGGAAGCCCGGCTCATCCGCATCGTGCGCAAGCATTCCAAGGCCAAGATCTACTTCCACTCCTGCGGGGCGATCCGCGAATACATCCCGGACCTGATCCAGATCGGGGTGGACGCCTTGAACCCGGTCCAGGTCCATGCCCGGGGCATGGACAGCGCCGCGCTGAAGAAGGACTTCGGCAGGGACATCGGCTTCTGGGGCGGAGGGGCGGACCCGACCAGGATCATGTCCCTGGGGACCCCGGAGGACGTGCGCGCGGGAGGTGAAGCGCCGTGTCGCGGACTTTGCCCCCGGGCGGCGGCTTCGTATTCGCCTCGGTGCACAACATCCAGTCCGATGTCCGGCCCGAGAACGTGGTGGCCTTCTTCGACGCCGCGCTGGAGTTCGGCAAATATTGAGGGAGGGTAGCGGGATGCAGAGGCTCGCGCTGTGCTACCGAGCGATTCCGGAGAAGAAGGCGGAGTACATCAAGGCGCACCGGGAGATCTGGCCGGAGATCACGCGCGGGCTGAAGGAGGCCGGCTGCCACGAAATGACGATCTTCCTGCGGGGCAACAACCTCTTCCTGTACGCCCTGATCGAGGACATCGAGGAGTTCAACCGCATCCGGGCCCGGGACCCCTTCTACCAAAAGTGGAACGACTATATGAACAAGCTGCTGGACGCCCCCTTCGACGAGGAGGAGCCCGGGGCCTTCGCAAAGATGGAGGAGATCTGGAGGTTCGAGGCGGAGGATGTAAAATGAGCTGCGACGCGCCGGACATCGATCGCCTGCTGGCCTCCTTCGAGCACCGCCAGACCGACCGGGTGCCGAACTTCGAAATCCTGATCGAGGACAAGCACTGCAGCCGCCTGCTGGGGCGCGCCGTCGGGCACACCCTGGGCTCGGCCAAGGGGGCCAGCGAGGACGAGTACGTGGCCCCGCCCATGGACCCGCGCGACTACATCGAGATCTGCCGCCTCATCGGCCAGGACGCGGTGGGCATGGAGGCGCTGTGGGCTCCGCTGAAGCGCCTTGGGCGAGGACGGGAAGCTGCACATCGTCACCGACGGCAGCGTGCACACCCGGGAGGAGCTGGACGCCCTGGTGCCCCACTCGCGGGAACTGGACATCGAGCCCAAGCGGCGGCACCTGCGAGCCTACATCGAGGCCTGCAAGGGTACGAAGATCGGCACCACCATCATGACCTGCGCCCCCATCATGACCCCCTACCAGTTCATCGTGGGCTTCGAGGAGTTCATGATGAAGCTGTACACCGACCCGGAGTTCATCGAAAAGGTCGTCTCCATGTGCATGGACTACTACCTGGACATCGTGCGCATGGCCTGCGAGGAAGGGGTTTCATTCATCTACATCGCCGACGACATCGGGCAGAAGGGCGGCCTGATCATGGGGCCGGAGATGTCCCGCAAGTGGGCCATCCCCTGCTATCGGAGGATCGTGGAGGAGTGCCGCCGCTACAAGGTCCCGGTGGCCATGCACAGCTGCGGCAACGCGGTGCAGATCATCCCGGACCTGATCGAGATCGGGGTGGTGATGTACAACCCCATCGAGCCCACCTCGGGGGCCGACATCTACGAGGTGCACCGCAAGTACGGGGACAAGATCTGCTTCAGCGGGAACATCGACATCGCCGGGGTGTTCGCCTTCGGCTCGCCGCAGGACGTCGCGGAGGACGTGCGGGCCCACATCCAGGCGCTGGGACAGGAAGGGGCCTACATCCTGACCTCCAGCCACAGCGTGACCAACGACGTGCCCTACGAGAACTTCCTGGCCATGATCGCCGCCGGGCACCGTTACGGGCAGTACCCGCTGAAGGCGGACCGCCCCGAGCGCAGGGACTGCCACGCCCAGCGCGAGCTCAAGGAGGTGCTGCAGCACACCGCCAGCGAACGGCTGGCCAAGGGCATATTCACCCCGGAGACCCGCTACGGGGTATGCGGGGGCTGCGGGAAGCGGGCGGTCACCTATCACCTGCCCTCCGACCAGATGCTCTGCGAGAAGTGCTACCCGGCCGCCGGCTGGGTGCTGGTGCACGAGGGGCCGGAGCAGGGCTGGCGGCGGAAGAGCTTCAAGGTCTGCTGAAAGGCGGCGGGCATGAGCGCGCAACCAAGCCGCATCCGGGTCCTGCTGGCCGGCGAGTCCTGGGTTTCGGCCAGCACGCACAACAAGGGCTGGGACTTCTTCTCCAGCACCGTCTACGAGACGGGCATCCGCGAGCTGTCCCAGGCGCTGGCCGGCTCCGACATCGAGCTTGAGCACCTGCCCGGGCACCTGGTGCCGGAGAGCTTCCCGCTGCACCTGGAGGAGCTCTCTGCCTACCGGGCGGTGATCCTGAGCGACATCGGGGCCAACTCGCTGCTGCTGCACCCGGCCACCTGGGGCGGCGGCAAGACCATGCCCAACCGCCTGAAGCTGCTCGAGCAGTGGGTGCTGGCCGGGGGAGGCCTGGCCATGTGCGGGGGCTACTATTCCTTCGCCGGCATCTACGGGGCGGCCAAGTACTACCGCACCCCCATCGAGGAGCTGCTGCCGGTGCGCATCCACCCCTTCGACGACCGCCTGGAAGTCCCCGAAGGGGTGGTTCCCGAGGTGGTACTCCCCGGACATCCGATAGTAGAGGCAATCACCGGCCCCTGGCCCGCGCTGCTGGGTCTGAACGAACTGACGCTCCGGGAGGAGGCCGAGCTGGTCCTGCGTGCCGGGCCGCACCCGCTGCTGGCCGTGGCCGCGCGGGGCAAGGGGCGGACCCTGGCCTGGGCCTCGGACATCGGGCCGCATTGGTGCCCCAAGAGCTTCACCGCCTGGAGCGGGTACGCCCGCCTTTGGAAGAACGTCATGCATTGGCTGGCAGGAGGAGGACAACCGTGAAGTACGCCATCATTCTGGGCAACCTGGGGAACACCAACGACCGCTTCCTTTCCAGCGGCTACAAGGACCAGCCCTCCAAGGAGGAGATGATCAAGCGGGCCGCGGCCATCGAGGGGGTGGAAGGGGTGGAGCTGGTCGGCAGCTGGGACATCACCGCGGAGAACGTCGAGGAGGTCGGCGGCCTGCTGGCCAAGCACAAGCTGAAATGCGCCTCGATCATTCCCGACCACTTCGCCCAGAAGCGCTGGGGCAGCGGCGCCTTCAGCTCCAAGGACCCCGCCATCCGGGCCCAGGCGGTGGAGGAAACGGCGAAGATGGCCGAGGCGGCCCTGACGCTGGGCTGCGACCTGATCAGCCTCTGGCCGGGGCAGGACGGCTACGACTACCCGCTGCAGGCCGACTACCGCCAGGAGCGCCAGTGGATCGAGGAGGCCGTTCGCTCCCTGGCCCGCTCCTACCCGAAAATACGCTTCGCCCTGGAGTACAAGCCCAAGGAGCCGCGCACCCACTCCTACCTGGCCCGCTGCGGGGACACCCTGCTGATGGCCCAACGCACGGGCGAGCCCAACGTGGGGGTGACCATCGACACCGGCCACTCCTTCGTGGCCGGCGAGAACGTGGCCGAGGCGGCGGTGATGCTGCCATTCCTACGGACAGAAGCTGTTCCACCTGCACTTCAACGACAACTACCGCTTCTGGGACGACGACATGATCGTGGGCTCGGTCCACTTCCCCGAGTACGTGGAGCTGCTGTTCTGGCTGCGCGAGATCGGCTACCGCGGCTGGTACTCCATGGACCAGTACCCTTACCGCGAGGAAGCCCAGGGCGCCCTGCGGGAGTCCATCGAGTTCCTGAAGGCCATCGAGCGCCTGCTGGACGAGAAGTCCATGGGGGAGATCCGCGAGCTGGTCAAGCGCGGGGACGCGGTCCAGTCGACCCGCTGGCTGCGCAAGCGCTTCCTGTCCTGAGGAGGCGGCATGAATGCCAGGACCCGGCTCTATTACCTGGACAACCTGCGGGTCGTGCTGACCATCCTGGTCATTGCCCATCACGTGGGCCAGGCCTATGGGCCTACCGGCGGCTACTGGCCGGTGCAGGAGGCCACGCGGGCCGCGGTGCTGGGGCCATTTTTCACCGTGAACCGGTCTTTCTTCATGAGCCTGTTCTTCATGATCTCCGGCTACTTCATGGTCGGGGCATATGATCGAAGCGGGCCACGCGCCTTCATCCTCGGCCGCCTGCGGCGCCTGGGCATCCCCGTGCTGGTCTTCGCGGCGCTGATGCTGTTGGCGCGGATTTTCCTGTTCGGGGAGAGGATCGGAAGCTGGCTGGACGTGTTCAACGCCGGGCACCTGTGGTACCTGGAGCACCTGCTGCTGTTCAGCCTGGTCTACGCGCTGTGGCGCGGGCTGCGGGGCAATCGCCGGCAGGAGGACCTGAGCCGGCGTCCCCTGCCGGGGTGGCTCGCCTACCTGGCCTTCGCCCTGGGGGTGGCGGTGTGCTCGGCGCTGGTGAGGATCTGGTCGCCCATCGACCGCTGGTTCAACCTGCTGGGTTTCTTCCGGGTGGCCTTCGCCGACGTGCCGCGCGACCTGGGCTTCTTCCTGGTCGGGGTGTGGGCGTATCGGCGCGGCTGGTTTGAACGCTTCCCTGCCCGGGCGGGGATCGGCTGGCTGGCGGCAGGCCTGGCCGCCGCGGCCGCCTGGTACGCCTACGACCTGGGCCTGGGCCGGCTGCTTCCCCTGGGCGATGCGGCTATGGGCGTGGTCTACCCGCTCTGGGAGATCCTGCTGTGCCTGGGCATGTGCATCGGGCTGACCGTGGCTTTCCGCGAAGCCGCCAACTTCCAGGGGGCGCTGGGGAAATGGCTGGCGGATAACCAGTACTCGGCCTACTTCTGGCACCCGCTGCTCATCGTCCCGCTGCAGATGGCCGCGCTGGGGATTTCCGCGACACCACTGGCCAAGTTCGCTCTGGTCACGCTTGTCGGGGTGGCCGTGGTGTTCGCCTGGAGCCACCTGCTGCGCCTGCTGCGGCCGGTGCGGGCGGTGCTTTAAGCCAGGCGCCGGGAGGGGGTGGGGGAGCATGAAGTCGTTGCCAGTGACCGTTATCAATAAAGCGATCAACAGGTGGGCGTTTGAATCCGGGTTGGGGATTGAAGAATGCTTCCAGATGGCGAAAAAGCACGGCTTTGACGGACTGGAGCTGAATCTGGAAGAGAAGGGCGACTTCTCTCTGGACACGAGCCGCGGCGAGCTTGGCCGGATCAAAAAAATCGCGGAACGGAGCAGCTTGAAGATTTGCAGCATTTGCTCCCTGCTCTTCTGGAAATATCCGATCACCAGCGGCGATGCCAAGGTCCGGGACAAGGGGATCGAAGTAGTTCGCAAGATGATCGATGCGGCGGCGGAATTGGGGGTGAAGATCATCCTGGTTGTCCCCGGGATGGTGCACGCGGATCCCCCGCTGGATTTCGGCAATCCGCCCGTCAAGTATATCGATGCTTACCAGCGGGCATTGTCGATCACCAAGGAGCTCGCTGCCTACGCCGGATCAAAAGGCGTAATCATCGGACTGGAGAACGTGTACTACAACAAATTCCTGATCACGCCAATGGAGTACCGGCGATTCCTTGAAGAGGTCGGCAGCCCGCACGTCAAGCTTTACCTTGACGTGGGCAACACCATGTTGTGCGGGTTTCCAGAGGATTGGATCGAATACCTGGCGGAGTATATCTGCCAGTTTCACGTCAAGGACCACGACAAGAATACCAACACCCTATACGGCTGGAGGAATATCTTCCAAGGCCACGTCCGCTGGGACAAAGTAACGGCGGCCATCAAGGCCATCGGCTACCAGGGTTTCCTGGTCGGTGAGCCTGCCCTGGCGCCTTATCTGTACCAACAGGAAGAGCTGGTAAAGACAACCAGCAGCGCGCTGGAACGCCTGCGAGAGATGATCCATGGCGGATGATGGCGGCGCAATAGCAGCGTTGATATTGATTCTGGCCATCGCCCTGATCACGCTGGGGTGCGCTTCCGGCCCGTCGGCGGTCGAGCAGGACCCGCTTTCGCAGACCGTAGGCCGGCAGCCCTGGGAGGCGCCGCAGGAAATCGAGATCCTGAGCTGGAACCTGGGCTTCGGCGGGCTGGGGGAGCGGGCGGAGTTCTACCCCGACGGCGGGCGGCGGTTCATCCCCTCCTCCCGCGCGGAAGTGCTGCGCTACGTGGAAGGCATCGGCGCTTTCCTGGAACAGGCCGGGGCCGACGTGCTTCTGCTGCAGGAGGCCGCCCGCCCCTCGGCGGTCAACCGCCGGGTGGACCTGCTGGCCGTCATCGAGAAGCGCCTGCCGGGGCGGTGGCGGGCCTTCTCCCCGGATGTCAGCCTTGCTGTTCCCAGGGTCTCCGTCGGCCTGGCCACCTTCGCGCCGGGACCGCCTCGCCATGTGGAGCGCCTGGAGCTGCCGGGAGGGAAGCGCTGGCAGCGCTACCACCTGCTGGTCGCCCGCTTCCCGGTCCCCGGGGAGTCCGGGGAACTGGTGGTGGCCAACCTGCACCTGTCGGCTTTCGACCCGGCGGCTGGGCTGCGCCGCACGCAGCTGGAGGTGGTCGCGGCCTTCCTGCGCGACGAGGAGCGGCGGGGAAGCTACGTGGTGCTGGGCGGGGACTGGAACCTGCTGCTGGCGGACACCCGCTTCCCGCACACCACCGCCGAGCGCTACCTGTTCTGGGTGCACCCGCTGCCGGCCGGTTTCCCGCCCCCGGGCTGGCGCCTGGCGGTGGACGACACCGTGCCCACGGTCCGCACTTTGGAGAGGCCGTATGTCGTGGGGGAGAACTACACGGCGGTCATCGACGGCTTCCTGGTGTCGCCGAACGTGGACGTGCTTTCGGTGCGGACCGCCGACCTGGGCTTCCGCTTTTCCGACCACCAGCCGGTGACGATGCGCCTGCGCCTGCGTCTGGATTGAGGCGTTCGGCCAGGAAGCTCTTCAGGAAACGCGCGGTGTGCGAGCCGGAGCGTACCCGCGCCACCTCGGCGGGGGTGCCTTGGGCCACGATCAGGCCGCCGCCCTCCCCGCCCTCCGGGCCCAGGTCCACGATCCAGTCCGCTTCGGCGATCACGTCCAGGTTGTGCTCGATGATCACCACGGTGTTGCCCGCCTCCACCAGCCGCACCAGCACCCGGATCAGCCGCTCCACATCGGCCATGTGCAGGCCGATGGTCGGCTCGTCCAACAGGTACAGGGAACGCCCCCCGGCGCGCGTCCGGGCGAGCTCGGTCACCAGCTTGATGCGCTGGGCTTCCCCGCCGCTCAGCGAGGGGCTCTGCTGTCCCAGGTGCAGGTACCCCAGTCCGACCTCCAGGAGCAGGCTCAGGGAGTGGTGCACGGCGGGGTGGAAGGAGAAGAACTCCGCCGCCTCCTCCACGCTCATGGCCAGCACGTCGGCGATGCTCTTGTCCCGGAAGCGCACGGCCAGCGTCTCCGGGTTGAAGCGGGCCCCGCCGCAGCTCTCGCACAGCACGGAGACTTCCGGCAGGAAGCTCATCTCGATGCGCTTCATCCCCTGGCCCTCGCAGGCCTCGCAACGTCCGCCGGCTACGTTGAAGGAAAAGCGGCCGGGAGAGTAGCCGCGCATCCGCGCTTCGGCGGTGGCGGCGAACAGGCGGCGGATGTCGTCCCAGAAGCCGACGTAGGTCGCCGGGCAGGAGCGGGGGGTTTTGCCGATGGGCGTCTGATCGACCTCCAGCACCCGCTCGACGGACTCCCAGCCTTCGATGCTCCGGCAGCCGTGCAGGAGAGGCCCGCGCGCTTCCGCCCTTCCCCGCCGGGTGCGGCGGCGGCTCAGGAGGCGCGCCAGGTTGTCGTGGAGCACCTCCCGGACCAGCGTGCTCTTGCCGCTGCCGCTGACCCCCGTGACGCAGATCAGGCGGTTCAGGGGAATGCTCAGGTCCAGCTCGTGCAGGTTGTGGAGGGTGGCCCCCCGCACCGTGAGCTCGCCGCCTGAGGCGGGCTTCGCCCCGCCTTGAGCGGCGCGCTCGACCAGGGGGTGGCGCAGGGGCCGCGCCAGCAGCTTTCCGGTCAGGGAGCGCCGGCTACGCAAGAGGCTGGCCAGGCTGCCGGCTGCCATCAGCCGCCCGCCGTTCACCCCGCCCCCCGGTCCGAGGTCGATCACGTGCTCGGCCCGGCGGATGGTCTCCTCGTCGTGCTCCACCACGACCACCGTGTTGCCCTTGTCCTTCAGGCGCCGCAGCGTGTCCAGCAGCATCAGGTTGTCGCGGGCGTGCAGCCCGATGGTGGGCTCGTCCAGGATGTAGCAGACCCCCCGCAGGTTGGAGCCCAGCTGCGAGGCCAGGCGGATGCGCTGGGCCTCACCGCCGCTCAGGGTGGGCGCGGCCCGGTCCAGGGTGAGGTAGGGCAGGCCCACCTGCTGCAGGAACTCCAGGCGGCTCCCCAGCTCGCTCAGGATGTCGCGGGCGATCTCCGCCTCCCGCGGCCCCAGGCGCAGCCCGACGAACCGCGCCCCGGCCTCCTCCACGCTCAGGGCGGTGTAGCGGTCGATGCTCAATCCCTGGAAGCGCACGGCCAGGGCCTCCGGGCGCAGGCGCCGCCCCGAGCAGGCCGGGCACAGCGACTCCGGCCCTTCCCACCACTGGTTCCACCAGATCTCCTCGCCGGTCTGCTCGGAGTCGAATCCGGCCAGCAGCAGCCCCGTGCCGTAGCAGCGCGGGCACCAGCCGTGCCGGGAGTTGAAGGAGAACAGCCTCGGGTCCGGCTCCTCGAAGCTTCGGCCGCAGCGCGGGCAGGCCCGCTGCGTGGAGAAGATCTGGCCCCGGCTCCCGTCGCCGGAGTCACCCGCGGGGGTGGCAACCCCGGAGGGCACCACCGTCACCGCGCCTTTGCCCAACCCCAGCGCCAGTCCCAGGGCCTCCCGCAGGCGCGGTTCGGCCTCGGCGCTGAGGCTCAGCTCGGCCACCGGCAGCTCGATGGTGTGCTCGCGGAAGCGGTCCAGGCGCGGCCAGCCGGAGGTGGGCAGGCTGCGGCCGTCCACCCGCAAATGCGTGTAGCCCCGGCGCGCCGCCCAGCGGGCCAGGTCCGTGTAGTAGCCCTTGCGGGAGGTGACCAGCGGCGCCAGCAGCTGGACGCGGCGGCCCCGGAAGTCCCGCAGCAGGCGGGCCAGGATGGCCTCCCGGCTCTGCGGCTGGATGGCCAGGTCGCAGTCCGGGCAGTACTGGGTGCCCAGCTTTACGAACAGCAGGCGCAGGAAGTGGTAGATCTCGGTCATGGTGGCCACGGTGCTCTTGCGCCCGCCGCGGCTGGTGCGCTGCTCGATGGCCACCGTGGGAGGCACGCCGAAGACCCCGTCCACGTCGGGGCGGGAGGCGGGCTGCACGAACTGGCGGGCGTAGGCGTTCAGGGACTCCAGGTAGCGGCGCTGCCCCTCGGCGAACAGGATGTCGAAGGCCAGGGTACTCTTGCCGCTGCCGCTCACCCCGGTGATCACCGTGAAGGCGTCGCGCGGGATGCTCACGTCCAGGTTGCGGAGGTTGTGCTCGCGCGCGCGCAGGATGCGGATGAAGCGGTCGCGGCCCGCCCCCGCGCGGCGGCTTGGCCGGCCCTGCCGGCGGAGTCGCTGGTCGCGCCCCGGCCGGCGGCGGCCCGGCCGCTGACCGCCTTGCCGGCCGGGCGCGCGGCAATCCCGCCTGCCCCCTGCGCGCGCGCGTATTCGGTAAGGGCCCGGCCGGTGTGGCTGGCGCGAACGCCGGCCACCTCGGCCGGAGTGCCCGCGCAGACCAGCTCGCCGCCCCGCTCTCCGCCTTCCGGCCCCAGGTCGATGACCCAGTCCGAAGCGGCGATCACGTCCAGGTTGTGCTCGATCACCACCACGGAATGCCCGCCGGCCAGCAGCTGCCGGAAGGCGGAGAGCAGCACGGCGATGTCGGCGAAATGCAGCCCGGTGGTGGGCTCGTCGAACAGGAACAGGATGCGCTCGCCGGCCTTCTGGTCGGGCTTCGCCTTTGCCTCGGCCAGGTAGCCAGCCAGCTTCAGCCGCTGCGCCTCCCCGCCGCTCAGGGTCGGGACCGGCTGGCCCAGTTTCAGGTAGTCCAGCCCCACCGCTGCCAGGGGCTGCATGGCGCGCAACACCTCGGGGTATCCGGCGAAGAAGGCGCAGGCCTCGGCCACGGTCATGTCCAGCACCTCGGCCACCGAGCGCGGGCTTCCGGAGGGCTTTGCCCCGCCGGCGGCGTAGCCCGACATGGAGGTCGGCGGCAGCAGCTTCACCTCCAGCACCTCGCGCCGGTAACGCCGGCCGTCACAGTCGGGGCAGCGTAGGTACACGTCGCTCAGGAATTGCATCTCAATGTGCTCGAAGCCCGTGCCGCCGCAGGCCGGGCAGCGCCCGGTCCCCGCATTGAAGCTGAAGGTGCCCGCCGTGTAGCCCCGCTCGCGGGCCAGCGGCTCCTCGGCGAACAGCCGGCGGATGGCGTCGAAAGCCCCGACGTAACTGGCGGGGTTGGAGCGGGCGGTGCGGCCGATCGGCGACTGGTCGACCAGCACCACCTGCGCGATCTGCTCGTGGCCGAGGATGCCACGGTGGCGGCCGGGAGGATCGGCGGGCCTGCGCTTCAGGCGCCGCAGCGCGTTGTATAGCACGTCCTGCACCAGGGTCGACTTGCCGGAGCCGCTGACCCCGCTCACGCACACCAGCCGATTCAGGGGGATGCGCACGTCGATGCCTTTGAGGTTGTGCTCCGCCGCCCCGAGCACCTCCAGGGCGGGGGCGGGCGCCCGCCGGGACGGACGCGGGTGCGGCCGCCGGGAGCTTCTCCTGCGGCCTGGGCCCGAACAGGTAGCGGGCGGTCAGGGAGCGGCGGGAACGGGCCATTTGCTGCAGCGTGCCGAAGAACACCACCTCCCCGCCGCGCTCCCCGGCCCCGGGGCCCATGTCCAGGACCAGGTCCGCGGCGCGGATCACCGCCGGGTCGTGCTCCACCACCACCAGGGTGTTGCCCGCGTCGCGCAGGCGGTGCAGCACCCGGATCAGCCGGTCGATGTCGCGGGGGTGCAGGCCGATGGAGGGCTCGTCCAGCACGAACAGGGTGTTCACCAGCGAGGTGCCCAGCGCCGTGGTCAGGTTGATGCGCTGCACCTCCCCGCCGCTCAGGGTGCGCGACTGGCGGTCCAGGGTGAGATAGCCCAGGCCCACGTCCACCAGGTAGCTCAACCGGGAGCGGATCTCACCCAGCAGCATCTCGGCGGCCTCCTCCTGGGGCCGCGGCAGGCTCAGGCCGTCGAAGAACTCCCGGCAGCGCTCGATGGAAAGCAGGGCCGCCTCGTGAATGGTCAGGCCGCGCCGGTTCCCCTCTCCCGTCCCTTCTCCCAGCCGCCACAGCAGGGCCTCGGGCTTCAGGCGCGCCCCCCCGCAGACCGGGCAGAGGCGATAGGCCCGGTACTTGGACAGCAGCACCCGGATGTGCATCTTGTAGGCCTTGCTCTCCATCCAGCGGAAGAAGCGCGCCACCCCGTACCACAGCCCGTCGTCGTACTCCCCCTCGCCCTCCAGCACCCAGCGCCGCTGAGTCTCGCTCAAATCACTCCAGGGCAGGTTGGCGGGAACGCCGCGCTTGCGGGCGAAGCGCAGAAGGTCGGTCTGCATTTCGCCGAAGCTCTCGGACTGCCAGGGTTTGATGGCGCCCTGGGCCAGGCTTTTGGACGGATCCGGGACCACCAGGTCGTAATCCACGCCGATGGTCCGACCGAAGCCCCGGCAGGTGTCACAGGCGCCCAGGGGGGAGTTGAAGGAGAACAGATTGGGCACCGGGTCCCGGTAGTGGATGTCGCAGTCCGGGCAGTGCAGGTCGGCGGAGAAGCGCTTCGGTGAGCCGGGCTCCAGCTTCTCGTCCAGCGGGTACACCGCGACCCGGCCCTGGCCGAAGCGCAGGGCCGCTTCCAGGTCCTCCACGATCCTGCCCCGTCTGGCCGGTGAGTTCTGCACCCGGTCCTGGATGACCTCCCAGCGCCGCCCGTCCCGGCGGTGGATGCGGCGGTAGCCCTGGCGGGCCAGCAGGTCGGTCACCTCGTCTTCAGTGAAGTTCTCCGGCACGGTCACCGGGAAGGTGACCAGCAGCCAGGGCGAGGCCAGGCCGGCCACTTCTGCGTAGATGGAGTCGGCCGTGTCGCGGCGCACCTCCCGCCCGCAGCCCGAGCAGTAGAGGCGCGCGGCCCGTGCCCAGAGCAGCTTGAGGTGGTCGGCCAGCTCGGTCATGGTGCCCACGGTGGAGCGGGAGGTGCGCACCGGGTTGGTCTGGTCGATGGCGATGGCCGGGGGGATGCCCTCGATGCGGTCCACGCGCGGCTTGTCCATGCGGTCCAGGAACTGGCGGGTGTACGGGGAGAAGGTTTCCACGTAGCGGCGCTGTCCCTCGGAGTAGATCGTGTCGAAGGCCAGGGAGGACTTGCCCGAGCCGCTCACCCCGGTCACCACGATCAGCCGGCCCAGGGGCAGGTCCAGGGAGAAGCCTTTCAGGTTGTTCTGGCGCGCCCCCCGAATCCGGATGCGGCCGTCGGCGGCAGGGCGAAGCCCGCTATTCGCGGCCGGCGCGAGGGAGCGCGGCTTGGCGGCGGGCGGTGGAGAGGCGCGTGGCGTGGCTGATTTCACTTCGAAGAAAGGTAGCCAGAAAGCCCCCGGCAGGCAATACGGTGGATCGCGGGGTTCCGGCCCGCTCCGTCGCTGGCCCTGGCCCCTGCGCCGGAGTTCGCGCTATACTCGGGCGGCCATGGAGCGCGACCTGACCCGGGGCGGGATCCCCGGACACCTGCTGGCCATGTCGGTGCCGGTCATGCTGGGCTACCTGGCCCAGACGCTGTACGACCTGGTGGACCTGTTCTGGATCGGCCGGCTGCCGGGGTCCTCCGACGCGCTAGGTGGGGTCACCATCTTCCTGCAGCTTCTATGGCTGGTGGAGTTCCTGAACGAGGTGATCGGCATCTCCTCGGTGTCCCTGATCTCGCAGAGCTTCGGGGCGGGCCGCCTGGAACGCACCCGCAGGGTGATCGAGCAGACCCTGGTTTTCAAGGCCCTGGTGGCCCTGGCGGCGGGCCTGCTGGGTTTCGCCATCCTGCGCCCCGTGGTGGGCCTGTACACCCGGGACCTGGAGGTTGTCGGCGCGGCGTTGGCCTACGGGCGCCTGCGGCTGCTGGCGCTGCCGCTGATGTTCTCCTCCTACTCGGTGATCACGGCCTTGCGCAACATCGGCGACGCGCGCCGGCCCATGTACATCCTGGCTTTCTGCGCCGTGCTCAACGCGGTGTTGGATCCCCTGCTGATGTTCGAGCGCGTGCCCTTCCTGGGCCTGCCGGGACTGGGCCTGGGGGTTTTCGGAGCTTCCCTGGCCACCGTGCTCAGCACCGCCTTGTCCTTCGCGCTGGGGCTCTGGTTCCTGTTCACTGGCCGGACGCGGGTGCGCCTGACCTGGGCCGGCCTCCTGCGCCTGGATCCGGAGATCGACCGCAAGCTGCTCACCATCGGCCTGCCCTCCGGGGCGGAGAACCTGGTGCGCAACGGGGCGCAGGCCGTGGTGCTGAAGGTGATCAGCCTCTACGGCACGGCCGCCGTGGCGGCCCTGGGCATCGTGTACCGGCTGTTCGTGTTCGCCTTCATGATGCTGATCGGGCTGCACATGGGGGCCGGCACCGTGGCCGGCCAGAACCTGGGGGCGGAGTTGCCGAACCGGGCGCGGGAGGCCTGCCGGACGGCCGTGCTCCTGGGGCTGGCCCTCATGCTGCTCCTGGGAGCAGCGGCTTGGGCCTGGAGCCGGCCGCTGCTCGGGCTGTTCACCACCGATCCGCAGACCGTCGAGCTGGGCGTGCCGCTGCTGCGGATTTTCTGCCTGGCCCTGCTGTTCCTGGCCTTCACCTTCGGCCTGGGCTCCGCCTTTTCCGCGGCGGGCTTCAACCTGCCGTTCCTGGTTTCCAGCCTGGCTTCCAAGCTGGGCTTCCAGCTGCCGTTCCTGCTGCTGCTGCGCCTGGCCTTCCACGCGCCGCTGGTCCTGGTCTGGGGCAGTTTCCTGGGCACCGAGATCGTGGAGCTGGCCGTGGTGTGGCGGTACTACCGCGCCGGCAGGTGGCTGAAGGTCCGGGTCTGACTGCGAGTACGCAGTAGCGTGCTGACAGTAGTCAGTACCGCCAGCCCAGGCCCATCATCATCCCCCCGTCGGGCAGGAGCAGCAGGTCCGGCTCGAAGCTGATTTTTCCCGCGTCGATGTTCCGCCGGGCCAGTTTTCCCGCGTGCGTGGAGGAAAGCTGGCCCAGGATCGCCTTGACCACCCCGCCGCCGGCCAGCAGGGCCATGGAGGGCAGGTAGTCCATGAAGGTGTGGCCTTCCCAGGTGTCGCGGATCGTGCGAACGAGGTGTTGAAGTAGTCCAGCTGCTGGAAGCGCAGGTCATCCGGCAGCAGGTAGTAGGCGCCGATCAGCGTTCCGGCCACCACGGCCAGGTCGGTGGCCAGAAACGCGGCCCCGGAGCCGTAGTCCTTGTTCAGGAACTGGCCGCTGCCGGGCATCATGAAGGACATGGCCTTGGAGCGGGCCACGAAGCGGTCCTTCTGGAGGGCCACCGAGAGGCGGCCGGCCAGCTCGCGCAGCTCGCCGTAGCTGAGGGCTCCCAGCTCTCCCTCCGTGCCGAACAGGCTGTCCAGCTCGGCGCGCAGGTAGGTGTGTTCGATCGGAAACCGGTGGGGATCCATGCCCGGGCCCATCGGGGGGCGGGCGAAGGCGGCCGCCGCCGCGGCCAGCATCAGGGCTGCAACGATTCGTGTTTTCATACCTGCAATATACTGCCTCCGCCTGGGGGACGGAAGCGGGGTTTCACGCCGGAGTACCGGGTTTCACCGCCGGCCTACTGGCCGGCACGGGACGCGGCGAGCTCGGCCAGGCGCTTCCGGAAGTGCTCCGCGTGGTCGCCCAGATGCCGGTAGTAGTCGGCGATCAGGTACTCCAGGGTGCGCGGTCCCTCCGGAGTCTCCCAGACGTTTCCCAGGTATTCCGGGCCGACCCCGGCGGCCAGGTGCAGGAGCAGCGCGTTGTACGATTCCCAGAGGGCGAGCAACGTGGTCCAAGGCAGGAGGTTGGGGCGCTGGATCTCCACCCAGCGCTCCGCCTGGTAGCCCGGGAACTGCAGCCGGGCGGCGTCCTGCAGCCGGACGAAGCGCTGGTGGTTGTTGGAGGCCGAGTCCACCAGGTGCCCCAGGATCTCGCGCAGGGACCACTTGTCGGCCGCCAGTTTGACCGCCGTAAGCTCCGGCGGGACCGCGCGCAATGCCGCGGTGAACTCTCCGACGACGCGGCGGAAACCATCCAGGTCCAGACTCATAGGGACTCCTCCATGGCGCAGCTTGCGCCTGCATCGGCCACCGGCGTTTCCACTCTACGGGCCAGCTCCTCCCAAACCCGCTCGGGGTGCGGTTCGAACACGAGCGCAGCTTCGGCCGGCAGGAGGTGCCAGTCACCGCGAGCCATCTCCGCATCCAGCTGCCCCGGGGCCCAGCCCGCGTACCCGGAGTAGACGCGGAACTCCGCGATGCCGCGAGAATCCCGCAGGGCCGCCGGCGTCCAGCCCAGGTACACGTCCGCGAACACCGGCCGGGACTCTTCCGGCGGACGGCGCGCGCGCAGCAGCAGCAGGAAGCGCCCCGCGCCGACCGGACCTCCCGCAAACAGGATGCCGTCCTGCCGCCCCAGGCCGGGCTCCTCGGCGAACAGTTTCGCCAGCGGAACCCCGGTGGGCCGATTGATCACCAGCCCCCAGCTTCCTTCCGCCTCGTGCTGCACCAGCAGGATCACGCTGCGTTCGAAGTTGGGGTCGGCCAGCCCGCGGGAGGCCACCAGGAACCTGCCCGCGGCCGGCTGCGCCACGCTGAATGGGGCCAGCCCCAGGAGCAAGGAAAGCAGGAGCGCAGTTGAGCGCGCGGTTCTCATACGCCTCCCGTGAAAGCTACCCCGGCGGGCCGCCGCAGTCAAATCCGCCGCCCGCCCCGGGACTCGTTGCCCCGGGCGAAGCCCGGCAGTACCTTTGTCCTGGAGGTTCCCATGAACCGGAGTTCCCTGGCCGCCGCACTGGCGGCGGTGACGGCCCTGGCCGGTACGACGACCGAGGCTTCTTCGGTATATGATTTCCAGGTGGAGGACATCGACGGCCGTCCGGTGAGCCTGAAAGAGTACCGGGGCAAGGTCCTGCTGATCGTGAACGTGGCCTCGCGCTGCGGCTATACCTACCAGTACGAGGGCCTGGAGGCCTTGTACCGGGAGTACGGCGGGCGGGGGCTGGTGGTGCTCGGCTTCCCGGCCAACGATTTCCTGCGCCAGGAGCCCGGCAGCAACGAGCAGATCAAGGAGTTCTGCACCCTGAAATACGGGGTGAGCTTCCCCATGTTCGCCAAGATCCACGTGAAAGGGCGCGACGCCCATCCGCTGTACCGCTTCCTGACGGACAAGAGCACCAACCCCCGCTTTGCCGGGGGCATCACCTGGAACTTCAACAAGTTTCTGATCGGGCGCGACGGCGCAGTGCTGGACCGCTTTCAGACGAAAGAAGAGCCGGGCAGCGAGCGAGTGCGCCGGGCCGTGGAGCAGGCCCTGGGGTCCTGAAGGAGTCGCGGCGGCCGCGCGCTGCGAAGCCGGCAAAGCCGGGCTGCACGCCGCTATTGCCGCCGGCTAGGCCTGCTGGACCGCGAGGGCCAGCGTCCGCAGGTTGGCCTCCGGCGTGCCCGCCGGGAAGGTGCAGCCCGGAGCCAGGATGAAGCCCCCGTTGGAGCCGCCCACCTGGGCGATGGCCTCCCGCCCCTGGCGCACGAGCTCCTCCGGCCGTGCTTTGGCGCGCGGCCAGGTGGTCGATGCCGCCCATCAGGCAGCGGGGGTCGCGCCGGCGCACCTCGGCGAGGGAGGGCCCGGCCACCCGGTCCTCCCAGCTCAGCACGTCGCAGGGGTAGTCGGCAGAGCAGGTCGAACATGACCTGCCGCTCGCCGTGGATGTGCAGGATCAGCAGGGGCGCCTGCCGCAGTGCCTCCAGCACCGCCAGGTCCGAAGGCCGCACCATGCGGACGTACTGGCTTTCCTCCATGAAGGAGGCCTCGCAGCCGATGGGGGCGAAGAAGAACCCGTCCACCCCCGCCTCCCGCAGGCAGCATTCCGCGAAGCGGCGGTAGTTGGCCGCGATGACGGCCAGGGCCCCGCCCACCGCTTCCGGGTCCTTCCGCCAGTCCTCCAGCAGCTGGCGTCCGGCGAACTTATGGGCCACGTGGAACGGCGAATAGATCGTTTGCACCACGGCCACTTCCGGGCCCACCGCGGCGCGGATGCGGGCCAGGCACTCCAGCTGACGGCCGAAGGCGCCCGTGTGGGCTTCGAACTCCTCCAGCAGCCGCCAGTCCTGCACCTCGCGCAGGTGGTGGCGATCCACCGGCAGGTCGTACTGCTCGTCGTACATGACCTTCAGCAAGTCAGGCCGGTACTTGTCGTGGAAGTCCAGGGTGAAGCGGGTGAAGCGCTCCACGGTGCGCTCGTGCACCGTGGAGTGCTGCCAGAGCGCGAACGGCACCCGGTCCACCGCCCGGCCCCCGGCGGCGGCGAACACCCGCTCGCGCGAGGTCATGAGCGGTGGACTCACTCCGACAGGCTGAAGGGCGGGTACTCGTCGGTCAGCAGGAGCACGTAGGCGGCCACCCGGAAGGACCAGCGGTTCACCCCCATCACCAGCTTCCAGATGTCCTGGAGGTACTTGCCCGTGAACAGCAGCAGCACCGCGGTGATCACTATCAGCACCGGCTGCAGGCCGATGTGGCGGGAGAGTTCCCCCAGTTCCCGCCGGACAGCGCGGCCAGGCAGGCGTAGTGCGGGACGGCGAACAGCCACTTGACCAGCGGCATCCAGCGGACCATGTCCTCGGAGTATTCCACGTCCAGGTCGGCGGGATAGTTCTCCTTGCGCAGGCTGAAGGGGGGATACTTGTCCGTGGCCAGCGCCCCGTAGCTGTAGAAGGATACCCGCCAGCTCCAGCGCAGCACCCCGACGGTGAAGTTGAACAACGACCTGGGATAGCGCCCGGTGAAAAGGATGGCGAAGAAGGCGATAACCGTGACGAAAACTGCGGCGATCCACAGAAAGCAAAGGACGATGACGTGGGGGATTATCAACAGCCACTTCACCAGCCACAGCCCCCGGGATAGCGGCTCCTCCAACTCCCCCTTCAGAGTGAGCGGATAGGAGGGCTTGGGGGGGATGTCCTTGCCTTGTCTGGTTTTAGCCATTTTGACCTCCTGGCACTGTTGGGATAAGCATAGAGTAACAGCAGGAGAAAGGATTGACAAGGAATCGCCAGGCGAACGGGTCGCCCGCTTTTGACTTTTACTGCGGTTCTGCTATCATGGACGCGTCATGGTAGAAAAAATCGGCGAAGCCCTGGTGAGAATCGGCGCGATGAAAAGCCATCAGGTGGAGGATGTGCTCCGCCTGCAGCAGGGGGGGGACCGCCGGCTGTTCGGCGAGATCGCCATCGAGCTGGGATATATCGACGATCTGGCGATCCGGAAGTACTTGAGTTCCAAGAAGGGCAGCTGAGGGCTTCAGGCCGGGCTTTCTCAGCGCGCTATTGCGCCCTGACTGCTGTCAGCGTGCTTTGCGTACACCAGGTGCGTATTGCCGTTGGTGTCGTTGAACCAGAATTGCAGGCAGCCGTTCTGGTAGTAAAAGCATTGCGAGAGGGTTTTACCGGAGCAGGGCTCGATGTTCCCGTACTGGCGGCGGGCGCGGTCGAGCAGTTTTTCCTCGGTCTTGCTCATCTGTTTTTCCCATCGACCGAAAACAGGCGTCCCTGAGCGTTTTTTCCGGTCTTCAAATCCACGGAGGTCTGTGCTATGGATAGAGCATGAT
This sequence comes from uncultured Spirochaetota bacterium, assembly GCA_963736785.1. Lineage (GTDB taxonomy): Bacteria > Spirochaetota > Spirochaetia > SZUA-6 > DRHE01 > MIBK01. The sequence goes on along the minus strand of CAVTQG010000049.1, from coordinate 59,337 downwards.
GCTGCTGGGGGTGGACGCCGGCTCGGTGGCGGTGTCCCTGGCGCTGCTGTCCGGCTCGCGGGAGCTCGTGGCCTGGCGCTACGCTTTCCACCAGGGGCGAATCCGGGAAACCCTGGCCGGCTTGCTGCAGGAGTTGTCCCTGGCGGAGCCGGTCGTGCTGGCCTGCACCGCGCCGGGCCTGCTGGAGGGAGCCCGGGTCCACGACGGGCAGCTCTGCCAGATCGCCGCGGCCAGGCGCTTCCACGGCAAGCCCGCCGGGCTGCTGGTGGTCGGCGGGGAGCGGTTCGCCCTGTTTCATTTCCAGGAGGACGGCGGCTTCCGCGGCCTGCGCACCAACTCCTCCTGCGCGGCGGGCACGGGCAGCTTCCTGGACCAGCAGGCCCGGCGCCTGGGCCTGGCCGGCAGCGCCGAGCTGGCCGAGCGGGCCCAGGCCAGCCGGGGCAGCCCGCCGGTCATCGCCTCCCGCTGTTCCGTGTTCGCCAAGACCGACCTGAGCCACGCTCAGGCCTCGGGCTACAGCCTGGAGGCGATCTGCGACGGGCTGTGCCTGGGTCTGGCGCGCAACATCGCCGACACGGTGGGCACGGGCCTTCGACCCCCGGTGGTATTCGCCGGCGGGGTGGCGCGCAACCCCGCCGTGCGGCGGCACCTGGAAACCCTGCTGGGCTGTCCCCTGTCCTGCGACGGGCAGGCCCACCTCTACGGGGCGATCGGGGCCTGCCTTCTGGAACTGGAGCAGGAGAGGCTGGGGGAGGCCCGCCGCCCGGTCGTGGTCCCTGCCCCGTCCGGCCGGCGCTACTTCCATGCTCCGCTTCATTTGAGCCTGTCCTCCTACCCTGACTTCGCCGACTCCCAGGCGAGAGTTTTCGAGCCCCGGGTGGTGAGCGGCGGGCCGGCGGTGGAGGTGGAGCTTTTCCAACTCAACAGCAGGCGGGATCTGGACGGTCAGGGCGTGCTCGGCGTGGACATCGGCTCCACCAGCACCAAGGCGGTGCTGGTGGCCCCGGACCGCCGGGTGCTGGCCGGGTTCTACACGCGCACCGCCGGCCGGCCCCTGCTGGCCGTGCGGGCCATCCTGGAGGCGTTGGCGGAGTCCCTGGGGCGATCAGGAATGCCGGTCGAGCCGCGCCTGGCGTCGGTGGGCACCACGGGGGCCGGGCGGCGGTTCGTGGGCCAGGTGATCGGCGCGGACGCCATGCTCAACGAGATCACCGCCCATGCCCGCGCCGCGGTCGAGCTGGAACCGGCCACGGACACGATCATCGAGATCGGCGGCCAGGACTCCAAGTTCACGACGCTGCGCAACGGGCAGGTCACCTTCGCCCAGATGAATACCGTGTGCGCGGCCGGCACCGGCAGTTTCCTGGAGGAGCAGGCGGCGCGCCTGGGGGTAGGCCTGGCGGAGTACTCACGGCTGGCCGAGGGGCGCCCGGCCCCGCTGGCCAGCGACCGCTGCACCGTGTTCATGGAGCGGGACATCAACCACCTGCTGGCCGACAAATACGCGGTGGAGGAGATCCTGGCCGCGGCCCTGCACTCGGTTTGCGAGAACTATCTGTTGAAAGTGGCCTCCACCGCGCTCATCGGCAAAGCGGTCTGTTTCCAGGGGGCCACCGCGCGCAACCGCGCCCTGGCGGCCGTCTTCGAGCGGAGGCTGGACCGGCCGATTTACGTGTCCCGCTACTGCCATCTCACCGGAGCGCTGGGCGTGGCCCTGAGCCTGCTGGAATCACCACCCGAGGCCAGCCGCTTCCGGGGGATCGGACTCTACCGCGAGGACATCCCGGTGACCGGCGAAACCTGCGGCCTGTGCTCCAACCATTGCCGCCTGAGCCTGGCCCGGGTGCAGGGCAGCACCGTGGCTTTCGGCTTCCAGTGCGGGCGCGACTACCAGACCCGGCACTTCGTGCGCCGTTCGGCCCCCGGACTGAACCTGCTGGAGGCCAGGGCCGAGGCCGTGCGGGCCGGCGCCGCGAAGCGCGCCGCGCCGGGACCGGCGCCCGCACCGGCAAAGCCTGCCGGGCCGCTCATCGGGCTGCCTGCGGCGCTGCACCTGGCCGAGGACTTGCCGCTCTGGGAGGCCTTCTTCGCCGAGCTGGGGCTGCCCACGGTGACCAGCAAGGCGGATGCTCAGGTCGTGGCCGACGGCAAGGAGGTGGCCGGCGCGGAGTTCTGCGCGCCCGTGGCCGCGCTGCACGGGCACGTGCGGCGCCTCTCCTGCGACGCGGTGTTCCTGCCCGTGTACCTGGAAGCTCGCCGCGAGGCAGGAAGGCGGCCGCTCCCCGCGCGCCTACTGCTACTACACCCAGTTCGCGCCCACCGTGGTGTCCCTGTCGCGGGCGCTGCACCCGGGCCGGCCCTGCCTGCTGCCCCTGGTGGATCCGGCCCGCCCGCGCCGCACCGCCCGCGAGCTGCTGCGCGTCTGGCGCCGCTGGCGGCCGGGGCCGGCGGCAGGCCCCTCACCCTGCGGCGAGTCGTCGCGGCCTATCGGCGGGCCTGCGCCCTTCAGGATCGCCGCCGGCGGGCGCTGCGCCGCAGGCCGGGCTGCCGGCCCGGAGGCGAATCCGGGTGGTCCTGCTCGGGCGGCCCTACGTGGTGCTGGATCCGGCCATGAACAAGGGCATCCCGGACCTCTTCGCCTCCCTGGGGGTCCGCGACGCTTTTCCAGGACATGCTGCCCGCCGCCGCAGCCGCTCCGCCGGAGGTGCGAAAGCTGCTGCGGGAGCTCGGGCCCGCTGCGGCGGACCTTCCCCTGGCACTACGCCGGGCGCATACTCGAAGTGGCCGCCGTGGCCGCGCGCACCCCCGGCCTGTACCCGGTGTTCCTGACCTCGTTCAAGTGCTCGCCGGATTCCTTCCTCCTGGAGTACTTCAAGCGCCTGCTGGACGCGCACCGCAAGCCGTACCTGGTGCTGCAGATCGACGAGCACGCCTCCAACGTGGGCTACGAGACGCGCATCGAGGCCGGTTTGCATTCCTTCCGCAACCACTTGGCCGCGGCCGGCGGGCAGCCTGCGCCGAGGAGGCCCCGGTTGCGGCCGCAGCGACAGCGGGTGCGGCGGGCCCAGGCCCGTCCGCGGCAGGGGGTCTGCGCGCCTGCCTGCCGCCGGTGGAGCGGCGCCTCGCGGGCCGGACCCTGCTGCTGCCCAACTGGGACCCCCTATCCCTGCCGTTGGTGGCCGCCACCTTGCGGCGAGCCGGGATCGACGCCCGGGTGCTGGAAGAGGAAGAGCTGTCCATCCGGCGGGCAATGCGCTGGAACACCGGCCAGTGCCTGCCGCTCAATGCGATCGCCGAGGAGGCCGTGCAGTACGTCGAGCGGCACGCGCTGGACCCGGCGCGGACTGTTCTATGGCTGCCCCGTTCCACCTGGACCTGCAACATCCCCATGTTCCCGCACTACATCCGCAGCCTGCTGGAGCATTACGGCGCCGTGGCTTCCGGCCTGTCCGTTTATGCGGGCTCCCTGTTCCACGACGATCTTGCGCTCCGGAGTGGCGCTGGACGCCGCGCTGGCCTACTGCTTCGGCGGGCTGCTGCGCACCTTGAGCTGCCGCATCCGTCCCTACGAGCGCGAGGCGGGGCAGACCGACCGGCTGCTGGAGGAGAGCCAACGGCTGTTCCTGGAGGTGTTCGCCGGCCAGCGCCCGCGGGAGCGAACCCTGGCGGAGGTCCTGGAGCGCTTCGAGGCCGTGCCGCGCCATAGTAGCGGGCGCCGGCCGCAGGTGGCGATCTTCGGCGACCTGTACGTGCGCACCAACGACGTGTTCAACCAGGGGCTCACCCGGGCCGTGGAGCAGGCGGGCGGCGAGGTCGTGGCCACCCCCTACAGCGACTACCTGCGCATCGTGGCGGAGAGCTTCTTCCGCAAGGCTCGGCGCGACGGACGCCTGCTGGAGTGGCTGCGCATGCAGCTGCTGCTCGCGGTGGGGGAGGCCGTGGAGCGCCGCTTCGGCCCGGCCTACGCCCGCTGGGTCTGCCCCCCGTCCTCCTTCCGCAACCCGAACCTCGAAGAGGACCTGGCGCGCTTCCACGTGAAGCTGGAGGCCAGCGGGGAATCCTACGACAACGTCCTGAAGATCCTGCACCTGAAGCGGGAGTTTCCGGACATCGCGCTGTTCGTGCAGGCCAGCCCCGCCTTCTGCTGCCCTTCCCTGGTGACCGAGGCCATGGGCGGGCACATCGAGCGGGTCACCGGAGTTCCCGTGGTCTCCCTGACCTACGACGGCACGGGCACCCCCCAGAACGACCGCATCCTGCCCTACTTGAAGTATCCGCGGCGCGGGCAGGCGCAGGCTGAGGGCGGGGCGGCGGGCGGTGCGTGAGCGGCGGAGGCCGCTACCGCAGCTCGTGCAGGTAGGCGATGATCTCCTCGATCTCCGGGTCGCTCAACGCGGGCTTGCCCGGCGGCATGATGTTTCGGAAGCCCGCCACCAGGTCGGCGGCGGGCGTGAGGATCGATCGGCGCAGGTAGGCGTCGTCCACCGTGATGGTCTCCAGCTCGCCCTCCTCGATCACCTGCTCGACTGCGGCCGAACAGGCCCTTGAAGGTGGGGCCGGCCTGCGGGCTGCCGTCGGTGGAGTGGCAGCCCAGGCAGCCCTTCTGGCGCAGCAATTCCTGTCCTACGGCGCGTCCGGAAGCGGCGGCCAGGCCTGCGGCCTCCACCGGCTTGCCGGCGTACCACAGCGCGAACTGCTGCGGCGGCAGCACGATGAGCTTGGCCAGCATGGCCGAGTGCCGCTGGCCGCAGTACTCCGCGCAGAGGATGTCGAAGGTGCCCGTCTGACTGGCCCGAAACCAGGCCCGGGTGGTCATGCCGGGAACGGCGTCCTGCTTGATCCGGAAGGCGGGCACGTAGAAGCTGTGGATCACGTCCTGGGAGGAGAGCTCCAGGCGCAGGTTGCGGCCCAGGGGGGCGATCAGGTCCATGCTCTTCAGGCCGTTGGGGTACTCGAACAGCCAGGACCACTGCCGGGAGGTGACCTTCACCGGCAGGGAGTCCGCCGGGGGCCGGCGCAGGAAGCGGAAGCCGGCCAGGCCGTAGAAGAACATGGTGAGCACCAGGAGGGTGGACAGTACGATCCACAGCAGCTCCAGCCCCGTGTGCCCCTCGATTTCCGTGGGCCGCGGGTTGCGGGTCCGGCGGTAGCGGACCAGGAAGTAGACCATCAGGAAGACGATGGCGAAGAACAGCAGCAGCGAGAAGACCAGGATGTAGATGAACGTGCTGTCGACGACCGCGGTGCTTACGGCCATGGCTTGCGGTGCCTCCTTCCTACCGGTGCAGGATGTCGGTGTAGGTCAGCCCGATGAAGATGGCCAGGGTGGCCAGCGTAATGGGCAGCATCAGGCGGATCACCAGGCGCTTCTCCCACCGCAGGTGCATGAAGTAGAGGGCCACCAGGGTGGACTTGATCGCCGCGATCCCCAGGGCCAGCGCCACCGCGCCGCGTTTCAGCTCGAGGCTCGCCGACGATCACGGTGAGGGCGGTCAGCGCCAGCAGTCCCGCCCAAACCGCCAGGTAGACGCCCTGGCTGGGTCCCCTGGATTTCACCGCCGCTTTCATGCCTTCCCTCCTCGAGCGTTCAGCCGATCAGGTAGAACAATGGGAACAAGAAGATCCAGATCATGTCCACCAGGTGCCAGTACAGCCCGACGTTCTCCAGCAGGATCGGGTGTTCGGGGCTGACCCGGCCCTTGGCCACCAGGCCCAGCACGGCGGCCAGCAGCCCCAGGCCGATCAGCACGTGCAGCGCGTGCAGGCCGGTCATCATGAAGTACAGGCCGAAGTAAAGGATTTCTCCCTTGGCTTTGGCCAGCAGCACCGGCGAGCCGGGGTACAGCCCATGGGTGAACTTCTCGCCCCACTCGAAACCCTTGACCACCAGGAAGCCAGCGCCCAGGGCCAGGGAGGCGGCCAGCAGGAGCATGGCCTCCCGCCGCCGCCCCTTGCCCAGGGAGTGGACAGCCAGGACCACGCTCAGGCTGGAGGTGATGAGCACCGCCGTGTTCAGCGTGCCGTGGAAGCGGTTGAGCTCCCGGGAGGCGGCGCGGAAATCCGGCGGGTTCTGGTAGCGGTAGACGGAATACAGGAGGAACAGCCCGCCGAACAGCAGGATCTCGGTGCAGAGAAACAGCCACATACCCACCCTGGCGCCGGCCGGGCTGGAATGCTCTTCCATGTCAGCTCTTGCCCTTTGGCCGCCGGGAGCCGGCGAAATGGTAGGGACCGTGGGTCACGGTGGGGATCTGCTCGAAGTTCTCCGCCGGGGCCGGGGAGGGGATCTGCCACTCCAGGGTGGCCCCGCCCCAGGGGTTGGCCGGCGCCTTCTCGCCGCGCCGCAGGCCGCGCGCCAGGTTGAAGAACATCAGACTCAACCCGGCCACCATGATGTAGGCCCCGATGCTGGAGAAGAACTGCAGCGAGGCGAACTGCGGCAGGTAGTCGAAGTAGCGGCGCGGCATGCCCATCCAGCCCAGGATGAACATCGGGAAGTAGAACAGGTTGAAGCCGGCGAACAGCACCAGCCAGGCCACGACGGCCAGGCGCTTGTCGTACATCCTGCCGGTCATCTTGGGGTACCAGTAGTGCAGGGCCCCGAACCAGCCGAAACCCATGCCGCCGAAGATGATGTAGTGGAAGTGGGCGACCACGAAGTAGGTGTCGTGCAAGTGGATGTCCGTGGCCAGGGCGCCCTGGAACAGCCCGGTCAGGCCGCCGATGGAGAACAGGAACACGAAGGACAGGGCGTACAGGAACGGCGGCTCCAGGGACACGGAGCCCTTGTACATGGTGGCCACCCAGTTGAACACCTTGATGGCGCTGGGGATCGCCACCAGGAAGGTGAGTAGTGAGAAGACGATGCCCGCGGTGTCGCTCTGCCCGCTGGTGAACATGTGGTGCCCCCAGACCAGGGAGCCCACGCTGGCGATGGCCAGGCTGGAGAAGGCGATCATCTTGTAGCCGAAGATGTTCTTGCGGGAGAACACGGGGAACAGGTCCGAGATGACCCCCATGGCCGGCAGGATCATGATGTACACCGCGGGGTGGGAGTAGATCCAGAACAGGTGCTGGTACAGCAGGGGGTCCCCGCCCCGGGCCGGGTCGAACACCCCGATGCCGAACAGTCTCTCCATGATGATCAGCACCATGGTGATGCCGACCACCGGCGTGGCCAGGATCTGCACCCAAGCGGTGGAGTAGAAGCCCCAGACCGACAGCGGCATCCGGAAGAAGCTCATGCCCGGGGCGCGCAGCTGGTGCACCGTGGTCACGATGTTCAGGCCGGTCAGGATCGAGGACATGCCCAGCACGAACACGGCCAGGGTGGCCAACGGCACGTTCACCGCGGTGCGCAGGCTGAACGGAACGTAGAAGGTCCAACCCGTGTCCACCGCGCCCTGGCCGGTGAACACCGACACGAAGGCCAGCGCGGCTCCTGCCAGGTACAGGTACCAGCTGGACAGGTTGAGCCTCGGGAAGGCCATGTCCTGGGCTCCGATCAGGATGGGCAGGAAGAAGTTGCCCAGAATGGCGGGCACCGCGGGGATGACCACCAGGAATATCTGGATGATCCCGTGCAGGGTGAACAGGGCATTGTAGGTCTGGGCCTTCATGATGGTCGGGCCCGGCCGCCCCAGCTCGATGCGCATCAGCACCCCCAGGCACACCGCGGTGAAGAAGAAGGTCAGGATGGCCGCCAGGTACAGGATGCCGATGCGTTTGTGGTCGGTGGAGGTGATCCAGCCCAACACGCCGGGCGGCCCCTCCCGGCGAGCGAAATACGGGACTGATCCGTTTTTCATCGGCTCACTTCTCCTCGTGCGCGCCGCTTCCCGCCCCCCAGCGCCAGGAACAGCGCCAGGCCAGCGACCAGGCTCAGGATCACCAGGGCGGATACCTTGAGGGTGTTGAACACGAACCTGTGGTTGGCCTCGTCGTAGCGCAGGCAGAAACGCGCCACCCTGGCGACCGTCGGGCCGATCGTTCCCTTCTCGGCCTCCAAGATCGACAGGTGCAGGTCAAGGGGCAGAAACTCCTCCCCGATCAGGTAGCGGGTCACCCGGCCTGCGGGGGAAAGCACGATCAGGGCCAGGGGGTGATCGAACTCCTGCCCCTGGCGCTGGAAGCGGATGCCCACCGCCTCGGCCAGCGCGTGGATGCTCTCCTGGCTGCCGGTGAGGAAGCGCCAGGCTTCCGGCGGGAAGGGCTTCTGGATCGAGGCCAGGGCGATGCGCTGGGCCTGCCGGGCGTCCGCGGGGGTTTCCCGTTCGTCGATCGACACGGTGAGCAGGGTGTAATCCTTCCCGGGTTGCAGGGGCAGGCCTCGCACGGCCTCCGCCGTCCCGAGCAGCAGCAGGTCGCAGGCGTTGGGGCAGCGGTAGTACTGCAGGGACAGGATAGTGGGCCCCCGGATCAGCTCTCCCAGGGAGACCTGCCGGCCCTGCTCGTCGGTGAAGCGGGCCTCCAACGGCACCAAGGCCCCCGGCCGCTCCTCCACGCCGATTCCGCCTTCGGTGTGAGCGCCGGCCGTGCGGGCGCCGAGCAGGCCCGCGCCCAGAAGCAAGGCCCCGGCGAGCCGCGATAGGGGCCGAAGGGCGGCTCTACCAGTTCTTGTTGCTGACGTAGAGATACAGGTCCTCCGCCTGGCTGGCGCTCACCAGTTCCTCGCCGAAGGCGGGCATGCTGCCCGGCGACCCGCTCGGCATGGTGGGCGCACGGATGAAGGCCACGAAGGACTTCAGCGAGCCCAGCCTGGCCGAGCCCTTCAGCGGCAGAGCGGGGTCCACCACGTTGCCGCCGCCGGGATGGCAGGCCTGGCAATTGGCCGCGAAGGTCTCGGAACCGGAGGCGAAGGCCGCCTCCTGCCCCGCGGGGGCGTCAGCGGTGGTGCCTTCCCCGGCCCAACCGCCGTAGACCAGCTTGGCCCCGAAATAGCCCAGGCCGACCACGCACACGAAGGACAGGGCGTAGAGCACCATCTGGGGGATGGTGTGCACCTTCACCTCGCCGCCCAGGATGACGCCGGCGCCCGTGATGACCAGCACCGCCGCGGCCAGGCCGATCTTGAACTTGATGGGCAGGATCATCTGTCCCCTGGAAGTAGTGCAGCCAGTCCAGCACCCCGAACAGGATGGTCGGGAAGATGAAGATGAAGGCCAGGATGAAGACGTGCCGCGCGGTGGGCACCAGAACCTTGCGCCGGAAGATCACCGCCACCAGGAAGAACAGCAGCGCGCCGGTGATCAGCCCGATGGGCATGTGGGTCAGCAAGGCGTGCGGCGGGTCGGTGAAACCGATCCGGACGAGCATGGCGTAGAATGAGTCGATCATGGCGGCCCTCCTTCACATGGCATGGTAACGCGCCCCGTGCGCGCTTCCAGATTATGGCGACCGGGGAGGTTTGTCAAACCTACATGCTGCGCCTACATGCTGCGCCAGAACTTCAGGTTGGCCTTCTCGATGTCCGCCTCACCCGGCATGGGGTAGTAGCGGCTCTCCCCGCGCCCGGCGAACATGAAGCCCCTGGAGATCAGCCGGTAGGAGAGGCTGTCCAGGTTGCTGTGCAGGCTCAGACCCTTGTTGCTCTTTGCCCTGACCGTCCGCAGCTCCCGGATGGCGTTGCCCAGTATCTCGGGGTGCAGGTTGCGCAAGGGGGGCTGCATGAAGGGGTTGGCCTCGTACTCCAGTAAGAAGCCGTCGATATCCAGCTCCACCTGGGTGTAGAAGAAGCGGGGCGCGCCGATCGGGTTGGCCGGGTCGGTGATGAACTGCCCGAAGCCGGCGAAGTCCATCTTGGACAGCACCAGCATGCGCAGGGGCGTGATCTCGGCGAAAACCCGCAGGTCGTTCCCCGCCGGCGCCGGCTCGTAGGGACCCTGCTCAAGGGCGAGGCAGTAGCCCTCCGCGGTAGTCAGGTACAGCCCGCGCAGCGCGGCGAACTCCACGTGCTCCAGGACCCGGTAGGTGGAGATGTATTTGGTGGCCTTGGGACGCCCGTCCTCGTGAGGCCGCAGGTCGGCGAAAGCCGCTTCGATGGCGAAATAAGGGTGCCGGAAGGCGGGGTCCAGCTCGGCGAAGAGCACCTTGCCGCGGTAGTAACGGGTCGGGCCCACCGTGTAATGCCGGGCCAGCTCCTCGGGGGCAAGCTGAGAGCCGATCAGGGCGGCGGTCGGGTGCAGGATCAGGTACAGGCGGTTGGCGGTCTGCATGGCTTCACCCCCAGTAGCTTTTCAGCAGCGGCGCGATCACCAGCGAGATCACGCTCATCATTTTGATCAGGATATTCAGGGAAGGGCCGGCGGTGTCTTTGAAGGGGTCCCCGACGGTGTCCCCGACCACGGCGGCCCGGTGGGCTTCGGAGCCCTTGCCGCCTGTCGGGCTTCCCTCGATCATCTTCTTGGCGTTGTCCCAGGCCCCGCCGGAGTTGGCCATGAAGATGGCCAGGATCAGCCCGCTGGCCGTCACGCCGGCCAGGAGGCCGATCAGCATCTGGATCCCGCCCAGGAAGCCCACCGCCAGCGGGGCGAGCCACTGCGGTGATCCCCGGCAGGATCATCTCCCGCAGGGCCGAGCGGGTGCTGATGTCGATGCAGCGGTCGTAGTCCGGAGGCTCGGTCTCGTTCAGGATCCCCGGCTTCTCGCGGAACTGCCGCCGGACCTCCTGGATCATGTCGAAGGCCGCCCGCCCGACGGCTCCGATGGCCATGGAAGAGAAGAAGTAGGGGATGCCCGCGCCGATGAACAGCCCCGCCAGCACCCGGATGTCGGTGAGCTCGATCGCTCCCACACCCGACTGCTGCTTGAAGGCGCTGAACAGGATCACGGCCGTGAGGGCCGCGGAGCCGATGGCGAAGCCCTTGCCCACCGCCGCCGTGGTGTTGCCGACCTGGTCCAGGCTGTCGGTAATCTGTCGCACTTCGTGGGGCAGCTCAGCCATCTCCGCGATCCCCCCGGCGTTGTCGGCGATCGGCCCGTAGGCGTCCACCGCCAGCTGAATGCCCAGGGTGCTCAGCATGCCCAGGGCGGCGATGCCCACGCCGTACAGCCCGGCCAGGGCGTAGCTGGCGATCAGCCCTGCGGCCACCAGCAGCACCGCCGGGAAGCTGGACAGCATCCCGACCCCGATGCCGGTGATGATGGTGGTGGCCGCCCCGGTCTGGGAGGCCTTGGCGATGTCCCGCACCGGCTTGCGGCCTGAGCCGGTGAAGAACTCCGTCAGGGTCCCGATCAGGATGCCGGTGGCCAGCCCGACCAGGAAGGTCAGGTAGACTCCGAGGGCGCCGAAGCCCTGCTCGAAGCGCCCGTCGCCGAGCAGCAGCACGGTGAGGGGGTAGGCCAGGCCGGCGGTTAGAATGGCAGCGGCGAAGGTGCCCGCGTTCAGGGCCCGCTGCGGCGAGCCGCCCGGACGGGCCCGGACCAGGAAGGTCCCCAGAACCGACGCGGCCACTCCCAGCGCGCACAGGACCAGAGGCAGTCCCACCAGCCGCAGGCGCACCAGCTCCGGCGCGGCCACCCCCGCCCCCAGGATCATCACCCCCACCAGGGAGCCCACGTAGGATTCGAACAGGTCGGCGCCCATGCCGGCCACGTCCCCGACGTTATCGCCCACGTTGTCGGCGATCGTGGCGGGGTTGCGCGGGTCGTCCTCCGGGATGCCCGCCTCCACCTTGCCCACCAGGTCCGCGCCCACGTCGGCGGCCTTGGTGTAAATGCCGCCGCCCACGCGCATGAACAGGGCGATGGAAGAGGCGCCCAGGGAGAAGCCCGACAGCAGGGGCAGCATGAGCGCCGCGAGCGCCGGCAGGTCGGCGCCGGCGGCCGCGATGGAGGCGAAGATGACGATCGACACGCCCAGCAGGGAGAAGCCGACCACGCTCATGCCCATGACGCTGCCGCCCACGAAGGCGATGCGCAGCGCGCCGGGAAGCCCGCCCTGGGCGGCCGCGGTGGTGCGTACGTTCGCCGCGGTGGCCACCCGCATGCCCACGAAGCCGGCCAGCGCCGAGCAGCCGGCCCCCAGCGCGAAGGCCAGCCCCTGGAAGCTCAAGGGGCCCCAGTTGAACGCGGCCAGGAGCGCGGCCACGATGACCACGAAGGGGGCCAGGGCCCGGTACTCGCGGGCCAGGAAAGTGCGGGCGCCGTGGGCGATGTAGCCGCTGATCCTGGCCAACTCCTCCCCGCCGGCGGGCTGGCGAAAAATCCAGCGGGAGCGCAGGAGGGCGTAAGCCAGGGCCAGGAGGCTGGAGCTGAACACGACAAGCAGGAAGTGACGAATGTCCATACCCTCCCCCTTTGCACCGGCCCGCCTGCAGCATCGCGAGCTGGCATGAATATTATAGTAATAAAAATCCCCGGGTGTCGGCCAACAGGGAACCGAAAGGGTCGGAAATTCTTGACCTCCCCGGTGGGGACTAGTATTCATTCTAGCGGATGCGAAAAGCGCAAGCTCCAACCGAACAGTCCATGATTCCCGCCATCCAGGAGGTCGAGGGCCGCTGCCGGCAGATGCTGGAACAGGCCCGGGAGCAGGCCGCGGCGGAGGTGCGCGCCGCCGAGCGGGAGGCCGAGGAGGCGGTCCGCAAGGCCAGGGAGGAGCTCCCGCTCGCCATGGAGCGCCGGCATCGGGAGGAGGTCGCCCGCCTGCAGGCCGGCCTTCCGGCCCGCGGGCGGGAACCGGAGGAGCTGGCCCACAGGGCCGCGCGGAACCTGGAGCGGGCGGTGGCCGCCATCGTATCGAAGGTCTGGGCGGAGGGGCAATGATCACCCCGATGGCCAGCGTGGAGATCGCCGGTCCGCTGCGGCTCTTCGACCGGACCGTGGAGGCCGTCCAGGAAGCCGGTTCCCTGCACATCGAGGAGATCCCCCTGCTGGAGGAGGCTCAAACGGACAACCTGCGCCGCATCCGGCTCACGGAGGCGCAGGCCCGCGACAAGCAGTCCCTGGAGGAGGTGCTGCGCCTGCTGGAGGAGGCGGTGGCCCGCCTGCCCTCGGCGAAGGCACTGGCCGGCTCGCCGGCGCTGGCCGGGGAATACCGGCGGTGGGAGAGCCAGCCTCCGGCGACCCTCGCCTCCGCGGCCCGGATCCTGCACGCCAGGGTGCGCTCGCTGGTGCGCCGGGAGCGCAACCTGGCCGACGACCTGCAGGCCCTGGCGGTATACGAGGAGGTGACCGTGGCGCTGGCGCCGCTGGTGGAAGGTCACCTGCTGCCGCCGGAGCTGCAGTTCATCGGCGTGGTCTTCGAGAAGCAGCCCCACCTCTCGGCCAACTTATTGGAAAAGGAGATGAGCGCCCTGACCGCGGGGCGCTACCGCTACTTCCAGTCCAGCCTGCGCGGCGAGCGGGTGGCCGCCCTGGTGGGCTTCCCCCGGGAACGGGACGCCGAGGTGCGCGAATTCCTGGGGCGCGCCGGCATCAGCCCCATGGCTCTGCCGCGCTACCTGCGCGGCAAGCCCTTCGAGCAGGCCCTGGCCGCGCTGGAAGCGGACCTGGCGGGGCTGCGCCGCAAGCAGGAGGCGCTGGCCGCCCAGTCCCGGGGCTTCTACGAGGAGAACGGCGTGCAGCTGCTGGCCATGCGCGATGCCTGCCGGGACCTGCTGGCCCGCTACGAGGCCTACGCCAAGTTCGCCCGCACCGACTACGCCTTCCTGGTGCGCGGCTGGCTGGTCGCCGGTGAACAGGAAGGCCTGGCGGCGCGGCTGCGGGAGAAGGCCGGGCCCGTGGTGTTGGTGCAGCGCGTCCGCGCGCGGAGCATGGGGAAGCCCCCCGTGCTTCTGCACAACCCGCGTCCCATCCGTTCCTTCGAGCCGCTGCTCTCCCTGCTGCCGCTGCCGCAGTACGGCTCCGTGGACCCGACCAAGTTCGTGGCCACCTTTTTCCCGCCCATGTTCGGGCTCATGTTGGGGGACATCGGCTACGGGGCGATTCTGGCCGTGGCGGCCGCGCTGATCTACTTTCTCGGCGGCCGGCGGCGTAAGCCCGCGATTGCGGCTAAGCCCGCGACTGCGGCAAGCAGCCCGGCGGGCAAAGCCCGCAGCCGCCTGGTCAGGCGTCTCGGCGTTGTGCTGGGGGCCTGCGCCTTCTTCACTATCGTCTTCGGGGCGGTGTTCGGCGAGCTGTTCGGCGCTCTGGGTCACGAGCTGGGCCTGCGGCCCCTCTGGCGGGAACGCTTTCCACTGGGGAGCGCCGATTTAGGCGGTGCCATCCTGAGCTACCTGGCGCTGGCCATCGGAGTGGGCGTGCTGCAGATCGTCTTCGGCCTGGTGCTCGGGGTGGTCAACGCCCGCAGGTTCGGGGACAGGGAACTGGCGGTGGGGAACCTGGCCCGCATCGCCGGCATCTTCACGCTGGCTTTCTTCGTCGGCAGGCTGGCCGGGTTTCTGCCGGCAGTCTTCACCTGGGTGGGACTGGGAGCGGCAGCCTCGTTTCTGGCGCTCATGGCCCTGCAGACGGCGAGGCACCCGCTGCACGGCCTGATGCTGCCGCTGGAGGTCCTCGGCGCGGTCGGGAACATCCTCTCCTACGCGCGGATCATGGCCATCGGCATGGCCTCGGTGGTCCTGGCGCTGCTGGCCACCATCCTGGCCCGCCTGATGGACAACGCGGTGCTGGCCGCCGTCGTGGTCATCCTGGTGCACGCCCTGAACCTGGTGTTGGGAACCATCGATCCCACGATCCAGGGTCTGCGTCTGCAGTACGTGGAGTTCTTCTCCAAGTTCCTGCTCACCGGCGGCAAGAAGTTCAACCCGTTCAAGAAAATAGGAGGTGAATTCGCATGAAACCAAGGTTCGCTCTGGTGCTGTTGGTCGTGCTGCTGGCCGTGCTGGCCGCGGGCTTCGCCTCGGCCCAGGAGCCCGCCGCGCCCCCCGAAGGCGGAGCTGCGCCAGCCCGCAATCCCCTGGCCACCGGCCTGATCGCTCTCGGGGCGGGGCTGGCCGTCGGGCTTGACGGCGCTGGCCACAGCTATCGCCCAGGGGCGGATCGGCTCGGCGGGCGCGGGCACCATCGCCGAGAAGCCGGAAACCGCCGGCAGCATAATACTGTTAGTGGCGATTCCGGAAACGATGGTCATCCTGGGCTTCGTCATTGCCATCGTGATCGTGTTCACTCTCTGAGGCTCGCCGGTGGCGGAAGAGGAAGCCCGGGTCCTGCTGGACGAGATCCTGGCCCAAGCTGCGGCCGAGCGGGAGCGCATCTTATCCGAGGGCCGGGCCCGGGCCGCAGCCATCCGCGCGTCGGGAGAAGCGGAGATCCGCCGGCTGGAGTCCGAGGCCCTGCACCAGCTCGAGCGCCGGCTGGCCGTGGACGAGGACCGCATCCTGGGGGAATCCCGCCTGGAGGCGCGAACCGGGCTGCTGACCGTGAGGCGGGAGTGGATCGACCGGGCTTTTCAGCTCGCCGGCCGGCGGCTGGCCGAGCGCTGCGCTTCCCCCGGCTACGAAGGCCTGCTCGCATCCCTGATGCGGGAAGCCGCCGAGGCCCTCGGCGGGGAAGGGGAGCTGCGGGTGGCCGAGGCCGACCTGGAGCTGGCCCGCGGGGTGGTGAGCCGGCTGGGGCTGCCGCACGAGGTTCGGGCCGAAGGTGGTGAGCAGGGGACCGTGATCGCCGTTTCCAGCGGCCGGCGGGTGGATAACAGCCTGACCACCCGGCTGCAGGAGGCATCGCGATCGCTGGAGCGGGAGGTCGCGGGAGTGTTGTTCGTGGAGCCGGATGTTCAGCCGGGGCGGGATGGCTGAGTACGACTACCTGAACGCCCGGGTGCGGGCCCTGAGCACCCAGCTCCTGCGCCCCCCGGACTACGAACGCCTCTTGGCGGCCGAGGGGGAGGAGGCGGTCCTGGACCTGCTGCACGGCACGGCCTACCGGCGCGAGCTGGCGGAGGCCATGACCGTGAACCACGGCCTGGCAGCCGTCGAGAGCGCGCTGAGCCGGCACTTGAGCGGCACTTTCGCCCGCCTGCGGGCCATGGCCCCCGAGGAGGGGCGGCGGCTTCTGGGCGTGCAGGCCAGCCAGTGGGACGCGGCCAACCTGCTGGCCGTGCTGCGCGGCAAGCTGACCGCAGCCGAACCGCGGGAGATCCTGGAGGCCCTGCTGCCCTTCGGGGAGGCGAGCGAGCCCCAGCTGGCGGAGCTGGCCTCGCAGCCGGGTCTGGCGGCGATGGCCGGCCTGCTTGGCCACCTGGGGCTACCCCTTCGCCGGGAGGGTGCGGGAGCTGCTGCGCGCGGGCGGCCCGAACCCCGACCTGGCCGTCATAGAAATGGCGGTGAACGACGCCTATTTCGCCTGGGCCATGGAACAGGCCGGCGGCCGGGACCCGGATTCGGCGCTGGTGCGCGAAATGCTGCGGATGCAGATCGACCTGGCCAACGTGAAGGCGGGGCTGGACCAGGTGCGCCACCGGGTGCACGGCGAGTCCGTGCCCGGCCTCGAGGTCCTGGCCGGCGGGACGCTGCGCCCGGCGGTGTTCAAGGCGCTGGGGCGGGCCGCCAGCATGGTCGAGGCCTTCGAGGCGCTGGAGGCCAGCTACTTCGCCGCCGGCATCGAGAAGGGCATCCTGGCCTTCGGCCTGGCCGGCAGCCTGGGGGTGATGGAGCGCTTCCTGGAGGTGGTGGTGATCCGGGCCGGCTGCCGCCTGTTTCGCGCGGACCCGCTGGGCATCGGGGTGCCGCTGGGCTTCCTGTGGCGGAAGTACAGCGAGTTCCTGAACCTGCGCCTGCTGCTGCGCGGGCGAAGCTACCGGCAGCCGGCCGCCGCGATCCGAGAGGAGCTTCTGTATGCCTAGGGTGCTCGCCGTGCTGGGGGGCGAGGCGGCGCTGGGTTTCGCCCTGACCGGCATGGAGGTGCTGCGGGTGCGGGACCCGGCCGCCGCCCGCTTGGCCCTGCGGGAGGCCGCGGAGAACGCGGAGGCCGGCCTGGTGATCGTGGAGGAGGCGCTGCTTGCCGCGCTGGAGCCCGGCGAGCGCGAGCGCCTGCTGGCCGGCAACCGGCCCCTGATGATTCCGGTGCGCATGGACTTGAGCTGGGTCCCCGAGGGACAGGCCTCCGAGGACGACTACGTGGCGAAGCTCATCCGCCACGCCGTCGGGTATCAGTTGAACATCCAACTATGAAAACGCAAAAACTGGAGCAAGGCGTTCGGGGGACCATCGCCCGCATCACCGGACCGATGGTCATCGCCCGCGGCATGCGGGGCGCCCGCATGTACGAGGTCGTGCGGGTGGGGCAGGCGGGGCTGACCGGCGAGGTCATCCGCCTGGACGGCGAGGCGGCCTACGTCCAGACCTACGAGGACACCTCGGCGCTGTGCGTCGGGGAGCCGGTGGCCGGCACCGGGGAGTCGCTGCTGGTGACCCTCGGGCCGGGCCTGCTGGGCAGCGTGTTCGACGGCATCCAGCGCCCGCTGGCTGAGCTGCGGAAGGCCGGCGGGGACTTCATCGGCCGGGGCTTGAGCGCCGACCCGTTGCCGCTTGAGCGGCGGTGGGAGTTCCAGCCGTCGGTGCGGGCCGGCCAGGAGGTGGGCCCGGGGGACGTCCTGGGCACCGTACAGGAAACCCCCGGTTTCACGCACCGCATCCTGGCGCCCCCGGGCCGGGGGGAAAGGTCCGGGAGGCGCGGGGCGGCCCGCACACGGTGGAAGAGCCGGTGGTGCTGCTGGAGGACGGCACTTTCTTCCGCCTGGCCCAGAGGTGGCCGGCCAAGGTGGCGCGGCCGGTGCGGCGCAAGCTGGGCTTCACCCAGCCTTTCGTCACCGGGCAGCGCATCCTGGACACCCTCTTTCCCATTGCCCTGGGCGGCACCGCCTGCCTGCCGGGGGGCTTCGGCACCGGCAAGACCGTGCTCGAGCAGTCCCTGGCCAAGTACTCCACGGCGGACGTGATCGTGTACGTGGGCTGCGGCGAGCGGGGCAACGAGATGACCGACGTGCTCACCGAGTTCCCGGAGCTGACCGACCCCCGCACGGGCGGGCCCCTGATGGACCGCACCGTGCTGGTGGTCAACACCTCCAACATGCCCGTGGCCGCCCGCGAAGCCTCGATCTATGTGGGCGCCACGATCGCCGAGTACTTCCGCGACATGGGCTACTCGGCGGCGGTCATGGTGGACTCCTCTTCCCGCTGGGCCGAGGCCCTGCGCGAGATCTCCTCCCGCCTGGAGGAGATGCCGGGGGAAGAGGGCTACCCCACCTACCTGGCCTCCCGCCTGGCTTCGTTCTACGAGCGGGGCGGCGCGGCCGAGTGCCTGGGGCGGGACTTGACGCGGCTCGGTCACGATCATCGGCGCGGTCTCCCCGCCGGGCGGCGACTACTCGGAGCCGGTCACCCAGGCCACCATGCGCTTCACCGGCGCGCTGTGGGCCCTGGATTCCTCCCTGGCCCACCGCCGCCACTACCCGGCCATCAACTGGCACCGCAGCTTCACCCTGTTCCACGAGCCGCTGGCCGCCTGGTACCGCGAGAAGCTGGGCCCCGGCTGGGCCCGGCTGCAGGAGCGGCTGGTGGCTCTCCTGGGCCGGGAGGCGGAGCTGCAGGAGGTGGTGCAGCTGGTGGGGCCCGACGCCCTGCAGGCCGGCGACCGCTTCCTCCTGGAGGCCAGCCGCCTGCTGCGCGACGCCTTCCTCCAGCAGAACGCCATGAGCGAGGTGGACGCCTCCTGCTCCCTGGCCAAGCAGCAGGGGATGCTGGCGATGATGCTGGATTTCCACGCCCGGGGCTCGGAGCTGCTGGCGCGCGGCGTCACCCTGGACAAGCTGCTGGCCATCCCGGAGCGGGAGGAGCTGGCGCGCCTGCGTGAAATTGCGGAAGAACAGTTCGCCGGAGAAAGTCAGGCTTTGGGCCAGCGCCTCCAGAAGGGCGCTGGCCGCGCTGGAAGCGCCGGCGGCGGAACAGGGAGCGGCCAAGGCCAAGGAGGCCAGCGCATGAGTGAAGCGTTGCTGCGCAAGGAGTACCAGGGGGTGCGCAAGGTGGCCGGCCCGCTGCTGTTCGTGGAGCGGGCCTCCGACCTGCCGTTCAACGCGGTCGTGCGCATCCGCACCCCCGCGGGCGGGGAGCTGCACGGGCAGGTCATCGAGGTTTCCGAGGAGCTGGCCGTGGTCCAGGTGTTCGAGGAGACCATCGGCCTGGACGTGGTCAACACCACGATCTCGCTGGTCGATCGGGAGGCGCGCCTGGGGGTCTCGGAGGACCTGATCGGGCGGATCTTCAACGGGGCCGGGCGGCCGCTGGACGGCCTGCCGGCGCCGGTGGCCGAGGAGCGCCCCACCGTGGCCGGCTCCCCCATCAATCCTGTGGCCCGGGAGCGCCCGCGGGACTACGTGCACACCGGTCTCTCGGCCATCGACGGTTTCAATACCCTGGTGCGCGGCCAGAAGCTGCCGATCTTCTCGGGCTCCGGGCTGCCGGGAAATCAGATCGCGGCGCGCGTCCTGCGCCAGGCGCGGGCCGGCGGGGAGTCGGGGCAATTCGTGGTGGTGTTCGCCGCCATCGGCATCACCCAGCGCGAGCGGGCCTTCTTCCTGGCCGAGTTCGAGGAAGCCGGGGCCCGCAGCCGCACCGTCACCTTCCTGAACCTGGCCGACGACCCGACCATCGAGCGCCTGCTCACTCCCCGCTGCGCGCTCACCGCCGCCGAGTACCTGGGCTTCGCCAAGGGCTACGACGTGCTGGTGCTCATCACCGACATGACCAACTACTGCGAGGCCCTGCGGGAGATCGGCACCGCCCGGGAGGAGATCCCCGGGCGCCGCGGCTACCCGGGCTACATGTACACCGACCTGGCCGGACTGTACGAGCGGGCCGGGCGCATCCGGGGCCGCAAGGGCTCGGTGACCCTGCTGCCCATCCTGAGCATGCCCGACGACGACATCACCCATCCCATCCCGGACCTGACCGGCTACATCACCGAGGGGCAGATCGTGCTCTCGCGGGCCCTGCACCGCAAGGGAGTGTTCCCCCCGATCGACGTGCTGCGCTCCCTGTCCCGGCTGATGAACAACGGCATCGGGCCGTCGACGACCCGGGAGGACCACCGCCAGCTGGCCAACCAGCTGTACGCCTGCTACGCGGAAGGCCAGGACATCCGGCGCCTGCTGGCCATCGTCGGCGAGGAGGCCCTGAGCGAGCTTGACCGCAAGTACCTGTCCTTCGCGGAAGGATTCGAGCGCCAGCTCATCCACCAGGGCCCGGAGGAGCGCAGCATCGACGAGACCCTGGACCTGGGCTGGCGCACCCTGTCGGTGATCCCGCCCGCGGAGTATCGGCGCATCAACAAGGACCTGATCAGCCGCTACTTCACGGAGCTGGTGGGGGACGGCGTGAAGACGCCGTACTATTGAAATGGAGCAGGCCAGCCCGACCCGCACCGAGCTGCTCACCCGCCGCGCCCAGATCCGCCTGGCCCTGCAGGGCGTGGACCTGCTGAAGGGCAAGCGGGAGGCCCTGGTGCGCGAGTTCATCTCCGAGCTCAAGAGATTCATGACCGAGCGGGAGGCGATGTCCCGGACGCTCTCGGCGGCCGTGCAGTCCCTGATGCGCTGCCTGGCCCTGGACGGCCGGGAGGCCGTGGCCTCGGTGGCCCTGGCCGCGCGGCGGGCCGTGGAGGTGGAGCTGGAGGAGAAGAACATCTGGGGCATCCGGGTGAGCCAGGTCTCCAGCGACTACCACGCCCGCCCGGCAGGAGGGCACCGCTACAGCGCGATCGGGGCCAGCGCCCGCATCGAGGACGCCACGGAGCGCTTCGAGGAAGCCCTGGAAAGCCTGATCAAGGTCGCCCCCCTGGACCGCAAGATGCGCCGCCTGGCCGAGGAGATCCGCAAGACCACGCGGCGGGTCAACGCGCTGGAGCAGCGCCTGCTGCCGGCGCTGCAGAGCGAAGTGGATTACATCCGGGCGGTGCTCGACCAGCGGGAGCGCGAGGATATCTTCCGCCTGAAGCGCCTGAAGAAGAAGCATTCCGCGCGAGGCGGGTGAGGGAGGCAGAGTGCTGCTTTCGGAGCTGATCCAGGAGGACCTCATCCAGCTCGGGATGGAGGCGGCCGACAAGTGGGAGGCCATCGAGGTGCTGGTCGACCGGCTGATCGCCGCCCACGAGATCCGCCTGACCGACCGGGGCGAGGTGCTGGCCGCGGTCACCGCCCGGGAGCGCTCCCTGTCCACGGGCCTGGAGCAGGGTTTGGCGGTGCCCCACGGGGCGGTGGACTGCGTGAGCGACATCATCGCCTGCCTCGGCATCTCCCCGACCGGTGTGCCCTTCGCCTCCCTGGACGCAAAGCCCGCCCACCTGATCGTGCTGCTGGTGATTCCCAAGGGGAGCTTCCAGCGCCACGTGCGCACCCTGGCCGCCATCGCCCGCCTGGCCTCCACCCCCGAGCTGCGCCGGCGGATCATCGAGGCGGGCAGCCCGCGGGAGGTGACCGCGGCCATCCAGGAGCTGGAGCTGGCCGCCGCCTCCGGCCCGCTGGAGGAGCCTCCCCTACGTTGATGACAGGCGTCAGGGATTAGTACATTATGACCATGTACCTGTACCTCTCGCTGATCCCCGAAGCCCTGATCGCCTCCATGCTGGCCCCCGAGGAGTTCGGCAACTACCTGGCGGTCGGGACCCAAAAACGCACCCTCGGCCAGGCGATGTTCTTCCTGGTCGAGGGGCTGGCCAAATCCGATGTGTTCGACCTGAAAGAGGCCGAGCGCCGCTGCGTCCCGCACCCCAGCGGCGAGCCGAAGCACTCGGTGTACCTCTCGATCTACCGCGTGCTGGAGCAGGTGCCCCTGGCCACCCTGCGCGACCTGCACATGGTCACCCCCGACGGCCGGGTCTTGAGTCTGCAGCGAGGCGGCCAGCCGCCGAAGCTCGGGCGGCCGTACTACCTGTACCAGGAGCTCTGCCCGGTGCATCCCCGCATCGTCAGCGACAAGGACCCGGCGGAGTTCGTCCGGCACATCACCGCGCCCGGCCTGCCGATGCGCCTGCCCAGGCTCTGCTTCGTGGACCTGCGCCTGGGAGAGCTGGCCGTGGACCCGGAGCGCGCCTCCATCCACGACCTGCCCTACCACGCCATCGAGCACCTGCGGGACTGCCTGGTCGAGCTCAAGCGCAACCCGGGCAAGGGCACCAAGACCGTGGACCGCAACCACCCCCAGTCCTTCCCGTACCGCTCGGTGGAGAGCGGGGTGTACGTGGGCGACGCGCGGGAGCTCGCCTTCTACCCGTTCCCCTCGCTGCAGGACCTGCAGACCAAGTACTACGAGTGGTGGCGGTCGGCCTCGATGATGGGGGACATGCTGGGACCCGCGTAGCTTGCGCGCCTTGCGCCTGCGAAGTTGCCCTATTATCATTGGCACAATCGCCCGTTGGAGGAGGTGCTCACCGTGGCCAAGTTGGTGCGCTGCAAAATCTGCGGGTACGTCATGCCGGAGGGCAGGCTCAAGGACAAATGTCCCGCCTGCGGGGTGGCCGCCAAGGCCTTCGAGCCCTGGGAGGATCCCCTCTCCGAGCAGCGGCGCCGCGCCCTCGCCCTGGACCTGCACCCGATCGCCGTGCACTTCCCCACCGCTTTCGTGGTGTCCCTGATCGTGATCTTCATCGTCGGCCTGGCCTTCACCGGCAGGGCGGCGGAGCTGTTCCTGTGCGCCGGCCGGCTCATGACCCTGTTCCTGCCCCTGCTGGTCATCGCCGCCTTCCTGCTGGGCGTGAAGGACGGCATCGTCCGCTTCCGTTCCGTGGGCCGCTCGGAAATATTGAAGAAGAAGATCCTCTTCGGCCTGCTGTATTTCCTCTTCGCCCTGGCCCTTCCCCTGGTGGTCTGGCTGTGGGGGGTGGACGGCGCCGCCCCGCTGGTGGTGGCCCTGGCCCTGTCGGCGGCGGGGCTGGCCTGCAACGTGGCGCTGAGCCTGCTGGGCACCTCCGTGCTCGCCTCCGCCATGCCCGGGAAGTAGGCTCGAGGGTGCCGGCCGCTGATGCCGAGGTCCTGATCGTCGGGGCCGGCCCTGTCGGGCTGCTGCTGGCCAACTTCCTCGGCCGGGCGGGCATCTCTACGATCGTCCTGGAAAAGCGCACCCGGCGCGGCCCCGGCTCCAGGGCCATCGGCATCACTCCGACCTCCCTGGAGGTCCTGACCGAGCTGGGCCTGGCTGCCCGGTTCCTGGCGCGGGGGGTCAAGGTCCGCAGCGCCTCAGTGCACGCCGACTCCGGCCTGCTGGCCAGCCTGGAGCTGGGGGGACCCGGGGCCGCCTTCCCCTTCATTCTGTCCCTGCCGCAGCTCGACACGGAAGCCCTGCTCCTGGAAGCCCTGGGCCGCCACCCCGCGGTGGAGCTGCGGGCGGGCTTTGAGGCGGTGGGGGTGAAACAGGAGAGTTCCTCGGTCACGGTGCGGGCCCGCGGGCTGGCGGGCGAGCAGATCGACCTGCGGGCCCCCCTGCTGTGCGCCTGCGGCGGGGCCGGCGGCCCCACGGCCGGGTGCCTGGGTCTGCGCCGGCGCGTGCGCCGCTTTCCGGTGGCCTTCCGCATGGCCGACTACGCGGATGAGAGCGGCCTGGGCCCGGTGGCCCACCTGTACTTCACCCGGCAAGGTTCCGTGGAGTCCTTTCCGATGGCCGGCGGCCTGCGCCGCTGGATCGTGCAGGCGACCGAGGGCGGGGAGCCGGAGCCGTCGTTCGAGGAGGTGGAGGCCCGGGTGCGCGAGCGCACCCGCCAATGCCTGGACCCCTCAGGTAGGGTCTGGGCCAGCGCCTTCCGCCCGGAGCGCTCCGAGCTGGAGCATTTCCGGGTCGGCAGGGTGGTCTTCTGCGGGGACGCGGCCCACACCATGCCGCCCATCGGGGGGCAGGGCATGAACACGGGCTTCGCCGACGCCCGCCTGTTGGCCTGCCTGCTGGAGCGCTGCCTGCGCGGCGGGGAGCCCCTGGAGGAGCTGTTGGGCCTTTACGAGCCCTACCGGCGCGCGGGTTTCCGGGCCGCGGCGCGCCGCTCGCGCCTGTTCATGGGCGTAGGCACGCTGCGTTCCCCCGCGCCGCGCGCCTTGCGCAACCTGCTGGTGCAAGTGCTGACCCGCCCGCCGCTTTCCCGGGCGCTGGTGGGGCATTTCACCATGGTGAACGTGCCGTACTCCACCCTGGCCGGCGTGCTGGCCCGGGAAAGCCGGTTACGGCTTCCCGGCGTAAGTCAGGCTCACGAACCCTCCGGGAGGTAGGCGCGAGTGAACGCGCCGGAAGCCCAGCTCCCGGAGCAGCTGCTCGAAGCCCGCGCGGTCGGGAAACAAAGCCAGCGTCTCGGCGATGTAGGCGTAGACCTCGGGATTGCCGTGCAGCAGCAAGCCCCAAAGGCCTCCCCACACGGTCAGCAGCCAGACCTGCAGCCTGCCCAGCCAGGGCACGGGGGAGCGGTTGAAGTCCAGGAAGGCGGCCGTGCCGCCGCTGTTCAGCACCCGGAACACTTCCCGCAGGCACTTTCGTAAATCTGGGGCGTTGCGCAGCGCGTAGCCGCCGGTCACCAGGTGGAAACTCTCCGCCGGGTAGGGCAGGCGGCTCAGGTCGCCGAGACGGAAACTCACCCTGCCGGCGCCGCGCCGGCGCCGGGCCCGGGCGAGCATGGCCGGGCTCAGGTCCAGGCCTTCGACCCGACCCGCGGGGAAGCGGCGGGCCAGCAGCAGGCTGATGTCCCCCGTGCCGCAGGCCAGGTCCAGCGCCCGGGGGATCGCGCCGGCGGCACGGCCGGGGCGGGCGCGCGGCGGGGGGCAGGCCGGCGCGGGGTCCGCGCGGCAGCCGGGCCACCAGCGCGCGCTTCCACAGGGCGTCCATGCCGAAGGACAGCAGGCGGGTGATCACCCCGTAACGGGGCGCCACGGCCCGGAACACTCGCCGGTTGTAGTCGCGCTTGCTGGCCGGC
Organism: uncultured Spirochaetota bacterium; assembly: GCA_963736785.1. Lineage (GTDB taxonomy): Bacteria > Spirochaetota > Spirochaetia > SZUA-6 > DRHE01 > MIBK01. The sequence goes on along the minus strand of CAVTQG010000049.1, from coordinate 34,458 downwards.
CGGCGCAGGTCGAAGTCCGCCAGGCGCTCCGTGAATACTCGCATGCTCGGGTTCGCCCGATTGCCTTTTATCGGGTACAACGCTAAGTTATTCATGCATTCTATGTCAACCGACAGCGCCGAGCGGCCCGTTTACCTGCAGGCGATCGCCACCGCCGTGCCGGAGCACGCCTATACCCAGGAGTTCGCCCGCCGCTTCCTCCTGGAGCTGCCGTTCTACGACGAGCCCACCCGGCGCTTCATCGAGCGCCTGTACAAGGACACGGGCATCGAGAAGCGGCACACGGTGATCGGGGACTACGGCAAGGACCCTTCCGAGTTCACCTTCTACCCCCCGAGCGCGGACCTGCGGCCGGAGCCGGCGGTGGAAAAGCGCAACGAGCTGTTCATCCGCGAGGCGAACAGCCTGAGCCTGCGCGTGGCCGAGAAGCTGCTGGCCGGCCTGCCCCGCCTGGATCCCTCGCGCATCAGCCACCTGATCACCGTGAGCTGCACCGGTTTCTCGGCCCCCGGCTTCGACTTTCACTTGCAGAAGAGCCTGGGTCTTTCCCCCGGCCTGCACCGCTTCCACCTGGGCTTCATGGGCTGTTTCGCGGCGCTGCCGGCGCTCAAGCTGGCCGCGGACATCTGCCGCTCGCATCCCGAGGCCAGGGTGCTGGTGGTCGTGCTGGAGCTTTGCAGCGTCCATCTGCAGCTCAAGCCGGACCGGGAGGTGATGGTGGCCAACTCCCTGTTCGCCGACGGGGCCGGCGCGGCGCTGGTGTCCGCGCAGCGCGGCGAGGCGGGGGGCAGCGTGTTCCGCCTGGAGCGCTTCGCCACCCGCACCATCCCCGAGAGCGAGCAGGACATGGCCTGGCGCCTGGGCACCGTGGCCTTCGACATGCGCCTGTCGGCCTACGTGCCGCGCCTGATCCAGCGCAACATCGGGGCCATCCTGGAGGACCTGCTGGCCGAGGCGGGGCTCGCCCGCGGGGATGTGGCCCTGTGGGCCATCCACCCCGGGGGCCGGGCCATCCTGGATCGGGCCGCGGCCACCCTGGGCCTGGGGCCCGAGGACCTGTGGGCCTCCTACCGGGTGCTGCGCGATTACGGGAACATGAGCTCCGCGACCATCCTGTTCGTGCTGGAGCTGCTGCTGGCCGCGGAGGCGCGGGGCCGGACGTTCGCCGCGGCCTTCGGCCCCGGGCTGACCGTGGAGAGCGCCCTGTTCGAGAAGCTGCCTTGAGCATCTGGCAGCCGGTCCGCTCCCGGGGGCCGGAGTGGATGGACCTGCCGGACAGCGACCCGGTGCGCCTGGAGCGCACGCTGGCTCAGATGGCCTGGATCAACCGCCTGCTCACCGGGGCGCGGCCTCTGCTGGCCCGCACGGTGCTGGACGACATCCGCCGCCGGCCGGGGCCCTGCACCCTGCTGGACGTGGGCTGCGGCGGGGCCGACCTGGCGCTGTGGCTGGCCCGGCGGGAGCCGTCCTTGAGCATCACCTGCCTGGACCATGACCCGCGCGCCGAGGCCTACGCCCGGCGACGCTGCTCCGGTGTCACCCGGATCCAGGTTCACCTGGGCTCCGCCTCCGAGCTGGAGGCTCTGGGCAGCTTCGACTACGTGTTCGCCAACCACTTCCTGCATCACCTGGAGGACGAGCGCATCGCCCCTACGGTGGCCGCCATGCTGGCCCGCGCCCGGCGCCTTCTGGTCATCACCGACCTGCTGCGCTCGCGCGCCTCCTACTTCTGGTACGCGCTGTTTGCCGGAGTGTTTCTGCACGGCAGCTTCGCCGCTTCCGACGGCCTGCTGTCCATCCGCCGAGGCTTCCTGCCGGAGGAGCTGGAGGCGCTTCTGGCCGGCGTGGCTCCCCCCGCCCGGCTGGAAGTGCGCCGCGAGCGCCCCGGGCGGGTGGTGCTGATCGGGGCTCAAGGGTAAGATATCCCCATGAAGGTGCTCATCATCGGGAACGGGATCGCCGGGGTCAGCGTCGCGGCGGCGCTGCGGCGCCTGGAGGCGGACCCCGATCGCCTGCGCATCGACATCTACACCAAGGAGCCCTACGAGCTTTATTCCCGCATCCGGCTGCCGGAGATCTTCCGCTCCCGCCTGGAACCCTCCGACCTCAGGATGTATCAGCCCGAGTGGTACGAGCAGCGCCGCATCCGGGTGCACAAGAGCCGGGAGGTCGCGCGCCTGGACCGGCCCGCCAAGCGCATCGTGCTGCAGGATGGCCTCGAAGAGGCTTACGACAAACTGGTGCTCTGCCTGGGGGCCGACAGCGCCTGCCCGCCGATCCGCAATATCGGGCTGGAGGGGATCTTCACCATCCGGGAGTACGGGGATGCTGACGCGCTGCGCCGCTACCTGCAGGCCGGTGTCCGCGGGCTGGTGGTGGTCGGCGGGGGCCTGCTGGGGCTGGAGGCGGCGTTCCACCTGCGTTCCCCGGCGTTGGAAAGGCTCGCGATCATCGAGCAGGCCGAGCGCCTGCTCGCGCGCCAGCTGGACGCCACGGGCGCCCGGATGCTGAAGCGCCTGGTGGAGAAGTGGCCTTGCGAGGTCCTTACGGGGAAGAGCATTTCCTCTTTTCTGGGCAGCGGCCGGGTGGAGGGGGTGCGTCTGGCCGACGGGCGGGAGCTGCCGGCGCAGACCGTGCTCGTTTCCGCGGGGATCCGGCCCCGGGTAGAGTTGGCCAGGGAAGCGGGGCTGGCGGTGAACCGGGGGGTGGTGGTCGACGAGCACCTGCGTTCCAGCGACCCGGATATCTACGTGGCCGGGGACCTGGTCGAGTTCCAGGGCGTGGTGTGGGGGATCATCCCCGCTGCCCTGGATCACGCCCCCGTAGTGGCCCACAACCTGCTCGGAGCGGGGGAAGCGCTGGCCTATCGGCAGACCATTCCCCAGAACACGCTCAAGGTGGCCGGCATCGAGCTGACCAGCATCGGTGAGGTCAACCTGCTGGACGAACCGGGGTATCAGGTGTTTCAGCGGCAGGATGAGCCGGGGGAACGCTACGAAAAATGGGTGTTCCGGGATGGCAAGCTGGCCGGCTGCATCCTGCTGGGTTCCAGGGCCAACCTGGCCTATGCCCGCCGTTCGGTCGGCCGCCAGGTTTCCCCGGCCGAGGTGCAGGCCCTGCCCTGGTAGGCTGCAGGGCGCCGCTCCGGGGCAGCCCCCGCCTCAGTCGAACAGCAGCCCCTGGTCGCCTCGCAGGCGCTCTTCCACGATGGTCACGATCTTTCGCAAGTCCTTCTTTTCCTGCACGAAGTCCAGGCGGTCGGAAGGGACGCTGAGCACCGGGGCCAGGGAGAAGCCGGCGATCCATTCCTCGTAGAGGGCATTGAGCTGCCTGAGGTACTCCTCGCTGATGCCCGACTCGAAGCCGCGGCCGCGCTGGGCGATCCGGCGGCGCAGGGTCGGCACCGATGCCCGCAGGTAGACCACCAGGTCCGGCGGCGGCAGGAGGGTGGTGAAGGTGCGATACAGCCCCTGGTAGGTCTGCCAGTCGCGTTCGCTGATGTGGCCCTGGCGGTAGAGGTTGCGCGCGAAGACTTCGGCGTCCTCGTACAGGCAGCGGTCCTGGACCACCGAGTAGGGGTCGTCCATCAGGGCCCGGTGGGAGCGCACGCGGTGAGTCAGGAAGAAGACCTGGGAGTGGAAGGCCCAGCTGCCCATGTCCTTGTAGAAGTCCACCAGGTAGGGGTTTTCGGCCACCGGCTCGAAGTAGGGTCTCCAGCCCAGATGTTTGCACATCAGCTCGACCAAGGTGGTCTTGCCTGCTCCGATGTTGCCGGCCAGCACGACGTATTTCTTCAAGCGCTGCTCCCGCTCAGCGAGTATAGCACAGCTGTTGTCAGGCTGGGGCGCCGCGGGTTACAGTGAAACCAGGAGGTGAGCGGATGGCTGTTGAGCACGAGCCGATGGAGCAGGTCCGCAAGAACCTGCGCATCACCTGGTACCGATCCCCGGTCGAGCCGGCCAAACTCAAGGAGTTCACCCGCCGCAGCGACTCGCGCGGCGCCTTCCAGACCTTCGGGCACCTGGTCCTGCTGGGGATCACTGCGGCGGCGACCTGGTATTTCTTCAACGCGAGGGTTTGGGTCGGCTTCGCCCTGGGCCTTTTCGCCCACGGCACGATCTATTCGTTCGTCGGGGGCCTGGCCACCCACGAGCTGGCCCACGGCACCGTGTTCGAAACGAAATGGCTCAACGGCCTGTTCGTGCGCTTCTTCAGCCTCATCTCCTGGATCAACTTCCACGACTACAAGATGAGCCACACCTATCATCACCTGTACACGCTCCACCCCCGGGGGGACCGGGAGGTCGTGCTGCCGACCAACCCGTCGTTGCACGTGCTGCTCCTGCTGCAGCTGTTCACCCTCAACCTGGTCGGGGCGCGGGGCGAGCCGTACTCCTACCCGCTGGTGCAGAACATCGGGGGGGCGGTGAAGACGGCCTTCACGGGCGGGTACAAGAAGCAGTGGCTGGAGGACGTGTACGCCGATCAGCCGGAGGCTCCGCAAGAAGTCCATCGCCTGGGCCCGGCTGACCCTGCTGTTCCACATCGCGCTGATCGCGGTCTCCGTGATCTTCCGGCTCTGGCCGCTGCCGCTCCTGGTCACTTTCGCGCCTTTCATCGCCAACTGGCTGCGCTACTTCGTCGGCGTCGCCCATGCACACGGGCTTGACGGGACAACGTCGCCGACTTCCGGCTGTGCGTCCGCTCGATCACCCTGGACCCCTTCACCCAGTTCCTCTACTGGCGCATGAACTGGCACACCGAGCACCACATGTTCGCCGCCGTGCCCTGCTACAACCTGAAGGGACCTCTACCGGACCATCGCCTTCGACCTGCCCAAGCCGCGCACCCTGATCGGGGCCTGGCGGGAGATGCGCCAGACCTGGAAGAGGCAGCAGACCGACCCGGCCTATCAGTTCGACACGCCGCTTCCGGGACGGAAGGTTGAGGGGCACAAGAAACAGGACTCCCTGGAGTCCTCCCTCGGGGACCTGGCCCCGAAAACGCTCGAGTAGTGCATCGGGTTGCGCCGGCTCAGCTCAGCAGCTTGAGGCAGTCCTCTATTATTGACAGGCCCTGGTCGATCTGCGCCTGGGTGATCACCAGGGGCGGGGCCAGGCGGATGGAGGACTCCCCGGCTCCCAGCAGCAGCAGGCCCTTCTTGAAGGCCTCCTCCAGCAGCTGATTGCGCTTGTCCTTCGCGGGAGTTTTCTTGGCGTCGGCCACCAGCTCGATGCCCACCATCAGCCCCAGGCCGCGCACGTCCCCGATCAGCGGGTACCGCTTCTGCAGTCCCAGAAGCTGGCCTTTCAGGTACTCGCCCTGCACCCGGGACTTCTCCACCAGCTGCTCCTGCTCGAACACGCGCAGCACGGCCTTGGCCGCTTCCAGGATGACCGGCCCGCCGTTGAGCGTGCCCTCGTGCGCCCCCTCGTCCCAATTCATCACCTCGGCGCGGGCCACGGTGGCCCCGGCGGGAAGCCCGTGGGCGAAGGCCTTGGAGATGGCCAGGATGTCCGGGGCCACGCCGGAATGCTCGCAGGCCCACATCTTGCCCGTGCGGCCGAAGCCGCTCTGCACCTCGTCCACGATCAGCACGATGCCGTGCTGTTTGGCGATGGCCGCCAGGCGCGGCAGGAACTCCTTGGGCGGCACGATATAGCCGCCCGCCCCCTGCACGGCCTCCACCAGCAGGAAGGCCACCTCGTCGGGCGGGGTGATCTTCTTCAGCGTGATGTCGCTCAAGTAGCTCAGGCAATGCAGGTCGCAGGAAGGGTACTCGCGGTTGAACAGGCAGCGGTAGCAGTAGGGGTAGGGCACGAAATGCCCGATCGGGTACATGGGGGCGAAGCCGCGCCGGGCCGACACGCCGGTGGTGGTGAAGCTCACCGCGCCCATGGTCCGGCCGTGAAAGCCGTTGATGAAGCCGATCCCGTAGGGCCGGCGGGTGTGCCACTTGGCCATCTTGATGGCCGTGTCGATGGCCTCGCTTCCGGAGTTGGTGTAGAACACGCGCTTGGGGAAGTCCCCCGGGGTGACCCGGAAGATCATCTCCGCGTATTCGATCTGCGGTGTGGTGTAGTAGTCCAGGCTGTTCAGGAACACCAGCCGGTCCAACTGGGCCTTGATGGCCGCGATCACCTCGGGGTGGCGGTGGCCCAGGGAGTTCACGGCGATGCCCGAACCGAAGTCCAGGAACACGTTGCCGTCCGCGTCCTCCACGTACACCCCTTCGCCTTTCACCCCCACCAGCGGCGAGCTGCGGCTCAGGGAGGGGGAGAGCATCCGGGTGTCCTTGCGGATCCATTCCCGGGCCTTGGGCCCGGGCGGGGTCACGACGATCTTCGGGGCGGTGTAGGGCATGCCGCATTGGGTCATGGGCCGCGAGGGTTTGTCAATGCGCCTGGTTGCTTGACTTCACGAGAGCGCCGATATTCAATAGGATCCGGCCCGCTGCGGAGGTCTGCGATGAGGCGTTGTGGCGCAATAGTTCTGATCCTCGCGCTCGGGGCGGCTTCTCTGGCGGGCGGCCAGACCGCTCCCGGGAGCGTTCTCACCTCGGTATTCATCGGATCGTTTCCCACGGCGGAGATTGACGTACTCCAAAAGGCGCTGTTCGAGGCGTACGCCAGGCTGCCGACGCCCCGGTTCGCGGTCGATACCTACCGCGTCCGCTACCTCAGCGCCGATTTCGACGGCACGAGCGCGGTAATCACCGCCGAGCTCTTCGTGCCGCGCTATAGCGAACCCAGCGATAGGCCCCTGCTGGTTTTCGGAGCGGGCACCACGGGTATCGGCGATGCTTGCGCGCCTTCCCTGGAGCAATGGGAGGTCAGGCACTTCGGCAATTACCGGGCCAACATGCTCGCCTACGCCGCGCAGGGCTTCATCGTGCTGTTCCCGGACTACCTCGGGTTCAACGATCCCGACCGGCCGCAGCGTTACTTCAGCAAGTTCGCCGAGGCTCACGCCATGCTCGACGGCATCCGCGCCGTCTTCCAGTACTTCAAGACCGCCGCCCATCCGGTGCGGCCGCTGGCGAAGGCTTTCGTCGCCGGCTATTCCCAGGGCGGTCATGCGGCCTTTGCCGCTGCCGATCTCCAGCGTTCCTACTCACCCGAGCTGTCCCTGGCCGGCGTGATCGGATTCGGGGCGACCACGGATGTCGAGGTATTGCTGCGCGAAGGGCCCGCTTACGCGCCGTTCATTTTCTACACCTATTCCGTGATGTACGGGCTCGCCGAGATCGATCCCTCGTTGTACCTGCAGGAACGGTTCGCGAAGTCGCTGGTGCAGGATGTGACTCAGCTGTGCGTGGACCAGTTCCAGACTTACTACGGCTTCGATGGGTTGAAGCTGTATCGGCCGGAATTCCATCGCGAGCTCTACGGGAATCGGCTCGCGGTCTCCTATCCCTTTCTCGCCGAGCGGCTCGCGGAGAACCGTTCGGGGCTGGGCGGGCACGGACTTCCCTGCCCTCCTGCTTCAAGGAGCCACGGACTTCATCGTGAGCTCGGCGACTCAGCTTCAGTTCCTGGATGCCCTGCGCAAGGCGGGCAGCCCGGTGCGCTACATCGCCTACGAGGGAGTGGCGCACAAGGGGATCCGGCAGGCCGGGTTCGAGGCATCGGTGGAGTGGATGGATCGCCTGGCACGAGGCGAGGCCGCGCCCACGCAGTAAGCCTCAGCAGGCAGGGTTTGCCTCGTGCCAGGCGCCCCGTTTAGTCCAGCTCCAGCTCGATGCGCTTGTTGATGCGGCCCTTGCTCTTGTAGCCGGCCACCCGCACCGCTCCCACCTCCCGGGTGTTGGCCACGTGGGTGCCCCCGTCGGCCTGCAGGTCCAGGCCCTCGATCTCCACGGTGCGCACGATCGTGATACCCTCGGGCAGCAGGTTGATCTTGGTGCGGATCAGGTCGGGAATGCGGAAGGCCTCCTCGCGGGGCAGGTGGCGCACGCGCACCGCGCGGGCGGCAGCCACCTCGGCGTTCAGCTTGGCCTCGATCTCGGCCACCAGGTCCCCGTGCAGGGTCTCGAACTCGAAGTCCATGCGCCCCTTCAGCGGTTCCATGTTTCCGCCGGTGACCTGGGCCTGGTAGTCGCGCCAGACCACGCCGCACAGGATGTGGAAAGCGGTGTGGGTGCGCATCAGGGCGTAGCGCCGCTCCCAGTCCAGCACCCCGTGCACGGCGGTTCCCGCCGCGGGCGGCTCTGCCTCCAGGATGTGCCAGATTGATTCACCCCTGCGCTGCACCTTTTGGATCGGGAGCCCGGCCAGCATCCCCAGGTCGTGCGGCTGCCCGCCGCCGCCGGGGTAGAAAGCCGTTCGGTCCAGGGCCACGGCGCGTTCGGCCGGGTCCGCTTCGGTAACCACCGCGTCGAACTCGCGCAGGTAGGCATCGGTCTGGGCCAGCAACTCGGTCATGCCCACCATTATAGCCGCATTGCCCTGGCCAACCAAGCCGAATGAAGATACATCGGGGCCAGGAACCAGGCATGAGCGTACACGGCGAGAGCTGGCGGGAGCCGCCGGGGCCCGCGGAGGTGGAGCAGGTACTACGAGAGGGCCTGCCGGAAGAGGAAATCCGCGGCCGGAAGGTGCTGGTCGTCACCCCCGACGGGACCCGCACCTGCCCGCTGCCCGTTTTTGTCCGCGCCCTCGGCCGGGTCCTCGGCGGGCCGGCCGCGCGGCTGGACTTCATGGTCGCCCTTGGCTCGCACCCGGTGATGAGCGAGGCCGAGGTCCTGGGGCTGTACGGCCTGCCCGCGGGGGAGCGGGAGCGGCTGTTCCCCCGTTCCCCGCTTTCTCTGCCACCGCTGGGACCTGCCCGGCACCCTGACTTCCCTGGGGGTGATCGGGGAGAGCGAGGTCGAAACCCTGACCGGCGGGCTGTTCCGGGAGCCGGTGAACGTGGATATCAACCGGGCGGTGTTCGACTACGACCTGCTGGTCCTGCTCGGCCCGGTGTTCCCCCATGAGGTCGCCGGCTACTCCGGCGGCAACAAGTACCTGTTCCCGGGCATCTCCGGCGGGTCGTTCCTGCACTTCACACACTGGCTTGGGGCCGTGATCACCTGCCGGGAGACCATCGGCCGCAAGGACACCGCCGTGCGCCGCCTCCTGGATCGTGCCGCGGCCTTGCTCCCCGTGCCGCGGTTGGGGGTAAGCGCCGTGGTCGCCGAAGGGGGAGGCCTGGCCGGCCTGTATGCCGGCCCGGTGGAGGAGGCCTGGTCGCGGGCCGCGGACCTGGCCGCCGCGCTGCACGTGCGCACCCTGCCGCGGGCTTGCCGCACCGTTCTGGGCGTGGCCCCGCGCATGTACGACGAGCTGTGGGTGGGCGGAAAGGTCATGTACAAGCTGGAGCCGGTGGTCGCCGAGGGGGGCCGCCTGATCATCTACGCCCCGCACCTGCGCGAGGTCAGCCGCACCTGGGGCGAGCTGATCGAGCGGGTCGGCTACCACGTGCGCGACTACTTCCTGCGGCAGTGGGATCGCTTCCGCGGCCTGCCCTGGGCGGTGCTGGCGCACTCCACGCACGTGAAGGGGGCGGGCAGCTACCAGGACGGGGTGGAGAGGCCGCGCATCGAGGTGGTGCTGGCCACGGGGCTGCCGGAAGAGCTCTGCCGGAAGCTGAACCTGGGCTACCTGGACCCGGCCGGCATCCGCCTGGAGGATTACCGGGACCGCGAAGGGGTCCTGCTCGTCGACCCGGCCGGGGAAACCCTGTACCGGCTGCAGACGCCTCATTACCCTACAAAGACAGCACTATCGCTAGTTTGTAGGTTAAGGGTTATGCCAGGAATTCCGATGAGGCTATCGACTACTCCAGCCTCCAGCGGCATTTGCTTGCGAGCTTGCCGCAAGGAGGCAGCGGCCTTCTTCCGCCAGCCGGGCAGCAGGCCGGACCAGAGCGCGAGCACCTGTTGGCGCTGTTCGGGATTTTGCAGCACGAATCTGGCAGTAGCGACTGCCTGCCGGAGGTCCTTGACCTGTTTCTCCGAGCGCTGCCATAGCGAGGCGATGATCAGCTTATGCAGCAGGAAGGCGGCAGGGGACGGAAGGCGGGCCCGCACTCCTTGGGCGATAGACAGAATCATGGTCTGGCTCGTCAATAGGTCTGTGTAGCGAAGAAGCTGCGGGGTAACTTTCAGGCTCGGGAGCCGCGCGGCCGAGGCCTCGGTCCTGCCTCGTTTCGGTGATATGAACTCGATGCGCAGGCCGCCGCCTGAGAACAAACTGGATCCGTCCGGATGAATTTCTTCTGAAAATCCCAGTTTTTTCAGCATGAGTGGGAGGTCATGCGGCTTGCCCTTGTAAGGAAGAGGAATCAGGAGATCAATATCCTGAGTACGAAGGGGGTATTGCTCGAGCGGTAGATACTTCTGGTAGAGAAGGAAGCACCAGCTGCCAATTATCTCCAGTCCGGATTCCCAGAGTCCCTCCTTGGAAAAGGCGCTGAGGATTTCGATGATAGCCGCGCTCAAGTCGGATGCCGCTTCTGAAGGTTGGCGGAGGGATTGAAGACCGGATCTGATTTCCTTGAGTCGCTGTAACAGCTGTTTACGTTCCTCCAGCTCTGCTTTGCAGATCTGCTGGAAGGGCAGTACCGAGATACTTGTCGAGTATCTTTTTTCCTTGGCGATAGCTCAGGTAATAGTAAAGACCGCCTCCGATTTCTTTTATGCTTGATCGTGCCTTTCGGAAGAAGTGCCAGCCTGGAAACGACCCTCAGCTTCTCCGCGAGAAGATATCTTGTGCTCTCGGATAAAACATCATGGAGGTCGGACATGGAGCTCATTTTACCCTACATTTTTAGCGATTTCAAGGTTTGTAGGGTAAACAAGCAAGGCAGGCTGAAAGAGCCCCGGAGCTGACGCCGCGCGGGGTGAACAGCCCACCCCAGCAGCGCGCGTAAGCCCGCCCGAGCGGCGCCCTGCGCGAGGGGCGCGCGCCCTACACCCCGCCCCGCTCGATGACCCGCCGGTACCAGAGGGCGCTGGACTTGGGCGTGCGCTTCTGCGTGGCGAAGTCCACGTGCACCAGGCCGAAGCGCCGGTCGTAGCCGAAGGCCCACTCGAAGTTGTCCAGCAGGGACCAGACCTGGTAGCCCTGGAGGCGCACCCCGGCGGCCAGGGCCCGCCGGCGGCCTGCAGATGCGCGCTCAGGTACTCCACCCGCTCCCGGTCGTCGACCCGGCCGTCGGCGCCGGGCTGGTCGGCGAAGGCGGCGCCGTTTTCGGTCACGATCATCGCCGGTTGCCCGTATTCCCGGTCCAGGTACCGCAGCTCCTCGTACAGGCCCTCGGGCCAGATCTCCCAGCCCATGGAGGTGAAGCGGGCGCCGGGGTAGTCGGGCTGGATCACCTCGAACAGCTGCCCCGGGTCCGCCGGCCGGCGGGCCAGCTGGCGGAAGTAGTAGTTCACCCCCAGGAAATCCACGCGCGCGGCCGCGAAGGCTTCCAGATCGCCCGCCTGCACCCGCGGTGACCCATGGCTGCGCCGGAAGTGCGAGAAGAGCTCCTCGGGGTAGCGGCCGCGGAACACCGGGTCCAGGAACCAGCGGTTATGGTAGGTGTCGTACCGCTGGGCGGCGGCCCGGTCGTCGGGGTGCTCGGTTGCCGGCTGGACCCAGGGCAGGTCCAGGCTGATGCCTATTCGGCCGCCGATCTGCCCGCCGCCTGCGGCCATCTGGCGGTAGGCCTGCACTGCCCAGGCGTGGGCCAGCAGCAGGTGGTGGGCGACCTGGACGGCTTTGGCTTCATCCCGGAAACCCGGGGCGTGCTCGCCGGTGCGGTAGCCCAGGTGGGCGGCCACGTAAGGCTCGTTGAGGGTGATCCAGTGCCGCACGCGATCCCCCAGCTGATCGAACAGGAGCGCGGCGTAGTCGGCGAAGCGCCGCGCCGTGTCCCGATCCTCCCAACCGCCGTGCTCCTGCAGGGCCTGGGGCAGGTCCCAGTGGTATAGGGTGGCCAGGGGGGCGATGCCGGCCTCGCTCAACTCGTCGGCCAGGCGCCGGTAGAAGTCCAGGCCCGCGGCGCTGACCCGCCCGCTGCCCTCGGGCAGCACGCGGGCCCAGGCGATCGAAAAGCGGTAGGAGCGCAGGCCCAGCTCCCGCATCAGTGCCACGTCCTCGCGCCAACGATGGTAGTGATCACAGGCCGTTTGGCCCGTGTGCCCGCCCAGGATCTTGCCGGGGGCCTCGCAGAAGCGGTCCCAAATCGTCTGCCCGCGTTCCTGCGCCCCCCCTTCGATCTGGTAGGCCGAGGTGGCCGCCCCCCAGAGGAAGTCGATTGGAAACCTGTAGCCGCTCACGCCCGTGCCCTCCTAGCGGTAGGTGCCGCGCAAATGCCGGACCAGCAAGACGCGCCCCAGGGCCTGCGCAGCCGAAGGCTCGCCTCCTGCCGCGCCGTCCGGACCGCTGCCCGGCGTGCCGGGGGCGGGCAGGAATTCCACGACGCGCGGGCGGCCGGGCAGCAGGGTGAAGCAGGAGTCCGTGAACCTGCCCGCCAGGCCGGGGGCTTCCAGGTGCACGTAGAAGGCCGGCCGGTCGCAGGACAGCTCCACCTGCGCCCTCCCGCCGGCGCTCCTGCACCATGGCCCGCAGCCCGGGGTCCTGCAGCTCGCAGCCCTTGGGCGGGCAGAGGAACGCCTGGTTCTCCGCGTCCCCCGCTCCGTGCGCCAGGCGCAGGCCGAGGAAAAGCTCCTCGGGCCGGGCGGGCAGGGAATCCAGGGGGTAGGAGGCGAGCGGGACGGCCGCCTCGGGGGGCAGGCGGACCGCGCGCGACTCCTCCCGGCGGGGCCGGCCGGCGAAATCCAGGAAGCGGATCTCCAGCTCGCCGGCCACCTCCTGCCGCGTGTCGTTGATCCCGTGAACCTCCAGGTTGGCCCCGTCGCGGCAGAAGGCCGCGACGTGCACCGGCTGGTAGAAGCGCCGGGCGGCGTAGTGCAGCGGCTTCCAGCGGTCCGGGTATTCGATCGAGGACCAGGAGGCCGCCGGCCAACAGTCGTCCAGCTGCCAGTAGAGGATGCCCATGCATACCGGCCGGCGGCTGCGCCAGTACTCCACGGCGGTCTGGATGGCCAGGGCTTGCTGCACCTGGCTCAGGAAAAGCAAATCCTCGAAACTTTCGGGGAAGCGGAAGTAGCGGGTCAGGGTTTCGGCGATCACGGTGTTGCCGCGGGGGTGGCGCTGGTGGTGCTCCAGCACCGGGGAGGTGAGGTTGGCCTGCGCTTCGGCGGCGAAGCAGCGCACGCCTTCAGCGGAGGGCAGGGACTGGAAGCCGAACTCGGAGCAGAAGCGGGGGGTCACCTCGTAGTAGGCTTCGAAGGGTTTGCCCTCGTGCCACACGCTCCAGTAGTGCATGTCCCCCTTGCTGTCCTCGTGCCAGTTGTCCGAGTAGTCCCCCGGCCCCGCGGAGGGGGAGCTGGGCCACCAGGCGCGGCCGGGGTCCAGCTCCCGCACGACCCGCCCGACCACCCCCTCGTTCAGGCGGTCGTAGTCCACCAGGTAGCGGTCGCGGCTGGCCCGGGTCTCGGGGTACCAGGTGAGGGCCCCCAGATCCTCGTTGTTCCCGCACCACAGGGCCAGGCAGGGGTGGTCCTGCAGGCGCCGGACCTGGCAGCGGACCTCCGCCTCCACCTCGGCCAGGAACTCCGGGGTGGCCGGGTAGGTCGCGCAGGAGAACATGAAGTCCTGCCAGACCAGCAGGCCCTTGCGGTCGCACAGCTCGTAGAAAAGCTCCCGCTCGTACTGGCCGCCGCCCCAGACCCGCAGCATGTTCATGTTGGCCTGGACCGCCGCCTCCAGCAGCGCCTCGTAGCGCTCGGGAGTCTGGCGGGAAGGCAGCGCGTCGCAGGGGATCCAGTTGGCCCCCTTGCAGAACACCTCCACCCCGTTGACCCGGAAGACCAGCCCGCGGCCCGCTTCATCCTCCCGGCTCAAGACCTCCAGGCGGCGGAAGCCCAGCCGGCGGCGCACGCTCTGGTCAGCGACCCGCACGGAAAGCTCGTGCAGCGCCTGCTCGCCGTAACCGGCGGGCCACCACAGCTCAGGGGCCTGGATGCGCAGGCTGCGGCGCTCGACGTTCAGTCCCGGGGCCACCCGCAGCGATTCGGCAAGCCGGGCTCCGGCCGCCTCGATTACCAAGGGCAGCTCCCCGGCGCGGTAGGCGTAGTATTCCACGGTGACCGCCAGCTCCACCTCGGTGCCGGAGAAACGCTGTTCGGTGTGCAGGTGCTCCAGGCGGCCTTCGGCGCTGGAGGCGATGAAGGCCGGGCCGTAGATGCCGCTGACCATCAGGCAGGGGCCCCAGTCCCAGCCCGCATGGCACTGGACCTTGCGCAGCAGGTTGCGGTGCGGGGACTGCACGGGGTACTGGGTATGGGGGACGGGGTAGGGCAGGCGCCGGCTGCGCGCCAGGGCTTCCCGCTCGGGGGAGCGCAGCCGGACCTCCAGAAGGTTTTCCCCCGCGCGGAGAGCCTCTCCTATCTCCGCCCGCAGCGGCAGGAACATGCTCGTGACGGAGGCCACCGGCCGGCCGTTGAGCAGGACCTCGGCGACCGAGTCCAGGCTCTCCAGGTGCAGGAAGGCCCGCCGGCCTTCCAGGAAGCCCGGTTCCACGGTGAAGCGCCGGCGCAGCAGCCAATCGCTGCGGCCGATCCACTGCAGCTCCAGCTCCCGGGTGCCTTCGTAGGGGTCGGGGATCAACCCGGCCTCCAGCAGCGCGGAGATGTTGTCCCCGGGGATGCGCATCGGCACGGGACCCGCGAGCCGAGGGGTTTCCTCCCCCGCCTGCTGCAGCTCCCATTCGCCCGCCAGGTCGATAGTTTTCATTTCCAACGAACGCAGTATGATCCGGGAAATACGCTGCGTCAAGCAATGGGAAGACGCCTGCAGTACCCAAACAGACTGTCCGCAGGCAAAAAAAGTGCAAAAAGAAGTTGACAACCGGCTAGAAATCAGGTATACCCAGTTGGTTGGTTTATAATCCAACCAACCAGCGAAGCATGATGCAACCGAAGCGAAGCCGTACAATAAACTCCTCCCGCGTGATGCGCGAAATCTGGATCCACAAGGAGATCAGCCGCATCCAGATCGCCAAGAACCTCGGCCTGGACAAGTCCACCGTGACCAGCATCGCCGCCGAGCTCCTGCGCGCGGGCCTGGTGCACGAGACCGCGGAGGGGGAGGCCGGGCCCCTCGGGGGCCGCCGGCCCGTGCCCCTCACCCTGAACCGCCGCTACGGCTGCGTGCTGGGCCTGGAGCTGCGTCCCGAGTCCTACACCGCCGTGGCCACCGACCTGGAAGGCAGCATCCTGTACTCCAAGTTCGAGCGCGCGCAGCTCACCGGCGCCGGCTTCCGGGACGGTTTCTTCGACATCGCCGGAAGGGTCCGAGAAGAGCTGCGGCGCAGCGAAGTGCCTCTGCTGGGGGTGGGGGTGGGGGTGTCCGGGGTCGTGAACCCCGAGAAGGGACAAATCCGCTACTCCATCCCGCTGCAGCTCGAGGACCCGTTCGATTTCCGCGGCCAGATCGCCCAGGGCTACGACCTGCCCCTGTTCGTGGAGAATGACGCCAATGCCGGCGCCTGGGGGGAGCTGGCCTTCCACCGCAGCAAGCGCCTGCGCGACTTTCTGTTCGTGCTGGCCGAGTTCCGCGACGTGCGGGACCGCAGCCGCTACCACGAGAAGACCGCGGTGGGCATGGGCATCGTGATCGGGGGCCGGGTGCACTACGGCCAAAGCTACTCCGCCGGGGAGTTCCGCAGCGTCTTCTGCACCCCGGAGTGCAAGGGCCAGTTCTCCCTGACCGAGGAGGAGGCCTTCCGCATCGAGGAGGACCCCGCGATCCTGTCGCGTTTCATCCGGGAGCTTTCCCGCAACATCGCCATGATCGCCAACACCTTCAACCTGAGCCGCGTCTTCCTGGGCGGCCACATCGAGCGTTACCGCAAGGAGGTGCAGGCGGTGCTGGCCGAGGAGATCCAGCGCAACTGGGCCTACCCGGACGAGGTGCACTGCCGCATCCATTTCTCCTCGCTGGGCGAGAAGGCCGTGGCCTACGGCGCGGCCGGCATGGTCCTGCACCGACCTCTTCGCCGGAACCCACATCTCCACCGGCTTTGAGCGCGTGCTGTCGGACCTGTCGGCTTCGCCTCCGGCGATGAAGAAGGCGGGCCAGCCGGCGCAACCCAGGACCTGCTATCGGTAGACAGCCCCTTCGTCGAAGGGGAGAAAAACGTAATCGCCCTTTCAGCAGCGGTGAAAGGGAGTTCCCCGCAGCGCGGGGAAAACTAAGGAGGCTTTTTCATGAAAAAAGCTGCGGTAACTTCTAGCTGGTGCTGCTGCTGCTGTGCGCAGCCGTCGTGCTAACGGCTGCCCCCAAGGTCGTCGTGAAGACCATGGCCTACGGCGACAACTCCAACCCGGAAGGCGTCAACTGGCTGCGCATCGTGGCCGCCTTCGAAAAAGCGAACCCGGACATCGACATCGATTTCGAGCTGCTCTACGACGAGGCCTACCACCAGAAGGTGGTTGCGCGCCTCGCCGCCGGGGATGCTCCCGCACCTGGCCTACATGGGGGCGGACGCCCGCTGGGGGGCGCCCTGGAAAGAGGCGGGCCAGCAGTTCGACCACAAGCCCTTCATGGATCCCAAGTACTATGACCTCAAGCTGATTCCCCCAATGGGACCCAAGGGCGAAATCTGGGAGATCCCCCTGGGGACCTCCAACATCACCACCGTGCTGTACATGAACGAGAAGCTGGTGAAGTCCCTGGGCTTCGCCGCCCCCAAGACCTACCAGGACATCGCCGCCATGGTCCCCGCCGCCAAGGCCAAGGGTCTGGACGTGGTCTCCATCGACGGCGCCGACGGCTGGGCCTGGGGCTCTTGCCTGATGTCCAGCGTCATCGCCCGCCTGTCCGGCGATCCGCACTGGGTTTCCAAGGCAATGGAGGGGAAGAACAAGTTCACCGACAAGGTGTTCGTCGATTCGCTGGCCTTCATCGAGCGGATGCTCAAGGACGGGGTGATCGCTGCGAAGTCCGTGCTCGTGGACTACGGCGCCAACCTCTCCAACTTCAGCAACGAGAAGGCCCTCTTCATGGTTCAGGGACAGTGGATCGCGGGCAGCATCGAGAACCCGGAGGTCGCCAACAATACGCTCATGATGGCCTGGCCCAAGCTGCCTGGCGAAAAGGCGGCGGCCGCGGGTTCCGTGGCTGCGGCCATCTCGGTCGGCTACGGCGTCACCAAGGCGGGCGCTGCGGATCCCAAGGTCCGCGACGCGGCCCTCAAGTTCCTGCAGTATTTCTACAGCCATGAAGAGACCACCCAGCGCCTGCGCGACGGCGCCATCGTGGCTCCCGTGCTCAAGAACTTCAAGGTCCCCGACGACCTGCCGCGGCTGGTGAAGCAGAAGGTGGGCCTGGCGCAATCGGCGAAGAACACCGATGTCATCGACGCGTTCCTCAGCGGCGCTCCGAATGATGCTCTGAACGCCGGCATGCAAAAGATTGCCTCCGGTCAGGCCACGGCGCGACAAATCGCCGAGGAAGTGGAAGCGCTCCGGCAGAAATGACGGAGTCTTAGGATTTCATTTGCAGTGACGAAGGGGGATTTTCCCCCTTCGTCATTTCGTGGTGAGAACGTGAAGAAAACAGATAATCAAGCTTTATTAGCCTACCTGGGGCTGGTGATCCCTGGATTGACGGTCTACCTGGTGATTGTGGCCTATCCGATACTGTATTCCCTGTGGCTCAGCCTGACGGACTTCAATCCCAACCGCGGCGGCTCGTGGAGCTTTGTCGGCTTTCTTCAATACCAGACCATGCTCCGGGACCCGGACTTCTGGCATGCCCTGAAAAACAACATGGTCGTCGTCGCCGTTTCGGTGTTCGGACAGATCCCCATCGGGTTCGCCCTGGCGTACATCCTGTTTCGCAAGCTGGTGCGGGCGGGCAGATTCTACCAGTCCATGGTCTTTTTCCCCAATTTCCTCTCCACGATAGTCATCGGCACCTTATGGAAACGGCTGTTCCAGGCCGACGGTCCGGTGGCCCGGCTGCTGCAGCTGCTGTCAGGCAATCCGGATGCGCAGTTCGACCTGATGCTGCGAGCCCAAACAGTCATGTACCCCATCGGCTTTGCCCTGATCTGGATGTACACCGGACTTTACATGGTCGTATTCCTGGCCAACATGCAGAAGCTCGACCTCAACCTGATCGAGGCCGCCAAGATCGACGGGGCTAGCGAGCCGCAGATCTTCTTTCGCCTCATCGTTCCGCTGCTGTCCGGCACCGTTCTGGTCTCCGCGACCCTCGCCATCGCCGGGTCGCTGCGCGGCTTCGACCTGATCTTCGCCATGACCACCCAGGGGCTGGTGAGGATGAATGCGGAGGTGCTGCCCATCTTCATGTACCGCACGGCCTTCCAGGACTACAGCAACCCGATGCGCTTTGCCTACGGCTCGGCCATTTCCAACATCATCGTCTTCATCAGCATGGCCCTCATACTCCTGAGCAACTATGTCGGAAGGCGGCTCCATGCCGGGGAGGAGCACTGAGGTGGGCTCCCTATCCGCCGCGGCGAGCCGCGGGGCCAGCGGCAGGGTGCTGGGCAGGGTGGTCTCGTACACGGTTTTCACGACCTGGGCCCTGATTACCGTGCTGCCGCTGGTGTGGATGTTCTACTCCTCGTTCAAGTCCAACGACGAGCTGATCAGAAACCCCTTCTTGCTCCCTCATGATCTGTTTGACAACAGGGACGATGAGTACCTCGTCATACCGCCCGCCTTGAACGTGATCCTGCCCTACGATCCCGAGGTGGACAAGCGCGAGCGGCTGATCATCGAGTCGGCCACGATTTCCCCGGGCCGCAGGCTGATGGTGCAGTTCCTGCTCAAGGAGAAGCTTCCCCCGCAGCTGCGCGACCTGAAGCCGGGCGACCGGCTGCGGCTGTGGCAGCTTCCCCCCGCGCTGCGCCTGAAGGTCAGCCTGGGCACCGTCTGGTTCAACTACGCCGCGGCCATCACCCGGGGCACGCTCGGCGTGAAGTTCATCAACAGCGTGGTCTACACGGCGGTGTCGACTTTTCTCATCGCCTTCCTGGCGCTGATGATCAGCTTCGCCCTGAGCAAACTGCCGTTCCGCAGGCTCTCGCTGTTCATCCTGGGCCTGATCGGCCTGGGCTACCTGTTGAGCATCCAGTCGGTGATCATCCCCCTGTTCCTGATGCTCACCGCGGCCAGGCTCACCGACACGCGCTTCGGCATCATCCTGGTCTACACGGCCTTCGGTTTGCCGCTGGCCGTCCTGCTGATGACGCAGTTCATGAGGGGGCTTCCGGACAGCCTGCTGGAGTCCGCCTACATCGACGGGGCGTCGGTGTTCAGGGCCTTCAGGAGCATCATGGTGCCGATGTCCACCCCGGTTATCGTCACGGTGAGCATCATCAGCGCTTTAGGCATCTGGAACGAGTTCCTGCTGGTCTTGGTGTTCGCCAGCTCGGAGGCCACGAAATCCCTTCCCGCGGGCGTATTCTCCTTCACCAGTCTGATGGGAACCCAGTTGGGCTGGCAGATGGCCGCTCTGGTCCTCGCCACGGCGCCCGTGATGGCGGTCTACCTGGCCTTCAATAAGAGCCTCACCAAGGGCGTGGTCGCCGGCGCGTTGAAGGAATAGCCGTTGCCCTATGAAATACGGATTCTTCGACGATACGGCCGCCGAGTACGTCATCACCACCCCCCGGACCCCCTACCCCTGGCTCAACTACCTGGGCTGTGAAGAGTTCTTCGGCCTGATCACCAACACCGCCGGGGGCTACTGCTTCTACCGTGACGCGCTGCTGCGCCGGCTCACCCGCTACCGCTACAATGGCGTGCCCCTGGACTCGGGGGGCCGCTACTTCTACATTCGCGAGGGCCGGGACTTCTGGAGCCCGGGCTGGAAGCCCGTGCGCGCGGAGCTGGAGTCCTATGAATGCCGCCACGGGCTGGGCTACACCCGGATCCGCTCCAGCAGGAACGGCCTGGCCGCGGAGCTGCTGTTCTTCGTGCCTCTGGGGGTCAACGCCGAGGTGCACCAGGTCAGCCTGGAGAACCTCGGCCGCCGGCATCGCGCCTTCAGCCTCTTTTCCATGGTGGAGTTCTGCCTGTGGAATGCCCAGGAGGACGCGGCCAATTTCCAGCGCAACTTCAGCACCGGAGAAGTGGAGGTGGAGGGCCCGGTCATCTATCACAAGACCGAGTACCGCGAGCGCCGGAACCACTTCGCCTTCTACTGCGGCCGGCGCGTCCGAGGAGGCGCCGCTGGCCGGCTTCGACACGGACCGGGAGGCCTTCCTGGGCCTGTACAACGGCTTCGAGGCCCCGCGCGCCGTGGTGGAAGGCCGCAGCGGCGACTCGCTGGCGCATGGCTGGTCCCCGATCGCCTCCCACCAGCTATCGATCCGCCTGGCCCCGGGTGAACGGAAGACCCTGGTCTTCCTGCTGGGCTACGCGGAGAACCCGCCCGGCGACAAGTGGGAGGCCCCCGGCAGGATCCGCAAGGACCCGGCCCGCGCGATGATCCGGCGCTTCGCCGAGCCGGGGGCCGTGGAGCGGGCCTTCGCCGAGCTGGGCGCCCACTGGCGGGGGCTCGCCTCCCGCTTCCGCCTGGAGTGCGGCGACGCGCGCCTGGAGCGCATGGCCAACACCTGGAATCCGTACCAATGCCTGGCCACCTTCAACCTGGGCCGCAGCGCCTCGCTGTTCGAGTCGGGCATCGGGCGCGGCCTGGGCTTCCGGGACACCAACCAGGACCTGCTGGGCTGCGTGCACCAGGTGCCGGAGCGCGCCCGCCGGCGGATCCTGGAGGTGGCCTCCACCCAGAAGGAGGACGGCAGCGCCTATCACCAGTACCAGCCGCTGACCCGGCGCGGCAACGCCAACATCGGCGGGGACTTCAACGACGACCCCCTGTGGCTGATCCTCTCGGCGAGCGCCTACCTCAAGGAAAGCGGGGACTGGGGCATTCTGGAGGAACAGGTTCCCTTCGACCACGACCCGGCGCGCGCCGGAAACCTGTTCGAGCACCTGCGCAGGTCCTTCCAGCACGTGGTGGCCAACCGGGGGCCGCACGGCCTGCCTCTGATCGGACGGGCGGACTGGAACGACTGCCTGAACCTGAACTGCTTCTCCACCGACCCGGACGAGTCCTTCCAGACCACGGCCAACAGGGACGGGCGGGTGGCCGAGAGCGTGCTCATCGCCGGCATGTTCGTGTTCATCGGCCGGGAGTTCGCGGAGATCTGCCGGCGCACCGGGCGCGGCGAGCTGGCCGAGGAAGCGGAGGCGGGCCATCCGGGACATGGAGCAGGCCGTACTGGAGCACGGCTGGGACGGGGAGTGGTACCTGCGGGCCTACGACGAGGCCGGAGCGCGGATCGGCAGCGCCGCCTGCGAGGAGGGGCGCATCTACATCGAGCCGCAGGGCTTCTGCGCCATGGCCGAGATCGGCCGGGAGAGGGGTTACCCGCGCCGAGCCCTGGACGCGGTGAAAGAGCACCTGGACTGCGACCAGGGCCTGGCGCTGCTTTGGCCCGCCTACTCCCGCTACCACCTGAACCTGGGGGAGATCTCCTCCTACCCGGAGGGCTACAAGGAGAACGGCGGCGTGTTCTGCCACAACAATCCCTGGGTCATGATCGGGGAGGCCCGCCTCGGGCGGGGGAACGGGCCTTCGAGTACTACCGCAAGATCTGCCCCTCCTATCAGGAGCAAGCCGAGCTGCACCGCACCGAACCCTACGTGTACGCCCAGATGATCGCCGGGCGGCAGGCCGCGCGGCCCGGGGAGGCCAAGAACTCCTGGCTGACCGGCACGGCGGCCTGGAACTTCGTGGCCCTGTCCCAGTGGATCCTGGGCATCCGGCCCGAGTACGACGGGCTGCGCATTGACCCCTGTATTCCGCCGGACTGGGAGGGCTTCACCGTGGAGCGGGCTTTCCGGGGCAGCCGCTACCGCATCCGGGTGGCCAACCCGCAGCACGTGAGCCGGGGCGTCGTTTCGCTGCGGGTCGACGGCCGGGAGGTCGCGGGAAACCTGGTTCCTCCGGCCGGAGGCGGGCTGCACGCCGTTGAAGCGGTCCTGGGTCTGGCCGGGGGCGAGGGGTAAGATGGAGAAGCTCGTGCTGGCGCCGGTGCCGCGGCGCCTGCGCCTCCTGCGGGGAAGATTCCCCGTGCCGGCGGGGCTGGCCGAGGCCCTGGCCGGCTACACGGTGGGGGCCGCGGTTCCGGCCGGCATCAGCGCACGGGTGGAACGCGGCCAAGTGCGCAATGCCCAAGGCTACGATCTGCTGGTGCGGCCCGGCGAGGTGCGCCTGCTGGCCGCGGACCCCGCCGGGCTGTACTACGGGGTGGCCACCCTGCGCCAGCTCCTGCGGCAGGCCGGGCGAACCCTGCCCTGCGTCCACATCGAGGATTGGCCGGCCTACCCGGTGCGCGGGATCATGCTGGACGTCAGCCGCGACCGGGTCCCGACCATGCAGACCCTGCGGCGCCTGCTGGACCTGTGGGCCGGGCTGAAGTACAACCAGGTCCAGCTGTATACCGAGCACACCTTCGCCTACCCGGCTCACCCGGAGGTGTGGCGGGAAGCCTCGCCGCTCACGCCGGCGGAGGTGGAGGAGCTGGACGGCTACTGCCGCCAGCGGGCCGTCGAGCTGGTGCCCAACCAGAACTCCTTCGGGCACATGGAGCGCTGGCTGCGCCACCCGCGGTACCGGGGCCTGGCCGACGCCACGGAAGGTTTCCCGGACCCCTGGGGGGGCTGGCGGACGGAGCCCACCACGCTCAACCCCCTGGACCCGCGGCTCGCTAGAGCTGCTGTCCGGCCTGTACGACGAGCTGCTGCCTCATTTCTCCAGCCGCCTGTTCAACGTGGGCGCCGACGAGCCGATCGACCTGGGCCACGGCCGCAGCCGGGAGGCCTGCCGGCGGCAGGGAGTGGGCAGGGTGTACCTGGATTTCCTGCGCCAGATCCACGAACAGGTCACCCGCCGCGGCAGGGTGATGCAATGCTGTGCGGACGTGCTGGTGCGTTACCCGGAGCTGCTGCGCGAGGTTCCCCGGGACCTCGTGGCCGTCGAATGGGGATACGAGGCCGACCACCCCTTCGCGGTGGAATGCCGGGTCCTCGCCGAGGCGGGCTTGAGCTTCTACGTGTGCCCGGGGACCTCCTCCTGGAACTCGCTGGGCGGACGCTGGGCCAACGCGCGGGCCAACATCCGCGCTGCCGCCCGCGATGGACTGGCCGCGGGCGCCGAGGGTTTCCTGCTGGCCGACTGGGGCGACAACGGGCATTGGCAGCAGCTTCCGGTTTCCTATCCCGCCTATGTCTACGGCGCGGCCGCCGGCTGGAACCCGGGCAGCGAGGAGGGGCTGGACGTGGAGGGTTTCCTGTCGGCCCAGGTGTTCCTGGACCGGACCGGCGCCGCCGCGCGGGCGCTGGGCCTGCTGGGGGAGGTGGGCCTGAACTCCGTGGCAGCTCTCCCCAACGCTACCGTCCTGGCCGTGCTGCTCCTGCTGACCCTTGAGCCCTACCACCGCCAGGCGCTGGAGCGCTTCCGGGGTTACCGCTTCGAGCGCGAAGAAGCCCTCCTGGCGGAGTCGCTGCGGCAGCTGGCCGGCGCCCGGCCGCTGGCCGATGACGGGGAGCTGCTGCGCGGGGAGCTGGAGCTCACCGCCGGCCTGCTGCATCATGCGGCCCGCCTGGGACGCGAGCGCTTCGCCACCCCCGGGCTGGCGACCCGCGAGATCCCGCGCCCGGAGCGCCGGCGCCTGGCCGAGGAGCTGGACGGGCTGGTTGCGGAGTACCGCCGGCTCTGGTCGGCGCGCTCGCGGCCCGGGGGCCTGGAAGACAGCGCGGGCAGGATGCTGGCCCTGAAAAGCAGCTATGCGGATCCTGATTAGCCACGTCGGCTACGACGCGAGGGAGCCCAAGCGGGCGGTGCTGCAGGCAGCCAGGTCCGAACCCTTTTCCACCGCACCCCTGGCTTTCCGCCTGCTGGATGCCGCTTCCGGGGCCAGAGTATTCCACGGGCTGGCGCCGTTCGTGGGGGCCGTGCCCCGGTGGCGGGACTGGGTGTTCTGGCCCCTGGATTTCTCCGAGCTGCGGCGGCCGGGCCGCTACCTGATCGAGCTCACCAACGGCGGCGCCCGCATCCTCGCCGACAGCCAGGCCGGCCGCTCGGCGAGCTTCGAGATCGGGGAGAACCTGCTGCTGGAGCGGACCGTCCCGGCCGTGCTGCGCTATTTCCGCTCCCAGCGCTGCGCCGGCGCCTGGGACGAGGCGGACCGGCAGGCCGCTTTCTTCGGCGGGCGCGCCGACCGGGTGGACGTGCACGGAGGCTGGTACGACGCCTCGGGGGACTACAGCAAGTACCTGAGCCACCTTTCCTACGCCAACTACCTGAACCCCCAGCAAAGCCCTCTGGCCGTCTGGGTTTTCCTGGCTTGCGCGCAGCTGTTGGCCGCAGGGCCGGACGGCGCGGCGGGCGGGCAGGAGGCGGCGCGCGGCCTGCGGGAAGAGCTGCTGGAAGAGGCGCGCTACGGGGCGGAGTTCCTCCGCGCCTGCAGGACCCGGCCGGGTACTTCTACATCGGGGTCTTCGACCGCTGGACCCATGAGCCGGGCGAGCGGCGGATCAGCACCTTTCGCGGCCAGACCGGGGAGAGGGGCGCGGACTACCAGGCCGGCTACCGCCAGGGCGGGGGGCTGGCCATCGCCGCCCTGGCCCGCGCCGCGCGGGAGCTGCCTGGAGGCGTCGCCGGGGGCGCCGGCGAGAACCGAGTTACTGGCCTGCAGGCCGTCTTTCAACGAGCCTCTTTCCTGGAGGCGGCGGAGCGGGGCTTCGCCCACCTGGAAGCTCACAACCGCGAGTACCTGGACGACGGGCGGGAGAACATCATCGACGACTACTGCGCCCTGCTGGCCGCGTCGGAGCTTTTCGCCGCCACCGGCCAGGCGGGTCACCTGCGGGCGGCGCGCCGGCGCGCCCGCAGCCTGCAGGGGCGCCTGTGCCGGGACGCCGAGTTCCGGGACTTCTGGCGCGCCGACGCGCGCGGGCGGCGGCCGTTCTTCCACGCCTCCGACGCGGGCCTGCCGGTGATCGCCCTGCTGCGCTACGCGCCGCGTGGAGCCCTCCGCCGGGCGGGCCGCCGCGGCCCTGCGGGCGGTGCGCCGCTCCCTGGAGTTCGAGCTGAGCATCACCGACCCGGCCGGCCAACCCCTTCGGCTACGCCCGGCAGTACGTGCAGCCGGTGGACGGGCCGCGGCGGGCGGCCTTCTTCTTCCCGCACCACAACGAGAGCGGCTACTGGTGGCAGGGGGAGAACGCCCGCCTGGCCTCCCTGGCGGCCGCGGCGCCGCCTGGCTGCCCGCAGGGCGCTCTGCCCGGCGAAGGGCCGCTGGCGGCGCGCCTTGGGGTGTACGCCGCCGACCAGCTCGGCTGGATCCTGGGCTGCAATCCCTTCGACGCCTGCTTCCTGCACGGCTTCGGGCGCAACAACCCGGAGTACGAGACCGGCTTCCCCAACGCCTTCGGCGGCATCTGCAACGGGGTCACCGGAGGCTTCCGCGACGAGGAGGACATCGATTTCCTGCCCTCGCCTTACGCCGAGCAGCGGGGCGCACCGCTGGCGCTGGAGCGAGCAGTGGCTGCCCCACGCGGCCTGGTACCTGCTGGCCGCCTGCTCCGGGAATGTTGGCAGGACGCAAACTCTTGACGGCTCGTGATCCAACTGTTATCATGATTACAAGGAATTAATCATGGTGAGGACTCAGATCCAGTTGACCGAAGAGCAATCCAGGCGGCTGAAAGCCTCTGCTGCCAGGCAGGGAATTTCCGTGGCGGAGCTGATTCGGCGGGGAGTGGATGCCGCACTCGGACAGGAATCGGCCCTATCGGGCGAGGAACTCGCCCGCAAGGCCATCCGGGCAGCAGGAAGGTTTCGCTCCTCGCGTTCGGACGTGTCCAGGCGGCATAACGACTATTTGGGCGAGGCTTACGGCAAATGAATGTTTTCGTCGATACTTCCGCGTTTTATGCTGTCATGGACGCGGACGACGAACACCACCCCGCGGCGCTGCCCGTTTGGGTAGACCTGCTGCGAGGGCGCTCACCGCCTGTATACCACCAGCTACGTCCTTGTCGAGACACTCGCCCTGCTGCAGAGCAGGATTGGCATGGACTGCGTGCGGCTCTTTTCGGCAGATATCCAGCCGTTGCTGCAAGTGTTCTGGGTGGACGAGGGGACGCACCGTTCTGCCCACCACGCGCTGCTGGTTGCCGGTCGCCGCGATCTGAGCCTGGTCGACTGCGTAAGCTTCGAAGCGCTGCGTCAGCTGCGTCTCACGGAGGCCTTCTGTTTCGATGCACATTTCGCCGAGCAAGGCGTTCACATTCTGCCGGAGCATTTGAAAGGAGGCATCGCATGAAAACCGTTCTGATCCTGGTGGCGGTGGTGCTGCTGTGCGTCCTGCTGGTCGGCTGCGCGGCCGGCCCCAACCAACTGGCGAAGACCGCCAATGCCCAGGGCAAGGTGGCCGGTTTCTGGCTCGGGCTGTGGCACGGCCTGATCGCCCCGGTGACCTTCGTCATCTCCCTGTTCTCCGATACGGTGGAGATGTTCGAGGTGCACAACAACGGCGGCTGGTACAACTTCGGCTTCCTGCTGGGGATGATGATCCTGCTGGGCGGAGGCGGCAGCGGGGCCGCGCGGAGGCGCTACCGGGACTGAGGGGAAGAGTTATTGCATAGATCCTGGTTGCGCGTTCTCCTGTTCTTGCTCGTGCTTGCTGCCTGGGCGGGAGTTCTGTTTATCGAAGGCTACTTCCTGTTGAAGGAGGAGCGGATTCTGCTCCTATTTCCCTGGCTCGCGCGCAGCGTAAGCGTGGCCGAGCTCGCCTGGAATGGAAAAAAGTACGACGGCCGATGGATCCGTACGGAAGGGCGTATCGGGTCGATCGATGAGCCAACTGCAATCCTGCACGCACCAGACGCCACAGAGGGCGAGCTTAGCATCCTCCTGCACAATCTGCCGGTATTTGGGATCTATACATCATCCCTGGCAAGTCTCGCTGATGGCCAGCTCGTTGAGGTCGTCGGAGAGTGGGAGGCAGGAACGGGGGCTTTTCGGATTCTGCATCTGGATATTGCGGGAGTCACCAGGCCGCTCCAGGCGAAAATACCTGTTTTCCGTTCTTGGGATTCTCGCCCTCGTGCCCCTAGTGGCAGTGCCGACCTGGCTTCTATGTTGCAGAAGAAGCGGCATCGCTTTTGATGCCGTGGGCTCGGGTGCCGGTTGCTCGAGGGCCGGGGCTTCCAGTTGTATCACCGCGGGCGCCGAGCCGCTCCGGTGTCCGTGCTCTCCGGCGCTTCAGCCTCCGCCGGCATGATTTCCGGCGTCATACTCTCGACCGACGTGCTGTCGAGCTCCGCGGGCCTTTGCGTCTGCGGCTCGTGCCTCGCCTCCGCTGCGCTCTTCCATCCGGAGAGCAGCTGCGCCCACCCCCCTGGCAATCGAGCCGCCGTAACGAACTCCGAGGGAAAGCAGGGCAATGCCGACGGCGGCGAGCACGAGAATGAGGACGATCCGCCTGGCGTGAGTCTTGAGCCAACGGATCGGCCGCGTTTTTCCGCCTTTGAACCTTACCCGGACCTCACCGGTCAAAGGGTGAAAAAAGACCGAATAGACGCCGAATCCAAGAGCCAGCGAAATCAGCACCAGCACAATGACGACGACAAGCTCATTTCGTTCCAAGGAACCCCATCCCTTCCGCTACGGAATACCCCGCGACGGCTACGCCGGGGACTCCCGCAGGAGCGCGTTCAAGGCCTTGAAGGCGTTTTCGAAGCGATCCCAGGTCTCTTTCGAAATTTCTTCCTTGACTTTCGCGCTGTTGGCACGCGAAATAGCCCGCCGGGGAGGTGCGATCAAACCCGCCGATCTTCGCTGAGGAGGCGGCTGGCAAGGCCTGAGCGATGAGCTCGGCGATCCTCACGCCCCCGCCGCGCAGCTGACCCTTGGCAAGGGGCTTGCCCAGGGAGTCCCGGTAGGCCCCGTTGAACAACCCAAGGTAGAAATCGACTTCGAACATGTCCTCCACGCCCGCCTGGCTTGACCCGGTGAACTCGTGGTAGAACAGAACGCGGTTCTGCCGCAGTACGCTTTGCTGCAGCTCGCCTGTGAGGTCCTTCTGTTCCCCGTTCGGCGTGCCCAACAGGGCAGCCGCCTCATGGCTGGCCGCCGCCCCCAAAGCGACGCCGCGATCAAGAGATTTTTCGCCCCTCCCACGGGGACGATGTTCCAGCGCGCATCCAGGGCTTCCCGTTTCATGCCCGCCAGGAGGCTGGACATGCTCTGCAGGAACACCAGGTCCGCCACGCTCTCCACAAGCAGCGGGTGCCGGCCGGGAAACAAGTCGCCGAAAAGCTTGTGCGCCAGCGCGCCTCGCAGGGTAAGCACGCTCTCCGGACCGGCCGAGGGCACATCCACGAACACCTGGGTTCCCGCCCCGGCGGCCAGCGCCTCCGGATCGGCCTCGGCGCCCTTGTCCTCGACGATCCGGACCCGTTCCAGATGGCCGGCATCGACCATGTACGGAGATTGGGACGTGTAGATGACCTGATGCCCCGTAGCGGCCTCGTCTTCGAAATAGCGAAGCAGGTCCCGCTGCGCCGAACCGTGAAGATACAGCGCCGGCTCGTCGAGCAGAAGGATGATGGGGATGTCCCTTTTTTTCTCCCGGGAGAACCAGGCCAGGAAGGAAAAAAACCAGACGAAGCCGCGCGACCGGCGGCCGAGCAGAGTGTGCACCTTCTGACGGGAGTTGTACACGTGTCCCCACAGGTTCGTGCCGCTCTGCATGCCTTCCGGGTCCCCTGGCAGTCCGGGGCGGATATCGAAGCGCATCTCAAGGTGTCCGTTTTGGGACCAGTACTTCATCAGACGCTTGGTCAGGTGGTTGGAAGCACCCTCCAGCCGGTTGTCCCGCTCCAACGCCCGGGCGGGGTTGTCGATGTCTTCCAGGTTCAGGCGAGCCAGGTCGATAAGCCCCAGCAGCGGGTAGTCGGATTCGAGCAGCCGGTTTTGCCTGCGTCGTTCCGCCAGAGCCTGGAGGTTGGCATGACCCTGCACGTTGTAGAACTCGTCGAAGTACAGCAGCTTGGGCACTCTGGCTTCGATGTACTTCCTGTAGATGTGGTCCAACAGTCCTTTTTCCTGGATCTCGGCCAGCCGGGATGACAGGGAAACCGCCTTCTTGTCCCCGGCCAACCCCTTGAGGGCCTCGGCCAGTTCGGACAAGGTCGAGCATTTCGCCAGGGTTTTTAGCTGTGTGGCGCCAATCTGGGCCTTCTCGAGCAGCCCTGCAACGGCCTTCTGTTCATCGATGAGGAGCTCCGCGTACAGCTCGTTGGCGTAGCCCTTGGAGAGCACCAGCTCGGGTTTGGCCAGGACCCCGGGGAAATCGGCCTCCAGTTCCTTTAAGTCCTCGGCCTCCAGGAGGAAGAGGACCTTGGTGACGATCGCAGGTTCCCGTTTTCCGTCCGCCACGTCGATGCGGTAGTCTTCCACGTCGATGCGCGGGAAGTCGTCATCCACGTTGAAAAGGCCGTCCCCGGGGATGAGCGGGTTGAGACGATACAGGGCCTCCAGGATCGCGGTCTTGCCGGATTCGTTTTTTCCGATGAGACAAGTGATTCCGGAAACATCGAACTGGCAGGGGTTGCGGATGCACTTGTAGTTGGCGACCTGGACGTTCTGCAGCTTCATTCCTGCTGCCTCCCCAGCGCCAGCTTGATGCTTTCCCCCATCGCGGCAGCCGGGCTGCCCCAAGCGACCGCGGGCGGTGGCGATGATGACGGCCTCGCCCGTGGCCAGGTCGACGAGGCGCACGCTGGCCGATTCGAGGTAGCGATAGCTCTTCCCGAACAGGCTTCTCGAGGCGTTGCCTCCGGCGTAGCTGGTTGTCCCATGGGCGATCAGGGCTACGTCGAGCTTTCTGCGGATCGAGGCCAGATCGTCGTCCGGCAGCAGGCCGTCGAGCTCGAGGTCATGCTTGCGAAACAGCGTGCTGTCGACGATCACGAACCCCGCCTCGGCCAGCTTGAAGCTGAGGAAATCGGCCTCGGCGGAGTCTTCGGTTTTATCGGGATTTCCCGTGACCCTGAAGGGCAGCACCAGCACTCTTATTCCGGGTCGGAACTCGAAGGCCGAACTGAGCATGGTGCGTACGCCGAGCTCCTCGCTCGGCGCCTGGGACGCAGTAGCGCAGCCCAGGAACAAACCAGGGAGGAGAAGCAGCAGTGCGATGCGTTTCATTAGATCCCCCTCAGGGCGTAAAATAGTCCACGAGCGTCAAGGTGGCTGTAAAGAGGGCCAGGGTAGAGGAGATCAAAGGAAAATACCGGTTGAAGTTGTAGAGAAAGTCGTTGGTACGGACGTAAATGCTGTCGCCCGGTTGAATCGCTTGGCTGCGCATGACTCGTTTCCCCAGGGAATCCATAATGCTGACCTTGTTGCCGGAATTGAGTTCGGGATTGATGCCTCCGGCCAGATTGAGGTAATGCGAGTAGGTCTTGCCCGGGACGAAGGGGTAGGTCCCCGGCGAATACACCCCCCCTACCACCGGAATGAGGGTCTCCGTGACGATGATGCGGTCCTCGGGTTCGATTGCCGCGTCCAGCAGACGAGGCTCGCCGCTTGCATCCACCACAGAGATGTTGCTGGTGGTTGCCCCGGGGGGGATACCCCCCGCCAGCGTCAGATAGTATTGGTAGGTTCGTTGGGGTGCGTATTCATAGGATTGCGGATTCCGCACCGCACCGATCACTGCCACGTAATAGCGCTGCTGGGGGATCACCACCCGGTCTCCCGGCATCAACTCGAAATCATCCTCGGGGTCGTAACGATACAGAAGCTGAATCGAGGTTGACCGGGATGGTCTGGTCGGCGCGCCGCCGCACGAGGTATGCGCCGGCCAGGTCAGCCGTTGGCTGGAGAGATTCCTTCACCGAAAGCAGAGCATCATAGAGGGTGTCCCCTTCGGCGAAGGCGTGCGTGAGCTGGCTGTAGCCTTCGATTGCCGCAGCGGCTGCTGCCGGTACGGCTATTCCTTCCTTCGGCGCTGCGGGGGCGGGGGTCACCGCCCCCTCGAACACCACCACGGGGAGCCTGGCGATTTTCGAAGGCACGCTCAGCACGTCGCCGTCTTGGAGTTCATCAGCATTGGCAGAACCCCTCGCTCAGGTCCAGGTGCAGCGCTTGGAGCGTGTCCTCGCCCACCCTCAGGCGCCTCACTCGCGAGCGGTCCGCACGGATCGTGAACCCGCCCCCATAGTTCTCGATGACTTCCTGAATATTGTCTGCAGCGAGTATCTGGTACTTTCCGGGCCTGGCGACCTCCCCCTGGAGCTCGATCTCCTCTGCCCCTGCGGTGCACTACGATGGTGTCGCCGGGGCGGATGAACGGGTCCTCCTCGAGAACGCCTCGCTGCAGGGCCTTGTAAAGGTCGTATCTCTTTTGGCGACCATCCCCGGCAACGACTTCCACATCCCTCGTGGAAGAATAGGGGGAGAGATTTGCCAGCACGATCTCGCTGAGACGCGTGAGGCCCCAGGCGGTTACGAACCTTGTCTGAGGGACCTCGCCCATCAGGTACACCTGGAACATCCCTACCGAGCTGAGCGTCAGGTAGGGCAGGCCGTTGGGATAGGCGTGCGTGATAATGCTTTCAACCCTGGCTTTGAGCTCCGGAAAACTCAATCCTTTGCCGTTGATTTTTCCAAAGATGTTGAGGTTGAGGGTGTAGTCGCTTTCCACCAACACGTCACCGGCGATCTCTTTTCCGGCCGACCGATAGGTGAGAGCGTAGACGTCGCCCGGAGTCACGGGATAGTTGGACCGGGACTTTGACAGCTCCACGCGGCTGCGGGCTTCCTGCTGCTCACGGGGCACGACGACGCCGATGATTTCCCTGTCGTCTACCTGGGGAAACGCCGCCGCAGAAGCCAGGAGAAGGAAAAGAAGGGCGGACGGGCTAGCCTCTCATTGACTCGTCCTATCATCCGGCGCACCCTGCCAGAGTCCAGAAGAAGAGATTTGAGCGAATGCAGAAGAAATGCCAGGACTACGCTGCCAAGGAACGCCAATAGGGTCGCGATCATACAGATTTTCCCGCGGCTGGGGCCCGTTTTTTCATCGGGTACCTCGGCGGCATCCAGAACCGTGAACACCGGCTCGCTTTCCAGGGAGAGCTTGGTCAGCTCGTATTGCTGCGACAGGGTTTCGAAAATGGTTTTCTGGATTTTCAGCGCGCTGGTCAGGTGTTCGAAGCGCTGGGCCAGCTCGGGAATGGGGTTCGTGGAGCCGCGCTCGACGAGCCTGATCTGCTCGAGAAGGTTCTCCCGCTCCGATCGCAGGTTCACCAGGTGTGGGATCCTCGGTTTTCACGAAACGCGAGTAGTTCTGGATCTCGATCTCCTTCAGCCTGAGCTGCGAGCGCAGGTTGTCGAGGATCTGAGACTGGGAGGCTGCCAGGTCTTCCACCCGCAGAACACCATAGATTTCCTGAAAGCTCTTGACCTGCTCCTCCAGTCGGGAGATGTCCCGGGACACGTCGGCCAGTTTTTCTTCAAGCAGGGCCTTTCGCTTGAGTTTGTTGGTGCCTCCCCGGGTCAGGAACCACTCGTTCAGCAGATCGACCATTCGCGACACCACGTCATGGGCAAACATGGGATCGATGTGCGTGTAGCTGATGGTGAGAGTTCGCGTGGTCTTGTCGTACTCGAAAGCGGAACCGGACAGGATCAGCTTCCTCGCCGTGGTCTTGTAGCTCCGGCCGATCTTGAACCTATCAAATACCTGGAAATCCTCGACTCAAGGTATCCAGGAATTCGCGGCTGTGCATGACTTTCATCGCCAGCGATGAATAGTCAAATCCAGTTCCGGAACCGCGCGCCGCTTCGGACGGCATCAACCCCAGCGAAGCCAACGTCGATTCCAGGCTCGCCGCCTCCTCCTGCTGCAGGAGGATCACGGAGTAGGCCCGGTAGGTGTTGGGCAGAGGGCTTTTTTCGGGCGGCAACAGCAGGCTGATCAGGGAAAAGAACACCGCCACCGCGGCGGCGATCAGCGTGGTGGCGACTATGAGCCACTTGTACGTGAAGAGAGTGGTAATGAGATTGATCACCCCTTCGAGCAAAGTCCGCTCACCGGGGGCTTTCTGAGGGGGCAGTGGAGCCGCCATGCTGTAATATTACTCCGGGTAGCTCTCTTCTTACATCCTATCACGGCTGGGAATGGATATCCATGTCGAAAGACAGCAGAAACAGGAAATTTTAGCAGAAGAATATGGCATTTGTGGTAGACAATACTAGTAGACGGCAAGAGTTCCGAATCGCATGAAAAAAAACGCAGATTCCAGGCAGGAGCCACAATCCCAGCGGGCGCAGGTGTATATCGTCGGTCCGCGGAGTCTGCAGAACGAGATGTTGTGCTACGTTCTGGAGAAAGAAATCGGGACGCCAGCCGCGATCATCGAACAGCTAAGCTCTCTCCCCGGGGAGGACAGCAACCGGATGCGGCTGCTGTTCATCGATTCGGCTCGCACGGTGCCCAGACGGGTGTTCCTGGAGCTCAAGAACAGCAATCTGGGCACCTCGTGCCTGGCAGCGCTGTTCAACCTCAAACACGGGCTCGGGATCGAGCTGGAAGCCCTTCGGCACGGGGTACGCGGCTTTTTCTACGAGAATGAAAGCCTGGCTCGGCTGTTGAAAGGCGTAAAGCTCGTGCTCGGGGGGAGACTTGGCTGTCTCGGGACATCCTGGTGGAAGCGGTGCTCAACGGCAAGGGTAGAACTTCCCTCGACAGCCCAGGGCAAGGCCGGATTGAGTCCGCGCGAAGTGGAAATCCTTGCGATGATCGCCTCGGGTGCGAACAACAAGACGATTTCCGAAAAGCTGTTCATCAGCGAAAACACGGTGAAAACCCACCTGTACAGCATTTTCAAGAAAATCGAGGTGCCCAACCGGCTGCAGGCAGCCCTGTGGGCGGCCAACCACCTGGAAGTGATTTGACTACGACTTTTGTATTAGGCGTGTTGACCTGAACTAATACGCCTTCAAGCCTTGCTCTAATCATTATGCATGTTGATTCACGATTCTCATGATTATTCTTTATTACTAGCCAAATCATCACCAAGCATTATCATCACTTGCGCCTATGCTTAATTGCCTGCTACCAGAGGGAGGCGTGCTGTGGACGAGAGAAGAAGTCTGGCACGGTTTTCGTTGCAGCTCCCGGCGAGAGTCCTGACCCCATGCGCCGGACCGCAGCCATGCGACTTCCACACGCGCGACGTATCGGCAAACGGGGCATTCCTTTCCATGGGGCAGCCGATAGCCGAAGGCACAGCGGTCA
>CAVTQG010000048.1:0-134816 GCA_963736785.1 uncultured Spirochaetota bacterium | reverse complement strand
AGGCGATATACTTTACCAAGATGCTTATGTATAGAGGCGCCCCATGAAGAAACCAGGAAAAAGGCTTGGCCCTTCGGCGTTATTGGCGGCCGGGCTCCTGCTGGCCGGATTGAGCCGGCCGGCGTCCGCCCAGGAGCAGAAGATCGATTTCAACGACCGCTACCGCTTCCCGCTGTCCATCGGGGTGGAGTACCAGACCCTGACGCCCCTGCGCACCTACAACGGCGATTACACGATCTTCGAGCTTTCCGCCGACGTGCGCTACCCGCTGCCCCGCTGGCCGGTGCTGCAGGGCTTCCTGCGCGGCGGGATGCTGCGCTTCGACAGCATGGACCCCGTCTTCCCGGAAAAGTGGGACCACAGCCACTGGTTCGGGGCCGTCGGCCTGGGCTACAGCAACCGCTTCGTGAAGAACTTCGAGCTGGGCGCCGAGCTGGCCGCGGGTTTCAGCGAGGCGGTGTTTCCGAACGTCGTGGATACCGGCGCGGTGGGCAGCCCGAATCTGCTGTTCAGCGCCGGCGGCAAGATCAGCCTGGACCCCTCCTACAGCCTGAGCATCGACATCCGCCCCAGCCTCAAGTACCTGCTGTCCCTGAGCCCGCTGAAGGATTTCAACGGCCTGCTCTTCGGGCTGGGCTTCGGCCTGAACTACCGCTTCGGGGAGGACCCGGATTCCGCCCAGTCCCTGATCCGCAGCCTGCGTTTCAGCGAGGTGTCGGTCCCGCCGGCCTTCAGCGCGATGCAGAGCCACTACGTCAAGAACCCCATCGGCCAGGTGGTGCTGACCAACACCGAAAAGCAGCCGGTGAGCGACCTGCAGGTTTCCTTCTACCAGGCGGGCTTCATGGATTCGCCCACCCAGAGCCTGAGCGTGCCCGAGCTGGCCGCCGGCCAGAGCGTCACGGTGCCGCTGCTGGCCTCCTTCAACCAGGCGGTGTTCACCACCGAGGGGGTCACCCCCCTCACCGGGGAGGTGATCGTCACCTACCGCCTGCGGGACCGCCCCGCGGAGCAGCGCCAGTCGGTGAGCTACGACCTGTACGACAAGAAGGCCATCACCTGGGACGACGACCGCAAGGTGGGGGCCTTCATCACCCCGGCGGACTCGGCCATCCGCAACTACGCCAGCTTCGTGCGCCAGCTCTTCAAGGATTCCACGCTGCCGCTGTACAACGAGCCCCTCCAGGTGGCCATGCAGCTGTTCAGCGCGCTGGCCGAGATCGGGCTGCTCTACCAGGCGGATCCCAGCTCGCCCTTCACCCGCGCGCAGGGCGACGCGAAGCTGGTGGACTCGGTGAGCCTGCCCCGGGATACGCTCAAGACCATCGCCGGGGACTGCGACGACCTGACCGTGCTTTTCTGCAGCCTGCTGGAATCGGTGGGCGTGGAGACGGCCTTCATCACGGTGCCCGGCCACATCTACGCGGCGTTGAACACCAAGGTGGCGGCCGCCGGCTACCGGGAGCTGCACCCGGATCGGGCCATGACCCTGAGCCCTGGATGGAGAGCTGTGGGTCCCGGTGGAGATCACCCTGATCGGCACCGGGGATTTCCCGGAGGCCTGGAGGCGGGGGATGGAGCTGTGGAACGCCTTCGCCGGGCAGGAGCGCCGGCTGTACCGCACCCGCGAGGCCCAGGCCCTGTTCCGGCCGGTGGGCCTGCGGGAGTCGGACCTGGGGCTGCAGTACGGAAACCGGGCCAACATCGCCAAAGGCTTCGCCCGCGACCTGGACAAGCTGGCCGGTCTGCTGGTCAAGGACAGCGCCGACAAGGCCCGCAAGAGCGGGGACAAGCTGGACTACAACCGCCTGGGCCTGGCCTACGTGCGCTTCGGCAAGTACGAGGAGGCGGAGGCGGCCTTCAGCAAGGCGCTGCAGATCGATCCCGGCTACCTGGCCGCCCGGGTCAACCTGGGCAACGTGGCTTTCGCCCGGAGGAACTACGCCGTGGCCTTGAAGAGCTACCAGGGCGTGCAGGAGGTCCTGGCGAAAAAGGGCGGGCAGAGCAAGTCGCTGGCCCAGCTGGTGCTGCTCAACATATCCAAGGCCTACCACGAGCTGGAGAACTACCCGGAGGCCCAGAAGTACTACGCCCGGGCCGCCGAGCTGGATCCGGAGCGGGCCAGGGAGTTCACCTATCTGGCCCAGGTCGGCGCCTCCGGCACGGAGCGGGCCGCCGCCGCGGGCAGGAGCCGCAGCGTGTCGTTTGTGGAAGAGGAGGAGCAATGAACCGGCCGAGATTTTTCCGGCTGCTGGCGGCGCGCCGCCGCGCTGCTGGGCCTGAGCGCCTGCCCCAATCCGATCACCGGCAGCGTGCTGGCTCAGATGACCGACAAGTCGGCCCCCGTGATCACCATTTCCTCGCCGCAGGACAACAGCCAATACACCCAGACCGTGACGGTGCAGGGGAGCATCGTGCACGCCCCCGGCGAGCTGCGGGAGGTGGGCTTCCTGGTGGCCGGCACCCTGGGGCTGCTGACGCAGGGGGAGGTCCCTCTGGCCTCCATCGGCGCGGACGGCGCCTTTTCCTTCCAGTTCGACACGGTGACCTTCAACGGCCCGATCGTCATCACCCTGACGGCGCAGGACTGGAACGACAACCAGGCCAGCAAGACCATCACCCTGAACTACCCCGGCAGCTCCGTCTCCTCCTTCACCGCCGCCCCCTCCAGCAAGCGGGTGGACCTGAGCTGGGAGCCGGTGGACGGGGCCACCGGCTACACGGTGTACTACACCGCCAACGGCACCCTGCCCTCGGAGAGCTACGGCAGCACGATCGATCTGGGGCCCACGGCCACCACGGTACCCCTGACCGGGCTGAAGAACGGGGCCCTGCACATCTTCCTGCTGCGCGCCCGCATGGCCGCCGGACCGGACTACTGGTCCGGCTACGTGCGCGCCATCCCGCTGTCCCCGCTGACCCTGGCCCCCCTGGTCCGGGGCGGGTACCGGGAGATCAGCCTGGAGTGGGCCCAGATCGAGGCCACGGAGGAGTTCGAGGTCCTGCGGGCCACCAGCGAAAACGGCCCGTATGAGAACTACACCGGGGTCCTGCAGGGCTTCTCCTTCACGGACACCAACGTTTCCGAGGGCACCTGGTACTACTACAAGGTGAAGCCCTCCCTGGAAGGGAGCATCGTCAGCACCTTCAACGCGGCGCAGACCTTCCAGGTGCCGCCTCAAGCCGAGCGCATCACCAGCCTGACCCTGCCCTATGCCGCCCAGAAGGTGCGGATCGCCGGCAACTACGCCTACGTGGCCGCCGGCGCGCAGGGGCTGCTGGTGGTCGACATCAGCGACCCGGCCGCTCCGGTCTACCTGCGCACGATCGCCACGACCAACGCCAAGGACCTGGCCATCACCTCAGGGCAGCTACCTGTTCCTGGCCGATGGGCTTCGGGACTGCGGGTGTGCATCCTGAGCCTGATCTCGCCTGACTTCCCGTAATCCGACGTCACCTACACGGCGTGCGCATCCACACAACGCTGACCGGCCGGCGATTGCGCTGCACGGGCTCGATGAACCAGGCCTGTCCTGATCGACGCTCGGGCAACACCAACCTGCACCTGCTGAATGCCACCACTCTGCTGGACGCCGTTCCACCCAATACGACTGGATCGACGACTACCGCATCCACGCTATCCGGCGAGCATCCTGCGGTTGCTGGACGCTGGAAGTCAGTTTCTACAGCAGTCTGGACCTTCATCTACGTGACCTCAACAACACCTCCACCAACGCCAGCGAGCTGCGGAGTTCTACTATCACAAGCGGCGGCACCAGAGCTGTACGAGTTCCGCACCTTCACCGACCCGGACTACGATCCCAACGTCGTGGCCCTCAGCGGCGATTACGTCTATATGCTGGCCACCCGGAACGCCGATATCGAGCCGCCGCCGGAATACTGCCTGTTCGTGCTGAGCAAGTACCCAGCGAGTCTGGCCGAGGTAGGGCAGACCGCGGATACCAGCGGATATGCCTCCGACCTGCGCGTTTCGGGGGGCAAAGCCTACGCCGCCGACAAGATCGGCATGCAGGTCTACAACGTTTCCACCCCAAGTGCACCGGTGAAGAGCGAGTTCCTGGACACCCCCGGCACTCCCGGCGGGATCGATACCGACGGCAGCTACGCCTTCCTGGCCTCCGGTCTGCCGCTGTTCCAGGTGGTGGACCTGCGCCTGCCCGGCTCCATGTCCGTGGCCGGGACGCTACGGCGGGGCCGGCGGGCTGAAGGGCCTGGCGGTGCGCGGCGACATCGTGTACGCGGCGGGAACGCGGCATCCCTGCAGCGTTATCGACATCGGCAATCCGGCCTGCCCGGCCGGGTTGGGCAGCTTCCCGGTCAGCGGCGCGGTGGACGTGGCCCTTTCGGGCCCGTACGCCTTCGTGGCCGCCGGCACCGGCGGCCTGACGGTGGTGGATGTTTCCAACTCCGGCTCCCCGGCTTTCGTCGGCTCGGTCGCGCCCATTTCCAGCTACCTGGAGCGGGTGGCGATCAAGGGGGATTACCTGTACGCCGCCTCCGGCAGCGGGCTGCAGGTGTACGACGTTTCCAACCCCGCGCAGCCGGTGGGCATCGGCATCTTACGACTCCGCGGGGGGCGGAATGCAGGACGTGGAGCTGCGCGGCGAGCGGGCCTACACCACCGACGGGGCCTACTTCCAGCCCAACAGCCTGAAGGTTCTGGACGTTTCCCAGCCCGCCATCCCGGCTTCGGTCGGCAGCGGCCTGGGCTCGGGCATGATCATCGGCTACCTGTCGCTGTACGGGGACTGGGCCTTCGTGAGCGACCAGGGACCCGGCCTGGGGCTGTGGGCCGTGAACGTCAACCCGGCCAGCGCCTCCTACATGAGCGCTTATGGCCCGTGTGATACCCGGCCCGGAGCTCCGGACAGTTTCGGCAGCGCGGGGGTGGCCGCCTTCGGCGCCCAGGCCTACGTGCTGGAGCCCACCGCGGGCCTGGTGCTGATCAACGTGTCCAACCCGGCGGCGCTCTCGGACGCTTCCCTGGTCACCTCCCTGGCCCTGGGAGCGGACCCGCAGGACCTGATCCTGAACGGCCGCCATGCCCTGGCCACGGACGGCGCCTCGGGCCTGCGGATCGTGAAACTGTTTCCCTGAAGCCTCGTGAAATTGAAATCATGCTCTCGGGGTGATATGCTAGTGAATGCCACGCAATCGAAGGTTGCATGCCTGAGAGGCCCATGGAACGATCTATCCGTCCTGAGCCATTCAATTTCCCAACAGGCGCCGAGATCCTCTGCGTAAAGGCGGTTCCCCGATGAAAGCGAAAGCCGTATCGGTGTTCCTGCTGGCCTTCATGGCCGCGGCGGGATGGGGCCAGGCGACCAGCCCCTTCGCCGTCAGCGTCCAACCGATCGTGAGCGTGCCGATCGGCCCGACGCTCGACTCGACGCTCGGCGATATCCCCTTCTACACGATCGGGGCCGGGGCCGGGCTGCGGGCAGAGTACACGCCGCCGACCGCTGCAGTTCCTGTTCGGGGGTCTGGCATGGATGCGGAGTTCCTGCCCCTGAACGGCGCGGACTAGGCCGCCACCTTCCTGTCGTTCGGGCCCGCTGATCGGGGTGCAGTTCTTCCCGTGCAGCGCTTCGGCATCCGCCTGGCCGGGCCTGGGAGGCGTCTACGCCGGCATGATCGAAGTGGGGACGGTTTGGAACCCGTTCGCCGGAGTGGCATCCTGGACTTCGGCTACCAGCTGAAGCCGGCGCTGGCTCTGTCCCTGGGTGGGGAGTTCAAGTACCACTTCACTCCCACCGGGCCCGGCCTACTACGGCGTGGGCATCAGCCTGGGAGCCCGGTACTATATCGGAGGCAGTCGAGCCGACCTGCGCATCGAGCCCGAGTTCCAGGCCCATCTTCCCCGTGTTCTACAGCTACTACGACGACAACCCGGCGGGCACCGTCACCTTGCAGGAACCACAGCATGGGGCCGATCCAGAACGTGCAGGTCAGCCTGTTCGTCAAGGAGTACATGTCCGCGCCCAAGCCGGCCCCGGCCGTGCCCGTGGTGCAGCGCGGCAAAGACGTGGCGGTGACCGCCAACGCCCTGTTCACCGACAGCATCCTCGGGGTCACCGAGCAGAAGAAGGTGGCCGGCGAGCTGGAGGTGGCCTATACCTACTTCGGGCAGGCGATGAAGAGCACCTACCCGGTCACGCTCACCATCCAGCCGCGCAACGGCATGACCTGGGACCAGACGGAAAAGGCCGCCGGCTTCGTCACCACCGGCGATGACCGGGTGCGCAACTTCGCCGCCCCCTTCGCCGCCGACGCCCGCGACCGGGGCAGATGGCGGTGAGCTGGCGCTTCCGCGTGGCCATGGCCCTGTTCGAGGCCCTGAAGGTCCACGGCGTCGGCTACGTCGCCGACCCGACCACCCCGTACATCGAGAAGTCCAAGGAGAAGTCCGACCATCGACCTGCTGCGCTTCC
Organism: uncultured Spirochaetota bacterium; assembly: GCA_963736785.1. Taxonomy (GTDB): domain Bacteria; phylum Spirochaetota; class Spirochaetia; order SZUA-6; family DRHE01; genus MIBK01. The sequence goes on along the minus strand of CAVTQG010000048.1, from coordinate 128,364 downwards.
CCGTGGAGACGCTGGTGGCCCGCGTCGGGGACTGCGACGACCTTTCGATCCTGTACGCCGCGCTGCTGGAAACCTCCGGGCATCCAGGCCGCCTTCCTGACCACCCCGGGCCACATTTTCGTGGCCTTCAATCTCGGCATGGACCACAAGACGGCGCAGGCCACCTTCGCCACCCCGACGACCTGCTGCTGCGGGAGGACGGCACGACCTGGCTGCCCGTGGAGATCACCCGGGTGCGGGATGGATTCCTGCGGGCCTGGAAGGAGGGGGCGCAGGAGTGGCGAGCCGCCGGCGGCGCCGGAAGCGCGGAGTTCGTGCCGCTGCTGGCCGCCTGGCAGAAGTTCCCGGCCGTGGACACGGGCCGGGTGCTGCAGGGCTCGACCGTCAATCCCGACCCCACGCGGGTGTTCCAGGCCTACAGCATGGCCCTGACCCAGTTCTACAGGAACGATTTCGAGCCGCGGATCGACGAGGTCCAGGCGGCGCTGAAGAAGGACCCCAACGACGCGAAGCTGCTGAACCGGCTGGGCGTACTGTACGCGCGCTTCGGCATGAACAAGGAAGCGCGCGCCCAGTTCGAGCAGATCGTGAAAACCGGCAAGGACGCCTTCCCGGCCGTGCTGATCAACCTCGGCAACCTGGCCTACCTGGAGGGCAACTTCCAGGACGCCTTCGACTTCTACTTCAAGGCGCTGGAGAAGCTGCCCGAATCCCCGGTGGCGCTGCTCGGCCTGGCCCGGGCCGCCTACGAGCTGGGCAAGAACGCCGACGTCAAGGATGCCTACGACCGGCTGTCCCAGGCGGCACCCGAGCATCGCCCAGGAGTACGCCTACCTGGGGGCGGTGGCCGGCGGCACCGCGCGCGCCGCATGCGGCGGAACAGGAGGTTTCGGAATGGGACGACTGATGCGAAAGCCTGCCGGCCGCCTGGCGGCCTCGATAGCCCTGATCCTCGTGCTTTCCACCTGCTCCAACGGGGTGGACTTCCGGGCAGAAGTGATCGACGAGGTGATGAAGGCCAACGACCTGTACCTCGAGGTGGTGGAGGTGACGCCGCCGAAGAACCAGCCCAACGTCAACACCTAGGGATCGTTGCTCGATCGAGTTCGACCGGGATATCGATCCAGACTCGATTTCGGACTCGACGATCACCATCACTCCGGATGTGGACTGGGACTTCCGACTTTGACCCGAGCACCCGCATCCTTTCCATCACCCCGGATTACCTAGAGAGCGCGACGGGGTATACGGTGAGCGTGACGGAAGCGGTGATGGGGACCGACGGCAGCTCGCTGCGCGATCCCTATGCCTGGTCGTTCACGACGAAGCCGGGACCCGGCGGGACGATTGTCATCAACAGCCCAGCGGCGCCCAGCGCGGAGTATACGAACACGGTCGACGTCACCTACACGATCAATGCCAACATCCTCACCTACCGCCTATCGGCTGTCCACCAGCGATCCGCCTGGGTTCCCTGCCGCTCCGGACACCACCGGCTACTGTACCAATCGCGACCACGGCGACCCTGGATCTGCCCGCAGGTGACGGCCTGAAGAAGGTCTACATCCAGTTCATGTCGGACGCGGACAACATGACTCCGCCGATGGCCATTTCCGACACCATCACCCTGGATACGACCGTTCCTACCGCAACGTCGATCAGCATCGCGGGAGGGGCAGCCTACACGACATCTACCAGCGTCTCGCTGGACATCGTGGCCTCGGACAGCAGCGGACTGTACCAGATGCAGTTCTCCAACGACCTCGGAGCCTGTTCCACGTACGAAACCTTCAACTCGACCAGGACGGGCTGGTCCCTGGTCAACGCCCAGGGATCCAGGTCCGTGCGTGTCCGGGTGAAGGACAATGCGGGGAATGAGTCCAGCAGCCTGCCTTTGGACACGATCACCCTGGACTCGGTCGGCCCGAGCATGACCACCTTCAATATCAACTCGAATGCGGCCTACACGAACCTCGACCAGCTCCACCCTGACGATTGACTTCACCGACGCGACCACCGCCGTCAACCAGGCCCGTTATCAAAACAAGAACCTGAGCCTGGTCGGCATGGGAGGCCTACGGCACTTCCAAAGCCTGGACACTGGCCTACCGGCGACGGGACGAAGACCGTTTACATCCAGGTCAGCGACCTTGCGGGCAACGTAACCCAGGTATCCGATACCATCGTCATGGACCAGACCCCGCCGACGATCTCCGTGTTCACCGTCGGTAGTGGAAACCCGGCCAGCACCAACACCGCCGCGGTAACGCTCTACATCACCGCCAGCGACGGCACGGGCAGCGGGGTGTATCAGATCCCGTTACGGAAACTACGGCCAGTCGTGGACAGCCTGGGAGGCATATGCCACAACGAAGGCCTGGACGCTGCAGGACATAGCAGGGACTCGCGGGTCTACCTCGGCGTCAAGGACAACCTGGGGAACGAGACGGCCACGAACGGCACGTGGGACGAGATTCGTGCTCAATGCGCGCATCGTGGTGACTTACCACCAGCTGATATATTATCGAATGATGGAGATAATGACCTTTTTGGGGAAGGATCTTCTGGAGAGATTTATTACACTTTCTATATCGATGGAGTTACAAAGCTATACAGACTAGAGCCGGATGCCCTGACGGTTACAAGCCCGGACACGATTCCCCCGGGCAGTCTTGCCGCAGAGTTCGTATACGATTTACGAGAACCCAACCAGCGGTTCCTTTACCTTGACAGGAACAGTGTACGACGCTGACGTACTGTCCGCAGACGATATTGGCACGATGGCCAGCGTCACCTACGGCGCGCCGTTCACCGACTATACGAATGTAAGTCGTGCGATCACGGGCGATGTAGCCGGAGCGATCTACTACTCCATCGACTTCGCCAATCCCTAAGCTATCTGAGAGCAATCAGGGGGCCGGCATCCCGCCGGCCCCTTTCTTTTTCCTGCTGTAGAACCTCTTCGCCTTGGCGCGGTTGCCGCAGGCGGCCATGTCGCACCAGCGCCGGCTGGCGTTGCGCGTGCTGTCCAGAAAGAGCCACCCGCACTTCGGGTTGCTGCAGATCTTCAGGCGCGCGGTGTCCAGGCTGGTCAGGAGATCCGCTGCCTGCTGGGCGAGACGCAGGGCGATATCCTCGAGAGGTTTTTCGCTGTGCTCCAGGTCCAGCGCGAAACGCTTCCCCGGCGTTGAACCTCCGCGCAGGAAGGCCCGCGCCAGCGCCTGCCTCAGGTGCCGGTTGAAGATTGCCAACTGCTCGGACGGGGGCGGGCGTCCTTGCAGCCAGGCATGAAGAAGGCCGAACACGGCCTCCCGCAGCTCGCGGGCCTTCTCCAGGGCGGCGGCCGCCTCCTTGGGGTGCCGGGCGGCATGCTGAGCCAGCTCGTTGATGGCCGTCTCCGGCAGGTATCCGGTGCGGTGGCACCAGGCCAGCAGGTCCAGGTAATCGCCCAGATAGTCATCGTCCTTTCCGGTGCCGCGCAACTCCACAGTGTCGGTGGTGTTGGTGAAATCCAGCACCGGGTGGCCGCCGTCCAGGTCGAAACGCTCGAACCTGGCGTAGCGCTCCCGCAGCTCCTTTTCCAATTCATCCCCCTATAACCAGCAAAAAACACTTGACAGGTTATTACGATTTCACTACTCTATAACCTGTATAGAATGTAATGCTGGTTATAGAAACTGTCAAGGGGGCGCATATGTTCGACTGGCATTCCGAGTACCTGGTGATCCAGGCGCGGCAGCGGGATATCGCCGCCGCCGCGGGCTTCGGCCGGCTGCTGGCCGGGGCGGGGAGGCAAGGCGGTCGTCCGGCGGCGCGGGCGGGAGCGGGTGCCCGGCCCTCGGCCTGCGCTACCGGGCCGGCGCGGCGCTGGTGCTGCTGGGCCGCCGGCTGCAGGGGGACTCTTCCCGGCTGGCGGAAAAGTGTTGACTCCGTTTCAGGTAAGCAGTAACTTACCGTAAGTGGCTACTAACCTGAAGGATTCGGAGGCGGTGCTGGACGCCCTGGGCGACCCGACCCGCCGCAGGGTGCTGGCCATCCTGCGCCGGCGGGGCCAGGTCCGTGGGCGAGATCGCCCGGCGGCTGCCGGTTTCCCGCCCCGCCGTGTCCCAGCACCTGCGCGTGCTGAAGGAGGCCGGCCTGGTGCGGGGGAGGCGGGAAGGGGCCCGGCGGCTGTACGCAGTGGACCCCGGGCGGTTTGGCGGCGCTGCGGGCCTACCTGGAGCTGTTCTGGGACACGGCCCTGGCGGCTTTCAAGGAAAGCGCGGAAAAGCAAGGAGGACGGCGATGAGCCTGAAGCTGGAGCCGATTCGAAGAAGCATCGTGGTGCGCTGCTCCGTGGAGCAGGCTTTCCGGGTGTTCACGCAGGGCCTGTCCAGCTGGTGGCCCCTGGACAGCCACTCGCGCGCCGTGGACGAGGAGCTTCCCGGGGTGACCCCGGTGGGGGTGGAGATGGAGCCGCGGGTCGACGGGCAGGTGCTGGAGCGCCTGTCCAGCGGCGAGCTGCTGTCCTGGGGAAGGATCATGGTCTGGGACCCGCCGGCCAGGCTGGTGATCGCCTGGAAGCCCAACAAGAAGCCCCATCCCCCGACCGAGTTGGAGCTGAGCTTCCGCGCCGAGGGGGGTGGAACCCGGGTGCTGCTGGAGCACCGGGGCTGGGAGCGGCTGGGCAATGCCGCCGAGAAAATGCGGGCCGGTTACGTCCAGGGCTGGCCGAAGGTGTTCGACGCGCGCTACGGCGAGGCCGCCGGGCGGGCGGGGTAGCCTGGGCCGCAAGATTCAGACTATGCGGTCGGGCGGGCGGTTGTCTGCGCAGCTTGCGAGCCGCCAGCAGGTAGCGAAGATCGTCAAGATCTTTGTTCCGGCCGGCGGCCCTCTTGTTTCGGATCAGTTCTTCCAGGCCGATGAAATGCACCGCCAGCGAGCGGCCGCGATGGGTCAGCCGAACCGTCCTTCGCCCTTTCCAGCCGGCCTCGAAGCTCGTGCCATCGATGCGATTCATGAGGTCCAGTCTGTTCGGGGGGCTGCCGAATTGGAAGATTTTGCCCGTTGCTCGAAGGTTGCGCGAGCTTTCGATCCCGGGAACCGAGCCACCCCAAAACTCCAGCAAGGCTTGATATAAGCGCTCAACATTGGGCTCGGCATTGTCGTAGAACAGGTCCATATCAGCGGTGAAGCGTGCGTAGCCATACTGGATGACAGCCTCACCACCCACTACAAGATAGCGCACCTTGTGCTTTCGCAGGAGTGCCAGGAAATCGAGGATGTCCTTGGAGAATAAGGCGGCGCTCACTTGCCGCGTCTGCGGCGCGCGCGAAGCGGCGGTGGAGCCGGGCCGTATACCCTGCGCTGCAGCTCCCTGACGATCGCCCTCCTCTGGTCAGGGCTCATGGCGATCTGCTGCTGTACGTCCAGCTCGTCCGCTTCCCGGTGGGAATTGGCTATTCTCAGGACCCGCTGGATCTTCATCGCCGGGCTCGGGTCGGGCTATCGGCTGCCGGCCCGCTCGGCCAGCACGAAGGGGAACAGCGCGTAGAACAGGGCCGCCTTGGCCAGGTCGGCCAGCTGGATGACCTCGCGCGAGGAATGGGCCAGCTCCTCCTTGCCCGGGGCGAAGCCGATGGTCGGGATGCCGTGGTGCCCGGCGGTGGCCACGCCGTTGGTGGAGAAGCTCCATACCCCGCCGCGGGCCTTGCGCCCGGTGGCCAGGTGGGCGGCCTCCATGCCGGCCTGCACCAGCAGGGCGTCCTCTTCCATGACCCAGGTGGGGAAGTAGGCTTCCTGGCGCACCTCGGTGCCTTTCCAGCTCTTGGCGGTGTACACCGGCAGCTCCACCTTGGCCCCGCCGTGCTTCTCGGCCAGCTCCCGCAGCTGGGCCAGCGCCCCTTCCTTGGTTTCCCCCGCGGTCAGGCGCCGGTCGATGTGGATGCGGCAGCGGTCGGGCACGGAGCAAAGCGAAGGCCCGCGGCTGCCGATGTCCGAGACGGTGACCGAGCCCCGGCCCAGGGGGGCGGCCTTGGGCAGCGCGCGGTCCAGCTTTTCGATGGCCCGCAGGAGCGGGGCCATCTTGTAGATGGCGTTGACCCCCTGCCGGTTGTGCGCCCCGTGGGCCGCCTTGCCCTCGGTGCTGATCTCCAGCTCCAGGCGCCCCCGCTGCCCGCGGTAGACCTTCAGGTCGGTGGGCTCGCCCAGCAGCACGTAGTCGGGCTTCAAGCCCTCTTTTTCCATGAGGTATAGAAGAGGGAACCCGTCCGCGTCCTCTTCCATCACCGAGCCCACGATGTACAGGCTGAAGGGCAGGTCGCCTCGCGGGAAAGCCCTGGCCAGCGCCGCTCCGGCCACCAGGAATCCGGCCATGGCCGCCTTCTCGTCCACGGCTCCGCGGCCGTGCAGCGCCCCGTCGACGATGCGTCCCTCGAAGGGGGGGTGCTCCCACTGCTCCGCGTCGGTGACCCGCACCGTGTCGAGGTGCGCGTCGTAGAGGATGGTCAGGGGACCGGTGCCGATGCGCCCCACCGCGCTGCCCAGGCCGTCGGCGCGCGCCTCCGCGAAACCGAGACTCTTCATCTTTTCCAGGACGAAGGACACGATCGGGCCTTCCTCCCCGGTGAAGCTGGGAATCCGCACCAGGCTCTGCAGCAGCCCGGCCAGTTCTTCGCGCCGGGAGGTGACCTGCCGGCGCAGGCGCGCTTTCAATTTGGGTTCCATGGGCTTTATTGGACTCCGCGGAGAGACAGCTGTCAATACTCTTGACGCCTAAAAGGGTTTGGCGGAGAATCGGATTTACTATGCGGCCGATTCCGTTTGACCGGATGCTGGAGTGGATATCCGGGGAATATCGAAAACAGCGCAGCATTTTCGGGATACCGGAAAGCTGCTTCTTCCGGAAAAGCAGCTCGAGCGTCCTGGGCATGTTCGGGGAGAGCTGCGACACGCCGGTCGGACCGGCCGCGGGCCCGCATACCCAGCTGGCCCAGAACATCGTCGCCGCCTATCTGGCCGGAGGGCGCTTCATCGAGCTGAAAACCGTGCAGAAGCTGGATTCACTGAAGATCGAGAAGCCCTGCATCGATGCCCGGGATGAAGGGTACAACACGGAATGGTCCACGGAGCTGTCCCTGGAGGAAGCCTTCGACGAATACGTGAAAGCCTGGCTGCTGCTGCACTTCCTCGAAAGAGCTTTCGGATCTGCGCAAGACGGAGGCCCGCTCCTTCCTTTTCAACATGAGCGTCGGTTACGATCTGGAAGGCATCCGGACCGGGAAGATGCAGTCGTTCCTCGATGGCCTGATGGACGCCTCGCGGCACGAGCTGTATCAAAGACATCTGCTGGAGCTGGACTCCTTCGTCAGGCAGGAGGCCGCGCAAGGTCTTCAGCGCCGAGTCTTTCGAGGCTGCCGGGCGAAATATCGCCGCGCCTTTCCAACTCCGTGACCCTGTCCACGATGCACGGCTGCCCGCCCAATGAAATCGAGGCCATCTGCACCTATCTCCTGCAGGAAAAGGGACTCCACACCTTCGTCAAATTGAACCCGACCCTGCTGGGATACGAAAAGGTGAAAGCCCTCCTGGAGGCGCGCGGTTTCGACTACATCGGCATCAAGGAAGCGACCTTTTCCAAGGACCTGCAGTACGCGGATGCCACCCGGATGATCGGGCGGCTGGTGGAAAGGAGCTCCGCCTGCGGCCGGAAATTCGGCGTGAAGCTTTCCAACACGCTGGGCGCGCGGAATCTGGCCGGTCTGCTTCCCGGGGAAGAAATGTACATGTCGGGCCGCGCCCTGTTTCCGCTCACGATCAGCCTGGCGGCCAGGCTGGCCCGGGAGTTCCAGGGGGCTCTGCCGATTTCCTTTTCCGGCGGGGCTTGCCAGTGGAATGCGCCGGAGATTTTCGAAGCGGGGATAAAACCCATCACGGTGGCCACCGACCTGTTGAAGCCGGGCGGCTACCTGAGGCTGAGGGAAATCGCCAACGGGCTGGAACCGCTGCTGGAGAAAGACCGGAAATCCGGCGGCATCGATCGCGGAAAAGCTGGAGCGAATCAGCGAGGATTCGGCGACGAAGCCCATCTATCAGAAGGCCTGGAGGGGGGAAAAGAAGGTGCAAGTCGAGGAGAAATTGCCTCTCCTGGACTGCTACGTCGCCCCCTGCGTGCGCGCCTGTCCCATCCACCAGGACGTCCCGGAGTACATCCGCCTGGCCGGGGCCGGCCGGTTTGACGAGGCGCTGGAGGTCATCTATCGCACCAACCCGCTGCCGAACATCACGGGCCACATCTGCGACCATCAATGCATGCACAACTGCACCCGAAAGGACTACGAAGGGCCGGTCCTGATCCGCGAGATCAAGAGGATCGCCGCCAGGCACGCCCGGCGGGCGTATCGCGCGCAAGGCCGCCGCCGGGCGGGGGGACGGAGAGGCCGGATATCCGGGCCGCGGTGATCGGCGCCGGACCCGCGGGGCTGGCCGCTTCCTGTTTCCTGGCCCGGGCCGGATTCCAGGTGACGGTTTTCGAGAAGAGTCGCTCCGCGGGGGGGGTGGTGGGAAACATTCTCCCCCGGTTCCGGATCCCCGCGGCGGCGATACGCAGGGATATCCGGACGATCGAGTCGCTGGGCGTGGACTTCCGGTTCGGAGCGGGGCGGGAGTTTTCGATTCAGGCCCTGAAAACCGAGGGGTTCAAGTACATCTTCATCGCCATCGGGGCCGAGGTTTCCCGGAAGCTGGAGCTGGCAGGGGACGGCCGGAACGTCCATGACGCGCTGTCTTTCCTGCGCTCCCTGCGCAGGGACGGGCATTTCGCCGGGCTGGGCAGAAGGGTCGCCGTGATCGGGGGAGGCAATACCGCCATCGACAGCGCCAGGGCGGCGAAGCGATTGAAGGGCGTCGAGGAAGTCGCCGTGGTCTATCGCCGGACCGAGAAGGAAATGCCGGCGGACCGGGAAGAGCTGGAGAATGCCGTCCGTGACGGCGTCGCCTTCGAGTACCTGCTGTCCCCCGAAGCGTTTCTGGGGACCGGCGTGTTGAAATGCCGCAAGATGCGCCTGGGCAGCTCCTGATCCAGGCGGACGCAGGCGCGCCGAGCCGACGGAGGAAATCAGGGAGCTGCCCTTCGATTCCGTGATCAGCGCGATCGGGGAACAGGCGGACTCCGGCCTGCTGGAAGGCGCCGGATTGAAGCTGGGCCCGGAAGGAAGGCTGAAGGCGGATCCGGAAACCCTGGAGACGGAGATCCGGAATGTTTACGTCGGAGGCGATGCCTTTCGCGGCCCGGCGACCGTCGTGGAAAGCATTGCGGATGCCAGAAGAGCCGCGGCAGCCATCCTGACCAAGGAGAACCTGAGCCTGGAGGATCCGGCAGGCAGCAGATATGCCCGGGACAAAGAGCGCTTCCTGGACATTTATGGAAAAAAGGGCAGGCTCCTTCCCGCCAATGGCCCGCCATGAGCACCTGCGGTGCCTGGAATGCGATTCCGTGTGCAACAAGTGCGTGGACGTGTGCCCGAACCGGGCGAACGTGTGGATTGCCGTCGATGAGGAAGATGGTTTCCGCAATGCCTGGCAGATTCTTCATCTCGATGCCCTCTGCAACGAATGCGGGAATTGCGGCACCTTCTGTCCCTACGATGGGCTTCCGTACAAGGACAAGCTGACCCTCTTCTCCTCGAAAGCGGACTTTGACGGCAGCCGAAACGACGGGTTCTACGTTTCCAACGCGGCAGGCCAGCCGGGGATACACCTGAGGCTCCATGGAGTGCTGCGGGAGCCATCCGGGGAAGGCGCCGGAAGACCGGGAAGCAGAGCAGGTACTGGCAATAGCCAGGACGGTCCTCAAGGATCACGGCTATCTGCTGGACACTTCCTCCTAAGGGGGCGGAATGCTTCTATTGAAAGATGCTCGCCTGCTGCAGTTCCTGCCGCCAGAGGTCAACGAAGGCCTGGACGTCCTGATCGACGGGAACAGGATTGTCAAGGTAGGCAGGAACCTCGCGCCGGATTCCGCGCCTGTGCGGACCATCGATCTGGCGGGAAACCTGGTCAGCCCGGGCATCGTCTGCAGCCACAACCATTTCTATTCGGCGCTGGCCAGGGGAATCCTGGCCGACATCAAGCCTTCCACGGACTTCGTGTCCGTCCTGCAGAATCTCTGGTGGCGCCTGGACCGGGCCATCGACGAGGAAATCCTGTACTACAGCGGCCTCATCGGGGCGATCGAAGCCGTTCGGGCCGGCACCACCGCGGTGATCGATCATCATGCCTCTCCCGGCTTCATCGGCGGCTCGCTGAAAACCTTGAAGAAGGCCTTCGAGGAAGTCGGCCTGCGGGGGATCCTCTGCTACGAGGTGACCGACCGCAACGGCGGCAGCCAGATGCGCCAGGGGATCGACGAAAACATCCGTTTCGCCCAATGGCGGCGAAGGGGAGGGCCTCCTGGAAGCGGCCATCGGGGCGCACGCGGCCTTTACCCTGGGGGACGAGGCTCTCTCCCTGCTGTCGGAGGCCGTCCGCGCCACCGGGAGCGGGATCCACATCCACGCCGCGGAGGACAACTACGATTCGGCCGCCTCCCATCATCTGTATCAGATGGACATCATGCAGCGGCTGGAAGCCAGGAACCTTCTGGATGCCAAGACGATCTGCGCTCACGGCGTTCATTTGACCGCTGCCGATATCGGGAAGCTGAACGAGCATGATTGCTTCCTGGTCCACAATGCCCGCTCCAACATGAACAATGGGGTCGGGTATGCGGAAAAGATGAGCGCCGTGCGGAACGTCGCGCTGGGAACCGATGGCATCGGCAGCGACATGTTCGAGGAGATGAAGTTCGCCTATTTCAAGCACCGGGATGCCGGAGGCCCATTCTGGCCGGCCAACTTCCTGGCCTTCCTGCATAACGGGACCCGGCTGCTGGAGCGCTATTTTCCCGGGAGCTTTCAGAGGATCGAGGCCGGCAGCGTTGCCGATCTGGTGATCTATGACTACCGAAATCCCACGCCGCTGGTCGGCGAGAATATCGCCGGCCATATGGCCTTCGGCCTGTCCTCCGGCAGCGTGAAAACGGTCATCATCAACGGAAGCATCGTCTACGAGGATCGGCGGTTCCCGTTCGATCTGGATCCGATCTATGAAAAGGCCAACCGGGCGGCGAAAGCGCTGTGGAAGCGCATGGATGAACTATCATAGCAGGGGGCGGGTATGGTGGTGCGCTACGGGGATATAAGAAAGGCGGAAGGCTGTCGCTACGACGCGGTATCCCTCGGCGAGGTCATGATGCGCTTCGATCCCCGGGACGTGCCGACGGCCCGCATGCGCGACGGGGTGCGCGTGTTCCAGGGCGGGGGGGAGACCAACGTGGCCTGCGGGCTGGCCTACACCTTCGGCCTGCGCACCGCCGTGCTGACCGCGCTGGTGGATGATCCGGTCGGGGAGAACATCCGCAACCAGCTGCGGGAAACCGGCGTGGACACCGGCTGGATCCGCTGGTGGAACACGAAGAGCGACGGCGGCCGCTATTCCACGGACGGCAAGGGCGGGCTGCACAATGGGGTGAACTTCACCTACAACGGCGCCGGGGTCATCCCGTCGGCGACCACCTACTATCGGGCCCACACCCCCGCCACCCTGCTCCAGCCGGGGGACTTCGACCTGGAGGAGCTGCTGGGCAGGCAGGGGGTGCGCGTGCTCAACACGGGAGGCATCTTCACCCTGATCGGGAGCCGCACGGCCGAGCTGGCCATCGAGGCGGCCCAGCGGGCGGCCGCGGCCGGCACGTTCGTGGCCGCGGACCTGAACTATCGCGCCAAGGTGGAGCCGGACAAGAACCGGGCCCGGGCCATCAACCGGAAGATCGCTCCCCACCTGGGCTTCCTGGTGGGCAACGACTCGGACCTGGCGGACGCGCTGGGCTACGAAACGCGCAAGAGCAAGGGTTTCGAGGACTGGCTGGAGGCCTACAAGCAGACCATCCGGCAGCTCACCGCCGACTTCCCGAACCTGAGCCTGGTCGGCACCCAGTGGCGCGGCGCCACCAATGCCGACCTGATCAGCTGGGGGGCGGCCCTGTACGACGTGGCGGCCGACGCCTGGTATACGGCTCCCCTGCGGGAGAACGTGCCCATCCGCGACCGCACGGGCGGCGGGGATTCCTTCGCCTCCGGGGTGCTGGCCGCGCTGCTCAAGGGCCAGGACCTGGCCACGGCGGTGGACTGGGGCGCCGCCCACGGCATCCTGGTGCAGGAGACGCCGGGGGACGTCAGCATGATCAACCAGGCGGCCGTGGAAGCGGAGGCCAAGCGCGCCCGGGGCGGGGCCGGGGTCAAGGCCGTGCGCTGAGGCTAGGGGGTTGCCCCGATCCGGCGGGAGATTTCGTCCGCGGACCTGGTGACCAGCTCCCGGTAGCGCAGGATTTCGCTCGTCCGGCATCCGCACCTTGGGTATGGAAATGCTCAGCGCGGCGACGGTCGCCCCCTGGTTGTTGCGCACCGGGGCGGCCACGCAGCGCACGCCCACTTCGTGCTCCTCGTCGTCGAAGGCGAAACCGCGCTGCCGGATGCTGTCCAATTCCCTGGCCAGCAGGGCGCGGTCGGTGATGGTGTGCTCGGTGAAGCGCTTCAGGCCTTCCCGGGCCAGGATGCGGTCCACCTGCTCGGGCGGAGCATGGGCCAGCAGGAGCTTGCCTACGCCCGTGCAGTAGGTGGGGGCGCTCTGCCCGATGCGCGAGGACATGGACACCCGCAGGGCCTGGGTCGACTCGAACTTGCCCAGGTAGACCAGCCGGCCGTCATCCAGAACGGCGAGGTGGACCGTTTCGTGGGTCTGCTCGGCGAGCTGCTCCATGAGCGGATGGGCCTGTTCCCAGAGCTCCATGCGGCCCAGCACGTAGGATCCCAGCTCGAAGAGCTTCAGGGTCAGGCTGTACTTCTCGTTGACCGCATTCTGGCGGACGTAGCCCAGCTCCTTCAACGAGTTCAGGAAGCGGTACACCGTGCTCTTGTGCATGCCCGCGCTCTCGGCCAGCTCGGTCACTCCCATCTCCTTCTGCTGGGCCAACGCCTCCAGCAGGGCCATGGTCTTGTGCACGGCTTTTACGGATTCCATGCCGGCCATATTACTTGACGATGGGGGTCTTGGTCCGGTCGAAAGTCAGGGTGACGCCGATGATGACCATGATGCCCAGGATGGCCTGCTGGAGATACTGATCGATGCCGACCACGTTCATCCCGTTGTCCAGCATGCTCATGAAGATCGCCCCGAACAGGGTGTTCACCACGCCTCCCGTGCCGCCGGTGAGGGCCGTGCCGCCCACCACGACTGCCGCGATGGAGTTCAGCACGTACGCGGTCCCGACCACCGGGTCGCCGCCGTAGCGGATGGAGGACATGGTGATGCCCACCAGCGCGGCGCCCAGCCCCGACAGCATGAAGGCGATGTTGCGCGTCCTGGTGATGTTGATGCCCGACATCCAGGACATCTTGATGTTGCTGCCGATGTAGAAGATGTTGCGGCCGGTGCTGGTGAAGCGCAGGATGGCGAAAAACAGCAGGAACACGGCCAGGCCGATGTACAGGACGTTGCTCACCCCGAGCAGGGAGCCGTTGACCACGGTGTCCACGACCTGGTAGCTGTCCGGGGACAGGTTCACCGGTCTGGGCGACACGAGGTAGGCCAGGCTGGTGAGAATGCCGCCGGTCCCCAGGGTGGCGATGAACGAAGGGATCTTGATCCGGGTGAGGATGAGCCCGTTGATGTATCCGGCCAGCACTCCCATCAGGATGCAGGCCGGATAGGCCCAGTAGCCGATCGGCTTTATCAGCAGGATGAAGGCGACGGAGATGAACGAGACCAGCCCGCCGACCGAAAGGTCGATCCCGCCGACGAGGATCGTGCACATCTGGCCCAGGGCGACCATCAGCAGGATGGCGGAGAAGCTGATGATCGTGTTGAGGTTGTAGGGAGTCAGGAAGTTCGGGTTTCCCAGGTAGAAGGCCAGCCCTACGACCACCAACAGCGCGACCGTGATGTACACCGGAGGAATCTTCAATTTATGTGTCAGTCGTTTTCTCGTTGCCGGTTGGTCCACTGCATTCTCCTTCTGCGGCTAGACGATCAGGCTGATGATGTCCTGCGGGCTGGGCTTCTGCTGCGGGGAGCTCGCGATCTCCTTCACCAGACGGCCGTCCTTCATGATCAGCATCCGGTTGGCCAGCCCGATGTCCTCCTCCAGGGTGTCGCACATGATCAGCATGCCGATCCCTTCCTTGGCCAGGCGCCGGATGATCTTGTAGAGCTCGTCCTTGGCCCCGACGTCGACCCCCCGCGTGGGGTGATCGAGGATCAGCAGGCGCACGCGGGAGCTGAGCCACTTGGAGATGACCGTCTTCTGCTGGTTTCCCCCGCTGAGATTGGCGCAGAGAGTGCCGAGCGAGGGGGTCTTGATCTGGCATTCGGCAATCCAGTGCTGCGCGTTCTTCTTCTCGCGCGCCGGGCTCAGGAAGCCCGCCGTCTTCAGGCGGTTGAGAACCAGGAGGTTCACGTTCTCGGCCACGCTCATCATGAGGGCCAGGCCCTCGCTGCGGCGATCGATCGGGATGTGACCGATCCCCGCCCTGACCGCGGCGCTCGGAGAGCCGCTGGGCAGCTTGCGCCCGTCAAGGATTACGGCGCCGGTGTCGGCCCTTTCCAGACCTGCGACGCATCTGCAGACCGCTTCCTTCCCCGAGCCGACCAGCCCGATCAGGCTGACGATCTCCCCTTCGCGCACCGTGAAGTCGAGCGGCTGGAAGAGCCCCGCCTTGCTCAGGTTTTCCACTCTCAGGATCTCTTTTTCCGACTGCCTCCACTCTTCATCCTGGTGGAAGCGGTCCACCGAGAAGGAATGGCCCACCATCAGCTGCTCGATCTTCAGGAGGCGCGACTCGGCGGCGGGCATCTCCGTGACATTCTTCCCGTCCTTCAGAACGACGATCCGGTCGCAGTTCTCCAGGACCTCCTGGATGCGATGGGAGATGAAAACGATCGAGGCCCTTTTCTTGAGCTCATGCAGTATTTCGAACAGCGTTTCCCGCTCGCTGTCGGCCAGCACCGTGGTCGGCTCGTCCAGGATCAACACGGGATTCTCCTGTCCGTACAGCCTGGAAAGCCACAAGAGGCGCGCGATCTCGACCATCTGCCGCTCCGCCGAGCTGATCTCCGCGACCGGCAGGTCCACGTCGATGTCGTGGAGCTTCATCTGGGCCAGCAGCTCCCGGGCGGCCGCCCGCATCGGCCGCAGGGACAGAATGCCGACCCGGCGGAATTCCGCCTCATGACAAAGGAAAAGGTTCTCCGTGACGGAAAGGTTGGGAACCAGGGAACCTTCCTGAAAGACCATGCCGATGCCGCTCCTGATGGCATCGGCCGGGCTCTTCAGGGTGATCGGCTGGCCGTGAAGCTTGATGGTCCCCCCATCCGGTTGGAGGAGCCCGATCATGATCTTCATCAGCACCGATTTGCCCGCGCCGTTTTCACCCACCAGCCCGAGCAGCTCGTTGCGGCGGATCGTCAGGTCGACCCTGTCCAGCGCCACCACCCCGGGAAACTCCTTGGTGATCTGGCTCAGCGCCAGCACAGCTTCCTGGGTTTTGCCCGTGTCATTCATATTCCCGCCTTGTCCTACTTGATGAAGCCGAGCTTCTTCCGGTCCAGGGTGAGAGCGACGGCGCCGATCAGAACGAGGCCGTTCACCGCCTGCTGCGCGTACGGGTTCACCTGCATCAGGACCATGCCGTCATTGAGCGCCGTGACGATCAGGGCGCCGAGCGCGGCGTTCTTGGCCCCCCCCAGCCCGCCGGTCAGGGCTACGCCGCCGACGGCGACCGCGGTGATGGTGGGGAACAGCAGGCCGTTTCCCATCCTCGAGGTGGCGACGCCCAAACGGCAGGCAAAAAGGAGCGATCCGAGCCCGTAGATGATCCCCGCGATCGTGAAGACGGCGACCTTGATCCGGTTGACCTTGACGCCCCCCTGCTGGGCCAGGGCCTCATCGCCGCCGATGGCGTACAAATACCGCCCGAATTGCGTGCGGTTCTGTATGAACTGCATGATGGCGGTAAGAACAACCGCGAAAATCGCGATCTGCGGGATGCCGAAGACCATCCCGTTGATGGCGCTGAAGATCCTCTCGTCCTGGATGATGACATTGACGGCCCTGTTGATGTAGACAGCCAGCCCATAGAGCACCCAGCTCATGCCGAGAGTGGCGATGAACGAGGGGATTCTCAAGCCCGTGTTCAGCAGGCCGCTGATCACTCCCGCCACCCCCCCGAGCCCCATGGAAATGGGGATGATCCACAACCCCACATTGTTGCTGTTGTACTGATTGCGCATGAGCAGCCCGACGAAAACAGCGATCAGCGACGCCACGCCCTGCACGGAAAGATCGATCCCTCCGAGCACGACGGTCAGGTGCAGGCCGATGGCCAGAATCGCGGGAATTGCCGCCAGGCTGAGAATGGTCTGGATATTGGTCCAGGAGAGATATTTGCCCTTCGTCCCGATGGCGAACACGGCCACCAGGATCACCAGGGAGAGGATCTGGGCAACCGTGCCGGTGCGGCGAAGCCACCTGCCCGCGGCCGCCAGGGGAGCGGGCAACCGTTTCCGCCAGGCAGCCAGGCGGCCTCCCTTGCTGCTCACTTCTGTCATGAGTCGTCAGCCCTCCTTCGGCGAATGTAGAACGCCAGAACCATGGCGGCAAGGGAGCAAAATCCTCCGCACGGCGGCCAAAGCCCCCGTGCGGAGGTGCATCCATTCAGGCGAGCGTTATTGCGCTTCTCCCGCCCAATTCGCGAAGAAGTCGGACAAATCGTAGGTGGGCATCTTCTTGATGTACTCGTTCACGAACTCGTCGACGTTTTCGCGGTTCACCTTGACCCCGGGGATCAACCAGCTGCGGTACTTGGCGGGGAGCTTGGCCACATTGAGCTTTCCGTCCTTCGCCGCAAGGCACATGGTCAGGCCGAGCTGGGCCTGGTAGCGGGAGTCCTGGAATTCCGTCGAGATCATGTATCCCGCCTTGATCGCATCGAAGGCCTCGGGATTGCCGTCAGTGCCGGTCACCAGGACCTTGCCCGCGAGCCCGGCTTCCTTCAGGGCCTGGATGGCGCCCATGCCCATGTTGTCGTTGGCGCACCACACCCCGTCGACGTCCGGGTATGCGGCCAGCAGTGCCTTGGTGGCGCTGTAGGCCTTGGTCGTGTCCCATTCCGCGCCTTCCCACTGCAGGAGAGTCACGCCGGGAAACTCCTTCAAGGCCTTCTGCAGACCCTGGAACCGTCCGATGGCCGCATTGTTGGCCAGCATGCCCTGGATGGCGACGATCTTGCCCTGGTTCGGGGTGTCAAAGGTCTTGAACAGCTCCTTGGCATTGTAATAGCCCTGGCCGACGGCGTCGAAGGCCACGTGCGACACCCAGTACTTGTAACTGGTCACTTTGACGTCGGGCGGCTTGTTCCACCAGTTGATCCAATAGGCCTTGGCGGACTCGAGCATCTTGGCGATGGGGACGACGTCGGGCGCTTCGTTGGGGTCGACGCTCACGACGATGTTGCCGCCGGTCTTGGCGATTTCCGCTCTTAAGTCGGCGAATTGCTTCTGGCTGTTGCCTTCGCTGGACAGCACATCGACGGACAATCCCAGCTTCTTGCCCAGTTCCCTGGCGCCCACCGCGTAGTTCGCGTGATACGGGTTGTCCAGTCCCCGGATCATCACGACCAGCGTGGTCTTCTTCTGGGCGCTGACGGACAGGCTCACCGCCAGCAGCAGGACCAGCGCCAGCAGAATGACTACCAGCCTCTTTCCGTTCATTCTCAATACCTCCTTGAAATCGATAGGAACTTCAGGATTCTCAAGCACACTTGCCTAGCAAAGCTCACTCTGTTGTCTGCCCACCTCCTTTCGGCTTTCGCACGGGATCCGCTCCTACTGGGCCGTCAGGCCGCCGTCCAGCACGAAGATGGAGCCGGTCATGAACGCGGCGTCATCCGATGCGATGTACAGCGCCGCCTTGGCCACGTCGTCGGCGGTGCCGACGTGCCGGAGGGGCTGCCAGTTGCGCTTTTCCTCCGTCTGGTTCCCACCGGGCTTGTAATGGGCGACCACGGTGACTCCCTGCGCCGTTTCGGTCATGCCGGGGCACAGGCAATTCACCCGAATGTTGTAGGGCGCGAAATCCAGGGCCATGCTCCGCGAGAGGTTGACGATTCCGCCCTTGGACGCCGCATAGCAGGACGCGTCCGGCGCGCCGACCAGACCGGCGACCGACGAAACGTTGATGACCACCCCCGCTTTGCGCTCCATCATGCCGGGCAGGAAATGCCGGGAGACCAGGAACATGCCCTTCAGGTTCGTGTCCAGGACGCTGTCCCAGGTTTCCTCGTCGAGGTCGACGACCCGGCCCGGCCTCCAGATGCCGGCGTTGTTCACCAGGATGTCGACCTGCGGGTAATCCTTGAGGATCTGCGCCGCCACCCTGGCGACCTGGTCCGACTTGGAAACATCCGCCACGTAGAACCTGCAGTCCCCGCCCTGGCCGCGGATCTCTTTTGCGGTCTTCTCGCCATCGGCGGCGGTCCTGCTGATCAGAGCCACGCGCGCGCCCTCCTGGGCAAAGAGGCGCCCGATTGCGGCGCCGATGCCGATGCTGCCTCCGGTGACCACCGCTACCTTGCCCCCGAGCTTCATGCCAGCCCTCCTCAATCCCCGATATCCCGCAAGCTACGAACCGTCTCGCGGCATTTCTCCGTGAACAGGCCCACGTCCACCGAATAGCACAGGTATTTCACGCCCGCCGCGCGCCACTTCCTGGCCCCTTCGATCGTGTCGACGAAGGTGCCCACCACCACGTCGTGCCTCAGGCATTCGGCTGACGATTCCGCTCATCGCCTCCGTCACGCGAGGATTGTCGACATCGCCCGGGACGCCCAACGACTGGGAAAGGTCGTAGGGACCGATGAAAATGATGTCCACGCCCGGTACGGTGAGGATGTCCCGGAGATTCCTCAAGGCCTCCGCGCCTTCCAGCTGAAGGACGATCGGCGTCGTGTTGGCGCGGGCAAAGTAGTCGTAGCGGTCCAGCGAAGAATAGTCCGCCGCCCGGACGAAGCGGCACACCCCTCTCATGCCCTGGGGAGCGAAACGCGAGGCCTGCACCACCCCCTGCGCGTCGCCTTTGCCGCTGATGTTTGGAACCTGAATTCCCGCCGGCCCCCACGTCCAGCACCTGGGAAATGAGCGACGGGTTCGTTCTCTGACCCGGACGATGGGCAAAAGGTCCGTTACGGTGGCGGCCCGGATCAGGTTCTGCAGGGAAAGGACGGTGTTCGGCCCGTGCTCCAGGTCCAGGACCACGAAATCGAAGCCGGCGTGACCCATGATCTCGATGAAAGCGGGGTCCGAGGACTTGGAGAACGTCCCCACCACCGCTCTTTGCGAGAGCGCCCTCCGGAAGCGCTGGATGGAGTCCACCCGGACAGATTCCCGGCTCACCTGACCACCCTCTCTAAATTGAAAAGGTGTTTCATTATATCAGTGCCGGTCGCTCCTGTCAAGAAAATTCAAAATATCGTTTCATTCCGGTGATCCTGGTTTGACACGTCCGGGGCTATAACGGCCGGTGCACGACTGGCAGAAGCGCTGGGGCACATCGCCGATGCGCGAGGACATGGAACTTTTCCAGGGTAGAATTAGGGGCAGGCCTGCCCGGCGCCTCCGCCTAGCTCTGGTAAGCGCCCCGGGAGTAGGTGAGCTCGTAGCTGTGGCTGTAGAGCTCGAAAACATTCCCGAAGGGGTCCTCCACGTACACCATGCGGTAGGGGAGCTCCCCGGGGTAATACTCCCGGATGGGCATCCTCTGCTTTCCACCGTGGGCCACGACTTTCTTGACCGTTTCCTCGATTTCGGGATCCTGAACGCAGAAGTGGAAGATCCCGCTTTTTTTGAATTCCAGGTTGTTCTTGGGGATCACGGTATCCGGCCATTCGAACATCTCGACGCCGATCTTGTCGGAGGTGGACATGTGGGCGATCCGGAACCGCCCGAAACCCTTGCCGAACACGTCCTGGCACATGACACCGATCGCGCTGTCGTCCTCGACCACTTCCGTCGGCTTCATGATCAGATACCAGCCGAATACCTTGGTGTAGAAATCCACCGCCTTGTCGAGGTCGGGGACGGTGATCCCCACGTGTGAGAAAGCTCTCGCCTGTGCCATTCGCGGTCCTCCTGCCGATATCGTACCCATTCCCGCTGGCGAAGGCAAGCTTGCCGGCTTATACTGGGACGTCGTACGGAACGGAGGCGATCGTGATGAAGCTCAAGGTGGAAGTCGCCGCGGCGCACCGCTGCATCCACGGGGAAGGCCCGATCTGGGCGGAGCAGGAGCGGAAGCTGTATTGGACGGATATCGAATCCCGCGCGGTCTGGTTTTTCGACCCGCAGACGGGCCAAGCCGCCAGCTGGGCCATGCCCGAAAAGGTCTGTTCCCTGGCCTTTCGCGAGAAGGGAGGGCTGCTGATCGCTTTCGAAAGCGGGCTCTCCTTCTACGATCCGGCCACGGGCTCCCAGGAGCGCATCGTGGACGTGGAGAGCGAGCTGCCCAGCACGCGCCTGAACGACGGCAGGTGCGATCGCCAGGGAAGGTTCGTGGTCGGGGGGTACGATTCCAGCGCGAAGGGCCTTTCCGCGGCGTATCGCCTGGACACGGATCTCAGCCTGCACCGCCTGTTCGGGGGGCTGAGCAGCGCGAACAGCACCTGCTTCAGCCCGGACGGCCGCACGATGTATTACGCGGACACCCCCCAGGCGGTCATCTGGGCCTTCGACTACGACCCGGACACCGGGGTTCCTTCCCACCGTCGTGTTTTCTGCGATTTCCGCGACCAACCCGGACTGCCCGACGGCTCCGTGATCGACGCGGAGGGCTGTCTCTGGAACGCCCAATGGAACGGTTCGCGAATCGCACGCTACCGGCCGGACGGCAGCCTCGACCGCGTTGTGGAAATGCCCTGCCGGGATGTCACCAGCCTGTCCTTCGGGGGTCGGGAGCTGGATGACCTGTACCTCACGACCTCCCGTTTGACCCTGACCGAGGAGCAGGCGAGCCTCCAGCCGCTGGCCGGCGCGCTGCTCGCGGTGCATCCGGGGGTGAAGGGCCTGCCGGAAACGAAGTTCCGGGGTTGAGAGGGCAGCATGGCGAAGTTCAAGGTCTACATCAGCGATTTCGACTACCCCGACAACGAGATCGAGAAATCCGTCCTGGCTCCCATTGGCGCGGAGGTGATCGGCCTGCAGTGCAAGACCGGGGAGGGCCTGGCCGAGCAGGCGGCCGACGCGGATGCGATCCTGCAGCAATACGCTAAAATCCCCCGGGACACCATCCGCCGGCTCACCCGCTGCAAGGCCATCTGCCGCTACGGGACGGGAGTGGACATCGTCGACGTGGAGGCGGCTTACGAGCACGGCATGGTGGTCACCAACGTACCGGACTACGCGCTGGACGAAGTCGCCGACCATTCCATCACCCTGGCCCTCATGCTGGTGCGGCGAATCCCCTGGTTCGTCGCTGCGACCCGGGCGGGCAGGTGGCACTGGAGCGAATCCCGGGGGCCGATTCAGAGACTGCGCGACTCGACCTGGGGGCTGATCGGCTTTGGCCGGATCGCGCAGAATATCGCCCGCAAGGTCCGCGCCTTCAATTTCCATGTGGTGTCCAGCGACCCCTACGTCTCGGAGGGGTTCATGGCGACCTTCGGCGTGGAGAAAGTGGAGCTTGTGGAGATCTCCTGACCCGCTCCGACGTGGTGAACGTGATGTGTCCCTATACGCAGGAGACGCACTACCTGATCGACGAGACCGCTCTTCAAAGGATGAAAAAGACCGCCGTGCTGATCAACTGCGCCCGCGGAAAAATCGTGAACAATCGGGCGCTCCACCGGGCTCTTTCGGAGAACTGGATCGCCTCAGCGGGGCTGGATGACACGGAGGAGGAACCCGCGAAACTGCCTTCCTGGAATCCCGCGGACAACCCTCTTTTTTCCCTGGACAACTGCATCGTTACGCCCCACGTGGCCTATGTTTCCGCCGGGTCCCTGCAGGAGTGCCGAAAGGTGGCGGCGGAGAACGCGAAAGCGGTCCTGCTGGGCCGGGCGCCGCCGAACCTGGTTCGCCCGGGGCATTGAGCGGGCGCGGACGGAGGCGGCAAAGGCCGCAGCATTTGCTTGTCTATTGTTGCCATTTTTTATCAGTTCTTGGTTTTGTTTGACAGTCGGTTTGAAGGAGTCTATAGTGGGGGCTGACAGCAAAGCGATTGCTTGAAGCTAAAGCGGGCCTGGCCCGCCAACCTAATCTCAAGGGAGGCAGAACGCAGATGAACCGCAGGATTTCAAGACTCATCGTGCTGCTGGTTGTGTTCGGCCTCTTCATGACCCTGGGCGGCGTCATGAAGGCCGAAGCTCAGTTGAAAGGGGCTCCGAACGAGGAGTACATCGCCGTTGCCTGCATGGGCAACCTGGAGTACTTCAGCGCCCACAAGTTCGCCTGGAAGTGGATGGGCGACAAGCTCGGGGTGAAGACCAGCTACATCGGACCGGCTGAATACGACGTGCCCGGCCAGATCGCCGCCTTCGACCAGGCGATCGCCCGCAGGCCCGCCGGAATCGCGGTCTTCGGGGTGGAGGAGAGCCTCGGGCCGCAGATCGACAAGGCCGTGGCCGCGGGCATCCCGGTGGTCACCTTCAGCGGCGACGTGCCCAACTCCAAGCGCGCTACCTTCGTCGGCACCAACCAGCATGACCTGGGCTACTTTGGAGGCATCAAGCTCGCAGAGGTGCTGGGCGGAAAGGGTGATGTGGCCATCCTGAGCATCCCCGGGGTGGGCATGTTCGACGTCCGCGAGCAGGGCTTCAAGGACGCCTTCGCCAAGTACCCGGGCATCCGGGTCGTGCAGACCGGGGACACCAAGGCGGACACCGTCACCGCCATCAACGCGGCCAAGGCGATCATGCAGAGGTTCCCCAACCTCACCGCCTTCGCCTGCACGGATTCGACGGGCGGAATCGCCGCGGCCACCGCGGTCAGCGAGGCCGGGAAAGCCGGCAGGATCAAGATCGTTTCCATGGACCGCAACTCGGACGTGCTGCAGAAGATCAGCGCCGGGGTGGTGACCGGAACCATCGCCCAGGATGACTGCGCGGAGATGGTCTGGTGCCTCATGGTCCTGTTCAGCAAGAAGCACTTCGACCCGCCCCTGTCCTCGGACAACGCCAAGGCCAAGGTCGAGGCTGCGCCGTTCAACATCTTCACCTCCGTCAGCTGGGTGGACAAGTCCAACGTGCAGTACTTCCTGGAAGCCAACAAGATGTACAATCCGTAGCGCTAGGCGCTGCGACGGGGAGGGCTTTCCCAAGCCCTCCCTTTTGATTTAAATCATGGAAGAGCTGCTGGTAGTAGAAAAAATCCGCAAGAGCTTCCCCGGCGTGCTGGCGGTGGCGGACGTGAGCTTCACCCTGGGCAAGGGCGAAATTCTGGCCCTGATCGGCGAGAACGGAGCCGGCAAGAGCACCCTGAGCCAGGTTCTCGGCGGGGCCCTGCGTCCCGACAGCGGCCGGATCCTGCTGGAAGGCAGGGAGGTGTCCTTCGCCTCCCCGCTGGAGGCGATCCACGACGGCATCCGGATGATGTTCCAGGAGCTTTCCCTGGTGGGCAGCCTGTCGATTGCCGAGAACATCTTCGCCAATCGGCAGCCCGTGGGGCCTCTCAATTCCATCCGCTGGAAAAAACTCCACCAGGAAACCACGGAGTTCCTGCAGCGCTTTCGCGTATCGCTGGACCCGCGCCTCCTGGTCAAGCGCCTGGTCAAGGGCGAGCAGCAGATCCTGGAGTTCCTCAAGGCCATTTCCACGGGGCCCAAGGTCCTGATTCTCGACGAGCCCACCTCGTTCGCTCACCGAAACGGAATCCGCCTACCTGATGGACAACATCCGGGCTCTGCGCGCGGAAGGCATGTCCTTCATCTACATCACCCACAAGCTCTCCGAGGTGTTCAAGATCAGCGACCGGGTGATCGTGATGCGGGACGGCCGGTACGTGGGCAGCCGGGAGACCGCTCGAGTGCACCGAGCGGGACCTGGTGGCCATGATGGTGGGCCGGGACATCTCCAACAACGCCTTCCATCCTTCCGCCACCGAGGACGGGGAATGCCTGAGGATCGAAGGCCTGTCCCGCAGGGGAGTCTTCGCCGATATCAGCTTCCGCGTCCGCAAGGGGGAGATTCTCGGGCTTTCCGGCCTGGTGGGATCGGGGCGCACGGAGCTGGCCCGTTCCGTATTCGGCATGGATCCCAAGGACGGCGGGAAGGTCTTCCTGGAGGGGCGCCTGCTGCACGTGGGCAACCCCAGCGAGGCGATCCGCCAGGGCATCGTCTACCTGACCGAGGACCGCAAGGAGCTGGGCCTGTTCCTGGACATGCCCATCCGCGACAACCTGGTCGCCCCCTCGCTCCGCCGTTTCACCAGCGCGCTGGGCTTCGTGCAGATGAAGCCCATCAACGGCTTTGCCGCGCAGAAGATGCAGGAGTTCTTCATCGCCGCCCCTTCGGCGCTGAAGAAGGTGCGCAAGCTCTCAGGGGGAAACCAGCAGAAATGCCTGGTGGCCACCTGGGTGGGCACGGAGCCCAAGGCCATCTTCCTGGACGAGCCGACCCGGGGCGTGGACGTGGCCTCCCGGGCCGAAATCTACGTCAAGATCCAAGAGCTCGCCCGCAGGGGGGTGGGCATCGTCCTGATCTCCTCCGACCTTCCGGAGCTCATCGGCCTGTGCGACCGCATCCTGGTGATGCACCAGGGCAGGCTGGCCGGCGAGGTACGGCGCCCGGATTTCTCGGAGGAATTGATACTCTCCTATGCGACGGGACTGCAATCGGGTCATGTGGAGGATCGCGCACGCCATGGGTAATCCGCAAGAAGTCCGCAAGCATTCGCTGGGCGAGCGCGTGGCCGCCGTGTTTGCCTTCCGCGAATCCATCCTTATCCTCGTGCTGCTGGTCGGCGGCATCATCATGACCGCCGCTTCGCCGGTGTTCCTGACCTGGCCGAACCTGGAGGCGATCCTGCTCGGCCTCTCGGTGGAAGGCACCATCGCCGTGGGCATGGTGATCCTCCTGGTTTCCGGCGGGCTGGACCTTTCGGTCGGCTCCACGCTGGCTTTCACCGGGGTGGTCTGCGGCCTGGCCCTGAGCGCCGGGGTGCCGTCGGTGATCGCGATCCTGCTCGCCCTCCTGGCGGCCTTCACGGTGGGGCTGGTGAACGGGCTGCTCATCGCCAAGCTGAAGATGAACCCGTTCATCATCACCCTGGGCATGATGATCACCATCCGCGGCCTCCTGCTGGTGCTGGCCGGAGGGCGCGCGGTGCTGAACCTCCCGGATTCCTTCACGGTCATAGGGCAGGGCAGGCTGCTGGGCATCCAGTACCCGATTTTCGTCGTGATCCTGATGACCGTGTTCGGCGATCTTCTCCTGCGCAACACCCGCTTTTTCCGGCAGAACTACTACATCGGCGGCAAGGAGCAGGCGGCGCGGTTGTCCGGCATCAAGGTGGACTTTCTGAAGATCTTCAACTACTGCCTGATCGCCGTGATCTCCGGCATTTCCGGCCTGCTGATCACCGCGCGTTTCGGTTCCGCCTCCCTCACCGTAGGCAGCGGGATCGAGCTGCGGGTGATCACGGCGGCGATCATCGGGGGGGCGAGCCTCAACGGCGGGGAAGGCTCCGTGCTCGGCGCCATTCTGGGGGCGCTGTTCATGGGGATCCTGGCCAACTCCCTCAACCTGCTGGGCGTCGACGTGTACTGGCAGAACCTGGTCACCGGCCTGATGCTGATCCTGGCGGTGGTCTTCGACATGATCAACGAGAAGCGCAAGGAGCAGCGCAGGTAAGGCGGCAGGCTTACCGGACTTCCTCCCAGGTGCCCGATTTCTCGGACTTGAACAGCGCGTCCAGCGCTTTCTGGTTGTTCACCGTGTCCTCGGGCGGTTGGGGGACCGGGCCGCCGCTGCGGACCGCCCGGGAAAAGGCGTCGAACACCTCCACGAACTGGTCGGCCGGAGGGATCAGCACCTTGCGGGTTCCGAGCCAGCCGGTCACCGTCATCTCCGCCGGCGCGTCCGAGTAGGCGTTGAAGGGAAGGTGGATGGTGAGCTGACCTCCGGAACCGATCGCGTCGATGCGCTGCCAGGCCTGGGTCTGCGTGGCCACGGTGAACAGGGCCCGCGCCTTTCCGAAGTCCAGCAGGCCCGAGGAAATCGTGTCCGTTTTCAGGGAGGGGTCGCGGTACAGGAGGCTCAGGACGCGGAGGGGCTCGGCGCCCACCAGGAAGCGCGAGGCGGAGACGGCGTAGCTGCCCACGTCCCGCAGGCCGCCCCCGCCGATCTCCAGGATGTTCCGGACATTCCCGGGATCCGGGATCATGTACGAAAAAAAGGCGTGGACCGCATGAATCTCCCCCAGATCGCCGCCGCGCACCAGCTCCCCGGCATGGATCCACTGAGGATGGAAGCGGTACATGAGGGACTCCATGACCAGGACGCCCTTGCGTCTGGCGTAGTCGAAGACCTCCCGCCCTTCCTCGGCATTCATGGCGAAGGGCTTCTCGCATAGGACGTGCTTCCCCGCGTCCACCGCCTTCTTCACCCATTCCGCGTGCAGATGGTTGGGGAGCGGTATGTAGACCGCCTCGATGTCCTTGTCCGCCAGCAGCTCCGCGTAGGATCCGTAGGCTCGGGGGATTCCGAGCCGGCTGGCCGCGGCGCGCGCCCGCTGCAGGCTCCGCGAGGCGATCGCCTGGACGACATTCAGGGGCGATTTCCTGACGTTGGTGTTGATCCTGCCGACGTAGTGGCTGGAAACCGAAAGGATTCCCCAGTTGACCGGTTTCATTGGCTGTCCTCCCTCTATTCTATGGCGCGCACCAGGACCTTGATGCGCGGCCCTTTGCGCAGGCGTACGTATTGGAAGGCCTCGACCGCCTCCTCCAGAGCAAAGACCCTGGAGATGAGCGGTCGAGCCTGCAGGGTCCCGGAGCCAAGCAGGCGGAGCGCGGCGGGGAAGGCGTTCGGGCTGGCCAGGGAGCCCACCATCACGATGTCCCTCGTAACCAGGTAGTCGACGTCCAACGGCACGCTCGCAGCGCCGGTGATGCTCAGGGCGTTCAGGCGTCCCCCCGGGGCGGTGAGATGGAGCGCCTCATTCAGCACCGCGGGATTGCCGGTGCACTCCGAGACCACCTCGGGGTGGCCGCCCAGGATTTCCGGAACCCGCCTGGCGACCTCCGCCCGGGTGGAATCCACCAGGGTGAGGCCCAGCTCTTCGGCCACTTTCGCGTGCTCCGACTTGCGGGCCACCAGTACGACCTTCGCGGCGCCCATGCACCGGCACAGCTGCGCCGTAAGGAAGCCGATGACCCCGTCTCCGAACACCGCGGCCCGGTCCGCCGGTTCCACGCCGGTTCGCCGCAGGGCATTGAGGCAGGTCGCCGCCGGCTCCGCAAAGGCGGCCTCTTCAAGGGATAGCCCGGGAGGGACAGGATGAACGTGCCTGGCCAGGGTCCGCAGGTACTGGGCGAAGGCCCCGTCCGCCTTGATCACGCCCAGTTCGGTGCGGTTCTCACAGAGGTGATAGGAGCCCTTCAGGCAGCTCTGGCACTGCCCGCAGCCCAGGCTGATGTCCCCCACGACGCGGTCGCCCGGCTTCACGTTCCGGACCTTCCCGCCGACCTGCTCCACGGTGCCCGACCACTCGTGACCGGGAGTCAGCGGAAGGATGGTCAGCCCCTGGCGCAGGTAGGGCATGCGCCCCTCGAAGAGCTCGATGTCCGTGGCGCAGATGCCGACGGCCCCGACGCGCACGAGCACCTGATCCTCGTCCAGAGGAGGAATGGCGACTTCCTCCAGGCGCATATCCAAGGGCCCGTGAATGCGCAAGGCCCTCATCTGTCCGGCGCGGCTCATAAGAAGGGCAGTTGCCGTCCCGGATGCTGGTCATGGAACTTGGCGGCGTAGTCCGAACGGGCGGGGGAGAAAATGTCGATCGCCTTGCAGTCCACGTCGCGCAGAAAGGCCCCATGCCGGACACCGGCAGGCAGGTGCAGCACGTCTCCCGGGCCCACGCGATACATCTTGTCTTCGATGACTTCATCGCAATAGCCTTCGAGCACGACCATGATCTGCTCCTCGGGATGCGAATGCAGCTCGAAGGCGCTTCCTGCCTTCATGGTGAGAAAGCTGAGCATTAGGTTGGAGCCGCGGACCAGGTGGCTGTTGGAACCTTCCACCAGGACGGTGATCGGAACCTGTTCGCGCGGCCGCAGCACGTACTTCTGGCGATCGTTGTCCGTTGCAGGTGTAAAATCGCTCTCTTTCATGGCTGCTCCTTCTGAGGCATCATATAGCAGAACCGGCCTGAACTCAAAGGGCAAGGAAAAGAGGGGATGCTGACCTCAAAAACTGCCGAATTCGGTTATGTTGACAATGGCAGTGCTCTGTCTTAGTCTGTTTCCTAAGAGCCAATTCTGCAAGGAGGAGGATCATGAAAAGCTTGCTGAGATTCTGGGTCATCGCGCTGCTGCTGCTTGGCTTGCTGTCGCCGGTGTTCGGGGGCGGCGGCCAGGAGGCCGCAAAGGCCGCCTTCATGTATGCGCAGACGGAGAAGTATGCGCAGCCCATTCAGATCAAGGCGCAAGCCGGGTTCGGAAGCCTGAAGTACAAAAAGGGAGCCGTTCCGGTCATCGCCTACATGCCTCCGGCCACCGAGTTCAACTACTACATGGCCATCGGGGAGGGGATCAAGAACCTGGCGGCCGAAGTGGGCGCCGAGACCTTCATGCTCGCCCCGCAGAGCGGCGCGGATATCAACGGGCAGATGGGGATGATCCAGGACGTTATCACCCGAGGGGTGGACATGATCATCCTGTCCACCCACGATGAGCATGCCGCGGCTCCGCTGGTGAAACAGGCCGTGGACCAGGGCATCGAGATCATCATCGTCAACTCGGACATCCCGGACTTCCCGACACCGATCCACGGCGTGGTCGGCTATCACCAGCGCAACGGCACCAAGAAGATCGGCCGCTACGCCGAGAAGCTCATGCAGGGCAAACAGGTCGTCGTGGGCCTCATCGAAGGCCAGCCCGGCTACCACTCCACCGAACGGGTCGGCGGATTCGTCGACATCATCAAGACCCTGAACAATTTCAAGATCGTCTCCAGCCTGGACGGCAAGTGGAACGTGGAGGGCGGCAACGTGGCCGGGATGGACATGCTGCAGGCGCACCCCGACATCAACCTGATCTTCGCCGCCAACGACTACGAGATCATGGGAGCCGAGAAGGCGGCCAGCTCGCTGGGACGCAGCGACCTGGTGCTGCTGGGCAACGACGGGGACACGGCGGCCCTGGAGGAAATCGCCGCCGGCAAGGTCACCGCGACCGTGAACACCACGCCCTACATCATGGGCCGGATCGCGCTGCAGGTGGGCCTGGACGGGCTGCACGGGAACTTCAAGGGCGGGTACGTGGAAACCCCCACCGTGATCGTCGACCAGGCCAGCGTCCTGGATTTCCTGCGGAAACCCGAGACCCTTTCCCCAAAACCTTCGAAGCAGTACTGAGCCGAAAACGGATGACTTGAGAAACCGCCGGGGGGCCATTGCAGGCCCCCCCGCGGTGTCTATCAGGGGAGGCCGGCGCTGAACGATCTGCACTCCAAGCAAACGCCGCTCTGGGAGCTGCGCGGCCTGGACAAGATCTTTCCCGGGGTCAGGGCTCTGGACAAGGTGTCCCTGAAGATCTATCCGGGCGAGATCCACGGACTGGTCGGGGAGAACGGCAGCGGCAAATCCACCCTGGTCAAATGCCTTTCCGGCGTGCACCAGCCCAGCTCCGGGACGATCTACCACCGCGGGCAGCCGGTGGTCATCCACGACCCGCTGACCGCCTACTCGCTGGGCGTGGCCACCATCTACCAGGAACGATCCCTGGTGCCCGGCTTGACAGTGGCCGAGAATATCTTCCTCGGCAGGCTGCCCGCCGGCCGCCTGAGGCTGCGGGTGGATTGGCAGGAAATCTACCGGAACAGCTCGGCCATCCTGAAAAAGCTCGGCATCGAACTGGACCCGCGCCGGATCATCGAGGACCTGTCCGTGGCCGAGCAGCAGATGGTGGAGATCGCCAAGGCGCTGTCCATGGAGGCGGAGCTGGTGATCATGGACGAGCCCACGGCGGCCATCGGCCTGGAGGAGATCGAGCGGCTGCACGGCCTGGTGCGGAACATGGCCGAGCACGGCATCGCCATCATCTACATCTCCCACCGCCTGGACGAAGTGGTCCAGGTCATGGACCGGGTCACGGTGCTGAAGGACGGGCAGGTCGTGGGCGAGAGGCTGAAGGAGGAGCTGACCGTCAAGGGGATCGTGGAGATGATGATCGGCTCCGACGTGAAGGAGCACTATCCCAAGGAGCGCAATCGCACCCGGGAGCTGCTGCTCAGCGTCTCGGACATCCACACGGACCGGGGGGTCGACGGGGCGAGTTTCGAGCTTTATCGCGGGGAAGTGTTTGGCCTGGCCGGACTGATCGGGATGGGCAGGACCGAAATCGCCCTGGCCATTTTCGGGATCGACCCGATCCGGCGGGGTCGCCTGCGCCTGCACAGCCTCCCCGCGCAGCGGAGCACGAGCGGCTTTTCCTCGCCCCAGGAGGCGATCCGCAGCGGGGTGGCCCTGCTGACCGAGAACCGCAAGCACACTGGGCTGTTCATGAACTTCGACGGGCCGAAAAACGTCTCGATCGCCAAGCTGGATTCGATATCCCGCTACGGGGTGCTGAGCCTGCGGCGGGAGAATGCGCAGGCCCGGCAGTACATCGAAAAGCTGCGGATCACCCCGGCCGCCCTGGAACGGTCCGTGCAGTACCTGTCCGGCGGAAACCAGCAGAAGGTGATCATCGCCCGTTGGATGTTCTCCCAGGCCGAGGTGTTCATACTGGACGAGCCCACCCAGGGAATCGACGTGGGGGCGAAAGTGGAGGTCTACAACCTGATCAACGATCTGACCAGGCAGGGCAAGGCGTTGATCCTGATCAGCTCGGATTTCGACGAGCTGTTGGCCATGAGCGACCGCATCGGGATCGTGAACCGGGGCAGGATCAGCGAGATCCGCGAGGCCCGGGAAATCGACAAGAAGTACCTCGTGGAGAACGCTTCCGTGCGCCAGGGGGCAAGGAGTCAACCTTGAGGATCCGAAGGCTGAAAAATTCGTCGATTATCGGCCCGCTGGTCGCGGTCCTGCTGGTGGGCCTGCTGGTCGGCTTGAGCTCCGACCGCTTCCTTACTCTGGGGAACCTGCGGAACATCCTGCTGCAGGTGAGCATCGTCTCCCTGATCTCCATCGGCTCGACGCTGGTGATCATCGTCGGCGGGATCGACCTGTCCCCGGGATCGGCGATCGCGCTGCTGACCATGATCCTGGCCTCGCTGATCAAGTTCGTCGGCCTGCCCACGCCCCTCAGCCTCCCGGCCGTGGTGCTCATCGGCGGCCTGTTGGGGCTGTGGAACGGCGTGCTGACCGCCTACCTGCGCATCCCCGCCTTCATCACCACGGTGGCCTCGATGAGCATATTCCGTGGGCTGGCTTTCATGTTCAACAAAGGCTCCCCCATTTTCTCGATTTCGCAGCCCCTGACCGTGATGTTCTACGGCACGCTCCTGGGGATTCCCCTGGTGTTCTTCTACATCGTCTTCTTTTTCGGGCTGGCCGCCTTCATGATGCGCTACACGGAGCTGGGTCGCGAAATCTATGCGGTGGGCGGGAACATGGCGGCGGCCCGCTACTCCGGCATCAACGTGAAGCGGGTCACCATGGCCGCCTTCGCCATGGCCGGGGTGATGGCCGGCTTCGGCTCCGTCTTGATGGCGGCCCGGCTGAACTCCGGCTCCCCGAACTACGGCGTGGGCATGGAGCTGTCCGCCATCGCCGCGGCGGTCATCGGCGGAGCGAGCCTGGAGGGCGGCAAGGGCAACGTGTTCGCCACCCTGTTCGGGGCGCTGACCATCACGATCGTGCACAACGGCCTGAACCTGCACGCTGCTCCCACCTCGGTGCAGGAGATCGTCGTCGGGCTGATTATCATGTTCGCGGTGTTCATCGACATGTGGCGCCGGGAGCTCGGCGGCCTGATGCTGCGCATCGCGTCGGGGAAAGGGGGGAAGAAGTGACTCGCCTCGAGATCGATCCCGCGCGCCTGCGCGTATTGGCGGTCGGCGCTTGGAAGGAGCGCGGGCTCCTGCTGGCGGCCGGGGACTACGGCGCGGGAACCTTCAATTTCATGACCGTGGGCTGGGGCGGCATCGGCTATTTCTGGAAGCGCCCGCTGGCCATGATCATGGTGCGGCCCAGCCGGTATACCTACGAGTTTGTGGAACGCTACCCGGACTTCACTCTGAACC
Organism: uncultured Spirochaetota bacterium; assembly: GCA_963736785.1. Classification (GTDB taxonomy): domain Bacteria; phylum Spirochaetota; class Spirochaetia; order SZUA-6; family DRHE01; genus MIBK01. The sequence goes on along the minus strand of CAVTQG010000048.1, from coordinate 95,836 downwards.
TCTTCCCTGAGGAGTACTCCGAGAAGGTGGCCTGGTGCGGGGCGCATTCGGGGCGCACAGGTGGACAAGGTGAAGCACACCGGCCTCACCCCGACGGCCGGCCGGCGCGTGGCCGCCCCCGTCTTCGCGGAAGCGGAGCTGGTGCTGGAGTGCCGCAAGGTCTATTGGAGCGAGCTGGAGCCGGCGCACTTCCTGGCGGATTTCATAGCAGGACAATTACCCGGCCAAGGACTACCATCGCCTCTACTTCGGCGAGATCCTGGCCGCCGCCGGGACCGCGGCCTACCAGGGCTGAGGGCCGTGCGCTTCGAGGGCTATCGCTGCAGCGTCTGCGGCGCGGAGTACGGCCCGGAAGGCCAGCGCTACCTGTGCCCGCGGGACGGCGGCTGCCTGGAAGTGGTGCTGGACCTGCGGCGCGCGCGCGGGGAGCTGGAGGCCGCCGGGGTGGGGGCCGCCGCATGGGGCGGCGAGCCCTCGCACTGGCGCTACCTGCCCCTGCTGCCCGTGGGCGACCCGGGCGGGGGCGGCACCCCCTTCCGGGCCGTAGGCGCCACGCCCCTGTATTCCGCGCCGTCCCTGCGCGCGTGCCTGGGCATGGCGCGGCTCTGGCTGAAGGACGAAGGTCGCAACCCCACCGCCTCGCTCAAGGACCGGGCCAGCTCGCTGGTGCTGGCCCGGGCGCGGGAGGTGGGCGCCGAGGTGGTGGTCACCTCCTCTACGGGCAATGCCGGGGCTGCCCTGGCCGGGATGGCCGCCTGCCTGGGGGTGCCGGCGGTGATCCTGGCCCCGCGCTCCGCCCCGCCGGCCAAGATCGCCCAGATGCTGGTGTACGGGGCCCGCGTGGTGCTGGTGGACGGCAGCTACGACCAGGCCACGGCGCTGGCCCGCCAGGCCTCCGAGGAGCTGGGCTGGTTCTGCCGCAACACGGGCTACAACCCGTTCAGCGCCGAGGGCAAGAAGACCGCAGCCTTCGAGATCTGGGAATCCTGGGAGCGCGGCGAGCTGGCGGAGGCGGCCGACGCAGGCGAAATGCCTCTCTCGATCTTCGTGCCCGTGGGCGATGGGAACATCATTGCCGGGTTGGACAAGGGCTTCCGCGATTTGGTTCAGGCCGGGCTGCTGGAGCGCGGGCCGCGCCTGTTCGGGGTGCAGGCCGAAGGCTCGGCGGCCATCGCCTCCGCTTTCGCCTCCGGAACGGAGACCATCCGCGCCGTGCAGGCCCGCACCCTGGCGGACAGCATCTGCGTGGACCTGCCCGCCGACGGGCTGCGCGCCCTGCGCGCCGCCACGCGCAGCGGCGGCGCCTACCTCACCGTAGCGGATGAGGCCATCCTCGAGGGCATCGCCGAGCTGGGGCGGGCGGGGGTGTTCGCCGAGCCCGCCGCGGCTGCCGCCTGGGCGGGCCTGCGCCGCGGGCTGGCCGAGGGGCGGGTGAATCCCGAGGACGCGGTGCTGGTGCTCCTGACCGGCAGCGGCCTGAAGGACGTGGGCGCCGCGCAGCGCGCCACTCCAACGGCTCCGGTGATCGAGCCCACCCTGGCAGCGCTCCAGCACTGTCTGGGAGAGAAGCAGCATTAGATGGGATCACACCGCGCCGGCAGCCGTGTCGGGATGAGCTCCGTGCAGGCCATCGGCCAGGGCCTGCGCCGCGAGACCCAGCTCCGCCGCCTTGAAGATGTGTGCCTGGGTCATGGCCCGTTCGGTGCGTTCCAGGCAGTCCAGGATCAGCTCCCCGAAGAAAGGGAAGCCGACCTGGCCGGCAAGCGCGAAGCGCCTCTCCCCCTCTCTGTTCACCAGGAGCAGGTGCTCCCCCGCCCTTGCGGTGGCCAGATCCAAGTACTTGCGCAGCTCGATGGTTCCTTCGCTGCCGAGGATGAAGGTACGCCCATCTCCCCAAGCCGACAGGCCGTCCGGGGTGAACCAGTCGACGCGGAAGTAATTGCCGGCCCCGTTGTCCGCCACCAGGGCCGCTTCGCCGAAATCTTCGAACTGCGGGTGTTCGGGATTGGCGTAATTCTCCACTCTGGCGAAAACGACCCGAGCATCCCGCGCCCCGGCGAAGCTCAGGAACTGCTCGATCTGGTGGCTGCCAATGTCGCAGAGAATGCCTCCATAGGCGCGCTTGCGGAAGAACCACGGCGGCCGGCTGCCGGCATTCAGGCGGTGGGGGCCTAGGCCCACGACCTGCAGCACCCGGCCGATGGCCCCGTCGCGGATCAGCCGGCCGGCGAACACGGCGCACTCCACATGCAAGCGCTCGCTGAAGTAGACCATGTACTTGCGGCCAGTCTCCGCCACGGTGCGCCGCGCCGCCTCCAGCTGGGACAACTCCGTGAAGGGAGCCTTGTCCGTGAAGTAGTCTTTGCCTGCCCGAATAACCCGGCAGCCGAGCTCGCCGCGCAGGTTGGGGATGTGGGCCGCGGCCACCAAATGCACCTCCGGGTCCGCCAGCACCTGCTCCTCGCTGGCAGCCACGGCGGTGCCTGGGAAAGCGGCCAGGAAGGCTTCCACCTTGCCGGCGTCAGGGTCGAACACCCAGCGCAGCTCCCCGCCCGCCTCGATCAAGCCATGGCACATGCCATGGATGTGGGCATGGTTCAGGTGCACCGCCGCGAAGGGGAACTCGCCCCGACCGACCACCGGCTGGGGAGCGTTCATAGGGCAAGCAGATCGTCCAGCCGGACCGGCTGGCCGGTGGCCAGGCTGCGGTTGGCCGCGACGCCGACCAGCAGCGCCCGCGCGCCGGCCAGGTAGTCTGCCGCTCTGCCCAGGGGGTCATTCTCCACGCCGACGAACAGGTCGTGCAGCAGGCGACGGTCCCCGCCGCCGTGGCCTCCCTCGGAGGACTGCTCGACCTCGACCTGTACCGGTTGGCGCCAGTGGGGCCGCAGGAGAAGTCGGGCGGGTTCGCTGCTCAGCGGCCCACCGGAAGCCTGCATCCCGGAAACGTAGGAGTTCTCCGCAACCTCGTACTCCAGGCGACCCTTGGTGCCGTTGAAGGCGATACGAAAGCCCTCCCAGGGCGAATAGGCGGTGAGATGGTAGCTCATGGTGGCGCCGTTGCGATAGCGGGCGAGCACTGCCATGTCGTCCTCGATCGAGATGTAGTGACCGAAGACGCTCTCATCGCGCCGGTACCCGTCTTCGGCCTCCGCATCCAGATACATGGCCTTCAGCTCCGGGTCGCTCGCCAAATCTAGGGCGAAGGGGTCCTCCGCGGCGCCGGCACGACCGGTGCCCCGGTCATAGAACGAGCTCACCCCCCGCGCCTCGGCGTTCTCCCGCCCGTAAAAGACCAGGCCGCCCAGGCCATACACGGTCTCCGGGTAGCTCTCCAGCCACCAGTTGACCAGGTCGAAATGGTGAGTGGCTTTGTGCACCATGAGGCCACCGGAGTTGCGTTTGTCGCGGTGCCAGCGGCGGAAATAATCCGCGCCGTGCCGCGTGTCCAGCAACCACTCGAAATGCACGGACTTGACTTCGCCGATTGCCCGCTCCAGCAGCAATTCCTTGACCCGGCTGTTGCGGGGAGAATAGCGGTAATTGAAAGTCACGCGCAGGTTCCTGCCGTTTCTGCGCAGCGCGGCGAGGATGGACCGGCATTTGTCTTCGTCCACAGTCATCGGTTTTTCGGTGATCACGTCGCGGCCGGCCTCCACGGCGCGGATGATATACTGGTGGTGGGTACGGTCCATGGTGGTGACTATCACTGTGTCCACCTTGTCTTGCTCGAGCATCCGCTCGAAGTCCGCGGGCTGGTACAGCGGCAGGGGCGCCGCGGCGTAGTTCTCCCGAAACCGGCGATTGGCGTATTCCAGGCGAATCCGGTTCGAGTCGCAGAGGGCCACTAGGCGGCCGTGTTCTTTGAAGTCCCCCAGAAGAGCGTCGGCGAACAGGAACGAACGAGAGCCGACCCCGACAATGGCGTACCGTTTCATACATTCATAGTAGTAGCATGGGCCGGGTGAGCGTTCCATCCGTTACTGCGCTCGGATTTCTATCCCTTCCAGACCGGTTTTCTGTCTCCCGATCGGGGGCCCGCCTGTGAGATAATCCCCGCAGGAGGTGACGCATGAAAAGACTGCTGGTAGCTTGCCTCGTTCTCCTGGCCGGCACCGCACAGTTCGTCCAGGCCTCCGGACAGGACGAAACGGCCGTTAGCACGGGGCCCGTGACCCTGAAAATCCTCTGGTGGGGAGGACAGGCCAGGCACGACAAGACTCTCAAGGTGCTCGACCTGTACCAGGCGGCCAACCCCAACGTGAGCTTCGAGCCGACCTACATCGCCTGGACGGAGTACTGGGACAAGCTGGCGGTTCTGGCGGCGGCGGAAGACTTGCCGGATATCTACCAGAACGTCATCGAGCGCATGCCGCAACTGGACGAGAAGAATCTCATGGCCGACCTGCTGAAGATCAGCACTTTCAAGACCGCAGGCATCGACAAAGCCGCAGTCAGCATCGGCGAGATCGGTGGCCGCCTGGTGGGCATCAACCTCGGCGTCAACGCCCTGACCCTGGGCTACAACCCGGGCTTCCTGGACAAGGCCGGCGTGGCCTACCCGACGGTGAAGTGGACCTGGGAGGACATGAAGAAGGCGGCCCTGAAGATCAAGGCGGGCGTTGGCGTTTTCGGGGTCGACAGCTTGGGCACGGACAACGACTTCCTGTACTACCTGCGCACCCAGGGCATGGAGTGGTTCGACGAGCAGCTAACCGGGCCGGGGTGGACGAACGACCAGGTGGTCGTGGACTTCTGGAAGATGTGCCTGGATTTCCAGGACAACGGGTTGACGCCGCCGATCCCGGTGGTCATCGAGTTCTACTCCAACGAGGAGAACACCCCGTTCGCCCGTGACCAATCCGCCCTGAAGATCATGTGGTCCAACAAGGTGGTGTCGGTCTACAACACGCGCAAGGCGGTGACCAAGCTGCAGATTCTCCCCGGGCCCAACAATGACAAGGGCATGTACCTGAGACCCTCCATGTTCTTCTCCGTGGCGGAGGCCTCGAAGCTCAAGCCCCAGGCCGGGGCGTTTCTCGACTACTTCCTGAAGGATGTCGAAGCGAACAAGATCCTGGCGGCCGACCGAGGCGTGCCCGTCGTGCAACAGGTGCGCGAGGCGCTGAAACAGACGGCGGACGCGCAGAACTCGGAGATCTACGACTACATCGCTCTGTTGGACAAGCACTCCAGCAACATGTCCACGCGCTTTCCCAAGGCCGAAGGGGAGGTCAGGAACTACTACCGGGACAACATCTATCAGCAGGTCATGTACAAGCGCCTGACGCCGGAACAGGCGGTCCAGGAGTTCAAAAAACAGATGACAACTGATTCTCGGCCGCTGAGACTCGCCGAGCTGCACCGGATTTAGCGGGCTTGAGGCCCGGCCGCCTTCGGGCGAGCGGGCCCGGCCCGACCCTTTCCCACGGGAGACCGCACTTTGGCCAAGAACACCCGCCTTCCGGGCCGGGAACACCGCAGGGTACCTGTTCATCGCTCCCTGGCTCATCGGCTTTCTCTGCTTCCTGGTCATCCCCATTCTCGTGTCGCTATATATCTCTTTCACCAAGTACGACCTGATCGGCGAACCGGTCTGGACCGGACTGGGCAACTTCAAGCGGCTGTTCCTGCTGGACAGCCGTTATCATAAGGCGATCGGCATCACCTTCCTGTACGTCGTGACGGCCGTGCCGCTTCGCCTGGCCTTCGCCCTGTTCATTGCCATGCTCCTCTGCCAGAAGCGGCGTCTGATCGGCCTGTATCGCCTGGCCTACTACCTGCCCTCGATCGTCGGAGGCAGCGTGGCCATCGCTCTGGTCTGGCGAATGTTCTTCGGCGCCAACGGCCCGGCAAGCTCGATTGCAGCCTGGTTCGGCGTGAAAGGCGTCGTCTCGCTGATCGGTCATCCCAGAACGGCGCTGGGGACGATCATCGCCCTGTACATCTGGCAGTTCGGTTCCTCTATGCTGATCTTCCTCGCCGGGCTGAAGAACATTCCCGAGAGCTTCTACGAGGCGGCGGTCGTGGATGGGGCGGGATCGCTCGTGAAGTTCTTCCGCATCACCTTGCCGCTGCTTTCCCCGGTGATCCTCTTCAATCTGGTCATGCAGACCATCCACGGGTTTCTCATGTTCACCCAGGCCTGGATCATCACTCAGGGGGGACCGATGGACAGCACGATGGTCTACGTCGTCTACATGTTCCTGCGGGCCTTCCAGTTCTACGACATGGGCGCCGCCTCCGCCATGGCCTGGGTCCTCCTGCTCATCGTCTCAGCCTTCACCCTGATGATCTTTGGCACCTCCGGCACTGGGTGTACTACGAGGCCAAGGAGGGCCGGTAGCATGATCGTCAGCGCCCGGCGCAACCTGAGCTCCTCAATCTACCACGCGGTCTGCCTGATCCTGGTGGTGGTGATGATCTACCCGGTGCTCTGGATGATCATGAGCTCGTTCAAGACCCAGTCGGGCATCTTCCGGGGCAGCCTCTCCCTGATTCCCAAGGAGTGGGCGTTTCGGAACTACGTGGAGGGCTGGAGGGGTTTCGGGCGCTTCACCTTCGGCGTGTTCTTCGGCAACTCCTTCATCATCGCCGTGGTCTCTACCCTCGGCACCATGGCCTCCGCCGCTCTGGTGGGTTACGGTTTCGCTCGGGTGCGGTTTGCCGGAAGGAACATCCTGTTCGGCGTCATGCTCGCCACCATGATGCTGCCGTCGCAGATCATCATGGTCCCCCAGTACCTGATATTCCACAAGCTGGGGTGGATCAACACCTTCCTGCCGCTCATCGTGCCGTGGAGCCTGGGTAATCCCTTCTTCATTTTCCTCGCTGGTCCAGTTCATGCGTACCATCCCCGTAGAGCTGGACGAATCGGCGCTGATCGACGGTTGCAGCAAGTTCGGCATCTTCGCCCGCATCATCCTGCCGCTGTGCAAGGCCGCGCTGGTGACCGTGGCCATCTTCTCCTTCTACTGGCGCTGGGAGGACTTCCTGCAGCCGGCCATCTACCTGAGCAAGCCGCGCCTGTACACCGTCTCGGTGGCCCTGCGCCTGTTCGCCGACCCCACCTCGGTCACCAACTGGGGGGCGATGTTCGCCATGGCCACCCTCTCCCTGGTCCCGGTCATCAGTATCTTCTTCCTCCTGCAGCGCTACATCGTGGAAGGCATCAGCACGACCGGCCTCAAGGCCTGACGGAAGCGGGACGATGCCCGCCCGGAAGAGCCCCGTGGTATAATTGGCGACGATGAAGGCCAGCGGCTACAGCATCCGGCTCCGCATGCTTCTCACCCTGGGGGTCGTGGTAGTGGCCGTGATTCGCCTCAGCTCCCTGATGCTCTTCCTGTACCGGGGGAGGAACAACGAGCTGCTCCACCGGGCCTTCGCCGAAACCCTGGCCCTGATGGCCCGAAACGTCGAGACCGAGCTGGCCGGTTTCGAGGACTTCTCGGTGTCCCTGATGACGGATCCCTACGTCCAGGACAAGCTCGACCGGATGAACCGAGAGGCGCGGCAGTTCGATTGGTACGTGCCTGGCCGAAGAGCTCAAGGGCAAGCTGATCACCTACTTCAACATCCGCTACCTGGACTGCATCTTCGCCGTCGACGCCTCAGGTCGGGTGGTTTCCTGCCCGAACGACTACCCGCCGATGGAGAACTACGTCCCCAGGGCCCTGCTGGAGGAATTCCGCCGGTCGCGGGCAACCGGCACGCTGGGTCGAGACGGATAGCGCCCAGCAGAACATCTACTACCTGCGCAGGGTGCGCCGGGTGAAGGGCCTGGGCCTCGAGGACATCGGCGTGCTGTGCCTCATACTGCGAAAGGAGCGGTTCCGCCAGACCGTGTTCCAGTTCGACCTCGCCTACGACCTGCAGATCGGGGTGCAGGGCAGGGAGCGGCTGCTGTACGTGTCCAGCCCGGTCCTGAGCCGGCTCTGGCCGGAGATCGGGGCGTCCGGCCCCCGCCGGCTTCCAGACGCGGAGGAGCGGCGGGGAGCGAGTACTTCATCACCTTCTTCCGCTCCCCGCGGCGCCCGCTGCTGTACCTGTGCGTCGCGGCCTACGGGACCCTGTTCGGGGACATCGAGCTGTTCAACACGCTTTTCCTGATCGTCTCCTGCGGCCTGTTCCTGCTGTTCCTGTTGGTCACCTTCCAGCTCGCCCGAGCATCTCCGCCCCATCATCCGGCTGGCCGACGAGATCAAGAGCATCGAGACCGAGGATTTCACCCGGGCGAAGCTCACCCTGGGCGAGTACCGGGGCAAGGACGAAATCGGCACCCTGTACCGCGAGTTCCACCTGATGCTGACCAAAATCGAAAACCTCATCCACGAGAACTACCGCAAGCAGCTCCTGATCAAAGACGCCCAGTTCAAGACCCTGCAGGCCCAGATCAATCCGCACTTCCTCTACAACACGCTGGAGTCGATAAACTGGATCGCCCAGCTCAACAGCCAGGGACGCATCGCCGCCATGGTGCAGGCGCTGGGCGACCTGCTGCGGGTGTCCATCAATGGCCAGAAGCTCTTTGTCACCATGGAGGAGGAAGCGGACCTGCTGCGGCAGTACGTGCTGATCCAGAAGATCCGCTACGAGGAGCGCTTGTCCGTGACCATCGACGTGGGCCGGGAGGTCCACCCGTTCGCCATTCCAAAGCTCACCCTGCAGCCATTCGTGGAGAACGCCATCAAGTACGGGCTGGAATCCAACGCCGGGCAGTGTCTCATCGGCGTCCGCGCCGAGCTGAACGGCCGCTTTCTGTCGCATTCGCGTCTCCGACAACGGCCCGGGGATTCCACCCCCCTGCTCCAGCGGATCCTGGAGGGCAAAGTCGAAGCCAGGGGCTCGGGGCTCGGGATCAAGAATATCCACGAGCGGCTGAAGGAGTGCTACGCCGGGGAGTGCGGGCTGCTGCTTGATGTCACCCCGGGCGGAGGAACCACGGTGACGATCACGGTGGCCAGGCTGGGGCTGGAAGAGGCGCGGGCGCTCATGGAGCGGAGGTCCGTCCATGCATAACGTGCTGCTCGTGGACGACGAGCGGATCATCCGGGAAGGTCTGGCCCAGACGGTACCCTGGCGGCGCTACGGCCTGCGCCTGCTCGGCGAGGCGGCCGACGGCGGGCGAAGGCCTGGAGAAGATCCGGGAGAACGACATCCACATCGTGATCACGGACATCAAGATGCCCGGCACCGACGGCCTGCAGCTCATCCGCGAGGCCTCCCGGATCAAGCCGCACCTGCGCTTCGTGGTGCTGTCGGGCTACGACGAGTTCGAGTTCGCCCAGCAGGCCATGAAGCACGGCGTCCGCTACTACCTGCTGAAGCCCACCAAGATGCAGGAGATCGACCGGATCCTGCGGGAGCTCGCCCAGGAACTGGACCGGGAGGAGGAGGAGCGGAAGTTCCTGCAGACCACCCGAGAGGCGATGCGCAAGAGCCTGCCGCTCATCCAGGAGCAGTTCTTCCGCGACCTGCTCATGCGCAAGCTGTACACCGGCCGGGAGCTTGGCGCCTACCTGGATTTCTTCGGCATCAGTCCGGAGAGCGTGAAGAGCGTCTCCCTGGCGCTCTTCAGCCCCGAAGGGCGAGGCGCCCTACGAGCGGCTGTTCTCGCCTGCAGCTCATCTGCCAGCGCTGCTTTCGGGAGCACGGGCTGCTCCTGGCGACCATCGTCAAGGACGCCCTGGCCGTGGTGGTAAGCGATCTGCCCCCGGCGGTGCTGGTGGAGCGGATCCGGGAGATCAAGAAGCGCTACCGGCGCTTCTACGACGAAGCACTCACCGTGGCGCTCAGCGATGCCGCCCCTCTGGAAGCGATGCTACACCCTCTACGAGCAGGCCAGGCGCTGTCTGGGCCACCGCTTCCACTGCGGGCCGGACTGCATCATCACGCCGCAGGACGCGGCCGGTGGCGAAGAAGGGCGCAACGCGGGGGATCTGGGTTACTACATCGAAGAGGCCTGCGTGGCCATGCAGTGCGGCAACCAGGACTGACTACCGGCAGTCCATCCGGGCCTTCTGGTCCGAGCTGCGCAGGGCGAAACTGACCGCGGCGGAACGCCCATGGTGCCGCGATCGACCTGCTGCTGGCCGTGGCGCGTTACAACCGCTACGAACACCTCGGCTCGCTCATCGACTGTCTCAAGCGCATCGAGGATACGGACACCCTCGGGGATCTGGAAGCGGTCATCGACGGGTTGTTGCCTGACGGTGCTGCGCCGCAATCTCCAGGCCTTCACCGCCAAGAAGAGCCGCCTGGTCGAGAAGATGAAGCAGCAGGTGCGGGACAACCTGGCCAACCCGGAGCTGTCGCTGAAGTGGCTGGCCGGCAACCTGATCTACGCGAACGTGGACTACCTGAGCAAGCTGTTCAAGCGCGAGACCGGGGAGCCGTTCCAGCACTACGTGTCCCGCCTGCGGATCGAGAAGGCCGCGGAGTGCCTGGTCCGGCCACCCGGAAGCGCCGCTCGCCGAGGTGGCGCGCGTCGCGGGGTTCGGGGAGACACACGCGGTATTTCTGCGGCGTGTTCCGTAAGCACACGGGCCGCTCGCCGGCCGAGTACCGCCAGGGCGGCCGGCGCTAGCCCCATGTACGGCGCCCTGATCATCGGCATCCGGAACCGCGGCCTGGCCTGGGCCCAGGCCGTGCGGGCGCATCCCCGGGTTCCGCCTCGCGGGAGTGGCGGACACCGATCCCGAGGTGCTGGCCGGCCGCGGCGCCGAGCTGGGCCTGGCTCGCGGCGCAGCGGCACGCCGACTACCGCCAGGCCCTGGCCGGCGGGAGCTACGAGCTGGCCATCGTCGTGGTGCCCAACCACCTGCACTACCGCGTGGCCCGGGACGTCCTGGAGGCCGGCCTGCCCTGCCTGCTGGAGAAGCCCTTCGCGGAGACCCTGGCCGAGGCCGAGGAGCTCGTGAGCCTCGCCGAGCGCAGGCGCCTGCCGCTGGTGATCGCCCAGAACTACCGCTTCAAGAGGCCCTTCCAGCTGATGGCCCAGACGATCCGTTCTGGGCAGCCTGGGGCCGCTCACGGGCGTGGAGGCAAGCTTCCACCGGCACCGCCCGCCGCGCTGCGGAGCACGAGCGGACCATGCGCTACCCCCTGCTGTTCCTGCAGGCCATCCATCACCTGGACTGGCTGCTGAGCTGCCTGCCCGCCCCGATCGACGACCTGGACTGCCGCCTCGGCCTGCCCGCCGGCAGTCCCTGGCAGAGCCCGTCGCATGTGCCGCCTGCTCCTGCGCTGCCGCGACGGGGTGCTGGTGAGCTACCGCGGCAGCTACGAGTGCCTCGGCGAGCAGACCCCGTTCAACGGCCTGTGGCGCCTGGAGTTCCGTGACGGGGACCTCGTGCTCGACCAGGCGGGCGTGCTCTGGCGGGTCCGGGGGGAGCAGCGCTCCCTGCTGTACGAGGAGGGGCAGGAGGAGCGCAGCAGCGATGAACTGCTGCTGGACACCCTCCACGAGGCGATCGCCGAGGGCACGGAAGCGCCCACCTCCGGCCGGCGGAACCTGGACACCCTGAGAGCTCCTGTTCCGGGTGATCGAGCGGGGCCAGGCGGGTTAGCATCCGCGTCCCGCAGGCGCAGTTGCTCGATGGTTGCGGCTCCGCTACAATCGGTAGAGGAGGGATCCAGCCCATGCCGAAGTCCGCCAAGCCCTCTGGCCAAGACGCCGCGGACGAAGCCCGGCCAGCAGGCCGGCGCCCGCAAAGCGCCGGCGCAGAAGCCCGGCGCGCGCGCCGGCCGTGAAGAAGCAGGCGCCGCCCGCAGCCAGGCGGCGCGTGCGCCGCCGCCTGCCCGGCCGCGGCCGGACGGCCCAAGCCCTTCCGCCTGACCCCATCCAACAACGAGTTCCTGGGCATGGACGTGGAGTCCCTCAAGGAGTCCTTCGTCCACAACCTGGAGTTCGCCCTGGCCAAGGACGAGTTCAGCGCCACGGACCACGACAACTTCAAGAGCCTGGCCCTGACCGTGCGCGACCGCCTGTTCGAGCGCTGGATCGAGACCCAGCAGAGCTACTACGCGCGCAAGTCCAAGCGCGTGTACTACCTCTCCCTGGAATTCCTGATGGGCCGGGCCCTGGGCAATGCCATCCTCAACCTGGGCCTGGAGGACAAGGCCTCCCGCGCCATGCAGGAGCTGGGCTACCGCCTGGAGAGCCTGGAGGACTGGGAGTACGACGCGGGCCTGGGCAACGGAGGCCTCGGGCGCCTGGCCGCCTGCTTCCTGGACTCCATGGCCACCCTGGCCCTGCCGGCCTACGGCTACGGCATCCGCTACGAGTACGGCATCTTCTTCCAGCGCATCCGCGGCGGGGCCCAGGTGGAGACCCCGGACAACTGGCTGCGCTACGGCAACCCCTGGGAGGTGGAGCGACCCGAGTACCTGTACCCGGTGCACTTCTACGGCCAGGTGAGCTCGCAGCGCGGACGCCGACGGCCGCTTGCGCTTCGAGTGGGGGGACACCCAGGACATCATGGCCATGGCCTACGACACCCCCATCCCCGGGTACCGCAACGACACGGTGAACAACATGCGCCTGTGGGCGGCCAAGTCCTCGCGCGAGTTCGACCTGGACTACTTCAACCACGGCGACTACGAGCGTGCCGTGTCGGACAAGGCGCAGTCGGAAACCATCTCCAAGGTGCTGTACCCCAACGACAATGTGTTCGAGGGCCGGGAGCTGCGCCTGAAGCAGGAGTACTTCTTCGTCTCCGCCACGCTGCAGGACATCCTGCGGCGGTTCAAGAAGAGCTCTTCCGGCGACCTCGCGGATTTCCCCGACCAGGTGGCCGTCCAGCTCAACGACACCCACCCGGCGGTGGCCATCCCCGAGCTGATGCGCATCCTGCTGGACCAGGAGGGCCTGGCCTGGGAGCAGGCCTGGGCGATCACCGTGGGCACTTTCGGCTACACCAACCACACCATCCTGCCGGAGGCCCTGGAGCGCTGGCCGGTCAGCCTGTTCGGCTACGTGCTCCCGCGGCACCTGCAGATCATCTACGAGATCAACCGCCGCTTCCTGGAGCAGGTCTCCGCCCGCTGGCCGGGTGAGGTGGAGCGGATGCGCAGGATGTCGCTGATCGAGGAGGACGGGGAGAAGAAGGTGCGCATGGCGCACCTGGCCGTGGTGGGCAGCCACTCGGTGAACGGGGTTTCGGCCCTGCACTCCGAGATTCTCAAGCGCGAGCTGTTCCGCGACTTCCACGAGCTGTGGCCGGAGCGCTTCAACAACAAGACCAACGGCATCACCCCCCGGCGCTGGCTGCGCTTGTGCAACCCGGGCCTTTCCGGCCTGGTCAGCGAGCGCATCGGCGAGGGCTGGGTGCGGGACCTGGACCAGCTCCGGCGCCTGGAGCCGCTGGCCGAGGACCCGGCGTTCCGCGAGCGCTGGCGGGAGGTGAAGCTGGCCAACAAGGCAGCGCCTGGCCGAGTGCGTCCGCCGCCTCACCGGCGTCACGGTGGACCCGCGCTCCCTGTTCGACTGCCAGGTCAAGCGCATCCACGAGTACAAGCGCCAGCTGCTCAACGTGCTGCACGTGCTGGCCCTGTACAACTTCCTCAAAGGCGAACCGGGCGGCCCAGGTCGTGCCCCGCACCGTGATCTTCGCGGGCAAGGCGGCGCCCGGCTACGCCATGGCCAAGCTGATCGTGCGCCTGATCCACGCGGTGGCGGACAGGGTCAACGGCGATGCGGACCTGGACGGCCGCCTGAAGGTGGTGTTCCTGCCCAACTACGGGGTCAGCCTGGCCGAGCGCATCATGCCGGCGGCGGACCTCTCGGAGCAGATCTCCACCGCCGGCACCGAGGCCTCCGGGACCGGGAACATGAAGTTCGCCCTGAACGGGGCGCTGACCATCGGCACCCTGGACGGGGCCAACGTGGAGATCCGCGAGGAAGTCGGGGAGGAGAACTTCTTCTTGTTCGGCCTCACCAAGGCCGAGGTGGCGGACCGCAAGGCCCGCGGCTATGACCCGCGGGAGCTGTACCGGGCCAACGCGCAGCTGCGGGAGGCGGTGGACCTGATCGGCTCGGGGGCGCTCTCCCCGGCCAGCCGGACCTGTTCGCCCCCCTGGTGCGCGGCCTGCTGGACCACGGAGACCCCTACATGCTGCTGGCCGATTTCCAGTCCTACGTGAGCTGCCAGCAGCGGGTCGCGGCGGCCTACCGCGACGTGGAGTCCTGGACGCGCATGTCCATCCTGAACGTGGCGCGCATGGGGCGCTTTTCCAGCGACCGGACCATCCGGGAGTACGCCGAGGAGATCTGGGGGGTCAAGCCCGCGCCCGTGACCCTGCCCTGCCCGCAAGAGGGCTGAAGCCATGGGCCGCGCCATACGCCGCGAGGACAACCGTTTTCTCACCGCCCTGCTCAAACTGATCCCCAGCGAGGTGGTGGCCGTCTACCTGTTCGTGCTGGGCATCCTGCCGGAGCGCCTGATCCCGCACCTGGTGGTAGCCGGGGTGCTGGTCGGCGCTCACCCCGCTGTACCTGCGCTTCGCCATGGGGGTGCGCTCCGCAGTCCAGCTGGTCGTGTCCTGCATTTCGATGCTGATCTGGATCTACGCCCTGGGGCAGGGGCCCGTGCGCTTCCTCCAGCCCCCCTGGTACGAGCCGTGGTACGGCTCCGTGGCCCTGGCCATCTGGACCCTGATCCCGCCCATGTTCCTGTACCGTGGAGACAGAAACGGCACGGCCGCGCGCGGGGCAGCGTTGAAGAAGAGCTCCTCTGTGCGGATCACGGTCAACGGGCGCGCACTGGAGGCCCCGGCAGAGGCGCGCACGCTGCTGGATTGGCTGCGGGAAGACCTGGGCCTGACCGCAGCCAAGCGCGGCTGCTCCGAGGGGCACTGCGGATCCTGCACGGTGCTGATCAACGGCCAGGCCGAGCTTTCCTGCCGCAAGCCGCTGGCCGGGCTGGACGGCGCGGAGGTGCTCACCCTGGAAGGGCTGGCCCGGCCCGGGACGCTGCACCCGCTGCAGCAGGCTTTCATCCGGGAAGGGGCCATTCAGTGCGGCTTCTGCACCCCGGGGATGATCCTGGCGGCCAAGGCCCTGCTGGACCGGGAGCCGGACCCCACCGACCGGCAGATCGCCCGGGCCCTGGCGCCCAACCTCTGCCGCTGCACGGGGTACGTGAAGATCCTGAAAGCGGTGCGGCAAGCCGCGGAGTGGCTGCGCCAGGGAAAGAAGAGCTTCCCGCGCGCGGAGTCGATGCCCGAACAGCCGGCGCCCTTCGGCCTGCCGGTGCCCCGCGTGGACGCCCTGGGCAAGGCTGCCGGCGAGCTGAAGTTCGCCGAGGACCTGCGCTTCCCGGGCCTGCTGCATGCCGCGGTGCTGCGCAGCGAACATCCGCACGCCCGTGTACTGTCGACTGGATGCCGCCGGGGCCCGGGCTCGCCCCGGGGTGGCTGCGGTGCTCACGGCGCGGGACGTGCCCGGTCGCAACGCCTTCGGCCTCTTGGTGGCCGACCAGCCGGTGTTCGCGGCGGACAAGGCGCGCTGCGTGGGGGACGCGCTGGCCGCCGTGGTGGCCGAGAGCGAGGAGGCGGCCCGGGAGGCCTTGGAACACATCCGGGTGCGCTATGAACCTTTGCCGGTGCTGGCGAGCCCCGAGCAGGCGCTGCGCCCCGGTGCCCCGCGGGTGCACGAGCAGCCCGCCGAGCGCGTGGGCAGCGAGGGGGGGAGCCCCGACGCCGGGCAGGCCGGCGCCGAGCCCGTGCCGCCCAACGTGATAGCCCGCAAACGCTCCGGTCGCGGGGAGGTGGAGCGGGGATTGGCCGAGGCGGAGGAGGTGCTGGAGGGCGAGTACTTCACGCCCTTCATCGAGCACGCCTACCTGGAGCCGGAGTGCGGCATCGGGGTGCCGGAGCCCGACGGGCGGGTCACGGTCTACGTGGGCAGCCAGGGGCCCTGGGAGGACCGGCGCCAGGTGGCCGCGGCCCTGGGGCTGGCCGAGGAACGCGTGCGCATCGCCCACCTGCCCTTGGGCGGCGGCTTCGGCGGCAAGGAAGACATCACGGTCCAGATCATCGTAGCCCTGGCGGCGCTGAAGACCGGCCGCCCCGTGCGCCTGCGCTACGGCCGGCGGGAATCCATCCGGGCCAGCGTGAAGCGGCACGCCGCCAGCCTCCATTATATTATGGGGGCTAAAAAAGATGGCACGCTCACCGCCGTAAAGGCGCGCATCCTGGCGGACTCCGGCGCCTACGCTTCGGTCGGGGAGGTGGTGATCCAGCGCTCGGTCAGCTTCGGGGCCGGGCCCTACGTGGTGCCGCACGCGGACATCGAAGCCCTGTGCGTATACACCAACAACCTGCCCGCCGGGGCCATGCGCGGCTTCGGCAACCCGCAGGCCACCTTCGCCGCCGAGGTGCAGCTGAACCGCCTGGCCGAGCGGCTGGGGCTGGACCCCTTCGAGATCCGTTTGCGCAATATCCTCGAGGAGGGCAGGCCCACGGTCACCGGCGAGCGCATCCGGTCCAGCGTGGGCGCGCGGGCCTGCCTGGAGGCGGTGCGCGAAGCGCTGCGCCGCGCCCCGCCGCTCGCCCCGCGGACCGGCTGGAAGGCCGGGACCGGCCTGGCCTGCTCCTACAAGAACGTGGGCCTGGGCACCGGCCTGGACGACTACGCCGGGGCGAGCGGCGAGATCCTGCCCGGCGGCCTCCTGCGGGTGCGGGTGGGCAGCGCGGAGATGGGTCAGGGCTCGGATACGGTCGCCGCCCAGATCGCCTGCCAGGAGCTGGGCTGGCCCTACTCCCGGGTGGTGGTGGAATCCGGCGACACGGACCGCGACCCGCCCTCGCTGATCACCACCGCTTCCCGCCAGACCTTCGTGACGGGCAACGCCGTGCTGGCCATGGCGCGGGAGCTCAAAGCCCGGCTGCTGGGCTGGCTGGCCGGCCGGTTCGGCCTGCCGGCGGAAGGCATCGAGCTGCAGGAGGGCTTCTGCGTGGAGTCGGCCACCGGGCGGAAGCTGGTCGCCCTGGTGGAATTGGCCGAGTTGGCCGCGGCCGACAGGGTTTCGCTTCAGGTCCAGGTACGCTATTCCGCGCCCCGCACCTGGCCGGACCTGCGCGAGCCGCACGGCGGCTACCCCGACGGGGAGCGCCGCCTGCATGCCGCCTATTGTTTCGGCGCCCAGGCGGTGAGCCTGGAAGTGGACCCGGCCAGCGGGCGGGTGAACGTGCTGCGGGTGATCGCGGCCAGCGACGCGGGCCGGGCCGTGAACCCGGCCGCCGTGGAGGGCCAGATGGAAGGCGGAGTGGTCATGGGCCTGGGCTACGCCCTCTCCGAGGAGTTCCGCCTGGAGCAGGGGCGCATCGTCACGGACACCCTGGCCCGGTTGGGCCTGTGGCGCGCGACCCAGGTGCCGCCCATCGAGTGCATCATCGTCGAGAACCCGCACGAGGAAGGCCCCTACGGGGCCAAGGGCATGAGCGAGCTGCCCGTGTCCATGGCCGCCCCGGCCGTGGTGAGCGCGCTGCACGAAGCCCTGGGCATCTGGCTCACCCGCATTCCCGCCACCCCCGAGCGTATTTTGCAGACTCTGGCCGCGCGCTGAGCCAGCGGGTTGTTGCCCGCCGCATCGCCCGGCTGACGGGCGAAGTTTTTCTTGACTTAGCATAGACTGCCTATGTATTGTCTGTCTATGTAGCCCGCTGTGCGGCAGCACTAGGAGGGATAATGATGGCAGTTATCAGTCTTATTCTTGGGATAGTCGGTGCGGTTGTTGCGTTGCTCGGTCTGATCCCTTCCATCGGCTTCTTCAATTGGATTGGCGGGATCATCGTTCTTGTGGGACTCGTCCTGGGAATCGTGGGATCCGCACAAGGAGAGAAAAAAACTGTCGCGGTTGTGGGAATTATCGTTTCCGCGGTGTTCCTGGTCTTCGCGGTGCTTAGATTGATCGGTCTTTTCTAGGGCCTGATATGCTGCTGCCGCAGCGGGCGATCAGGAGACGGATCTTAGCCGCGATTGATTTCTGAATACAGGTCATCGGGAACGATTTTGCGCCTGTGCTTGAATATCGCCCGCCGGCGATCCTGGGTCATTTCCTGCTGCCGTAGCGCGTCGTCTTGACCTTTCTCCCTGCGCGTCGGTATCGTGGCCCAGGGAGGAAAATTTGAAAAAACCGGTTCTAATGGCCATTGGCACGCTGTCCATGCTGCTTCTCGGCGGCTGCGCATCCATCCCGGAGGGGCTCGGTCCCCTCGATACCGTGGCTGCGGTGGATGTCCAGCGGTACCTGGGCAGGTGGTACGAAATTGCGCGCTTCCAGCACCGATTCGAGAAATCCATCGTAGGGGCTGCCGCCGAATACAGCCTCCGCGACGATGGAAGGATCCGGGTCCTGAACAGCGGCTTCAAGAAGGATCTGAACGGGGCGTATTCGGCGGTGAAGGCCGTCGCCTGGGTCCCGGATGCGGCCCGGCCCGGAGCGCTCAAGGTAAGGTTCTTCGGCTTGTTCACCTCGGATTATCTCATCTTCGGGCTGGATCAGGAGAACTACTCCTGGGCCCTGGTGGGATCGGACACGCGCGATTACCTCTGGTTCCTGGCGCGGACCCCGGAGATCAGCGAAGAGCTGTTTTCCAGGATGAAGGACATCGCGCAAGGACAGGGATACGACCTGTCGGGTCTGTACAAGGTTCCGCAAAAGGCCAGGTAAGCCGCACCCGCTTCGGACAGCCTCACGGCGGACGCGTCCAGCTCGCTTCTGCGGCAGCGCATCCGCTGCTGTTCCCTCTTTGCCTGAAATCTTATTAAATTACTAATCATATTCGTCCGCGCGGGACAGGCCGGCGCGGGACAGGCCGTCGAAGGAGGCAGACCATGCGCAAGCACGAAGGGAACGACAGGCAGGCAAGGGCGGACATCCTGCAGGCCGGCAGGAGCACCGGCACCGCCGCCGCGCCGGGCGGCACCCAGGGCAACGGAGAGCTGTACTACGCTCCGGAGCACATCCTGAAACAGGCCAATGTTCGGGAGTACGAAGAGCTGTACCGTCGCTCCGTGGAGGACCCGCAGGGCTTCTGGGCCGAGCGGGCCGCGGAGCTGGAGTGGTTCCGGCCCTGGGACCGGGTCCTGGACGACTCCGAAAAGCCCTTCTATAAATGGTTCACCGGCGGCAAGACCAACATCGTCTACAACGCCCTGGACCGCCACCTGAAGACCCCCCGCAAGAACAAGGTCGCCCTGATCTGGGAAGGGGAGCCGGGGGACACGCGGATGTACTCCTACGCCTCCCTCAACCGCGAGGTGTGCAAGTTCGCCAACGTGCTGAAGAGCCTGGGGGTGAAGAAGGGGCACATCGTCACCATCTACCTGCCCCGCATTCCCGAGCAGATCATCGCCATGCTGGCCTGCGCCAAGATCGGCGCCGGGCACAGCGTGGTGTACGGGGGGTTCAGCGTGGAGGCGCTGGCCGAGCGCATCGAGGACGCCCAGAGCAAGGTGCTGGTCACCGCGGACGGCGGGTGGCTGCGCGGCAAGGTGGTGCGCCTGAAGGACCTCGCCGACGAGGCCGTGGCCCGCCAGCCCACCATCGAAACCTGCGTGGTGGTGCGGCGCACGGCTCAAGAGATCAACATGGAGGCGGGGCGGGACTACTGGTATCACGAGCTGATGGCGCTGCCCATCGCCAGCCCGGTGTGCCAGACCGAGAGCGTGGACGCCGAGGACCTGCTGTTCATCCTGTACACGTCCGGCACCACCGGCCGGCCCAAGGGGATCGTGCACACCCACGGCGGGTACATGGTGCACGTTTACACGACGCTGAAGTACGTGTTCGACCTCAAGGACGAGGACCTGTGGTGGTGCGCCGCCGACCCGGGATGGGTCACCGGCCATAGCTACATCGTGTACGCGCCCGCTGCTCATCGGGGCCACCAGCTTCATGTACGAGGGGGCCCCGAACCACCCCTACCCCAACCGCTGGTGGCAGATGGTGGAGAAGTACGGGGTCACCATCCTGTACACCGCGCCCACGGCCATCCGCGGCCTGATGCGCTTCGGCGAGGCCTGGCCCAACCGCCACGACCTGTCCAGCCTGCGCCTGCTGGGCACCGTGGGGGAGCCGATCAACCCGGAGGCCTGGAAGTGGTACCACACGGTGATCGGCAAGTCCCGCTGCCCGATTATGGACACCTGGTGGCAGACCGAGACCGGGGGCTTCATGATCAGTCCGCTGCCCATCACGCCGTTGAAGCCGGGGTCAGCCACCAAGCCCTTTTTCGGGGTGGAGGTGGACGTAGTGGACGAGCACGGCAAGCCCGTGCCCACCGGCGAGGAAGGTTACCTGGTCATCAAGACCCCCTGGCCGGGGATGCTGCGCACCCTGTACAAGGACCCGGAGCGCTACCGGGAGCAATACTGGGGCAAGTTCCCCGGCCTGTATCAAACCGGGGACTCGGCCCGCCGGGACGCCGACGGCTACGTGTGGGTGATCGGGCGCATCGATGACGTGATCAAGGTGTCCGGCTACCGCCTGGGCACCGCCGAGGTGGAAAGCGCCCTGGTCAGCCACCCGGCCGTAGCGGAGGCCGCGGCCATCGGGCTGCCCCACGAGCTGAAAGGCAACGCCATCCACACCTACGTGATCCTGCGCGAAGGGGTGCAGGGGGACGACCGGCTGGTGGAGGCGCTCAAAGAGCACGTGGCCCACGAGCTGGGCCCCATCGCCAAGCCGGAGTCCATCAGCTTCCTGCCGAGCCTGCCCAAGACGCGCAGCGGCAAGATCATGCGCCGCCTGCTGCGCGCCCGGGCGCTGGGCCAGCCGGAGGGGGACACCAGCACCCTGGAGGAATAGCCCGCCCTTCCCGGATAGGCGCTTCGGCTTCACGCCTCACGGCGGGCGGCGCAGGGAGTAGATTCGAGCGCGGCTTTGCCGACAATGTATACGGACCCATGATTCGACCCAAGACCTTCCGCCACAGTCCTGCGCAGGATGGATTTCTTCGCGGGCATGCCCGAGGAGCACCTGCGCCTGGTGGCCGGCGTTGCCCGCCAGCGCCGCTTCCGCGCCGGCCAGGTCGTGATCGAGGAGGACAGCGCGGCGGACACCTTCTTCATCATCCGCAGCGGGAAGGTCCGGATCACCAAGCGCCTGGAGACCGGCGAGGAGATGCTCCTGGCGGAGGAGTCCGAGGGCGGGTTCTTCGGGGAGATCGCCCTGCTGGACGAGGGCCCGCGCTCGGCCACGGCCCGGGCCGTGGAGCCCACCAGCCTGCTGGAGATCTCGCGCAGCGATTTCAAGGTGCTCCTGGACCAGGCTCCTCTGCTGGCCTACGCCATGCTGCGCGTGCTCTCCGGCCGTCAGCGCGGCACAGACGCCCGGAGGGTGGCCGACCTGGAACGCTACATCAGGGAGTTGAAAATGGCTTACAAAGATACCATCACCGCCTTGGTGAATACCCTGGAGGCCCGCGACCCCTACACCCGCGGCCACACCGAACGAGTCACCACCATCGCCATGGCCATCGCCGACCGCCTGCGCCTGTCCGACAAAGAGAAGGAAAACATCGAGTTTGGGGCCCGGCTGCACGACGTGGGCAAGATCGGGGTGACCGACGAGATACTGAACAAAGACGGGCCGCTGGACAGAAAGGAGCGCGAGGACATCGAGGAGCACCCGGTCAAGGGCCGCAACATCCTGAGCGCCATCCCCTACCTGGATGGGGTCATCCCCTGCGTGCTGCACCACCACGAGCGCTACGACGGCGGCGGCTACCCCGAGCACCTGGCGGGGACCGACATCCCCCTGCCGGGCCGGATCATCTCCGTAGCCGACGCCTACGACGCCATGACCACCAACCGCCCCTACCGGCGGGCCATATCCTTACGGCGGGCGCTGGCGGAGCTGCGCCGCGAGGCGGGCAGGCAGTTCGACCCGAAAGTGGTGCAGGCTTTCCTGAGGGTGCAGCCCAAGCTGGCCCCGCAGCTGAAGCGCATGGCGCAGGGCTAGCGGCGGGGGGCATCCGGGCCGGTCGGCCGCCGGGAGGCCTCGTCGATTCCCGTCACCAGGTTCGTCACGTAGTCGCCCAACGAAGAGATCCCCTGGCGCGGCAGGCGGAAGCCGATGGCCCCCTCGTGGCCGCCGCCGTCGCTGAAGCCGAACAGGTCCAGCACCTGGCGTAGATCGTAAGCTCTTGTAGCGCCGGCTGCGGCGCAGGCGGAACTGCACCAGCTGGCCGTCGCCGGGAGGGTCGCAGTAGCAGACCAGGCCCAGCCAGCCGCTCTCCTCCGCCAGGCGGTCGGCGACGCTGCGCGCGGCGGCGATCACCGTGTCCCTGTCGAAATCCCGGGCCAGGCGCGCGGAGTCCCGGTCGCCCATGAAGGCGTAGCCCACGCGCCCCTCCAGGCGCTGCCGCTGCAGGAAGAACTCCAGGCAGCGCGCCTCGCTCTCCGACTGCTTCTGGATTTCCTGGTACACCTGCTTCATGTCGGAGAAGTTGGATTCCCCCACCGTGGTGCGGGCCAGCAGGGTGTTGAACAGGTTGCTGAAGGTCCGGTAGGAGCGCTTCTCGCGCTCGGATTTCAGCAGCATCCCCATGCGCGAGTCGCCGATGATGCCGGTGACCACGGCCAGCACGATGTTGCGCGACACCAGGTCCTGGATGTTGAACTGGGCCAGCAGCGCGGGTCGCCGGCGCAGCCACAGCAGGATCTGGCCCACCAGCTCGCTGGCCGAGCTGGCCTCGGTGACCAGGCGGTAGCCGGGGTCGCCGAAATACTCGCTGTCCGAGCCCAGGTGGTGGTCGATCTCGATGCGCAGCAGGCGCCGGGTGTGCAGCAGCCCCTGGACTTCCTCGCTGGCCGCGATCATGGCGGGCTTGGGCGTGTCGCAGAGCACCAGGGTGTCCACCGGGGTGCGCAGCAGGTCGGTGGCGTGCAGCACCGGGATGCCGTTGTACCGGCAGATGTCCAGCAGGTACTGGAAGTGCTCGTGGATGCGCGAGCTCAGGTAGATCGAGGCCGGCTTGGCGAACTTGCGCACCAGCAGGGCGAAGGCCACCTGGGAGGCGATGCAGTCGTCGTCCGGGTCGCGGTGCCCGAGCAGCAGGAAGCCCTTCTGCCGGATCAGGGCGCCGACGATGTTGGCGATGATCGCGTTTTTGTCCCGGGTCTTGGGGATGGCCCGCTTGCTCATTTCCCGCCGCCCCGCAAGGCCCGGCAGCGCGCCGCGAAGGACTCGATCTCCTCCGGGCCCTCCAGCACCCCGAGCTCCACTTCCATTTCCCGGGCCTCGCCGGGCTGGAGCATGGGCAGGCGGCCTTCCCGGCGCAGCGCGGCCCGGTTCAGCACCTTGGTGTTGGCCGGCTCCACGCCCACCACGTAGTCCCCCTCGGCCAGCATCCTCCACTCGTTGAGGAAAGGCAGGGTGTCGGCGCTGAAAGCCAGGTACAGGCCCAGGCCCGCGGGGCCACCTTGCGGCTGAAGCCCCCGGTTCACCACCGCCGCCCAGGCCCGCCCTTCGGGGTCCGCGGCCATGGTGTGCAGGTAATCCAACCCCATGCCGGGGAACTCCGGGTCGGGGGCCGAGAAGCGCCTGACCTCCTGCAGGGCGGCGGCCGCCGGGTCGTAGGGCTCGATGCTCAAGGAGCCGCATTCAAGCTCGCTGTCGGCGCAAAGCAGCGGGAAGCCGGCGTTGACGTGGTAGAGGATGGTGAAGGGCGCGGGCCGGCGGCCGAAGTTCTCCACCCGGTCGCGCACGGTCAGGCAGCGGGCGCCGATGCGGCTGGCCACCGAGCGCTCCAGGCGCAGCTTCTCGCCGAACAAGGAGGCCTCCTCCACGGTCCCGGCGACCTCCAGCAGGTACTCCTCCCCCTGCCAGCGCGACAGGTCGCGGACCCGCACGGCAGGCAGGCCGGAATAGCGGCCGTGCAGGCCCAGAGCCTCCCCGCCGTCCGGTCCGGGGTCTCCGAAGTAGGTCAGTCCGCAGGTGGTGAGCAGGCCGCCGAAGAACACGCGCAGCCACTCGAAGCCGGCGGGGTCGTGGAAGGCGGGATGGGCGATGCCCCCCGGCGCCTGGTAGACCAGGTTGAGGCCTTTGAAGCTGCAGAAGGGGATGTCCAGCCCGCGGTCCGGCAGCACGGTGAAACTCAACCCGTCGCCGGTTTCGAACTGGAAGGCCTCCACGCCCTTGGCCCGCCCTTCGGCCAGCACCACCCGGCGCGTGCCTCCCGCCTGCCCCAGGCCGCCGACGTGCCGCTCCACCTCCCGGCGGGTGTAGTTTTTCCCGGCCAGCCTCATGAGCGAATATACACCACCGACGGGGGCGGCGCTACCTCCAATCGGATTGTTGCTCAAGTGAGGTTTTCCGGTTACAACATTCAGCATGATCGACCTGAGCGTGCAATCCGACAGGCTGGAGAGGGCCGTGCGCAGAGCCCGCGAGCGCAACATCCTTATCCCCACCTTCGCCCAGATGAAGGACCCCGCGGGCGCCCGGAGGACGTGAAGAGGGAGCTGGCCGGGATCGGGCTGTGGGAGGTGCATCCCCGGAACCTGTTTCGCATCAGCTGGAAGAACGAGCCCCGCGAAAGCGGCGGGGGCTTCGGGGGCGTGAACTACCTGGAGTTTCCCCCCGCGCTGACCGGAGTGCAGGCGCGCATCATCGCCCTGGTAGGCAAGTGGTTCCCGACCGGGGCGCACAAGGTGGGGGCGGCCTTCGCCTGCCTGGTGCCTCGCCTGGTGACCGGGCAGTTCGATCCCTCCAGCCAGAAGGCGGTCTGGCCCTCCACGGGCAACTACTGTCGCGGCGGGGCCTACGACTCCGCCCTGCTCGGCTGCCAGTCCATCGCCATCCTGCCGGAGGGCATGAGCCGCGAGCGCTTCGAGTGGCTGTCCCGTATCGCCGGGGAGGTCATCCGTACGCCGGGCAGCGAGTCCAACGTCAAGGAGATCTTCGACAAGTGTTGGGAACTGCGCCAATCCGGCCAGGACCTGATGATCTTCAACCAGTTCGAGGAGGCGGGCAACTACCTCTGGCACTACGAGGTGACCGGGCACGCCATGCAGGAGGTGCTGGAGCGGGAGCTCAAAGCCGGGGACACCTACCATGGGGTGGCCCTGACCACCGGTTCGGCGGGCACCATCGCCTGCGGCGATTATTTGAAACAGCGCTTTCCGGGGAGCCGGATCGTGGCCAGCGAGGCTCTGCAGTGCCCGACCCTGCTGGCCAACGGCTTCGGCGCGCACCGCATCGAGGGCATCGGGGACAAGCACGTCCCCTGGATCCACAACGTAAAGAACACGGACCTGGTGGTGGCCATCGACGACAACGCCGTGGTCAACCTGGCGCGTCTGTTCAACGAGAAGGCCGGCCGGGCCTACCTGGCCCGCGGCGGGGTGCCCGCAGGAGCTGGTGGGGCGGCTGGACCTGCTGGGCTTTTCCGGCATCGCCAACCTGCTGTCCTGCGTCAAGTACGCCAAGTACTACGAGCTGGGCCGCCGGGACGTGGTGCTTACCGTGCTCACCGATTCCATGCAGTTGTACGGCAGCCGCCTGGAGGAGATGCGGGGGCAGCTGGGCGAGTACCGCAGCGAGGATGCCGCCGCCCACTTCGCCCGTTACTTGAGCGGGGCCTCCACCGACCACCTGCTGGAGCTGTCCTACCAGGACCGCCGCCGGGTGCACAACTTGAAGTACTACACCTGGGTCGAGCAGCAGGGCCGCAGCTACGAGGAGATCATGGCCCAGTGGTACGACCCGCAGCTACTGGACCGGCATCCAGTCCCAGGTGGGTCAGGTGGACGCGTTGATCGAGGAGTTCAACCGCCGCGTGGCCGGGTAGGCGCCGGCCGCGGCAACGACAGCGGCGGCACCGGCCGAAGCGCCGGCCGGCCGCGGCTACGCTTGACAACCTGCCCCTTACCCCCCAAGTATTTCCATAGACTATATGCTGAAGAGCTGGCTGCATCGGGCCATCGCGCTGGTCGCCCTGGGCGTGGTCGCCTACCTGTTCTGGCCTCTGCTCAAGGAAATCCGGGCCGCCGCCCGGCTGTTCGCCAGCGCGCACTGGGGCTGGCTGGCCGCGGCGGTGCTGCTGCAGCTGGGCTCCTACTCCAGCCTGACCTGGCTGAACGTGCTGGCCATGCGCCCCTTCCCGGGCCGGATCGGCTTCTGGCGGCTGATGTGCGTGCTCACCGCCATGGCCTTCATCACCTCGGCGGTGCCCAGCGCGGGGGCCAGCGGGGTGGTGCTGCGGGCCCGCCTGCTGGCCCGCTACGGCTACACGGCTCGAGGCTTCCACCTTCAGCCTGCTGCTGCAGATACTCTACATGGTGGTCGGCACGGTGGCGGTCTGCCTGTTCGGCCTGGGCTACCTTCTGCAGATGGGACGGGTGACCGCGGGGGAGATCGTGCTGCTGGCCGTCCTGGTCCTGCTCACGGCTTGCCTGCTGTGGTTCGGCTGGCGCCTGGTCTCCAACCCTCACCGGGCCCTGGACCTGCTGGAGAAGCTGGCCGGCTTCTGGAACCGGCTGGCCTCCCGCTTCGGCTGGCGGCGCCTGCACCCCGACGCGCTGGAGGCGCGCCTGGAAGCCTTCCACCAGGGCCTGCTGGAGCTGGGCAACGTGCCCCGCTGGAAGTTCCTGGCCGCCACCGCCGGGCGGATTCTGCTGGACGTGGCCAGCCTGGGCGCCTGCTTTCGCGGCCTTCGGCCACCTCATCCGCCCGGATATCCTGCTGCTCAGCTACGGCATTCTCATGGTGATCAGCACCCTGGCCATCATCCCCGGCGGCCTGGGGCTGGCGGACGTGTCGCTGCCGGTGGTGTTCAGCCGCTTCGGGGTGCCCGGCCCCGTGGCCCTGGCCGCGGGACTCAGCTATCGCCTGCTGGCCTTCTGGCTGGTCCGCCTCATCGGCTTCACCGCCTGGCAGGTGCTGGAATCCCAGGCTCGCGGGCCGCGCAAGGCCAAGGCGGCCTGATGGGGCCGGCGATGCCGATCGATGTGCTCCCCCTGGAGAAGGCAAGGCTGGAGGACTACCTGCATTTCTTCGACCGGGTGGCCTTCACGGACAACCCGGACTGGGCGGGCTGCTACTGCCTGTTCTACCACGTCCCGGAAGGGGAATGGGAAAAGCGCAGCGGGGCGCAGAACCGGGAAGGGGCGGCCGGCCTGATCCGGGACGGCGGGCTTTCCGGCTTCCTGGCCTACGAGGGCGGCAAGCCGGTGGGCTGGTGCAACGCCAACCGCAAGGAGCGCTACGCCCTGCTGGCCGGCTCCCGGGAGCTGTGGGACCCGCAGGAAGACGGAAGCCGGACCCTGTCGGTGGTCTGCTTCGTGATCGCCCCCGAGCATCGCCGCCGCGGCATCGCCCGGAGCCTTTTATCCGCGGCCTGCGCCGCTGCCCAGGTCCAGGGGCTGGCGCAGGTGGAAGCCTACCCGCGGAAACAGGCCCGGACCGCGGCCCAGCACTGCCACGGGCCCCTGGAGCTGTACCTCGGGCAGGGCTTCACCGTGCACCGGGAGCTTCGCCGACTACTGGATCGTGCGCCGAAGCCTGCACCCCGGTCGGGCCGCGAAGTAGCCGGATGCGACGCCCATCCTCCCCCCCGCGCCGCGTCGCGGGCCTGCTGCTGGTGCTCTACTCCGCGCTGGGCTTCGGGCTGATCCCGATTTTCGCCCTGCTGGCCTACCGGGGCGGCATCAACGTCATCACCCTGCTGGCCATCCGCTTCGTGCTCTCCGGGCTGGTGCTGCTCGCCTTCCTGTTGGCCCGCGGCCGGCGCGCGCTGGCGCAGGTGGGCGCCGTCTTCCCCGGGCTGATCGGGCTGGGGGTGTGCTACACGCTGCAGTCCGGGTTCTACTTCTCCGCGGTGCGCTACATCTCCGCTTCCCTGGCCTCGATCCTCCTGTACTCCTATCCGGCCTTCGTTTGCCTGCTGGCCTTCCTGGTGGAGAGGGAAAAGCTGGCCGCCCGCACGCTGCTGGCCCTGGCCGTTTCCCTGGCGGGCGTGGTGCTGGTCCTGGGCTCCTCCCTGGGGGCGGCCAGCCCCGTCGGCGTGCTCCTGGCCCTGGGCGCGGCCGCGGTCTACTCCCTGTACATCACCCTGGCCAACCGGGTGCTGCGCAGGGTGGAACCGGTGGTGGCGCTGTCGGTCGTGACCCTGGTGACCAGCGTGCTGTACATTGGGTTGGGCCTGGCCGCCGGCCGCCTGAGCTTCGCCTTCGCCCCTTCCACCTGGCTGCCCATCGTCCTGATCATCGTGGTGTCCACGCTGCTGGCCATCCCCGCCTTCTTCCTGCGGCATCGGAATCCTTGGCTCCAGCACGGCCTCCATCGTGAGCATGACGGAGCCCCTGTTCACGATCGGCTTTTCAATCCTCCTTTTCG
The DNA here is from genome assembly GCA_963736785.1 of uncultured Spirochaetota bacterium. Taxonomy (GTDB): domain Bacteria; phylum Spirochaetota; class Spirochaetia; order SZUA-6; family DRHE01; genus MIBK01. The sequence goes on along the minus strand of CAVTQG010000048.1, from coordinate 67,487 downwards.
GGGACCGGCTGGGCTGGCAGCAGATCGTCGGGGGCGTGCTGGTGCTAGGCGGCACGGTCCTGGTCACGGCCTTCCGCTCCCCCGTCCGCACCCGCTCTTGACGTGAAGCCCTCTCCCGGGTATTGTATTAATACAATACATACATAAGGGAGCTCTCAGAATGAAACGACTGGTTTTCCGCGCCTTCCTGATTTCTGCCCTGGTCCTGGCTGCGGCCGGAGCCCTGGCCGCCCCGCCGAAAGCTGGCCTCCTGCGTCTGGCCACCACCACCAGCACGGCCGATTCCGGTCTGCTGGACTTCATCCTTCCCGATTTCCAGAAGAGGTACAACTGCAGCGTCGACGTGGTGGCTGTCGGCACCGGCCAGTCCCTGGAGCTGGGACGGCGCGGAGACGCCGACGTGGTGCTGGTGCACAGCCGCAAGGGCGAGGACCAGTTCGTGGCCGACGGCTTCGCCCGTGAGCGTTTCGACGTCATGTACAATGACTTCATCGTGGTGGGCCCCAAGGCCGACCCCGCCCGCGTTCGCGGGATGGCCCTGGGCAAGGACGCCTTCAAAGCCATCATGGACGCCGGCCAGCCTTTCGCCAGCCGCGGGGACAAGTCCGGCACGCACACCAAGGAGCTGGCCGTATGGAGTTCCCTGGGGGTGACTCCCGGCGCGGGAATGAAGTGGTACAACTCCCTCGGGCAGGGCATGGGCGAAGTCCTGCTGTTCTCCAACGACCAGAAGGCCTATACCCTGACGGATCGCGGAACCTACCTGGCCATGGTAGACAAGCTGCCCGGGCTGGAGATCCTGGTCGGCGGCCGGAACCTGGCGGAGAACAAGGACAAGATTCTGCTGAACCCCTACGGCGTGCTGGCGGTCAATCCGGATAAATATCCCCAGACCAACTTTGAGCTGGCCATGAAGTTCGTGACCTGGATCTGCTCGGTGGAAACGCAAGAAGCGATCGCCGACTTCGGCGCCGACCGCTTCGGACAGCCTCTGTTTTACGCCGACTCCGCCGAATACCGAGCCATCCGCAAATAGGAGGACAAAGATATGCTGAGCGCACGCAACCAGTTCCAGGGCAAGATCAAGTCGATAAAGATGGGCACCGTCATGGCGGAAGTCGTGGTCGCGGTGGGCAGCCTGGAGATCGTGGCCGCCATCACCCGCGGTTCGGCGGAATCCCTCGGCCTGAAGATCGGGGACACCGTGAAGGCGGTCGTCAAGGCCACCGAGGTGATGATCGACAAGGGATGAACGGCTTGCTCGGGGGAGAGGTCTGGGCTGACCTCCTCCCCATCATATCCCTTTCCCTGCGGGTGACCGGCACCGCCCTGGCGCTGTGCACGGTGACCGGCGTTCCCGTCGGGGCGCTCCTGGGCCTGGCCCGCATCCCCGGCCGCCGCCTGGTGACCGCCATCCTGTACACGGGCATGGGCCTGCCGCCGGTGGTGGTCGGCCTGTTCGTCTACCTGCTGCTCTCCCGCAGCGGGCCGCTGGGCGCGCTGGGCTGGCTGTTCACCCCCCGGGCCATGGTCCTGGCTCAGACCATCATCTCCTTTCCGCTGGTCGCCGGCCTCACCATGACCGCCATCCTGAGCGTGGAGCCGTCCTTCCGGCAGCAGATGCGCGCCCTGGGGGCCACCCGGCTGCAGGAAGTCTGGGCCCTGCTGGTGGAGGCCCGCCTGGGCGTGGTGGCCGGCATCGTCGCCGCCTTCGGCAGCATCATCTCCGAGGTGGGCGCGGTGATGCTGGTGGGCGGCAACATCGCCGGCAAGACCCGCGTGCTGACCACCGCCATCGTGCTCAACACCCGCCAGGGCGAGTTCCTGCCGGCCATCGTCCTGGGAGTCATCCTGCTGGCGCTGGCCTTCCTGGCCAACGTGGCGCTGCTGCGCCTGCAGGGCCGGACCGGATGAGCTGGGCCTTCCGCCTGGAGCAGGTGCGCCAGCGCTATGCCGGGCGCACCGTGCTGGACCTCGACGAGCTGGAGGTGCGCGCGGGGGGAGATCCTGGCCCTGGTGGGCCCCAGCGGCTCCGGGAAATCCACCCTGCTGCGCCTGCTGAACTTCCTGGAGCAGCCCACGGAAGGGAGGATTTACTTCGAAGGCCGGCAGGCGGAGGGGGAGCGCACGCCGCTGGAACTTCGCCGCCAGGTGACCACCGTGTTCCAGCAGACCGCGCTGCTGAAAGCCTCGGTGCGGGCCAACGTGGCCTACGGGCTGCGGCTGCGGGGCCTGCCGGTGGACGGACAGGTGGAGGGCCTGCTGGCGACGGTCGGCCTGAGCGAGCTGGCCGGAGCCCCCGCCCGCCAGCTGTCCGGGGGCGAGAAGCAGAGGGTGGCGCTGGCCCGGGCCCTGATCTTCCGGCCGCGCGTGCTGCTCCTGGACGAGCCCACCGCCAACCTGGACCCTTACAACGTCGGCCTGATCGAGGAAATCGTGCGCACCGAGAACCGGGAGAACGGAACCACGGTGGTTCTGGTCACGCACAATGTGTTCCAGGCCCACCGCCTGGCCCACCGCACCGGGCTGATCCTGAACGGGCGCGCTGGTGGAGCTGGCCGACACCGCCGCCTTCTTCTCCTCCCCCGCCGACCCGCGCACCGCTGCCTTCGTGAGCGGTGAGATGGTAGCACCTAGGACCCCGAGTGATCGAGATCGACTTCGTCAAGGGAAAACCCGAGTACCTGCAGATCGCCGAGCAGCTCCAGCTGGCGGTGGCCGCGGGCCGCCTCAAGCCCCACGAGCGCCTGGAGCCCGTGCGCGAGCTGGCCGGGCGGCTGGGCCTGAACCCCAGCACCGTGGCCCGGGCCTACCGCCTGCTGGAGCAGCAGGGGGTGATCCAGACCGGCGGCCGCCGCGGCAGCCGCGTGGCGGACGGCTTCGCCACCGGGGGGGCCGAGATGCTGCGCCAGGTGCGCCTGCGCACCCTGGCCACGCGGGCGGTTTCCGAAGGCTTGGCCCAGGGCTTCGCCCCGGACGAGCTGGAGGCCGCGCTGGGGCTGGAGCTGGCCGCCTGGCGGGAACGCCGGCAGGCGCGGTCCGCAAGCGCCCCGGTGAAACAGCCCGGCTGCCTGAACTTTTTCGCCGGAAGTCACGACCTGGCGCTGGAAGCCCTGTGGGCTCAGGCGCGCCGTCTGCACCCGGGGCTGCTGCTGGAGCCGCGCTACGTGGGCAGCCTGGACGGACTGCTGGCACTGCTGCACCGCGAGGCGGGCCTGGCCGGTTCGCACCTGCTGGACGAGGAAAGCGGCGAGTACAACCTGCCGGTGCTGCGGCGGTTGTTCGTCGGCTTTCCTTTGTGCCTGGTGACCCTGGCGGAGCGCGAGCAGGGGCTGATCCTGGCCCGGGGTAATCCCCGACGCATCCAGGGATACGCGGACCTGGCTCAGCCGGAGCTGCGCTTCGTGAACCGCCAACCGGGCTCCGGAACCCGCTCCCTGTTGGATCACAGCCTGCGCCTCCAGGCCGTCAATCCTGCGGAGATCCGGGGCTACGAGCGCGTGGTGCCCACGCACCTGGCGGTGGCGGCGGCGGTGGCCGAGGGCAGTGCCGACGCGGGCTTGGGAATCCGGGCTGCCGCCCGGGCCTTCGACCTGGATTTCCTGCCCCTGGCGCGGGAACGCTACGACTTGGTGCTGATGGCCGCTGACCGTGACTCCTCGCCCATCGCCGAGCTGCTTGGCGTGCTGCGCAGCGCGGCGTTCCGCGCCGTGGTGAGACAGATCGGCGGTTACGACACGGCCAGCACCGGCGAGGAGCGGCGGCTGTGAAACCCGAGCTGCTCGCCCCCGGCGGCAGCTTCCTGTCCGCATATTACGCCTTCCAGGCCGGAGCCGACGGGGTGTACCTGGGGATGCGGGAGTTCTCGGCGCGCAAGGCCGCCGCCAACTTCACGCCCGAGCAGCTGCGCCGTCTGCTGGGGGTGGCCCGAGAGCGCGGGGGCAGGGTGTACCTGGCCCTGAACACGGTCGTGCGGGAGCAGGAGCTGCCCCGGGCCGCGGAGACCCTGTACTGGGCGGAAAGCCTGGGCCTGGACGGGGTGATCGTGCAGGACCTGGGCATCGCCGAGCTGGCCCGCCGGCACTTCCCGTCGCTACCCCTGCACGCCTCCACACAGCTGGCCGTGCACAACGCCGCCGGGCTGCGGGTGGCCCGGGAGCTGGGCTTCCGGCGGGTCATCCTGTCGCGCGAGCTGGACCTGCCGACGATCCGCAGCCTGCGCGACGGCAACCCGGACATCGAGCTGGAGGTGTTCATCCACGGCGCCCTGTGCTACAGCTTCTCCGGGCTGTGTCTGGCTTCCTGGGCGCTCACCGGCCGCTCGGGCAACCGCGGGGACTGCGCCCAGATCTGCCGCAGCCTGTTCCGCTCCGCTGATGGGGAGGGCTACTACTTCTCCAGCCGCGACCTGTACCTGGGTCCCGCGGTGCGCGAGCTGGCGGCGCTGGGCGTCGACGCGCTCAAGATCGAGGGCCGGATGAAGAGCCCGGAGTACGTGTTCCACACGGTCCGGCTGTACCGGGCCATCCTGGACCGGGCAGGGGAGCTGGGCGAAGAGGAGCTGGCAGAGCTGGAGCGCCGCTCGGCGCTGGGTTTCGCCCGGGAGCGCACCCAAGCCTACCTGCGCAGCTTGCGGGGTGAGCGGCTGATCGACGCCGACTTCCCCGGCCACCGCGGCGCGATGCTGGGCACGGTGCAGGCCGTGCGGGACGGGTGGGCGGCCCTGCGCCTGGAAGCGGACCTTAGCCTGCGCGACGGGCTGCAGTACTTTCCGGCAGGCAGCAGGGAGCCGGTCCAGTTTTCGGTGCGGGCCATCCGCCGGGGCGGCCGGGAAGTGCCGCTGGCCCGGCGCGGCGAGAGCGTGGAGGTGCAGCTTCCCCCCGAAGGAGTCGGCCGACCTCCCGGTGAGGGCCGGCCGCTCTATCAGCTTTCCTCCCGCTCTCTGGACCTGCCCCAGCCCAAGGAGGGCGGGTTCCGCCCCTACCGGGTGCCGTGCGCCGGCAGGGTGGAGCTGTCCACGGCCGGCTCGGCGGCTGCCGGCGGCGAAGGCCAGCTGGTCGCGCTGCGGGTCCGCTTGACGCTGCCTGCCGCCGGCGGCGAGTTCTCGTGGCAGACCGAGATCCCGCTGCAGCGTGCCTCATCAAGGCGGGACTTCGCCGGGATTCTGGCGGAGGTGTTCGCCGAGTCCGGGGATGGGCTTCTCACCCTGGCGCGCCTGGAGCTGGACAACCGCACGGGCCTGCCCGACGATGCGTTGTTCGTGCCGCCCTCGGCGCTGAAGAAGGCCCGAGCCGCCTTCTATCGCGCGCTGGAGGAGGCTCTGGAGTCGCGGCGGCGGGCGCGCCTGCGAGCCGTCGCCGCGGATGCGCGGGCTGCTCCCGCGGCGCCGGCCCCTGCAGTGACCGGGCGCCCGCAGGCGGCTGCCGCCCTGGCCGACTTGCTGCGGCGGGCCCGCCGGCAGGACCTGTCCCCGCTCCACGATGACGGGGACCCGGCGCCGCACCCTTTCGTCGGCGCGTTCGCCGTCCAACCAGAAGAGCTGGCCAGCATCGAGGGCTTCCGCGTTCTGCCCCTGCCGCCGGTCGCCCGCGCGGAGGACCCTGCCGACTGGGCGGTCCAGCTGGTCCAGACCCACCCTGAGCAGCGCTTTGCCGTCGGCCTATCCAACCTGTCCCACCTGGAGCTGGTCCGCAGGCTGGGCGGTCGGCCGAACGTGTTTTTCTTCGCCGACTTTCCATTATATACGGCTAACCGCTACACGGCGGCCTTTCTGGCGCGGCAGGTGCCCGGGCTGCTGTTCGCCACGCATTGGCTGGAAGGCGAGGCCGAGGATGCCAGGGCTCTGGAAGCGGCGGCGGGCCTGCCTCTGGTCAGGCTGGATGAAGGCTTTCGGCCGCCCCTGTTCTACGGCATGGGCTGCCCGCGCGGGCAGGGAGTCTTGCGGGTGGGGGGGCGCGCAGGGTGCCGGGACTGCCCCGGCGGCTTCGATGCCGCCCTCGCCCAAGGCAGGAACCGCTTCCTTCTGCGCGTGCGCGACTGCACCGCCTACCTGTACGCCGCCCGGCCCGGCGCGAGTCGACTTGTTCCCTAAACCCAGCGGCGCAGGCGCAGCCACAGGTACATCAGGGGAGGGGTGAGAGCCAGCGCTCCCAGCGTGGCCCACAGCGCGGGCCGCCCGGTCCAGGCCGGCAGGGCCACGGAGGGCCCGAAGAAGTTCATGCCGAAGAAACCCACGATGAAGGAGATCGGCATGAAGAGGGTGGTGATCAGGGTGAAGGTCTTCATGATCTCGTTCATCCGGTTGTTGATGGCCGACAGGTACATCTCCAGGATGCCGCCCACCAGGTCGCGCACGCTCTCCGTGATGCCGTACAGCCGCACCAGGTGGTCGTACAAGTCGCGGAAATAGACCCGGTGCTCCGCGCCGATCACCGCCAGCTCGTCGCGCGCCAGACGGTTGAGCACCTCGCGCTGGGGGGCCAGGATGCGCCGCAGCAGCAGCAGCGCCCGCTTGCAGTGCAGCGCCTGCTCCAGGACGCGGCGTCCGGGATGCTCCAGGATCTGGTCCTCCAGGCGCTCCACCTCCGCGTCGATGCCTTCGATCACCGGCAGGTGGCTGGAGATCAGCTCGTCCACAAGTCGATACAGCAGGTGCTCGCAGCCCCGCGCCCAGGATGCGCGCGTCCCGGCGGGCTAAGGCCCACAGGCTGTCCAGCCCCTCGATCGGCTCCTCGTGGTGGGTGACCAGGTAGCGTGGCCCCACGAACAGGTCCAGCTCATGGGTGTGCAGCGCTTCGGGGCTGCTGGCGTGAACGGAATGCAGCACCACGTACAGGTAGGAGTCCCAGTCGTCCAGCTTGGGCACGTGGGATTCGGCCAGCGCATCGTCCACGGCCAGCGGGTGGAAGCCGAAGGTGTCGCGCAGGATCGGCTCGCAGGCTTCCGGCGGTTCGTCGAACATGTCCAGCCAGAGCAGGCTGCCGGGTTCGGCCAGCGACGCGCGCAGCTCGGCGGCGGCGGGCTCGGTGAGGCTCCCATCGGCATGGCGGAGAAGCGCGCGCATCATGGAAGGGAGTATAGCCCCGGGGCCGGGTGGGGGCAAGAAACTCGAGCCCCCCGCGCCCGGCGCGCGGTCGCCTTGACTACGGACGGCCGCCCCCCCTAAGGTATCCGCCATGGACGGCTACCTGGTCAGCGGCATTCAGCAGGTCGGGGTCGGGGTGCGCGAGCTGGAGCAGGCCTGGCGGTGGTACCGCCGGCATCTGGGCCTGGACATCCCCGTGTTCCGGGACGACGGGGAGGCGGCCCTGATGCTGCCCTACACTGGAGGGCTGCCGCAGGCCCGCAAGGCGGTGCTGGCGCTCAACCTGCAGGGGGGCGGCGGGCTGGAGGTCTGGCAGTACGCCAAACGCGCGCCGCTGGCCGCTGAGTTCACGCTGGAGCCGGGGGACCTGGGAGTATTCGCCGCGCGCCTCAAGGCGCGGGACGTTCGCCGGGCCCACGCCCGCTTTCAGGCGGAGGGGCTGGAGCTGCTGGGGCCGGTAGAGCCGGATCCGGTCGGGGAGCCCGGGTTCTTCGTGCGCGATCCCTTCGGGAACATCTTTCAGGTCGTGGCCGGGGATGGCTGGTTCCAGCGCGGCCGGCGCGGGGCCTCGCCGACCGGGGGGGCGAGCGGCGCGATGATCGGCGTGACTCACCTGGAGCCCGCCCTGGCGCTGTACCGGGAAATCCTGGGATTCGACCGGCTGGTGTACGACCGGCAGGGAGTGTTCCCCGACCTGGCCGGACTGCCGGGCGGGAAGCGGCCCGTGCGGCGGGTCCTGCTGGCCCACACCGGGGCGCGGCGGGGGGCTTTCAGCGAACTGCTGGGCCCCAGCCGCCTGGAGCTGGTGCAGGCCCTGGAGCGCGCGCCGCGAAAGATCTTCGCCGGCCGCTACTGGGGGGACCTGGGTTTTATCCACCTGTGCTTCGACGTGCGGGGCATGGAGGCACTGAAGGAACGCTGCCGCCGGGCGGGCTTCCCGTTCACCGTGGACAGCGCCCAGGCCTTCGTCATGGGTGAGGCCTCCGGGCGCTTCGCCTATGTAGAGGACCCGGACGGCACGCTGGTCGAGTTCGTGGAGACCTACCGCCTGGCCCTCCTGCGCCGGCTGGGCTGGTTCCTGGATCTGCGGCGCCGGCCGCCGGAAAAGCGGCTCCCGCGCTGGCTGCTGGCCTCCCTGGGCCTGAATCGCGTTCGGGACAAGGTCAGGCCGGAATAGTCGAATATAGTATTCGAATATTCGGAAATAAAACTGCCGGAATGCGGCCGCGCCGCCCCGCCGCGGATTGACAACAATCCCGACGGCGGGCACTGTAAGGGCGATCCCCGCCAACGGAGGTCCCCGTGGGAAGCCATTACCGATTATCGTGTCTGCAATGCGGCAAGCTCTTCGACGATCCCCAGGAGCCGTTCCTGCTTTCCTGCAGCGAGGGGCATCGGCCCGCGCTGCTGCGCGCGGTCTACGAGGAGCGGCGCCTGCCCATCGATGCCCAGGAGGCGGGGCTGTTCCGCTACCGCCGCTGGCTGCCGATCCGGCGGACCTGGCCGGGCTCAGGCGGCCCCGTCGTGTTCCAGAGCAGCGGCCTGGCCGCGCACCTGAAGCTGGACGCCCTTTTCCTGGCCTTCAGCGGCTTCTGGCCGGAGCGCGGCGCGGCGCTGGAGAGCTGCAGCTTCAAGGAGCTGGAGGCCCTGTCGGTCGGCGCGCGCCTGCCCTCGGGGGAAGAACGCACCCTGGTGGTGAGCTCGGCGGGGAACACCGGCCGGGCCTTCCTGCAGGCCTTCTCCCGCCACGGCCTGCCCGCCCTGGTGGTGGTGCCGGAAAACGCGCTTCCCCAGATGTGGATCACTGGTGTTAGGCACCCCGCGGTACGGCTGGCCGTGGTGCGCGGCGGCGGGGATTACCTGGACGCCATCGAGGTGGGCAACCGCATCGCCGCGCTGCCCGGTTTCTACCCCGAGGGCGGGGCCCGCAACGTGGCGCGCCGCGACGGCATGGGCACGGTGGCGCTGGCCGCGGCCGAGGCGCTGGGGGAATCCCCGCGGCACTACTTCCAGGCCGTGGGCAGCGGCACGGGGGCCATTGCCGCTTGGGAGATGAGCCTGCGGCTGCGGCAGGACGGGCGCTTCGGGGACTGGCTGCCGCGCCTGCACCTGGTGCAGAGCGAGCCTTTCGCCATTCTCCGGGACGCCTGGGAAGCCGGCTCCCGTGAGCTGCCCGCGATGGAAGAGCAGGAAGCCAAGCGGCGCATCGCCCGGATCCATTCGCCGGTCTTGAGCAACCGCAACCCGCCCTACGCCCTGGCCGGGGGCGTCTTCGACGCGCTGCAGGACAGCGGCGGGCAGACCTACGCAGTGAGCTGCGAGGAGGCAGGTGAAGCCGGCCGGCTCTTTGAATCCCTGGAGGGCTGCGACCTGGACGCGGCCGCGGAGGTGGCTCTGGCCGGGCTGGTCCGGGCCGTGGCGCAGGGCAAGGTGCGGCGCAAGGAGAGCGTGCTGCTCAACCTGACCGGCGGCGGGGCCCGCCGGCTGGTCCGGGATATCCGGCGCACCCGCGTGCATCCGGACGTGGAGATCGCCAGCCCCGGCATCGGCCCGAGTCGACTGGCCGAGTCGTTGAATCTGCTGCAAGGAGTGAACGCATGATCGACATCTTTGACAAGTGTCACGGCGACGGCGGCTACTTCGGGGGCTTGCGGAAGCTCGACGACACCTATTTCACCCGGCCGATCCTGGATGGGGCGGCGGGGCCGCGCATGCGCTTCCAGGGTCGGGAAGTCATCATGTGGGCCATCAACAACTACCTGGGGCTGACGGGGAACGAACGGGTGCGCAAAGCGGCGGCGCAGGCCCTGGAGCGCTGGGGCACCTTCACGCCCATGGGCTCGCTCATGCTCACGGGAAACACCGAGCAACACATACGACTAGAGAGGGAGCTGGCGGATTTTCTGCAGAAGCCCGCCGCGGTGCTGTTCAGCTACGGCTACCTGGGCGTCCTGGGCACCATCAGCTCCCTGGTCGGGCCCGACGACCTGATCCTCATGGACCGCCTGAGCCACGCCAGCATCGTGGACGGCACCATCCTGGCCTCCGCCGGGCGGCGCTTCCGGCCGTTCAAGCACAACGACCTGGACAATCTGGAGTTCCACCTGAAGGCCGCCAACAAGACCCGCAAGGGGGGCATCCTGATCGTGACCGAGGGCGTGTACGGCATGCGGGGGGACCTGGCCGACCTGAAGGGCATCTGCGACCTGAAGGACCGCTACGAAGCGCGCCTGTTCGTCGACGACGCCCACGGCTTCGGGGTCATGGGGGAAAACGGCCGCGGCACGGGGGAGCACCTGGGGTGCAGGAGCGCATCGACCTGTACTTCGGCACCTTCGCCAAGGCCTTCGCCGCCATCGGCGGGGTCACAGCCGGCGAGGAGCAGCCGATCCGCTGGATCAAGTACAACGCCCGCACGAACGTGTTCGCCAAGAGCCTGCCGCTGGTGTACGTGGCGGCCCTGTCCGCCTCCCTGGCGGAGGTGCGCGAGCGCCCGGAGCTGCGCCGGCGCATGTGGGAGGTCGCGCGCCGGCTGCAGAAGGGGCTCGCCGCGCTGGGCTATGACATCGGGGACACCGCCTCGCCGATCACCCCGGTGTACGTGCCGACGGGAAACGAGCAGGTCGGCATGGGCAGCGTCCGCCTGCTCATGGACATGATGCGCCTGCTGCGCGAGGATTTCGGGATCTTCGTCTCCGGGGTCGCCTACCCGGTTGTGCCCCCTGGGGTGGCGATGTTCCGGATGATCCCCACGGCCTCCCACAGTGATGCGGACGTGGACCAGACGATCGAGGCCTTCCGCCAGATGCGCGACCGGATGAAGCTGGACTTGAGCCAGAAACCCTCGCTGAAGAACCGCTGAGGCGCCGCGGCGAAAGCGGCCTTATTTGCGGCGCTGCCGGCCGTCCCGGCGCTGTTCCCGCCGCTCCCGGCCCACCCGCAGCCGCAGCCGGCGGGCCAGGCCCCGCTCCAGCAGGCGCAGGGCGTCGTCCATCAGCACCTCGACGTTCTCGCTATCCAATTTCAACAATATGGCGTCGAACAGGGCCAGGGCCAGGCGCCGGGGGTCGTGAAACAGCCCCACGCGCAGTTCCATGGCGCGGCCGCCGGCCGCCAGGATCTCCCCGATCTTCTCCTCGATGTGGTGCCGCAGCGTGTCCCCGCGTTCGCGGCGGGCGGCCTGCCCCGGGAAGGCGTACTTCTTGGCCTCGGTCAGCACGCCCATCAGCAGCGGGCTCTTGCGGATTCCCAGGGTGGCGAAACGATAGAGGGCCTTCATCTGATTGAGCGGAGATTCGAAGGAGGCCACCAGGCGGTCGACCTCCTGCCGGCCCTGCTGCTCGATGTCGTCCAGGATCTCCTCGTAGAACTCTTCCTTGCCGGTGAAATAGGTGTAGAAGCTGCCGGTGCCCACGCCGGCGCTGCGGGCGATCTCCTCGATGCTGACCTCCCGGTAGCCGTGGCGGCTGAACAGGGCCGTGCCCGCCGCCAGCAGGGCCTGTTTGCGGTCAGCGCGCATGGCCCGCCTGCATTGCGGCCGCCCGCCGGCCCAGCTCGATCAGGTTGGGCTCCTGCGGCTGGAGCAGGCCGCGCTCCATTTCGCCCACCAGCTGGCAGACGGCCCGGTTCCAGGGCGCGGGCAGGCCCGCCTGCTCCGCGGTGCGCGCGACCAGACCGTTGAGAAAGTCGATCTCGGTGGGCCGCCCCCGCCGCAGGGAGTCCAGCATGGAGCTCTCGGTGCGCCGGTGTTTCCAGCCCATGAGGCGCAGCAGCAGGTGTTTGCGGGCCGGCGGGTAGCCGCCCTGCCCGGCGGGCTGCAGGAAGCGCCGCACGTTCAGTCCGCCTCCGAGCTTTCCCAGCTCCACGCCCTGAGCCCGGGCCGCGCGAAAAACCTCTTCTCCGATCGCCAGGATCATCCGGCGGCCCTCCGGTGAGGCCGCCAGTCGGCCGAAGCGCAGGCCGCTGATCGCCCCCAGGGCGGTGAAGGAGGCCGAGATGGCCAGCTTGGACCACAGCACCGCGGTGATGTCGGGGCAGAGCCGGACCGGGAAGATCTGCGACAGCAGCGCGCGCGCCTCGGGCAGCGGAGAGGCCTCGCCCGCCTGCAGCAGGAAGGGGCCCGAAGCGGTCAGCTCGTAGACCCCGGGGGAGGTCATGGAGGCGCCCCAGAGCACGCAGCCGGGTACGACTCTGGCGGGCCCGAAGGCCCGGGCCAGCTCCAGTCCCGCCAAGCCGTTTTGGGTGGTGAGGAAAAAGCCGCGGGGAGCGAGGGCCGGCAGCAGCTCCCGGCAGGTCTGCTCCAGGCCGTTGGCCTTTTGGGCCAGGATGACCGCGTCGTATGGGCCGCGGGTGGGCGCCGGGAGCAGCGGGACGCGGGCGGTGGACCAGCGGCCGCCGGCCCGCAGGCGCAGGCCTTGCCGGGAAGCCGCCTCGGCGATCAGGGGGTTGCGGTTGAGCACCTGCAGATGCAGGCCCTGCCGGCCGGCCAGGCGGACGGCGATCACGCCGCCCAGGCTGCCGCAGCCGACCACCGCCACGTTCATGAGCCCAGGGTGCCGGCCGCCGTTCAGGATGTCAAGTGCTCGAGGGTTTGCACAAACCGAATATTGTCTTCATTTATTCGGTTAAATACCCGCAAGATTTCCCGATTCCGCCGGCATTTCCCTTGACAACCTGGGCTGCCGCGGGGCGAAAATGGGGGCATTCGAACAAGCCCGCCCGCCTGGAGGTGCCCCGGTGAAAGCCGATTCCGTGAAGACTGTTCCCGCGAAGCGAGTTCCTGCGCAGATGCCCGTCAGCAAGCCGGCAGCGCGACTGGAGGAGGATTGGCTGCCGGTCATCATCGGCGCTCTGATGATCCTCCTGGTCCTGCTGGGCGTGCGCCTGGTCCTGCCCGGTTTCAAGTGGCAGTCCGGGGCGGAGTTTGCCGCCGCAGCCGCCAGGATGCAGCCGGCGGTGGGCGAGCTGATCACCGAGGCCGACGCGCAGGGCCAGGCGGGGCTGGCCGGCGCGGGCAGGAATCTGGACGCCGCCCTCGCGGCCGCCGACCGCTCCGCAACTGCGGCTGCAGCCACGGAGCTGGCCGAGGCCGGCAAGGCGCTGGGCGACACGGCGGCGGGCAAGAGCGCGGCGGGCCTGGCCAAGGCGGCCGGCGACGCCGCGGGCCTGCGCATCGGGAAGGTCTTTTCCGGTCAAAACCTTCTTTCCTCCCTGTTCGTCGGACTGGTTTTCATGGTTCTGGCCGGCCTCGGAGTCGTCCTGCTCGGGGGCAGGCTGCTGCCCTTCCTGGCCGGTTTCCCGGTGGTGTACGCGCTGGCCTGGCTGGCTCAGCTCATCGCCGGCAACTCCGGCCTCAACTACCTGGGCCTGGAGTACGTGATCTTCGCCCTGGGGCTGGGGCTGTTCATCAGCAACGTGCTCGGGGTTCCGGCCTGGCTGAAGGAGGCGGTGCGCACCGAGTACTACATCAAGACCGGGCTGGTGGTGCTGGGCGCGGGCATCCTGTTCCCGGAGATCCTGCAGGCCGGCGCGCTGGGCATCATCGCAGGCGCTGGCGGTGGTGATCGTGGTCTGGTACGCCTGCTATTGGGTGGCTCGCCGGCTGAAGGTGGACGAGGAGTTCGCCGCCATGCTCTCGACGGCCGTGTCCATCTGCGGCGTGTCGGCGGCCATCGCCGCCTGCGGGGCCATCAATGGGGACAAGAAGAAGCTGTCCTACGTGATCTCCCTCGTCCTGATCGTGGCCGTGCCCATGATGGTGGCCATGCCCTGGATTGCGCGCCTGCTGGGCATGGGCGACGCCGTGGCCGGCGCCTGGATGGGCGGGACCCTGGATACCACGGGCTCCGTGGTGGCCGCCAGCTCCCTGATCAGCGAAAAGGCCATGCGCATCGGCACGATCGTGAAGTTCTCGCAGAACGTGCTCATCGGCGTGGCGGCCTTCGTGCTTTCCGTGTGGTGGACCGTGAGCGGGAAGGGCGGCAGCGGAGGCAACGGCAGCGGGACCCGGCGCCCGAAGGCCAGAGTCATCTGGGACCGCTTCCCCAAGTTCGTGCTCGGTTTCCTGGCGATGTCGCTGGTGTTCTCCTTCGTGCTCTCCCCCGGCCTGGTCAAGCAGACCAAAAGCCTGTTGAGCGGTCTGCGCACCGTGTGGTTCGCCCTGGCCTTCGTGTCCATAGGGCTGGAGACCCGCTTCACCAAGCTGGTGGGGATGGGCAAGGGCAAGCCGGCACTCGCCTTCCTGGCCGCGCAGGGCTTCAACGTGCTATGGACACTGCTGCTGGCCTGGCTGCTGTTCGGCGGGAGGATTTTTTCGCTCCCGGTGCTGAAGTAGAGGCGATGAACACCTTAAGGCTCGGCGTCATCGGCACCGGATCCGTGGTCCGCGAGATTTACCAGCACCTGTATTTCCGCAGCGCCTATTCCCACCTCCTCAAGGTCGTGGCCATCTGTGACTCCAGCGCCGCAGCCCTGAAGAGCTTCGGCGATGCCTGGAAGATTCCGGAAGCGAGGCGTTTCAGCGACTTCCGGGAAATGTTCCGGCGCGGGGGGCTGGATGCGGTCGCGGTCAACACCCCGGACAGCCTGCACCGGGAACCGACCATCGCGGCCCTGGAAGCGGGCCTCGATGTGCTCCTGCCGAAACCGACGGCGGACAAGGTCGTCGATGCGCATGCCATGATCCAGACCGTAAAAAAAACCGGACGCTTCTTCGGGGTGGACTTCCACAAGCGCGAGGATCCCTCCGTGAAGGAAGCCAGGGCTCGTTTCGCCGAGGGGACCTACGGCACGCTGCAGTCCTCAGTCTGGTACATGCTGGACCGGCTGCTGGTGGCCGATCCGAACCATGAGCCGCGGTTTTTCTCCTCGCCGGATTTCGCCGAGAAGAACAGCCCCGTCACCTTCCTGACCACGCACATGGCGGATACCTTCATGTGCATCACCCGCCTGAAGCCCCTGGAGGTGCGCTCCGTCGGTTACCGGCAGAAGCTGCCCTCTCTTTCCCCGGTTCCCGTGCAAGGCTACGACCTGGTGGACACGACCATCCTTTTCGAGAAGGGAGTCCTGACCCACATCATCACCGGGTGGGCGCTGCCGAATACCGCCAACTGCCTCACGGTCCAAACCGCCCGGCTGCTGTTCACCGACTGCCTGCTGGATCTATGGCAGGAGCATTACGGCTATCATGAGATCACCGCCGGGGGGATCGACGACCGCAACATCTTGTTCAAGAACTTCGAAGAAAACGGGCTGGTGTCCGGCTACGGCATGGACTGCCCCGGCAAGATCATCCAGAACATCCTCCGCTTCCGCAACGGGGAAATGCGCCCTGCCGAGCTGGAATCCCTGTTTTCCCCGTTCTCCCTCGGCTTTTACACCACCCTGGTCTGCGAATGCGCCCATGCCTCCCTGCAGCGCGGCACCTCCTTGGGGGAGGGAGTCGTGCTGGGCGCGCCGGTGGACGCGAAGAGCTATCTGCGGGAGCGCATCGGTACGGCCGCGGATTCGTATTAAGGCGCCTTTCGCGCAGCTCAGCCCGCTGGATAAGCCGCCGCGGCCTCGAACATGGCGCGATAGTTTTCCACGATGTGCGCGGAAAGCGGAATCTCCAGAGGCGCCGAAGTTGGCAGGAGTATCAACCCCCGCGGGCCGCCCTGGTCGGCAAGCTTGCGAACTCGCTCCCGGATCTGGGCGGGCGAGCCGGTTTCCAGCTCGACCGCCTGCATTCCCCCGGCCAGGCACATGCGCCCGCCAAGCTTTTGCTTCAATTCCTGCATGGTCACATCGGCCGTGGACGCCGGCAGCACTCCAGCGGCTCCAGCAGGTCGGCGTCGATCATCCAGGTGGTGGCGATGCTTGGGTCCCGGCGCGACACCCGCCGGAGGGGGCCCCGGGGGGTGTCGATCACGGTCTGGAAGGTTTCCACGCCCGAACCAGCCGCTTCCGTTTGGCCCCGCGCCTCGCTCGGATCGTCGAAGAGCCCTCCCCCGCAGGTGGCAAAGACAAACCTGTCGCCGCAGCGGCGCTGCAGCTCGAGCAACGGCTGGTACGAGGGCTCCCTGGCCGCCCACATGCCGGTCACATCGTCCATCTCGTAGAGGCTCACCGGCACCCTGTCTACCGGTTGCCTCCGGGAGGCGGCCAGAATGCGTTGCCGGGAGGTCATTGTTCGTGCAGGGGCTAGAAATCGATCGTGTCCGGATTTGGGCCGATGCGGGCCCCTTCGTCCAGGGCGCTCAGCTTTTCGACGTCCGCCGCCTCCAGCTCGAAGTCGAAGATGCGGCTGTTCTCCTCGATGCGTTCGCGGTGGACCGACTTGGGGATGGTGACCACGCCGAGTTGAAAGTCCCACCGCAGAATGATCTGCGCCGGCGTCCGGCCGTATTTGCCGGCGAGGGAGGCGATCACGGGATTGGCGAAGCCGCGCGTTCGGGTCAAGGGGGCCCAGGCCTCAGGACGGATCCCTCGGCTCAGCTCGTAGGCCAGAAGCTCCTTCTGCACCAGAAAGGGATGGAACTCCACCTGGTTTACCGCGGGCGTCACGGCTGAAGCCTGCGACAGCTCCTCGAGGTGGTGCACCAGGAAATTGCTCACCCCGATGGCCCGAGCCTTGCCCTGGGCGTAAAGCCTTTCCAAGGCTCGCCAGGTTTCCGGGATCTTGCCCTTGACCGGCCAGTGGATGAGGTACAGGTCCACGACCTCCAGGCCGAGCTTGCTGCGGCTGCGGTCGAAGGCTTTCAACGTGCTTTCGAAGCCCTGGTCGGCGTTCCATACCTTCGTGGTGACGAAAACCGACTCGCGCGACAGCCCGCTGTCCTTCACGGCCCTCCCCACGTCCTGTTCGTTGTCGTAGAAGGCGGCGGTGTCGACGTGCCGGTAGCCGAGCTCCAGGGCCCAGCGCACGGCCTGCTCCGTCTCCTTGCCGGGAACCGACTGGAAGACGCCCAGACCCAGCCAGGGCATCTCCACCCCGTTGTTCAGCTTTACGCGCGAGGAAAGGTCCATTCCGCCACCTCCTGCTGCATCCCTAATAAAGTACGGATTCGGGGTGCAACCTTGTTCCGGGCGCAGACCGAAGCGCAGAAAGCGTCGACGGCGCGCCGCCGCTCCGCAGGCAGGCCTTCCGCCGGCTTCGCCTCGTCGAGGATTCGGCGAGCCCGCTCGCCGGCGCGTCGCGTCGCGTCCTTGGCGCCCATCCGAGTACCACTGCTCCCAGGAGCGGCGGTCGGCCAGGCGGGGAAAGTACAGGGCCTCCCGGAAATGCGCCAAAGTATGCGGGGATTCGAGGTAGTGTCCGCCGAACGGAAGCGCCATGATCTGCTCCTCCGCCAGCGTCTCCCGGTCGATCGCTTCGCTCTTCACGATCCGCTGCACGTAGCCGATGATCTCCTCTTCGATGAGCAGCTGCTCGTAGGAAGCGCCGAGGGCGAAATCCAGCAGGGCTCCCGCCATGGTGACGCAGTCCGCTCCCGCCAGCGCGCACATCAGATAGGTCAAGCGTCTTCTCGAAGGCCGCCTGGGCGTCCGGGCACTTGCTGTCCGTCGTGCCCTGCATCATGTTGACGGGCAGGCCGAAGGCCCGGCCCACCTTCGCCGAGGCGGCGCCGAACAGGGCGGACTCGGGCGCGCCGAAGGAGTGGAACCCGGAGGCCATGTCCATGATGCCTCCGTACGAGGCGGAGTACAGCACCGGGCACCCCGGCCGCACGAGCTGGCTCAGAACCACGATGCCGAGCGCCTCCGCGGCGGACTGCACCAGCGCGCCGGGGATCGTCACCGGGTACATGGAGCCGAGAAAGGGCATCGGCAGGACGTCGAGGGGAACCCCTGCCTCGGCCATGCACCAGCGCCCCGATCGCGCTCTTGCCCCACTGCAGCGCGCTGTCGGGGCAGATGGTGATCGCCCAGCGGTTCAGCCGCGCGAAGCTCCTCCAGGCCGCCCGCCGCCAGCCTCAGGACTTCCAGCCCTTCCTCGGCGACCGGGAAGCTGGTCGCGTACCAACAGCAGGCCGGCTTGGTCATCCGCACGGCGTTGTTGCGGTTCCACAGGACGGGCATGACCTCCACCGGCAGCTCCTGCGGTTGAACCACGGGATTGCCGATCGCGTAGGCGTCCAGGTTCTCCGAGAGCAGGGTGAAGTCCCGGAAGTCCCGGTAGGTCGCGGGCCGCCTCCTACGCCCGGCGAAGACTCGACGATCCAGATCGGGCAGCGAGCCGATGGCATAGTTCGTCACTCCGTCGCCGATGGTGACGTCCCGGGCCGCCTCGCGCTCCGCGCCGCACGAACGACCGTGGCACCGTCTTGAGGGCTTCCTCCAGCTCCTGCGGGCTGATGTGCACCACGTCCCCGTCGGAGACCTGGAAGCCATGACGCCGGAACACCGCCAACACCTCGGGGATCGACGAAGCGCAGGCCCTTGCGGTGCAGGATTCGCCGCGCCGCGTCGCAGATCGCCTCCACTTCGCCGTCCGAGAACAGATTCAGCGCAGCGCGCACGCCTACATCCCCTTCATCAGCCCGAAGACCTCATCGACGGTCTTCAGAGTCGACGTCGACGTCCTTGTCGCTATGCGCCGTGGAAATGTACCAGAGGCCCTTTTCCGTCGGGAAGATGTGCACGCCCCGGTCGAGCAGAAGCTGGCGGAAGATCATGTAGCGGTCGTTGGCGATGTCGAAGGCATCGCGCATGTCGAAGATTTCGTGGTCGTGGAAAGAGACGCAGAAGAGGCTGCCCGTTCCCTGGATGCGCACCGTCTCTCCGTGCTTGGCCTGCCGAATTTCCCGATCTCCTCCATCATGTGACGGCCGATTGCGTTTATTCTCTTGATCGCGGCTCCGCCGTCTCTCTTCAGCTCGGTGAGGACGGCCTTCGCGGCCCGGCAGCCGATCGCGTTTCCATTGAAGGTCCCCGCGTGGACCGCCTGGCGCTTGGCAACCGGCTCCATGAGCTGCTCGCTCGCGCCGTAGGCGAATATCGGGACTGCCGCCGCCAAGGGCCTTGAAGCCGCAGGTGATGTCGGGGATCGACGCCGAACAGCTCCTGCGCCCCGCCCGAGTGCGACGCGGAGGCCGGTGATCGTCTCGTCGAAGATGAGCATCGCCCCGTTCGGCGTCGCGATCCGCCGCAGGCCCTCCAGGTAGCCGGGCCGGGGCATGATCACCCCGCAGTTGCTCATGATCGGCTCGGTCAGGATGGCCGCGATCTCCCCCTTGTGATTCGCGAATGCTTTCTCCACGTACTCCAGGTTGTTCCAGGGCAGGATGATCACGTTGTCCAGCACGTTGAGAGGCTGGCCCTTGCAGTAGTTGTGGATGACCGGCAGGGGATTCTCGCGGGTGCCGAAATCCTCCTTCTCGTCCGGGTGGAAGCTGAAGAACACGTTGTCGAGCCAGCCGTGGTAGTGGCCCTCGAACTTGATGAACTTCGTCCTGCCGGTCGCCGCGCGAGCGAGGCGGAGCACGGCCTGCACCGCCTCCGAGCCGGTGTTGTTGAAGTTCACGACCTTGAAGCTCGGGACCATCTGCGTCAGCAGCTCGACGACTTCGACCTGCAGCGGGTGAGGCTCGCCGAAACCGTATCCTCTTGCCAGCTGGTCGCTGAGCGCGTCGGTGAGGACTTTCGGCGAATGGCCCAGGATATTCGGGCCGTAGTTCAGCAGGTAGTCGATGAACTCGTTCCCGTCCACGTCATACAGCCTGCTGCCCTTCCCGTGAGTCATGTACAGCGGGTGGGGCCTGGCCGAAGCTCTGCACCTGGGAGCCGACGCCCATGGCAAAGATCTTCTTCGCCTCTTCGTACATCTGTTGCGAATTGGGGTATTCCTTCCACATGGGGCGAGATTATATACGTTTTGTTAGACTAAGACAATCACATCGATTCAATAGTCTTTGGTTTGTTATGAAGTCATACTTGAACTTGGTCCCATTTAGTTTCGAATCGGGTTCTCTTTCCCAAAATGCGAGGATGTGTTAAATCATATTCGAGGGATAAAAAATGGAAAACCCGATTCTGCCCGCCGCGAATCGAAGAAGAGTGCCGCCAAGCGTTACATCCTCAGCCTCATTCACGGCGAAGGCGCCATGTCGCAGACCCGGATCGTCGAAAAGACCCGCATTCGCCCGGGCACGGTCCAGGCCCTGATCGAAGAGCTCATGCAGGAAGGGCTGGTGCGCGATGAGCGGCGAAGGCAAGTC
Organism: uncultured Spirochaetota bacterium; assembly: GCA_963736785.1. Classification (GTDB taxonomy): domain Bacteria; phylum Spirochaetota; class Spirochaetia; order SZUA-6; family DRHE01; genus MIBK01. The sequence goes on along the minus strand of CAVTQG010000048.1, from coordinate 47,207 downwards.
CAAGGGCGGTCGCAGGCCGACGCTGCTGGAGATCAACCCGAACGCCTATTGGACCATCGGGATCGACGTGGACGAGGAGAGGATCTTCGCCGGGATCGTGGACCTGAAGGGCAGCATCGTGCGGGAGGTGGGCAGGACCCGGTGCCGGTTCAAAAGCCAGGATGATTTCCTCGACGCCGTCAAGCAGGTCATCCGCGAGCTGATGTCCGCGATCCCGTCGACGACTCCGCTGCTGGGTGCTGGCATCGGCATCCCCGGTTTCGTCGACAGGGTAAAGGGCATCGCCCTGCACTGCTCCTACTACGACTGGATGCGGGACGTTCCGGTCAGGCAGCTTCTGGAGAAGGAATTCGGCTTCCCTATTGCAGATCGACAACGATACGGTCGTCGCCACCCTGGGGGAGAAGTGGTTCGGGGCGGGAAAGGGGGTCGAGGAACTTCCTGTACGCCGACCTGGGCGAGACCGTGGGAATGGGCATCGTGATCGATGGCCGGCTGTGCACGGGGGCGACCGGGAACGCCGGGGAGCTCGGGCACACGGTGATCCAGCGCGATGGGCCGCTGTGCATCTGCGGAAACGAGGGGTGCGTGAGGGCATTGCCTCTGGCATGGCCCTGCGCCGGGAGGCGCAGGACCGGGTGCGCAAGGGCGTCGTCTCGCTGATCTCGGACATGTCCCAAGATGCCGACAACATCCCCCTGGAAACGATCCTTTTGGCCGCCGAGCACGGCGACAAGGTCGCCTACAAGCTGATCACGGACATGGCCGCAAACCTGGGTCTGGCGATCAGCAACGCCGTGAACATCCTGAACCCGGAGATGATCATCCTGGGAGGGTCGCTGATGGGCGCCGGAGCGATCGTGACGGACGCGATCACCAAGTCGATAAAATCGCATTGCCTTTCTCCGATCGCCGTCGCGGTGAAAGTGGTGGCCAGCGAGCTCGGCGAAAAATCCGGAATCCTCGGCGCCTCGACGCTCGTCAGCCAGAGGTTCTTCGATTTTGATTGACAATTGTAATATATTAGCTGAAAATGCATGCTGAATCGTGACGAATAGCTTTTAATATGGGGGGACAAAGGTTTAGTTAGTTTCTTTTTCACATACAAAAGGAGGAAAACATGAAGAAAAGGCTGATTCTGTTGGCAGCGGTCCTGATGGTCCTGGTCCCGCCGGCGTTCATCTCGGCGCAGGGAAAACCGGTCACCATCCAGTTTTTCAGCGGCTTCAACGAGGGGGAACCGTACGTCCCCTTGTTCAAGCAGATCATTGCCGACTTCGAGGCGGCCACCCCGAACATCAAGGTGAACGCCACCTGGAACGGCCGGGAAAACCTGACCAAGGTGCGCCCGATGCTCCTCTCGGGCAATGTGCCGGAGATCATGGATCAGGGGGGGGATGAGCTCACCGGAGCCCTCGTGAACCAGGACCTCACCTTCGCCCTGGACAAGGAGCTGGCGGGGCCGGCCTTTGGCTCGAAGACCTCCTGGAAGGACACTTTCAAGCCCGGCCAGCTGGAAACCTACATGAAAGGCTCCCAGACCCATATCATTCCCTGGTGGATTGATACGACCGACTTTTTCTACAACGGCAAGCTTTTCAGCAGCAAGGGTTACACCGTCCCCAAGACCTGGGAGGACTTCCTGGCTCTCGGCGCGAAGTTCAAGGCCGGCGGTCTGCCTCCCCTCGCTCAGGACGGCGGCATCAATTTCTACAACGTCTATTATTTCCGCCATTTCGTCCAAAGGATCCTTGGCAACGGCGCGTTGCTGAACGCTTCGGGGGACAAGACCGGCAGCTCCTGGGACAACCCCGGTTTCCTGAAGGCGGCCAAGATGGTGGAGCAGCTGACGAAGAGCGGATATTTCATCAAGGGCTTTGAAGGGTACACCTACCCGGCCGGCCAGATCGATTTCGTAAAGGGCAAGGCCGCGATGATCCTGATCAGCACCTGGCTGCCGGCTGAAACGAAAGACTCGATCCCGGCCAACTTCGAGTACCGCAGCTTTCCCGTTCCGACCGTGCCCGGCGGCAAGGGCAAGGCGACGGACCTCGAGCTGTTCCAGTGGAGCTTCGTGGTCCTCAAGGAAGCGCCCCACAAAGCGGAAGCCGTCCAGTTCCTCAAGTTCTGGACGCAGAAGAAGTACAACGACGAGATGGCCCTGAAGCACGACGCCATGATCGCCATCAAGGGGACCGCCAATCCGCCTTCCAACGCTGACGCGTCGCGACTCATGGACGTGGCCACCAGCACTTCCAGGTTCAACGACGGGGTGAACTCGGCTTACCCGGAATACTGGCAGGCCGTGCTGCTCCCCGCGGATGACAGCCTGATTTTCGGCAAGGTTACCGCAGAGCAGTTTATCGCTGCGCTGAAGAAGGACAGCAAGGCCTTCTGGAACAAGTAGCCGCCTCGCGCCCGTGGTATTCAGGCGGCGGGATTCCCTGCCCGCCGCCATTTTTCGCGCCTGGAGACGGAGCGTGAACAAGTGGCTGAAAAGAATCGTCATCCCCTTTCTGGCTCCTGCATTAGCCCTCTACCTCGTTTTTTTCCTCTATCCGGCGGTGCAGTCCCTCTGGGTGAGCCTCCACGACTGGTCGGGGTTCACCCGGGACATGAGGTTCATCGGTCTGAAGAACTTCCAGGAGGCCTTGAAGGACAGAATCTTCCACCGTGTGCTCCTGCAGTCCGTAGGCCTGGTCGCCGCCGGGGGCGTGCTTACGTTCGTGCTCAGCCTCTTTTTCACGGGGCTGCTGGGCGGCAAGAGCAAGGGTAGGGGCTTCTTCCGGGCGGTGATCTTTTCGCCCAATGTGATCACCATGGTCGCCCTGGCCACCCTCTGGGGCTTTATCTACAATCCTCGGTTCGGCCTGCTCAACAGTCTGCTGCGCCTCATTGGTCTGAAGCGCCTTTCCGACGTGCCGTGGATGGGGCCGGACCTGGTCTACTGGTCGATCCTCGCCGCGGTAGTCTGGATCTACGTGGGCTTCTACACCATCCTCTTCATGGCCGGCGCCGACAAGATCCCCCTGGCCTTTTACGACGCGGCGAAGCTGGAAGGGGCCGGCACCCTGCGGATGTTTTTCACGATCACCCTTCCGCTGCTGTGGGACGTGATCTCGATGGGACTCATCTATTGGATCATTGACGCCTTCATGCAGTTCGAGTTCTACTACGCGATTTCGGGCTCCTTCCCTCCCATCCAGATCTGGACCATCCCGATCTACGTGGTGATTCTGGCCTTCGGCAAGCGGACGCCCATCTTTCGCATGGGCTATGCCACGGCGGTAGCCTTTTTCCTGCTGGTGATGGTGGCCCTGGTGGTCACTCTGGGCCGCAGGTTCCTGCGCCGCAGCAGCGTGGAGTACTGAAGGCGCCATGGTGAGGGAGCGGCTCAAACAGGCCAGCGCGGGACAGTATCTCTCCAGGCGGCTGGCCGCCGCGGTGCCCTCCGGGCTGGCCAACCTCTTTCTTTACCTCTGGATCGCCTTCACCCTTTTTACCATTCTATGGGTCTTCCTGGCCTCCTTCAAAACCAACCAGCAGTTGTTCGAGAACGTTTGGAGCCTGCCCAGAGGCTTGAACTTCCAGAGCTACGTAAAGGCCTGGAAGATTTCCAGGATGGGCAACTACTTCCTCAACAGTGTACTGCTGATCACCATTTCCACCGCCGGCATCGTCTTCGTCGCCGCCCCGGCGGCCTATGTGCTGGCCCGCGTAGCCTTCCGCGGGCGCCAGCTGATCACGAACCTCTTCATCAGCGGCATGTCCATCCCGCAGGTGTTGCTCCTCGTGCCCATGTTCATGCTGCTGCGGCGCCTGCTGCTGCTGGACAGGCTGCTCGGGGTGGGTTTGGTTTACGTCGTGGTGAACCTGCCCTTCACGATCTTCATGCTGATGTCCTTCTTCGTCACCCTGCCCGGGGAGCTGGAGGAAGCGGCCGCCATCGACGGCGCCTCTGCCTTCCGGACGTTCCGCCTGGTGATGCTGCCATTGGCCGGGCCGGGCATCAGCACCGCCTTCATCATCAATTTCATCTGGAACTGGAAGGAGTATTTCTGGCCGCTGGTGCTGCTCTCCTCGGACTCGAAAAAAACCGTTTCCCTGGGTCTCTACGGGCTGCAGGGTTCCATGCAATACAGCGCCGATTGGGTCGGGCTGTTCGCGGGCTGTGTCATCGTCATGCTCCCCACCCTGGCGCTCTATATCCTCATGTCTCGGAGGATCATGAGCGGCATGACCCTCGGGGCGCTCAAAGGATAACCCATGAAGGACGTGCTGAAGGTTGGGCTCATCGGTTGCGGCGACTACGGGCAAGTCCACGCCCGGGTGTACACCGCGGACCCCAGGACAAGGCTGGAGGCCCTCTGGTCGCCCAATGAGCACCGCCGCCGGGAGAACGCGAGCAGGTTCGGTTGTCGAGCCGTCGCTGACTGGCGCCGGATCGTCGAGGACCCCTCCCTGGATTGCGTCTCGGTGGCCACCCCGGACTATGCGCACGCCCAGTACGCCGCAGCCGCGCTGCGGGCGGGGAAGCACGTGCTGCTCGAGAAGCCGATGGCCACGACCGTCAAGGACTGCGAAACCATCCTGGCGGCCCGCGATGCCGGGGGGGCCAAGCTCATGGTGAACTATCACAACCGCTGGTACCCCGCCTTCGTCGAGGCCCGCCGGGCGATCCGGGCCGGCGAGATCGGAAAACCGGTAAGCGCCAACTTCGTGCTCTCGAACACGATCTCCTGGGTGTTGCACTCCATGAAATGGGGAGAGCGCTCGGGACCGGAGTGGTTCCTGATGAGCCATATCGCGGATCTCGCCTTCTGGATGATGGGGGATAGCCCGACAGCGGTATCCGCCATGGCGGCGGAAGGGGTGCTCAGGTCGAAAGGAATCCAGACGCGGGACGTGGTGAAGGCGACCCTGGCAATCGAGAGGGGGAGCCATCCTGCACCTGGAATCCTCCTGGATCCTCCCCGCTACGTGGCGAAACCCCATCAATGAAATGTGGCTTTCCATCCAGGGCGAAACCGGACGGATCGACGTCAACGCCGATCAGGAGAACCTCACCATCGCCGCCCGGGAGTACAGGACGCCGTTCGTCCTGAACCGCCTCACCGAGGAGCCGCCGATCCGGGATTTTATCGCCTGCGTTCTGGAAGGCACTCCCAGCCCCGTGACGGGTGAGGAGGGGCTGCTGGTCACGCAGGTCCTCGAGGCGATTGTGCGCTCCTATACCGAGGGCCGGACGGTCCCCCTGACTTCACCGGCAAGCTAGCTGGAGCCCTCCCAGGACGGAACCACCGCTTCGCGTTCCAGGATCTCCGCGACCACCCTGTCCACTTCCGCCGCCCTGTCGGCCGGGATGACAACCGGCAGGGATTTCCCGAGCAGCTCCGGAAGCTCGTCCCTGGCCCGCTGGGTCAAGTCCTTGGCGCCGTCGGCGCTCCAGGATTCGTAGCTCCTGCGGTCAGCGAGACGGGGGAAAAAAAGCTCCGTTCGGTAATGCCGCAGGGTGTGCTCGGAATCAAGAAAATGACCTCCGTGAGGGGTGGTCCGGATGAGCTCCTCGGCCAGGGTATCCGGATTCACCTCGAAGCCTTTACGGATCCGTAAAAGCTGTCCCGCCATTTCATTGTCGATGAGCATCTGTTCGTAGCTGGCCGTAAGCCCGAAGTCCAGGATGCCGCCGAAAAGGCTGAGGCAATCGACGCCCAGCAACGCCGGCAGGAGAGCGGTCATCATCTTCTCGTAGGCGCATTGCCCGTCCGGGATCTTGGAGGATACGGCTGGGACGGTCATGTTGCTCGGTATGCGGTATAGCTTGCAAAGAGCCGCCGCCGCCCCGGTATACAGGGCGGTTTCCGGTGTTCCGAAGACGTGGCTGGCCGCCTGCATGTCCATGATGCCACCGTACAGGCAATAGACGACCGGCGTGCCCTTGTTGATCAATTGCGCGAGACAAAGGCCGGCGAGGAGGTTGGCGTTGGCCAGGGTCAGGGTTCCCGCCAAAGTCACCGGGCTGAGGGAGCCCGGGAAAGGAGTGTCCATCAGCTCGACCGGCACCCCCTCTTTGGCCATTTCGATCAGGCCGGCCGTACTGTGGCCCCATTTGAGATTGCTGACGGGGCAGGCGGTGAGGGCCCAGGTTTTCATCTTCCGGAGGGAATCCTCTCCTCCCGCGGCCGCCTGCAGGATGCGCAGAGTATCCCTCGCGCTCTGGACGGTATCCGCATACCAGCAACAGGCGGGCTTGGGGATATATTTTACGGTCGCCTGGTTCCAAACCGCGTGGACCACCGGATCAGGCACGTCGCTCGGTTTTACCACGGCATTGCCGATTGCCAGATACTCGCACTGATTTACCAGCCTGATAAAATCGAGCATGTCGCGGTACAACCCCCGACGGCGGACGCGTGAACCGGCATCCAGGACGTTGAGCGGGAGAGATCCGGCGCCCAGAAAAAGCTGCCCATTCCCGATATCGCAATCATATTCCGGGGATGCGCCCTGGCGGAGGAATCGCCGCGGAGTTGAGCCGATGGCGCTTTCGACCACAGAACGGGGGAAATAAACCAGACAGGCATCACGATCCGTTCGTAAGCCTGCTTCCCTGGCGATCGTCAACGCCTCCTCGGATGCGAAAAGCACGCCCTTGCTTTCCAGAAGCCGGCAGCTGGCTTCGTGGATCATGAGCAGGTGGCGCTCTTCGAGGTAGCCGAGCATGGTAGGGTCCACAGTACAAAACGTAGGATAAGCTGTCAATCTATTGCCTTCTGAAAGATATTATCATCAAACTTGACAGATAATTGGGGATCAATTATAATCTTTTGTTCTTAAGTCCCGGTGAATTAAGGAAGTTTTGATACATTCTCAAAGGAGGAAGCGCATGAAGAAGGCTCTTTTCGTGGTGGCGTGCCTCATGTGCCTGGTGCTGGTTCCCCTTTTTGCGGGCGGCACCCAGGAGAAGGCGGAGAAGAAAGTCACCCTGAATGCGATCGCCGTCAATGACCCGTTCTGGGTGGAACTGACGAAGCTGGTCGGCGATTTCGAGGCCAAGACGGGCATCGCCATAAATATGGAAGGGGTGGGCTACGACGAAGCCTACAATAAAATCACCCTTGATCTTTCTTCCCACAGCGCCAATTACGACATCGTCGGGGTGGACACTCCCTGGTGCCCGGAGTTTTCGGAGGCGGGCTTCCTGGCGGACCTGGGACCTTTCTTCCAGAAGAGCAAGACGGAGCTGAAACCACAGGACCTGATGGGGATAGGCGCGGGCGAGTGGAAGGGCGTGCAGACCGCCCTGCCGATCTCCCCCTACATCGCCATCACCTACTATCGGCCGGACCTGTTCGCGGATTCCGGGCTGTCGGTGCCCAAAACCTGGGAGGAGCTCTACAAGACCGGCAAGAAGCTCACCCGGGATGTCAACGGGGACGGCACGGTGGATCAGTGGGGCTTCGCCTTTGGGAACGCCAAAGGCACCTGCATTACCCAGTTCTGGGAAATGCAGTTTCTGAGCTCGGGCGGGCAGTTCTGGAAGAATGCGAAGGCGGGAGACTTCACTCCCCAGCTGGATACGGGCCTGGCCAGAAAAGTCACCGAGCGCTTCAAGAGACTGCTGGAGATCGCCCCCAAGGACAATATCACCTTCGACTGGTTCGACCAGGTGAATGCCTTTTCTCAAGGCCGGGTGGCGCTGGTCAACTGGTGGGACGTGTTCAGCGGGGACTTCGAGAATAAGGAAAAATCCGTCATAGGCGGCAAATGGGCGGCGTCCGATTCGTTGTCCGAAGACGGCACTCTCGGCCCCTGGATCGGCCCCTGGATGTTCGCGATCAGCAAAGATTCGAAGCACCCGGAAGAAGCCTGGAAATTCATGAAATGGGCGCTGAGCGAGGAGACGCAGCGGAAGCTGGCCGCGACCGGAGCGACGCCGCCGAGCGTGTTATCGGTGCTGCGGGATCCCGCTTTCCAGAAAATTTCTCCCACCGCCGACGTCCTGGTCAAGCAAATGGCCAAGGGCGCTCTGACCTGGCCCTACGTGAAGCAGTCGGCGAAAATAGAGGAGGAGATCATGGGGCTGCGCCTGAACCAGTACATGATCGGGGAACTTTCCCTGGATGAGGCCATGTCTCTCATGCAGCAGGAAGTTCTGGCGGTCATGAAGAAGTAACTCAGGGTACATGCGGCTCTGGCGTTCCAATTCGGCCGGCATCGGGGATCATGTTTTCCTGCTGCCGGCCGTAATCGTTCTCCTGGCCATCGTTGGCTTTCCCCTGCTATTCTCCATCGTCGCCAGTTTTTTCGACCTCAGGCTGGTCAATCTCAAATTTACGGACTTTACCGGCTTCCGCAACTACTTCGCGGCTTTCAGCGACCGCAACTTCCTGGTTTCGCTGTGGAACACCGTGCTGTTCGTCCTGGTGGTAGTAAGCCTGGAGCTCGTGGTAGGCATGCTCCTGGCTCTTCTGGCCGCCGCGCCGATACCCGCAGTTGCGGTGCTGCGGGTCAGTTTTCTGCTGCCGACGGTTCTCGCTCCGGTCGTGGTAGGTCTCATGTGGCGGTACATGCTGTTCAAGGGCCATGGCGTGCTGTCCTCCCTGCTCGGCGTTTTTGGTCTGGAGCCGGAGACCGGCATTCTCGGCAGCAGCGCTCTTTCCAGGATCGCCATCTACCTGACGGATGTTTGGGAATGGAGCGGCTTCATGGCACTGATCTTTGTGGCGGGCATGATGGGCATCTCCCCGGAGCTCTACGAGGCTGCCCGGGTCGACGGGGCTTCCCCTGTTCAGATCTTCTGGCGCATCACCCTTCCCGTATTGCGGCCGACGATTCTGATCGCAGTTATCATCCGCTCCATGGACGCTTTTTGCGTCTATGACATTATCTACGCCATCACCCGCGGGGGGCCGGGAATGTCCACCACCAGCGTCAGCTATCAAATCTATCGCACCGCCATCCGCAACAGCGAACTGGGCTATGGCTCCGCCCTCTCGTGGATCGTCACGGTCATTGTGATCATCATGAGCCTGTTCTATATTCGCGTGGCTTACCGCGGGCGCGATCTATGAACCGACTGACCAGGATTCTCCTGACCGCGGCGCTGGCGCTGGCCTTTATCGGGCTGATATTTCCAGTGCTCTGGTTTTTTGCGCTTTCGCTCAAGACCCAGCGAGTCGCCTTTCAGGCTCCTCCGGCTTTCGTGTTCCGCCCCACCGTGTCCGCCTACCGCGAGGTTTTCCAGCCCGGCTCCAAGTACCCGCTTTACCTGCTCAATTCGATCAAGGTGGCCTCGTTTAACACCCTGCTTTGCCTGGTGCTTGGGCTCCCTGCGGCATACGCTTTCTCGCGCTTCAGATTCGCCTTGAGGCGGGTTTCCCTGATGGCCATCCTCATTGCCCGAATGCTCCCCCCGATCATCCTGATGGTTCCTTTTTATCTGTTGGCCAACAAGCTCGGCTTGATCGACACCGGACTCGTCCTGGTCCTTGCCTACCTGGTGTATAATCTTCCCTTCATCATCTGGATGATGAAAGGGTTCTTCGACGACATTCCCCGGGTACTGGACGAATCCGCACAGATCGATGGCTGCAGCCACTGGGGAGCCTTTCTGCGCATCGTTCTGCCGCTCTGCGGTCCGGGTTTGGCGGTGACTTGCACCCTGAACTTCATCTTTTCCTGGAACGAGTTCCTGTGGGCCAGCGTCCTCACGGGGATGCGGTCCAAAACGATGACGGTGGGGATATCCGCGTTCTGGACGAACGTGTCCCTAGAATGGACAAAGATTGGTGCGGCATCCACGGTATTCCTGCTGCCGCCGATCTTATTGGCAATTATTTTTCGCAAGTATATGGTTGGAGGGCTGACTCTTGGTGCGGTAAAAGGCTGAATGGCTGTGCTGCCTTCAACGTGCTGTGGACGCTGCTGTTCGGCGGGAGGGTTTTTTCGCTCCCGGTGCTGAAGTAGAGGCGTCCAGCTCGGAGAGGCGCACCCCCGCGGCGCGCAGGTACTGCAGACTGACGAAGGTGCCCTCCTTGCACAACAGGCGGCCGCCGCACTCGCAGCCCCCGCACAGCCCCACCCCGCACATGGTGAGGGTTTCCAGGCAGGCGAAGATGTCGGCGGGGTCGGCGCCCAGGCCCTCCTCGACCTGCATGGCCCTCTCGATGAACGGATGGGGGCCGATGTTGTAGAAGCCGGCCGCGCGCACGGCAGCAAGCCCCCTGCCGGCCAGCTCCTCGGCCATGACCTCCAGCACCCGGCCCGGCCGGCCGCTGTCAGGCACGCAAAGGCTGGGCAGCTCCCGGTCCAGGCCCAGAGCCTCCAGGGCCGAACCTTCCTGGGCTTCGGACACCCCGTAGTACAGCTCGACGCGCTTGCCGCGCTCCCGCAGCATGGCGGCCAGCGACGGCACCACGGCGAGCCCCGTGCCGCCGGCCACCAGGTAGGTCTGGGGGTGCTGGCTCACCGGCGCGGGGGCCCCGTAAGTGCCGCGCACCCACAGCCGATCGCCGGCCGCCAGGCGGAACAGTCCCTCGGTGAACGCCCCGCGCCGCCGTACCAGAAAGCTCAGAGGGGAAGAACGCGCCACGGAGAAGGGCTTCTCTCCGATGCCGGGCAGAAACAGGAAGGCGAACTCCCCGGCCCGCGCGCCCAGCTCCCCGTCCAGCCGCAGCAGCCGCAGGCCGCCCGACAGGTCGCGCGCTTCGCTCACGAGGAAGGGGCGGTATTCCATTTTCGAACGGCGCGCCAGGAAGGTTTCGGCTTCCCTGCCGCCGCCCGACGCATCGGCCTTCAGGGCGCGCAGGTAGCCGGGCCAGCTGGACTGGCGTGCGACGCGCGCGAAGGCGCTGCCGATCCCCACCACGTCGGCACCCGCGGCCGCCAGGTTGCGGGCGTCCTCGCCGGTGGCCACCCCGCCCATGCCCAGGATGGGCACCTCCGGCCCCACCGCCCGGCGTATCTCGGCCACGGCGAGAAGGGCGGTCTCCCGGATCCACTGCCCGGACTTCCCGCCCTTGTGCCCATTGGGGTTGGACAGCACCGGCAGGCCGGTGAGCCGCTCCCGGAACACCTCCGGGCCCGCGGTGTTGATGGCCGCGATCCCGTCGGCGCCCGCCGTCACCGCCGCCCGGGCGATGGCCCCGATATCCGCCACGTTGGGAGTGAGCTTGGCGAACAGCGGCGCTGGGGTGGCCCGGCGGATGGCCCGCACAAAGTCGCGCACCGCCTCCGCGTCGGCGCCGATGGCCGAGCCGTACCCGGCACGGGCGTGGGGGCAGGAGAAGTTGAGCTCCAGCAAATCGGCCACCGCGGTGAAGCGCCGGGCCAGCAGCACGAAATCCTCGACGCAGTCCGCGGACAGGGATACGGCCAGCAGACAGCGCAGCTTCCTCCTGCGGCGCAGGGCCTCCAGCTCCCGCAGGCCCTCGCTCAACCCGGGATTGCGCAGGCCCACCGCGTTGCCGAAGCAGCCGGCCTGCGGCTCCACCAGGATCGGTTCGCGGTTTCCGGGATTGGGCCGCACCTGGTAGCTCTTGGTGGTGATCAGCTCGATCTCGGGAAGGTTGGCGTCCGCCCACTCGATCAGCCGCGGCCGGGTGGTGAGGACCCCCGAGACGGTGCCCAGCTTCAGGCCGTGGGCCCGCAGCCGTCCCAAAAGCTCGCCCCGGGTCACCGGGCGGCCGCCTGGGGGGCGTCAGCCCGCTCTTGCGGCGCGTCAGGCGGCGATAGCCGGCTGTCGCCCCGCTCTTGCGGCTCGCGGGCCGCGGCCAGGTCCAGCAGCTCGGAGATGCGGGCGTAGGCGTGGCAGCGCACGCCGTGCCGCTCGATCTCTTCCCGCCCTCCACTTTCCCTGTCCACCAGCACCACCAGATCGGTGATGCGCAGCCCCTCGCGGGCCAGCACCTCTATGGCCTCCAGCTTGCTGCGGGCCGTGCTGATCACGTCGTCCAGCAGGACCACCCGGTCGTCGGGACGGAAGTAGCCCTCGATGCTGTTGCCGGTCCCATGCTCCTTGGTCACCATCCGCGGGTAGACGAAAGGCACGCCCAGCCGCAGGGAGACGGCCGCGGCGATCGGTAAGGCGGCCAGGGGGATGGCCGCGATGCGCTGGAAGTCGAGGCGCTGGAGAAGCTCGGCGTAGGCGTCGGCCACGCGGGCCAGCAGGGGCGGGCTGGAGATGATTCTGCGCAGGTCCATGTAGTACGGGGAGATCTGCCCGGATTTCAGGCGGAACTGGCCGAACTGCAGGCAGCCGTGCTCCAGGAGCCTTTCCAACAGGCGCAGCTTGGCCAGCTCCCCGCCCAGCTCCCGCAGCGCGCCGGGCAATAGCCCGGGCTTCGCGCCGCCGCTCCCCACTCCGGAGCTCACCCCAGCGGCCCCCCGGCGCTCCTCCGCGGAGCCGGCCGCCGCTTGATTGATCCGGTCGCGGCACTCCCGCGCCAGCTGCCCCGGGTTCGGAGCGTCGGCGATGGCCCGGCTGACGGCCACCAGCAGGCCCAGCCCGTCGGCCCGCCGGCCGGTCCGCGCGGCCTGCTCCAGTGAACCGCCCTGCGGCCCGATGCCGGGGCAAAGAATCCAGACCGCGGGCAGCTCCCGGCGGACGGTCTCCAGGGCTTCCGGGTCGGTGGCCCCGACCACCAGGCCCACCTCTCGGCCCCAGGAGCAAGCCTCCCTGGCCACCTGCAGGTACAGCGGCACTTCCTCCGTGCGCTCCCGGCCCGGGCCGCTCACCCGCAGCCGCTGCAGTTTCCCGGCCTGGGGGTTGGAGGTGCGGCAGAGCACGAACACCCCCTTGCCTTCCCGGGCGAGCAGGGGCTGTACCGCCTCGCCGCCCAGGTAGGGGCTCACCGTGGCGGCATCCGCGCCGTAGTAGCCGAACAGGGCTTCGGCGTAGGCCTCGGCGGTCGCTCCGATGTCCCCACGCTTGGCGTCCAGGATCACCGGCGTGTCCCGCGGAATCATCTCCAGGGTCCGCTTCAGGGCGGACAACCCCGGCAGGCCGAAAGCCTCGTAGAAGGCGATGTTCGGCTTGTAGCTGCAGGCGTAGGGCAGGGTCTGCTCGATAAGCCGGCGGTTCTGGGCCTCGATGGCGGCGGCCGGGTCCCGGCGCTCCTCCTCCCCCAGGCGCGGGTCCAGTCCCACGCAAAGCAGGCTGCCCTTGTCGCGGCAGGAGCGCTCCAGCCTGGCGAAGAATCCCTGTTTCGCGCTTTCCGTCATGTGTTCCCCCTTGTTCGGGAAAAAAAATGGGAGCCTCACGGCTCCCCGGTACGGGAAAAAAAGGAGAGCCTTTCGGCTCTCCCGGACCTCGCGGCCTATGAAAGATCAAAAAAAAACTCCGGCATCGCCGGAGTGGTTTCTTTCGATCGTTCAAGCGGATCATAAATTGGAAGGAGCATGACACAAGCCGGGGCGCCTGTCAATAGGCTTTCGCGCGCTTGTTGCACGCGCTCCCCGTTCTGGTAGCGTGAGCAGCGTGGAATCCTGCGACTGCGTGCTTCTGGCCGCCGGCCTCTCCAGCCGGACCACGGACTGGAAGATGCTGCTTCCCTTCGGCGGAGTCACGATGATCGAAGCCAGCGTGGCCGCCGCGTTCCCCGCCTGCGCGCGGGTGATCGTGGTGGCCGGCTTCCGCGCGGCGGAGATCCTCAGCCTGTTCCAAGGAAGGCCGAGGGTGGAGGTGGCGGTAAATCCGAACTTCGAGCGGGGGATGCTCTCCTCGCTGCAATGCGGCGCGGCGGCGGTCCGCACGCCGCGTTTTTTTCTGGCTCTGGCCGACATGCCCCTGGTGTCGCCGGACACCTACCGGCTGCTCCTGCGAGGCCCCGCCCGCGGACGCGGTCATTCCCAAGTACCGGGGGAAGAAGGGCCACCCGCTCCTGCTCACCGGCGCCGTGGCCCGCGCCGCAGCCGCCGCCGCGCAGGGAGGAACCCTGCGCGACGTGCTGGCCGGCTTCGCCACCCTGCTCCTGCCCGTGGAAGACCCGCACGTGCTGCACGACGTGGACACCGACCGTGACTACCGGGAGCTGCTGGGTGACAACCCCGCAGGGCGCGGCGCGGCAGCGCCGCCGGAAGCGGGCGATGCGCCGCCGGATGCGGGCGATGCCCGCAGGGCTCATGAGCAGCCGCTACGCGCGGCCGGCGGCGGTGGTGCGCGCCCTGTACCGCCGACTGGACCGGCGCATCGCCTCCTTCCGGCGCGCCGCGGGCCTGGCCTGTCCGCGGGGCTGCGGGGAATGCTGCCTTTCCCCGGAGGTGGAGGCCACGGTGCTGGAGATGCTGCCCCTGGCGCTGCAGCTTCGTCGCCAGGGTTTGCTGGCGCCGACCCTGGGCAGGCTGGGGGGCGGGGAGCCGCCGCGGCGCTGCCTGTTCTACAGCCCCGCGCCCCTGGGGGCCTTCGGCGGCCACTGCACCGTGTATACCTGGCGGCCTTTGCTGTGCCGCCTGTTCGGCTTCGCCGCCGTGGCGGGCTCTGGGGGCCGCCCCGAGCTGGCGGTCTGCGGGCGGATGCGCGCCGCAGACCCTGAACGCGCCCAGGCGGCCGCGGCGGCGGTGCGCTCGGCAGGCTGGAGGCTCCTCTCATGCGCGATTGGTCGCTGGCCGCCTACCGCCTGGACCCGACCCTGGGCTCGAGCCCGCTGCCGATCAACGCCGCCCTGAAGCAAGCCCTGGAGCGGGTGGGGCTGGAAGACGGATTGCGCGGCTCCCAAGGCCGGCGGCGCGCGCTGCGCCTGCCAGGCCCGCGGCGCGAGCGGCGCAGCCGCCTGGCCGTCCGGCGGGACGCGCCGCTACAGTAGGCGCAGCAGCGAGCCGGAGGGCTGCCGCTGGCGCATCCGCCCGTACCACAGGCAGGGCAGGTACAGCAGCGCCAGGCCCAGGATCCAGAGCGCGAACATCCGGTCGATGGAGACCCCCCCCTTGCCGATCAGGTGCCCCATGCCCATGTACAGGAACAGGTGCGCCACGTAGAAGAACAGGGCCGCGCGGCCGAACACCGGCAGGATCCCGGCGAAGCGCACGCGGCGCAGCGCGTGGAACAGGGACAGCAGCAGCAGGTCGATGCCCAGGGTCAGCAGCAGGAAGGTGATGCTGGGCGGATACTTGACCACGTTGAGGTAGTCGATCCAGGTGCGGTAATGGGCGGGGCGGATGTTGAAGAAGCCGTCGGCCAGACGCAGCCCGGCGAAGGCGGCCAGGAACAGCAGGCCGAGGAGCCAGGGCCCGCCGCATGGCGCGCCCGGGATCGGCCTGCAGCCAGCCGGCGAAGGCCAGGCCGAAGGCCAGCGGGGCCAGCCAGGAGAGCACCGGGAAGCTCACCCAGAGGGTCTGGTCGCCGCCGGGCACCAGGGCGAAGCGCTTCCAGATCGGCAGGTAGTGCTGCCACTCCGCCGGGCGCGGCCCGAGCCAGGCGCAGGCCAATAGAGCAGCCAGGGCCAGCAGCCAGTGCACCCAGGGCTTCAGCCCGGACAGCGGGGCGGTGAGGATCAGCCCGCCGCCCAGGGCGAACAGCACCCCGAAGTACCACTTCACCACCCAGCCGGAAGGGGAAAGCTCCCAGGAGCGGTTGACCAGAAGCATCTGCACCGCAATGAGCAGCAGCCCGCGCAGCAGGAACTGCCCGGTGATGCGGCCCCAGCCCCAGCCCTGCCGGCGGCGCGCGCGGGCCCCCAGGCCCTGGCCCACGCCCAGCAGAAACAGGAAGCCGCTGGCCGATAGGTGCGTGACCCAGCGCACCAGGAAGGGCAGCGCCGCGCTGTAGGCGGGGTAGGGGCCGCCCCAGAACTCGCCGCCCGTGTGCAGCCGGGTCAGGAAGAAGGCCGCGTGGTCCAGGGCCATCAGGACCATGAGCAGGCCGCGCAGGCGGTCCAGGGATAAGAGGCGTTGGCTGGCCGGCAGTGCCGGCGCTGCGCGTTTCGGGGGTATCGTTCATGTTCCGGTAGCCGCATGCTACCGCAAAAGGCGCTCTCCCTGTCAGCCCTACGGCGAGGGCTGCAGGCGCAGCTTCTCCCTCGATGCCTTCCGGACCTCGGCCCGGTCCCACAGGGTGGGGTGGTAGCGCACGTCCCGCCAGGGCTCGATGAAGTCGTCGTAGTGGCGGTGCGTGGGATGGCCGCTCTGCCCGGTGGTGTGCATCATCAGGGAGGCGTCCAGGTTGCCCAGGTCGATGATCGAGCGCTGCGACACGATGTGTTTGACCTTGAAGGGTTTCTTCATGTCCCAGGCCGTCACGTCCACCGTGGTGTTTCCCCCGGGGCAGGCGATGGGACCGCGGTTGAAGATGGCCTCGATCGGCTTGATCCCCGACTCCCCGAGGCTCTGGTTGCGGAACTCGGCCGTGTGCACCTTGCCCCAGCGCCACTTCTCGAACCTGTCCCCCAGCTTCTTGGCGGCCGCGCGGTAGCCCTTGAAGAAGGCCCTGGCCAGGATCAGGTCCCGGGTTTCCTTCAGCCCGGGCGTTCCCAGGTCGTCCCACCAGGGGTTCTGCGGCTCCCGCAGCAAGTAATAGAAGTCATTCTGCAGGCGGCCGCTGCCTCCGACGGAGGCCAGCGCTTCTCGGGGTACTGGTCCCGGAAGGTCTCCTCCACCAAAGCCATCCAGAAGAAGCCGAACAGGGCGGCCTCGGGGCTCTCCCGGCGCATCTGGAAGTCCCAGGAAAGGAGGCGCTCTCGGGCTGCGCTCATGGCCTCCAGCTCCTGAGCTTCCTTCTTTTCGCGCTTCCGGCGGTCCTTGGCGGATTCCTCCTCCGGCGGCTCGGCGGGTTTCCGGCCGGAGGCCAGGTCCAACCCCCGCAGGTAGGGGACCAGCTCCGCGGCGTACTGGTCGTACACGTCCGCGTGGATCCTCTGCATGTCCTCGATCGTGATGCCGTCCGGGTCGGCCTCGATCAGCTCGCGGATGCGGCGCGCGCGCTCCCCGAAGAGAATCTCGCTGCCCAGGAAGTAGGGGTAGGAGGGGCCGGCCACGAGGGCGTTGGCCGTGACGATGTAGCCCTGCTCGGGATTGAACAGGTAGGGCAGGCGGTCGAAGGGGATGAAGCCGGTCCACTCGTACTCGTCCGTCCAGCCGGGCGCCGGGGCCAGCCCATGCCCGCGGGCCCGGATGGGCTGCAGGCCCGGGGCCTGGTAGCCGATGTTGCCGTCCACGTCCGCGTAGACGATGTTCTGCGCCGGCACGTCCCAGTAGCGCAGGGCGTCGCGGAACTCCCCGAAATTGGAGGCCTGATCCAGGCGGATCACGGCCTCGAACAGCCGGGTCGGCTCCAGCGCGGTCCAGCGCAGCGACACCGCCGTGAGCCCCACCCCGTCGGGGAACTCCCGGCCCGGCGTCATGGTATAGCCGCCCAGCTCGGACCACAGCGCCCGGTCGCTCAAGACCGGGCCGTGCCGGGTGGAGCGCACGCGCAGCAGCACGGGCTCGTCGGCCTTGTGGACCTTGATGGTCTCGACGCGCACCTCCATGTCGACCCAGCGCCCGTTCACCTGGTACTGGTCCGGGTTGTCGGGATTGATCTTTTCTATATAAAAGTCCTGCACGTCGCCGCCCAGGTTGGTGTGGCCCCAGGCGATGCGGTCGTTGTGCCCGGCGATGACCCCGGGGGCGCCGGGGAAGGAGAGGCCGCGCAGCTGGAAGGGGCAGGCCGCGGTGCGCTTCACGGTCCCGTCCTCCGCCACCCCGTGCAGGGCGATCTCGTACCAGATCGAGGGCATCTGGATGGCCAGGTGCATGTCGTTGGCCAGAAGAGGCTTTCCGCTGGCGGTGCGCTTGCCGGACACCACCCAGTTGTTCGAGCCCACCCCCAGGCCCACGCCCGTGCGCGGGCGGCCAGCCCCGCTCAAGCCCAGTGCGGACCCGAGCATCTTCCGGAGCTCCTTCTCGTCCACCGTTATGGGCATGTCCGGTCGGTACGGGGCGAAGAAGGAAGCCCAGCCGGAGCGGCCGGCCGAGCGCAGGACGTCCAGGTGCAGGCGCTCGGTCTCGTGGTTGACGCCCAGGTCGTAGGCCATCATCTTGCCCCAGGCGACGGAGTCCGCCGGGGTCCAGGGCTGGATGCGCACCTTGACCCCCTGCAGCGCGAGCAGGGCGAACTCCAGCCCCAGCCGGGCGGGCCGGCGCTTCAGGGCGTAGGCGTTGACCCCCGCGGCATAGGCCTCCATGTACCGGCGCGTGTCGGGGGAAAGCAGCTCGACTTCACGCTGGGCCAACCGGTAAATCCCCAGAGTGCGCAGGAACTTGTCGGTTTCCAGGGTGGACTTGCCGAACAGCTCGGACAGGCGCCCGGAGCTGATGCGCCGCCAGAACTCCATCTGCCAGAAACGGTCCTGGGCGTGCACAAAGCCCTGGGCGAAGAACAGGTCCTCGGCGCTGCGGGCGTAGATGTGCGGCACCCCGTAGCGGTCGCGCAGGACCTCCACCTGGGCGGTGAGCCCCTGGAGGCGGATCCGGCCGCGGGTCTGCGGGTACGGCTGGCGGGTGAGCCACAGCCAGGCCCCGAACAACAAGCGCGGCCACAAACAGCACCGCCGCCGCGGCGATGACCCAACCCAGCCAGCCACGAGCTCTCCTGGACATGGCGTGCCTCCTTTCGGCATTACCCGCTAAGCATGGTGCAACGGCACGAGCGCTGTCAAATCGGGGATCGGGGTGGCTAACCCGGCTATTGCCGGTGCCGCGCGCGTTGACAGCCCCGGCGGGCGCTTCTATGATCTGGGTCTATGACCCACGATATTCTGGTGAGCGGCGGCCTGGTGGTCTACCCGGAGAAGACCATACGCGCCGACGTGGCCGTGGACGGCAGGGCGCGTCGCCGCGGTGGCGGAGCCGGGTCAGCTGCGAGGCAAGCGCACGGTCGACGCCGCGGGATGCTATGTTCTCCCGGGCCTGATCGATCCCCACACCCACCCGGTCTACCTGGACGACATCGCCTCCCTGTCCCGGTCCGCGGCCTACGGCGGGGTGACCACGATCGCCCACTACGCCTATGCCAAGCCCGGGCAGAGCCTGCTCGCAGTACTGAAGCAGATGCGCGCGGAAGGGGAAGCCGGCTCCTGCACGGACTTCGCCCTGCACGGGGGCCTGTTCGAGACCCTGAAACAGGCCGAGGAGATCCCCGGGGCCTTCGCCCTGGGAGTCACCTCCTTCAAGATGTTCATGGCCTACGCCAAGCTGGGCTGGATGACCGACGACTACGCCATGGCCAAGGCCATGGACCTGATCGGCCGCCACGGCGGCCTGGCCTGCATCCACGCCGAGACGGGCCTGGCCATCGACTACATCCAGGACAGGATGCTGGCCGAGAAGGCCGATTTCGCCGAACGCTTCCCGGAGACCAGCCCGGACGTGGCCGAGGCGGAAGGCATTTTCCGCGCCGTTTCCATCGGCCGGCTGATGCGCTGCCCGGTCTACATCCCCCACGTCTCCTCCGCCGAGGGGCTGGCGGCCATCCGCTTCCTGCGGGAGCGCGGGGCGCGGGTTTTCGCGGAGACCTGCCCGCAGTACCTGGGCCTGACCTGGGAGCAGCTCAAGGGGCGCGGAGCGCTGGGCAAGGTCGGCCCGGCCATCAAGACCGAGGCCGACCGCCTGGCCCTTTGGGAAGCCACCGGCCGGGGCCTGATGGACACGATCGGCAGCGACCACGCGCCCAAGCCCAAGACCGTGGAGGAGGACTTCTTCAAGGCCGCCTACGGCTCGCCGGAAGTGGAGACCATGCTTCCGGTGGTCTGGCACTACGGGGTGAACGCCGGCCGGATCACCCCGAATGCCGTGGCCGCGCTGCTGGCCCAGAACGCCGCGCGCATCTTTGGGCTGGCCCCGCGCAAGGGCAGGCTGGAACCCGGCGCGGACGCGGACCTGGTGGTGTTCGACCCGGCCGAGCGGTGGACCGTGACGGCGGCCGCGCAGCACACCAAGGCCGCCTACAGCCTGTTCGAAGGCCGGGAGCTGGTCGGCCGGGTGAAGAGGGTGCTGGCCGGCGGCCGGCTGATCGTGGACGGCGAGGAGTTCCTCGGCCAGTCCGGGCAGGGCCGTTTCCTGCCGACGCGTGCCGGGAATGGAGGGGGAAAAGAATGACGGAAATTCGGGAGCTGCCCAAGTTCCACAGCATCGATCTGCGCAGCTTCGGCAAGGTGGTCCTGGCCGGCGGGCCGGAGCAGAAGGTGGAGGTCGTGGCGGAGGAGGACCTGCAGTCCCGGGTGCGCACGGAAGTGGAAGGCGGCGTGCTGGTGGTCGGCCTGCGCTGGTGGCTGGGGGCGCTGCTGCGGGTGCCGGAGCTGAGCGAAGCGGAGGTGCGGATCACGATGCCGGAGCTGCGCGCGGTGCGGCTTTCCGGCGCGGGCCAGGTGCGGGGCGAAGGGCTATTGCAGGTAGACGAGCTGGACCTGCGCCTGAGCGGGGCCGGGCGCGTGGTGCTGCAGGTTCAGGGCAGGCGGGTGGGGGTGCAGCTGAGCGGGGCCGGGGCCGTGGAGCTATCCGGGACCGCGGAGGAGCTGGAAATCCGGCTGAGCGGGGCAGGCGCCGTGCGGGCGGAAGGCCTGGCCGCCCGAAGGGTGCGCATCCGCACGAGCGGCGCCGGGGAATGCCGGGTGCAGGCAGCCGAAACCCTGGAGGCGGAGGTGAGCGGAGCGGGCAGCGTCCGCTACCGGGGCAGCCCCCGGGTCGAAAGCCGTATCTCCGGCGTGGGCAGGCTGCTCCCGCTCGACTGAGCGCCGCCGACGGGCGAAGCCCGACAGGGAGGTCGGCCCGAAGGCCGTCCCTGGCGCTCAGCACATAACCTCTTTAAAAATTCTTGACGTGCATCCTTTCTCGTGTTAGAATTGTTTGATCGTTCAATCAACACAATGGGTAGAAAAGACAAGTCTGAGAGCCGGCGCAAGGAGATTCTCGAAGCCTGCTACCAGGTGGTAACGAGAAAGGGCCTGGAGGGGGCAACCCTGAAGAGCATCGGCGGGAGATGGGCGTCGCGCCCAGCCTGCTGATGCACTACTTCGCCAGCAAAGAGGAGCTGATTCAGTCCCTGGTCGACTACATGATCCAGAAGATGGACTACACCTTCCTGGAGCGCATGGAGCACATCCCCACGGCCAGGGAGAAGTTGGAGCTCTTCCTTGAAAAGAACCTGAGCTTCGAGCTTCCGGACGCGGTGGACAACAAGGTGTTTTACGGCGCCTTCTACCTGTCGATCGGCGACGAGCGCGTCCGGCAGAGCTTCCGCAGGATCTATGACCACGACCAGGCCGTGCTTTCGCGGCTGATCACGGACTACGCCGCGGAGGCGGGCATCGGGGATCTGCGCCCTGGCCTGCTGGCGATCCAGTTCATCGCGCTGTTCGAGGGGCTGTACCTCTATAAAGTCGTGTATGGAAACACCCCGGAGCTGCGGGCAGCCGTGGACGGAGTGCGGCAGATGATATGGCGGAGCCTGGAGGCTGCCATTCCCGCTGCAAAATAATCGAAACTACGCGAGGAGGAGGACATGGGGTTTTACGAAGACTACGTCGCCCGAACACCGGGTTCCGCGAAGGAAGCCAAGCGCGCCCAGGCCATCATTCCGGGCGGCGTGGGCAGCGCCATCCAGTTCTGGCAGCCCTACCCGATCTACGTCAAGGACAGCAAGGGTCCGTACGTCTGGGACATGGACGGCAACAAGTACATCGACTACTGCATGTGCTACGCCGCCATGGTGGCCGGGCACGCCGACCCGGTGATCGCCGCCGCGATCACCGAGCAGGCCAAGCACGGCACCCTCTACGGCCTTCCGGCCGCGGGGGCCACCGATCTGGCCGAGGAGATCCGCCGCCGCTACCCCATGATCCAGATGCTGCGCTTCACCCAGTCCGGGGTGGAGGCCACCATGTACGCGGTGCGCCTGGCCCGGGCCGCCACCCAGAAGCTGGGCGTGCTCAAGGTGGAGGGTGCCTACCACGGGGCCAACGACGCGCTGCTGGTGAGCTGCGCGGTGCCGCAGAACACCCCGGCCGGGCCGGATTGGCTGCCCTCCTCCTACGTGGAGAGCGCCGGCATCCCGCCCGGGGCCTCCCAGCACACCTACATCGTGCAGTTCAACCACCTCGAGAGCCTGGAGTACCAGCTGAAGAAGCACGAGGGGGAGATCGCCTGCTTCATCCTGGAGCCCTGCATGACCAACGGCGGGGTGATCCCGCCGGACCCCGGCTATCTGCAGAAGGTGCGCGAGCTCACCCGCAAGTACAACGTGCTGCTGATCTTCGACGAGGTGAAGATCGGCTGCCGCATCGCCGCGGGCGGAGCCTGCGAGAAGTACGGGATCGAGCCGGACCTGGTGACCCTGGCCAAGGCCATCGGCGGCGGTACGCCCCTGGGGGCTTTCGGCGGGCGGCGCGACCTGATGGAGCTGATCACCCCGCTGGGGCCGGCGGTGCACTTCGGCACCTACAACGCCAACCCCCTGTGCTGCGCGGCGGGGCTGGCCTGCCTGACCAAGGTGCTGACCAAGGACAGGTACAAGGAGATGGACCGTCTCGGGGCCAAGTACGCGGCCGGGCTGGAGGCGATCATCAAGAAGCTGGGCCTCCCGGCCAGCGTGACCCACGAGGGGCCGCTGGGGGGCATCCAGTTCGTGCCGGAGAAGCCGCACACCTACCGGCAGGCCAACCGCTACAACCGCCTGCTGTGGCGGGAGTACTGGTACGGGATGCTGAGCAAGGGGGTCATTCCCATGGGCAGCGGCTGGTTCGAGGAGTACTCGATCTCGGCCGCCCATACCGAGAAGGACATCGACGACACCCTCGGCATTACCGAGGACGTGCTCAAGACGATCAAGAAGCTGCTATAGCCGAGGAGGCGGGCGATGTACGCGATCACCGGGAAGCTGCTTTCGGTGGATTTGAAGAAGGGCACCTGTGCCGCGGAGGAGGTTCCGCAGGCGAGGTACCGGGAATACCTGGGCGGCTACGGGCTGGGCGCCGCGCTGCTGCTGGAGCGCATGGACCCGGCCTGTGATCCACTGGGGCCGAAAAACATTTTGGGCTTCGCCGCCGGGTACCTCACGGGAACTGGGGCGTACATCGCCTCGCGCTTCATGGTGTTCGGCAAGTCGCCATCCACCCACGGGTGGGGGGACGCCAACTGCGGCGGCCATTTCGGCAGGAAACTGAAGGAGTCGGGCTTCGACACGCTCCTGTTCCTCGGGCAGTCGAAGAAGCCGGTCTATCTGCTGGTGGACCAGGGCCAGGCCTCGCTCGAAAAGGCGGACTGGCTGTGGGGCAAGGACACCTACCAGACCGAGGACCTGCTGAAGGACAGGCACGGCTCAGACTGCCAGGTGGCCTGCATCGGCCCGGCGGGGGAAAAGCTGTCGGCGATCGCGGGCATCTCCACGGACAAGGGCCGCTTCGCCGCCCGCTCGGCGCTGGGCGCGGTGATGGGCTCCAAGAAGCTGAAGGCGGTGGTCGTGAAGGGCAGCCTGCCCATCGCCCTGGCGGACGACCAGAAGATGCGCGAGCTGCGCAAGCAGCACCTGCCGGCGTTCAAGGGAGACTTCGGGGCGACGCTGACGAAGTACGGCACCCCGATGTTCTACGAGAGCTGCCTGAAGGTCGGGGACACGCCGATCAAGAACTGGTCGGAGTCCATCGAGGCGCTGCCGAACCTCAAGCTCACCGCGGACAAGGTGCTGGAGTACCAGCTCAAGCGCTACGCCTGCAGCGGCTGCCCGATCGGCTGCGGCGGTCACGTGCAGGTGAAGGAAGGGCCCTTCCGCACCGAGACGGCCGGTCCACAAGGTGGAGTACGAGACCATGGGCCTGGTGGGCTCCAACCTGCTGGTCGACGACGCGGAGGCCCTGATCCGGATCAACGACCTGTGCAACCGCTACGGCCTGGACACCATCGGCTGCGGCGGCTTGATGCGGCTACGCCATCGAGTGCTTCGAGAAGGGGCTGATCACCGAGAAGCAGACCGGCGGCCTGAAGCTGGCCTGGGGCGACGCGCCTGCGGTCATCGCCCTGGTGGAGAAGATCGGCAAGGCCGAAGGCATCGGCGCGGTGCTGTCCAAGGGCTTCGAGGAGGCGGTGCGGGTATTCGGCAAGGCCACCGCCCCGTACGTCATGGCCGTGGGCAATGAAGGCCTGCCGGCGCACGACCCGAGGTGGCACGCCAGCCTGGCCCTGACCTACTTCTACGACCCGACGCCGGCCCGACACACCCAGGGCTCGCTGGCCTTCCCGCTGGCCGGCTACACCGTCGAGGGGGTGACCCCCCACCAGTGCACGGGGCTGGCCAGGCAGCATCACGAGAACGCCAACCTGAGCCACGCGCTCAACGCCCTGGGCCTGTGCCTGTTCGGCTACGGCATGCTGGACTACAAGGCTCTGCCGGACTTCCTGACGGCCGCCGACGGCACCGCCTGGAGCGTGGAGGACCTGGCCAGGGCGGGCTTGCGGATCGCCATGGCCCGCTTCCTGTTCAACGCGCGGGCGGGGATCGTCGCGGGGCAGGGCGGCTTCCCGGAGCGCGCGCTGGGCAAGCCGCCGCTGACGGCCGGCGAGACCAAGGGCGTGCAGGTGGACCTGGCGGCGATGGTGCGGGAATATCAGGAGCTGCTGGGCGCGGACCCCAAGACCGGCCTGCCGCCCAAGCAGGTGCTGCAGGAGCTGGGGTTGCCTCCGAAATAAGAGGTCCCCGCGGCCCGCGGGGCTCAGGCCCTCGGCAGCGTGCGCAGACGCTCGGCCAGTTCCCGGGCCGAGCTGGACAGGTCGACTTCCAGCCATTCGCCCGCCTTCTGCGGGTTGCCTTCCCGCAGGGCCGAGAGCAGCCCTTCGTGGAAGGGGTCGTGGCTATGCACGTCGATCTTCAGGTAGAGGTACATGTAGGGGCTGATCCGGTGCCAGAGGTCGTCGATGATCTCACACAGGATGGGCTTGTTGGCGCTCTGGTAGACGGCGCGGTGGAACTCCAGGTTCTTCTCCAAGTACAGCTCCCGGTCCTGGCAGCCCTGCATTTCCTTCAGCGTCCGCTCCAGGGACTCGAGGGTTTCCGGCGGGCAGTGCTTTGCCGCCTCCCGGGCCGCCTCCACCTCCAGCTTGATGCGGATCTCGAAGAGCTCCTCCAGATTCTCGATCGAGAGCTTTCGGATCGTGAGGCGGCGGTTCTTCTGGATGTGGATGAGGTTCTTGGCCTCTAAGGCTTTCAATGCCGTGCGCACCGGCATCAGGCTCACGTTGAGCCCTTCGGCCAGTTCCGTGATGGTCACCGAGGACCCGGGGGAGAGCTTTCCGGAAACAATGGCCTGAAGGATTTCGCTGTAGACCTTCTTTTCCAGGGTCGAATGTTTCACGGAGTTCAGCTGATCCAACACGTTCGCATTGCTCCTCTTCCAGCTAAGATAACAGGTTTTGATCAAATATCCAATCACCCAACGGACATCGCGATCATATACGGCCATTCGGATTTCAAATACTGAGAATTAATTCTGTTGACGGCGGATGATGCCGGGTTTAGGATGGCTGACGCTTCTTGAAGGAGGAACGAATGAACAGAAGTCGACTGGCTCTGATTCTGACCCTGGGCCTTCTGGTCGTTGCCTTGAGCGCGTTCGCCGCTCCCAAGCAGCTCGTCGTGGGCTGCCTCGAGCCGCTGACCGGCTCGTATGCGGTGTTCGGCACCGAAGCCAAGATCGGGATGGAAATCGCCATCCAGCACATCAATGCGGCCGGTGGTATCAAGTCCCTCGGCGGCGCCACGCTGAAGCTCGTGGCCGAGGACTGCGGCGAGTCGCCGGACACCGCCAAGCTCAGCGCGGAAAGCCTGATCAGCAAGAACAAACCCGTGGCCATCCTGGGCCTGTACATCAGCCGCCTGACCATCCCTGTTTCGGAGGTCACGGACCGCAACAAGGTGATCCTGGTCGCGGACGCCCTGGCCGACAACTTGACCCAGATCGGCCGCCGCTACCTGTTCCGGCCTTCGGCCAACGCCGGGCAGTACGGGGCCTCGGCAGTGGAGTTCGTGGTGGACATCGCCAAGAAGAAGGGTGTGGCCGTCAACCGCATCGCGGTGATCAACGAGGACTCCTCCTTCGGGCACAGCGTGGCCATGGGGGCGGTGAACGCCGCGCTGAAGAACAAGCTGACGATCGTGTACCAGAAGGAGTACCCCTACGACCTGTCTGACGCCACGGCGATCGTCTCCGACATCGTCGCAGCCAAGCCGGACGTGGTGTTCCACTGCCCGTACTTCATGGACGCGATCCTCTTCGCCAAGACCATCCGGGAGGGCGGGAGGATGCCCAAGTTCATGGCCGGCATGGGGGCTTGCGGCTACGCCGACGCCAACTCCATCGAATCCTGGGCGACACGGACAACTTCTACACCAACACCTACGGCTACAACCCGGAGAAGGACAACGCGGCGAACAAGAAGTTCGTCGCCGATTTCAAGGCCAAGACCGGGCACATCCCCTCGGACGCCCCGGGCATGAACTACTACGCCATGTGGGTGCTGAAGGAGGCCCTGGAGCTCTCCGGGAAGCTGTTCCCGAAAGACCCGCTGAAACCCGACAACCTGCGGGAAGCCTTCCTGAAGCTGGAGATCAAGTCCGGCCCGGCGGTGGACACCTTCCCGAGCGCCTCCATCCGCTTCAACAGCACGGGCGACAATCCCGACGCCAAGGCGGTAGTCATGCAGGTCCTGGACGGCCAGACCAAGGTGGTGTGGCCTTTCGAAACCGCCCAGACGCAGGCAGTATTCCCGCGCCCGGACGCCAGCAAGTATTAGCCGAGCAATCGAGGCCGGCCGGGTGACCCCCGGCTGGCCTTTTCTCGAAAACTCTCGATGATCGTCAACATTCTGCAAGGCGTGCTGGAGGGGGCCCTCATCGGCTGCGTCTACGCGCTGATCGCCCTGGGGCTGTCGCTGATCTTCGGCGTGCTGAACATCGTCAACTTCGCCCACGGGGATTTCGTGATGCTGTCCATGTACCTGACCTTCTGGGCGAGCACCTACCTGTCCCTGGACGCGGTATTCACCCCGCTGATCACCATCCCGCTGCTCTTCGGCCTGGGGTTGCTGATCTATTACTCGATCATCCAGAAGACCCTGCGGGAAAGGTTCGTCGTGCAGGTTGCGGTCACCGTCGGGCTGATGACCTTCCTGCGGGCGCTCGCCCAGCTGGTCTGGGAGGCCCGCCCCAGGGCCCTGAAGTTCTCAATCATACAGGGGAACTTCCCCCTCGGGCCTTTTACGGTCCTCCTCTCCCGGCTGATCTCGGCCTCGGTGAGCATCGTGGCCGTGGTCGCGGTGGCGTTGTTCCTGAAATACTCCTGGCTGGGCCGCTCGATCCGGGCGGCTTCGGATGACGCGGACGCCGCCTCCCTGATGGGGGTCAACATCCGCTGGACCTACGCCTTCGCCTTCGCCATGGGCTCGGCGCTGACCGCCCTGGCCGGAGGCCTGCTTGATGAGCTTCCAGCAGGTGGACCCGACCATGGGGATACGCTTCGGCCTCTTGAGCTGGTGCATCCTGGCCCTCAGCGGCCTGGGTTCGATTTCCGGGCTGCTGATCTCGGGGGTGATCGTCGGCGTGGCCGAGGCCCTTACCGTAGCCTATTGGGAACCGCGGGCCCGATCCCTGATCGTGTACCTGATCTTCGTAGTGATCCTGTGGCTCAGGCCCCGGGGACTGTTCGGGAGGAAGTAGTGAGAAGGAACAGCGGGGGCCCCTGGCTGCTGGCGATCGCGCTCACCGCCGTCGCCGCCGCGCTGCCCCTGGCCTTCCTGCGCAACCAGTACAACCTCATCCTGCTCACCACCGTGGCGATGTACGGGGTGCTCACCAGCGCCTGGAACATCATCGGCGGGATGGCCGGGCAGCTGGACCTGTCGGCCGGAGCGTACCTGGGGCTAGGCGCCTACACCACGGTCACCCTGCTGCTGCGCTGGAACGTCACCCCCTGGGTGGGGATGTTCGCCGGCGGGGCGGTGGCCATGGGCTTCGCCTTCCTGGTGGGCTTCCCCCTGTTCCGCTTCCGTATCCGCGAGGTCTGGTACGCCCTGTCCTCCTCTGCGTTGGTCGTGGTCCTGCAGGTGGTGTTCCTGCTGTGGAAGCAGGTCGGCGGCCCCATGGAGCGGCTTCTGCCTTCGGCCAAGTTCTCGCTGTACAACCTGCGTTTCGAATCCTACCTGCCCTACTACTACATCATGCTGGTCCTGCTGCTGGCCACTCTATTCATCACCTACCGCATCCGCACCCGCCGCCTGGGCTACTATCTTCTGGCCCTGGGGGACAACGAGGACGCGGCCGAGGTCCTGGGGGTGGACGCCCGGGGCAGCAAGCTGAAGGCCCTGGTGATTTACGCCTTCCTGGTCGGGATCACTGGCGGCTTGTACGCCTGCATCTACGGGTTCGTGCACACCAGCTTCTTCTCCACCACGATCAGCATGGAGGTGGCCATCCTGGGCATCGTGGGCGGCATGGGCATCATCTACGGGCCGCTGACTGCCACGGTCATCCTGGTCACCGGCCGGGAGCTGCTGCGGGCCAGCCTGGGCGGCCGCCTGCAGAGCCTCTACCTGGTGATCTATTCGCTGGTGCTGATTCTCATCGCTTTGCTGCGGCCGCGGGGCCTGGCCTCGCTGGTCGCCGATTGGCGGAAAACGCCGGCTCAGGCCAAGGAGCGGCGATGAGCGGCGAGCCGATCCTGCAGGTGAGCGAGCTGTGCAAGACCTTCGGGAACCTGGCGGCCCTGAACCGGGTCAGCTTTCAGATCGCCCGCGGGGAGATCCTGGGCCTGATCGGCCCGAACGGCGCGGGCAAGACCACCCTGTTCAACACCATCTCCGGGCTGTACCACCCGGATGGCGGGCAGGTGTCCTTCAAGGGCCAAAACATAAGCGGCCTGCCGCCGCATAAGATCTGCAGGCTGGGCATGTCCCGCACCTTCCAGGTAACCCAGGCCTTCGAGCACCTGAGCGTGGCCGAGGCCATCCGCATCGGCGCCTACAATCGCCACGGGGAGAAGGAGGTCGAGGCCAAGGTGCGGGAAACAATGGCCTTTTTCGGCCTGGAGAAGATCCAGAACTGGAAATGCAGCGACCTGGGGCTGGCGCCGCTGAAGCGGGTCGAAGTGGCTCGGGCGGCGGCGACGGACCCCGAGCTGCTGCTGCTCGATGAAGCCGGGGCCGGGCTGAACTCCTCCGAGCTGGCGGAGTTGATGGAGATGCTCAAAACCCTGCGCCGGGAGCGCAGCGTGACCTTGTGCGTCGTGGAGCACGTCATGCCGATGGTCATGGGGCTTTGCGAGCGGATCATCGTGCTGGACTACGGGGAGCTCATCGCCGAAGGCACCCCGGATCGGATCAGCAGGAACGAGAGAGTGATCGAAGCATACCTGGGCAGGAGGAGCAAGCGGTGATCGAGTTGCAGGTCCGGGATCTGCGCGCCGGATACGGCAAGATCCCGATCCTGGAGCGAGTCAGCCTCCGCATCCACGGCGGCGAGGTCGTGGCCGTGGTCGGGCCCAATGGCGCCGGCAAGAGCACGCTGCTCAAATCGATCTCCGGCCTGATCCATCCGTATTCCGGCGAGATCCTGTTCGACGGGCGAAATCTTTCGGGCCGGGCCCCGTATCACATCGCGCGCAGCGGCATCTCCTACGTGCCGGAAGGCGGGCGGCTGTTCCCGAACATGACCGTGCGCGAGAACCTGCTCATGGGCGCCTTCGCCACGCCGGAGAATCTCAAAACCGGTCTGCTGAAGGAAATCTACACCCTGTTTCCGATCCTGGAAAAGCGCGGCAGGCAATACGCGGCGACCCTGAGCGGCGGCGAAAAGCAGATGCTGGCCATCAGCCGCGGCCTGGTTTCCTGCCCCAAGCTGCTGATGCTCGACGAGCCCTCCCTGGGAATCGCCCCGAAGCTGGTGGAGGAAATCTATGAGCGCCTCCAGGCCCTGAAGCAGAAGGGGTTCACGGTGCTGCTGGTGGAACAGAACACCACCTTCGCCCTGGAGCTGGCCGACCGGGCCTATGTGCTGGAGAACGGAAGGATCGCGCTCGAAGGAACCGGGCAGGAAGTGGCGGCGAATCCGGGAATCAGAAAACATTTTTTGGGGTTGTGAGCCAAAACGCCGTTGGGGGGAGTGCGGGAGAGCTATTGACAGCAAATTTGATTTATGATCAAATATTAAATATTTCTGTTGGAATGGAGGAAGGCTATGAGTGATGATTTCAAGCAAATGAAGGAACAGGTGAAGGCGGGCGAATCCGAGAAGCTCAAAGAGCTCATCAAGAAAGCCCTGGCCAGCAAGGTGCAGCCCATGGAGATCATCGAGAAGGCCTTGCGGCCGGCGATGGAAGAGGTCGGACAGAAATTCGAGACCCTGGAAATCTTCCTCCCCGAGATGATCATGGCCGCGGATGCGATGTCCGCCGGGGTCGAGCTGCTCAGGCCGCAGCTGGCGGCGTCCGGCGGGGAAAAGAAGGTCGGCCGGATCGTCCTGGGCACGGTGAGCGGCGACGTGCACCGCATCGGCAAGGATATCGTGCGCGTCATGCTGGAGGGCGCCGGTTTCGACGTCACGGATGCCGGTCACGACGTTCCCGACGACACCTTCCTGGCGAAGGTGAAGGAGCTGAAACCCGACCTCCTGGCCATGTCGGCCCTGATGACCACCACCATGCAGAACATTCCGCGCGTGATCGAAGCCCTCAAGGCCGAAGGGCTGCGCAACAAGGTGAAAGTGATCGTCGGCGGCGCTCCCGTGCTCCCTGAGTGGGCCAAGCAGATCGGTTCCGACGGGTACGGGGAGAACGCCGTGCAGGCCGTGAGCGTCTCGAAGAAACTGGTCGGTTGAGAAAGGAGATAGCGATGATCGATTTCTGGGAAGTCGTCAAGCGGTCCGAAACGGGCGAAAAGATCCATGAGGAGGAGTTCAACCGGCGGGTGGGCCGCGTGTCCGCCGAGGTGATCAAGAAGTACAATATCAAGTACAACCCGGAGGAAGTCGTCTGCGCGGACGACAATCTGGCCGACCGGCTGTTCGATGCGGCGGTGGATTTCTTCCTGCAGGTGGGCGTGTATTGCACCTCCACCGGCAGGGTCATGAAGTTCAGCAAGGGCGAGCTGTTCGACTCGCTGGAGTCGGCGGTGGACCAGATCGTCTGGGGTGAGGGGCGCGACCAAAAGGTCCAGAAGGCCCGGAAGGTGGAGGACCCGCGGCCGGTGTTCAGCAACTACACCCTGGTGGGCAACCCCTATTCCGAGGAGACCTTCCTGCAGGCGGCCATGAGCGTGGCCAAAGAGCCGCTGGCCGACTGCTTCTCCGCCGGCTCCCTGCTGCACACCCTGGGCGGGATCGAGGTGCGTTCCGGTTCCCCCATGGAGGTGGAGGCCGCCATCTGGGACATCGGCAAGCGGCGGGAGGCCGCCCGGCGGGTCGGGCACCCCGGCAAGGGGATGTACACCATGGTTTCCGCGGCCGAGCACGCGGACGCCATGATCGCGGCCGCGCGGCCCGAGTTCGGGGCCCTGCCCCGTGACGCGATGCTCTGCGGCGCCGTGGCGGAAATGAAGGTGGACTACGACCGGATGAAGAAGGTGCCCTTCCTGCTGCGCACCACGTACACCATCGGCGGGCTGTACGGCCCCCTGATGGGCGGGTACGCCGGCGGACCGGAAGGCACCAGCATGGTCCTGGTGGCCCACCATTTCCTGGGTCGCCTGGTGTTCCAGACCGAGTACTCCTGCTGCTTCCCGATCGAGATTCACGAGACCTGCAACACCACCCGCCGCATGCTGTGGCTGGTGAGCACCTCACACCAGGCCCTGTCCCGCAACACCCATCTGCTGCACTTCTCCAACGCCTTCATCGCGGCGGGGCCCTGCACCGAGTTTGCGGCCTACGAGCTGATCAACTTCGGCATCACCTCGGCGGTCTCCGGGGCGGACCTGTCGCCCTCCGCCGTGGCCCGCAACCGCATGCCGGAACGCGCCACCGGCATGGAAGGGCGCATCTGCGCGGAAGCGGCGCACGCCGCCACCCGCATGGGCATGACGCGCAAGCAGGCCAACGAGATCGTGAAGAAGATCCTTCCGAAGTACGAAAAGGACATCTCCAAGGCCCCGATCGGCAAGACCATCAGCGAGTGCTACAACATGGAGACGGTGGAGCCGACCCAGGAGTATCTGGACCTGTACGAGAAGGTCAAGAAGGAAGTCAGCGCGTTCGGGCTGAAGTATCCGTTCTTCGCCAGGTAACGGTTGGCGGCAGGGGCGTAGCCCGCTCTTGCGGCGCCCGCAGCCCCTGCCGTCTTTTCTTTTATCAGGAGCTCAAGGCCATGAAAACAATGCTAAAGAGCCAGTCGCAGGAAGTCATCGTCAGCACGGATGGGCCGATCGTCATGATCGGCGAGAAGATCAATCCTACGGGACGCAAGAAGCTGGCCGCCGCGCTGCAGGCCGGGGACCTCGAGTACATGCTAGACAGCAGGCCCTGCAGCAGGTGGCCTTCGGCGCGCACGTGCTGGACGTCAACGTCGCCGTCCCGGGCCTGGACGAAAAGAGCTTGCTACCCGCCGTGGTGAAGTTCCTGGCGGAGCACGTGCGCGTTCCCTTCTGTTTGGATTCCAACAACCCCGAGGCCCTGGCTGCCGCGCTGCAGGTCACGCCGGGCAAGCCCCTGGTGAACTCGGTTTCCGGGGAGGAGGCCAAGCTGCGGGATATCCTGCCGGTGGTCAAGGACCGCGGGGCGGCGGTCATCGGGCTGACCATGGACAACGCCGGCATCCCGGCGGACGCCGAGGCGCGGCTGGCTGTCGCGGGAAAAATCATCGAGCGGGCGGCCAAGCTCGGCATCCCCGCGGAGGACCTGATCATCGATCCGCTCGTGCTGTCGGTCGGGGCCGACCAGAAGGCCGCGGCCGTGACCCTGAAGACCATCGCGCTGGTGCGGCGGGAGTTCGGGGTGAACATCAACCTGGGCGCCAGCAACGTTTCCTTCGGGCTGCCGGACCGCCAGACGGTCAACCAGGCCTTCCTGGCCCTGGCTTTCGGGGCCGGAGCCAGCTGCGTGATCACCGACGCGGAAAAGCTGGCGGGCGCCGTGCTGGCCAGCGACCTGCTGCTGGGCAGGGATCCCTACGGGAAACGGTACCTGATCCACGTCCGCAAGATGCAGGCCGCTGCCGCGGCAGTGGCGAAGGGATGAAAAAAATCACCACGGAGATCGTCGGAGAACAGACGCAGTTCGACCAGCGGGAGTCCATCTTCCCCCGGACCGCCGCGGGTCTGGAGACGGACCGCGCGTGCGGCGCTGGTATGACGTGCCCACCCCGGACCCGATCTACGGCGCGCTCATGGGCATCCCGCGGTCGGAAAACTGCCTGACCTATCACCTGGTTTCCGCGGTGGACGGGCCGGTGAACGGGAAGCGCGCGCCCGTTGGCGATCGCTCCGGCTGACCCGCAAAATCAAAGCAGTCGCCCGCTTTTTCGGGGCAGACCGGGTCGGTGTCTGCGAGCTCAACCAGGCCTACGTGGCCAGCCATCGCTGGGACGAGTACCTGGCCGGCAGCCACAAGCCGGCCGAGCCGATCCGCTGAAGCATCGAGTACGCCATTTCGCTGGTCTTCAAGCGGGACTATGACCTGGTCAAGGCCGGGCACAGCTACATCGACGGGGCCGAGGGGACGCTGGTGTACAACCGGGCGGCCGTGACCGCCTGCCAGCTGGCGGCCTACATCCGGGAGCTGGGCTACCCGGCCAAGGCGCACCACGAGCGGGAGGAGGAGGTGCTGCAGGTCCCGATCGCGGTCGAGGCGGGGATGGGCGAGCTGGGACGCCTGGGCATGCTGATGACCCCGGACTGGGGACCGCGGGTGCGGATTGCCACGGTGACCACGGACCTGCCTCTGTTTCCAGATGAGCCGATCGACATCGGGGTGCAGACCGTATGCCGCCTGTGCCGGAAATGCGCCGAGAACTGCCCCAGTGGCGCCATTCCCCGCGGGGACAAGAGCGTCGTGCGCGGCGCGCGGAAGTGGGCGATCGACGCCCGCAAGTGCCTGGGCTTCTGGGGCTCGAACAAGAAGAAGTGGGACGACTGCTCCCTCTGCATCGCCGTGTGTCCCTACAACCGGCCAGATTCAGGGTTCAACCGATTGCACCACCGGCCGTTCTTTTTCAACGCCCTGCGCCGCCCGGCTTTCGCCCGGCTGCTGCTCGGGTGCGACGACCTGCTGCGCGGAAAACGCCCGCGGTGGCAGGTGCGCTGGCTGGATTACAGCAATTATTGATTCTCAGCAATTGGAATGAGCGTCGGCTGAAGCCGAAACGCCACCTTGACAACAGTTTCCTGATAGTTGTTTAATTAGTTCAATCAATTTATTTTTATGGGTGACAAAGCGCATGCCGGCTGAGAATGGAACTCTCCTTTCCATGCGGGGCATCCGCAAAGCATTCCCTGGCGTGGTGGCGCTGGACGACGTCAGCTTCGACCTGCGCCGGGGCGAAGTGCACACCCTGGTCGGCGAGAACGGCGCCGGCAAATCCACCCTGATCAAGGTGCTGGCCGGCGTGTACCTGAAGGACCAGGGGCAGATCCAGCTGGAGGGCCGGGACATCGAGATCGAGAACCCCCACCAGGCCCAGCGGCTCGGAATCTACACCGTCTTCCAGGAGCTCAGCACCGTTCCCAACCTGTCGATCGCCGAGAACATGTTCCTCGGCAAGGAGCTGCGGAAGAACGGCCTCATCGACCGCCGCCGGCAGGTCGAAGAGACCGAACGCCTGCTGGCCAGCTTCAACTACCGCCTGGACCCTCGCCGGATCGTCCAGGACCTGAACGTGGCCGAGCTGAAGATGATCAGCATCATCAAGATGCTGAACAATGAGGTGAAGATCCTGATCCTCGACGAGCCGACGGCTTCGCTCACCGATCGGGAGAGCGGCATCCTGTTCGATAACCTCCGCAAGCTCAGGGACCGGGGAGCCGGCGTCATCTACATTTCCCACCGGATGGAGGAATTGAAGAAAATCGGCGACCGGGTGACGGTGCTGCGCAACGGCCAGTACATCGACACGCTGGAGCTCAAGGACGTGCACAGCATCGACGCCCTGACCCCGCTCATGATCGGCAAGGAGCTGAAAACCAAGTTCCCCAAGGTCCCCGCCAGGCTGGGCAAGCCCCTGCTGCAGGTCAAAGGCCTGACCCGGAAGGGGTATTTCTACGACGTCGGATCTGGAAGTGCGGGCGGGGGAGGTGCTGGGCTTGTTCGGGCTGGTGGGCTGCGGGTTCGAGGAGATCTTCCGTTCCGTGTTCGGCGCCTCCACGCTACGAATCGGGAACGGTGGCGATGCTGGAGGACGGCAGGCCCAAGCCGGTGCTGAAGGACAACCCCCAGTCGGCCCTGGACCTGAAGCTGGCCTACATCCCGCGCGACCGCAAGAACGAGGGCCTGATCATGCCCATGTCGGTGAGGGAGAACATCGCCATCTCCTCCTTTCGCAAGTTCTCGCGGAACCTCCTCGGGTTGATCAACCGGCGGATGGTCGCCGAAGAAGTCAGGAAATACAAGGAACTGATGGACATCCGGACTCCGAGCATGAGCACCCTGGTCGAGAGCCTGAGCGGGGGAAACCAGCAGAAGGTGGTCATCGCCCGGACCCTGTGCCGGGGGGGTGCGGTCTTCCTGTTCTGCGAACCGACCGCCGGGATCGATGTGGGAACGAAGGTGGAGATCTACCATTTCATGAACCGGCTGACCTCGGAGGGCGCGGGCATCGTCCTGGTGTCCTACGAGCTGCCGGAAATCATGGGCATGAGCGACCGGATCCTGGTCGTCTACCAGGGGCGGATCGTGAAAGAGTTCCAGCGCGCCGAGGCGAGCGCAGGACGAGATCCTGAGGTACGCCTTCGGCAGCGGCGGCGACCCTGCCGGTCGCTGATTCCCACCCCGCGGAGAGGACAACTAGCGCATGGCCAATGCAGCTTTGACGAATCCAAGAACCTTCGGCGGCAGCCTGAAGCAGTTCTACAAGAACATCGGGATGCTGTTCTTCGTCCTGGTGGGACTGATCATCCTGATGGGCGTTCTGAACCCCAGGTTCTTGACGGTCACCAACGCCATCACCGTGCTGCGGCAGGCCTGCTTCCTGTCCCTGGTGGCCGCCGGCCAGATGCTGGTCATCCTGACCGCCGGCGTGGACATCTCGCTGGGGGCGATGATCGGGCTGTGCAGCGTGGTCGCGGCGATCGTGTCCAAACAGCTGGGAACCGCGGCCGGCTGGATCACCCCGATCCTGCTCGGGGGAGCCATCGGGCTGCTCAACGGGTTCGTGGTCGGCAGGTTCCGGATCGACTCCTTCGCGGTGACCCTGGGGACCATGGGAATCTGCAACGGACTGGCGCTGATCATTTCCAAGGGCTTGACGATCTACAACCTGCCGGAGTCCTACAAGGTTCTGGCCTATGTGAACCTGGGGCCGATTCCCCTGCCGGTGCTCATCGCCGCGGCGGTCCTGGTGCTGATGTACTTCATCCTTTACCGCGTGCGCTTCGGGCGCTACGTGTACGCGGTCGGCGGCAACCGCGAGGCCCTGCGTCTGGCGGGAGTCAACGTCGACACGGTTCTACTGTGGGTGTTCGGCGGGGCCGGCATCCTGACCGGGATCTCGGCCGCGATGCTCTCGGCCCGCATCAACTCCGGGCCAGCCCAACCTGGGCGGCGCCCTGATGATGGAGTCGATCGCCGCCTGCGTCGTGGGGGGCGTCACCTTCAAGGGCGGGCGTGGGAAACCTGGGCGGCGTGGTCATCGGCGTGCTGTTCCTCTCCACCCTTTCCAATGGCTTCGACCTGATCGGCGTATCCTCCTTCGTGAAGCAGGTGGTGGTGGGCGCCATCATCATCGTGGCGGTGGTGCTGGACAAATACAGAAGTAGGAATGGAAGGACGAGGTTCCAAGAAGGCAATCAAGCCCCGCCTAGCGAGGGGCGTATCGAGGAGTTCAATGCGCAGTGTACGTGCTCGTTGCTAGTGGTGCTTGCCGCCCTGATCGCGCCGGCCTGGTCATGGCGGCGCCTTACGACGACGACTGGAAGGGGGTTCTGGCCGAAGGCATCTATCCCTGGGGCAGCGCTCTTGGGAGCCCTGGGACCGGGTGGTTCCCAAGAAGCCCTACCGGATCGGGGTCAGCATCCCGTCCCTGGGCAGCCCGTACTTCGTGAACCAGTCCTACGGCTTTCTGACCGAGGCCAAGGCCACCGGGGTGGGGATCACCATCCTGGCGGCCAAAGGCTACGAAGACCTGCAGGGCCAGGTGAGCCAGATCGAAAACCTGGTCAACAAGAGGGTGGACGCGCTGGTCATCGCGCCGATCAGCGCCGAAGGCATCGCCGCCATCACCGACGAGGCGATCGAGAAAAGGATCCCGGTCTATTTCATCGGCGAGGCGGCGCACACCAAGAAGTCCTCACCGGCTTCGTCAGCGAGAACGACTTCGACCTGGGCTTCCGGCGGCACGGATTGGCTGTGCAAGAACCTCAGGGCTCCAAGGGCAAGATCGCCATCCTGGCCGGACCGGCGGGCAACACCTACACCGAGAGCATCAACAAGGGCGCCCACATGGCCCTGAACGACCTACCCCAACGTCAAGGTGGTGGCCGAGAAGTGGGGCGACAGCGAAGACCCGGCCGTGGGGCAGAAGCTGGCCGAGAACCTG
Source organism: uncultured Spirochaetota bacterium (assembly GCA_963736785.1). Lineage (GTDB taxonomy): Bacteria > Spirochaetota > Spirochaetia > SZUA-6 > DRHE01 > MIBK01. The sequence goes on along the minus strand of CAVTQG010000048.1, from coordinate 9,516 downwards.
CTCAACGCCACCCCGGACATCAACGGCTTCCTGGTCGTGGAGGCGCAGGTCCACGGGGTGGCCAACACGCTCAAGGAGCGCAAGCTCGCGGACAAGGTGGCATGCTGTCGGTCGTCTATCCCTTCCAGGAGACCATCCCCTACGTCCAGGACGGCTCGGTGGACTATGGGGTCACCGGCTACTCGCTCACCAACGCCAGGATCACCCTGAACATGATCATCCGCAACCTGAACGGTGAGCCCGCGGTGCCGAAGTACGTGTACACTCCGGCGCTGGAGATGACCAAAGCGGCCATCGAAAAGTTCCCGCGCTATCACGTCTGGGCTCCCGAGGGCTGGCAACCGCCTTCTTCGATGACGGTGGAGCCGAAAAAGAAATAGTCCGCACGGCACGATGCAGGCCCGCAGGATGCCACCTGCGGGCCGTTTTTGTATGAGGAGGGGGAGGCATGTCCAAGCTTTTCACGATGGTCGAAGAGAAGCCCGGCTACCTGAAGATCCGCAAGGACACGCAGGAGCTGAAAATCGCCGTCGAGCTGGCCACCGAGTTCAAGAACCTCAAGGTGGCCACCACGATCGACTTCTTCGATCACATCATCGAGACTCTTTCCTGGGGCTCCTGCCTGTCGATCGGCTGCGTGGTGGAAACGGGCAAGTGGCGGTCCACGCACACGATCGCCGAGGACGTGGGGATCACCATCGGCACCGGCCTGAAGCGGCTGGTGGCGAAGACGGGCCCGGGACGAGGGCATCAACATCAACGGGTTCTGCGTCTTCGGCCTGGACGAAGCCCTGGCCCGGGTCATGGTCAGCATGGAAGGCAGGAGCAACACCTTCTTCTCCGTGCAGGATGAATGCACCGCGGTGAAAGGGGAGCTGGTCGAGGACATGAAGATCCAGGACCTGTTCGCCTTCGTCGGGGGGCTTCTGCCAGGGTTTCCCCGGGACCGTGCACATGGACTTCCTCAAGGGCCGGGACGCCGCATCACGCCTGGGAGTGCGCGATCCACGCGCTGGGGGAGTCCCTGCGCCAGGCCCTGGCCCCCAACCCGTGGCGCAAGGCGGCCAACAACCCCTACTACGCCGAGGAAGGCATCGCGGACGCCGCGCTGGAGTGAGGACAGATGCTGGCGGTCGTCAAGGAAAAGCCCGGCAAGGGGTGGGAGCTGCGCGAGGTGCCGGCGCCGCGGCCGGCCGGCGGAGGAGGTCCTCCTGCGCGTGCGCCGGATCGGGATCTGCGGCAGCGACCTGGCCATCTACGACGGGCGGGAGAAGGATCTGCGCCTGCCGGTCATCCCCGGGCACGAGTTCGCCGGCGAGGTCGTGGAAAGCGGCCCGGGCGCGCCGGGCATCGCGATCGGGGCCCGGGTGGCCGTCAACCTGGTCCGGAACTGCGGCAGCTGCTACCAGTGCAGGAAGGGTGCAGGGCAACCTGTGCCTGAATCCCAACCTGATCGGCTTCCACTCCAACGGTGGGTTCGCCGAGTTCGCCTGCGTTCCGGCGAAAAACTGCCACCTGCTTCCGGAAGGCATGTCCTGGGAGGCCGCCGCCTCGATCGACCCGGTCACCTCCGCCCTGGCCGCCGTGCAGAAGGCCGGGATCGGGCCGGGGGACCGGGTCGCCATCCTGGGTCCCGGCCCCATCGGGCTGTACGCCTGCCAGCTCGCCAGGCTCCAGGGCGCGCGGGAAGTCCTGGTGGTCGGCACGCGCGAGCACCTGCTGGAAAAGGCCCGCGAACTGGGCGCCGACCGCACCTTCCTGGTCGATCGCGCCGATCTGGCGGGCTGCCTGCCGGCGATCCTGGAAGCCACGCGAGGGCAGGGGTGCGGAGGTCGTGGTGGAGGCCACCGGCAACCCGGCGGCACTGGACCTGGCGCTCGCCGTCGCCGCGAAGGGCGGGCGGATCGCCCTGGTCAGCATCTACCACGAGCGGACCGACATCGAGCCGAACACGATCGTCTTCAAGGAGCTGAAGGTGCTGGGCTCCTTCGACTACCGGTGGATCGATTTCGAGAACGCCCTGCAGCTCATCGCCGGCGGGCGGATCGCACCGACCCGCTGATCACCCACCGGCTGCCCTTGTCGCGGATCCTGGAGGGGATCGAGCTGATGCAGAGCCGGCAGGCGATCAAGGTGCTGCTGGAGCCGTAAAGGCCGCTCCTCGTGAGGCGCTTCTGCCTCAGGCCTTCCCCATGACCATGGCCAGCAGGGCCATGCGCAGGTACACCCCGTTGTGCGCCTGGCGGAAGTAGGCGGCGCCGGGCAGGGGGTCCACGTCCTCGGCGATCTCGTCCACGCGCGGCAGGGGGTGCATGACGATCAACCCTGGCTTTCCCTCTTCCACCAGCTTGCGGTTCAGGATGTAGCTGCCCTTGAGGCGCTCGTACTGCGCCGGGTCCTCGAAGCGCTCCCGCTGCACGCGGGTCATGTAGACGATGTCCGCCTGGCCCAAGGCCGCGCGGATGTCGGTGGTCTCCTCCACCGGAATTCCCCGGGCGCGCACGTCGCGGGTGACGGCCTCGGGCATCTTCAGCTCGGCCGGCGAGCAGTACACGTACTTCGGCGAAAAGGGGGCCAGGGCGTAGGACAGCGAATGCACGGTGCGGCCGTATTTCAGGTCCCCGACCATGGCCACGGTCAGGCCTTCCAGGGCGCCTTTTTCCTTCTGAATCGTGTACAGGTCCAGCAGCGCCTGGGTGGGATGCTGCCCGGAGCCGTCCCCGCCGTTGATCACCGGGATGCCCACCGCGTCGGCCACGCGCCTGGCGCCGCCGGTTTCCGGTTGGCGCAGCACGATGCAGTCCACGTACCCTTCGACCGTGCGGGCCGTGTCGGTCAGCGACTCGCCCTTGGCGGCGGAGGAGCTCTTCGGGTCGGCCACGGTGATGGGGCGGGCCCCGAGGCGCTGGATCGCCGTCTCGAAGGACAGGCGGGTGCGGGTGGAGGGCTCCAGGAAGATCACCGCCACGAGGCGGTCGGCCAGCAGCGGGGCGATGCGCTTCGTGCGCACCAGCTTTTCCATGCGGGCGGTGACCTTGAGGATCTGGAAGATGTCCTCGCGGGACAGGTCCTCGGTGGAGAGAATGTCGCGTCCTGTGAAGTTCATGGCTAAGCAATAAGGCCAAGGGGCCCCGGTGTCAAGCGTAGCCGCCGGGGAGCCTTCTCAGGTAATGGAACGCCCGCCGGCGGCGCTGCTACAATAGCCGCCATGACCACCAAGCGCAGCGACTACCTGAGCTGGGACGAGTACTTCATGGGCGTGGCGCTGCTGTCCGCCCAGCGCAGCAAGGACCCCAACACCCGGGTCGGGGCCTGCGTCGTGAACCCGAAGAACAAGATCGTCGGCGTCGGCTACAATGGCTTTCCCACCGGCTGCCCCGACGACCACTACCCCTGGGACCGGGAAGGGGACTTCCTGCAGACCAAGTACCCCTACATCTGCCACGCCGAGCTCAACGCGGTGATCAACAAGATCAGCGCCGACCTGTACGGCTGCCGCCTGTACGTGGCACTTTTCCCCTGCAACGAGTGCGCCAAGGTGATCATCCAGTCGGGCATCACGGAGGTGATCTACCTTTCGGACAAGTACCGGGACACGGACCCGGTGATCGCCGCCAGGCGCATGTTCCAGAGCGCCGGGGTGGCCTGCCGGCAGCTCACCCCTTCCCGCGCGGAGCTGACCGTGTCCTACCGGGTGGAGTGAGCGGCGGCTGGATCCGTTCCACCTTCACCGGGAGGGCCTTCATCAGCGGGAAGCCGCTGATGGGGTCGAACACGTCATCGGGGGTGAGCAGGTTCACGTTGGCCTGGCGGTAGCCGTGGGTGATCTGCACGGTCCCGGGCAGGATCTCGTTGGGGGCGGTCACCGTGACCGGCAGCTCGATGGCTGCCCACCCGCGAGCTCACGCGCGCCAGGTCGCCGTCCCTCAGCCCGAGGCGCGCCGCGTCGGCGGGGTGCATCTCCATTTCCGGGTTGCGCCCGGCGCGCGCGAAGCGCTCGATGTTCTGGAAGCGGCTGTGGTAGAACAGCAGCTTGCGGGCTCCGGTGACCAGCACGAAGGGGTATTCGGTGTCCTGGCGCAATCGGTAGGCCGGCGGGCGGTACTCGGCCAGCTCCGGGTAGCCCAGGTCCTTGAGGTATTGCGAGGTGAACTCCACTTTTCCGGAAGGGGTGTCCAGAGGCTGCTCCCGCCACTTCTCGTAGCGGATGGGCTTGAACGGGTAGCCCTCCGGATGTCCGGCCACCTGCTCGAGGGTGAGGCCGGTGGGCTCCAGCAGCCAGCGGGTCAGCTCTTCCTCGTCCTTCCAGGGGAAGTACGATCCGGCTCCGAGGCGGTGGGCCAGGTCGCGCCAGAACTGGTACTCGTCCTGCACCCCGGGGAAGCAGAGCAGCTTCCGGCTCAAGGTGACCACCTGGAACATGGGGTGAACGTGCAGCTCGGAGCGCTCCAGGAAGGAGGCCGCGGGCAGCACGTAGTGCGCGAGGCGCGCGGTCTCGGTCAGGAACAGGTCGCGCACCACGAACAGCTCCAGGGCACCGAGGGCTCTGCGCACCTTCTCGGAGTTGGGGTTGGTCATGGCCGGGTTGGCGGCCGTGAGGAGCATGGCCTTGAGCGGGTAGGGCCGGCCGCTCAAGATGGTGTCCATGGCCGTCATGGTGTGGCACTCCCGGCGCATCCCGTACAGGACCGGGAAGCGCTCGGCGCCGATGGGGCCCAGCTCGGTCAGGGGCCTCTCCTGGTACAGGGTCAGGCGGCTGAGTGGGGAAGCCCTCGGCCAGGCGGTTGCCGCCCTTGCGGTCCAGCGCGCCCAGCAGGGCGTCCAGGTAGGCCACGGCCCGGATGTTGTTGATGCCGTTTTCGTGATGCTCCAGGCCGTTGCCGACATAGTTCACCACGGCGGGCGCGGCCCCGGCCATGGCCGCGGCGATCTCGCTCCACCGGCGCGGCGGACACGCCCGTCTCCCGCTCCACCTGCTGCGGGGTGAAACGGCCGGGCGTAGGCCTGCAGCTCGGCGAAGCCCACCGAGTGGCTCTCCACCAGCTCCCGGTCGTAGGCGCCCGCGCTCCAGAAGCTCCCGGATCAGCCCCCAGGCCAGCGCCCCGTCCGTGCCGGGGCGCACCGGCGCGTGCACGTCCGCCTGGCGGGCCACCGCCGAAAGGCGCGGGTCCAGCACGATCAGCCTGGCCCCGCGGCGGCGCGCGCGCATGATCATCTGGGTCATGTTCGGGTGGGCGTGCGGCGGGTTGGAGCCCCACAGCAGCACCAGGCGGGTATGCTCGTAGTCCGGGACGCTCCAGGCCCCATGCACCGTGCTGTAGCCGATCCAGCGGCCGTTGAAGCACAGCGAGTCATTCGAAAAGTAGTTCGGGGAGCCGATGGCGTGAATGAAGCGCCGGGCCATGTCCTCCTGCTGGGCGAAGCCCACCGCCTCGCCCTTCCAGACCCCGATCGAGCGGGCCCCGTGGGCGTCGCGGATGCGCGCCAGCTTTCCGGCGATCTCCTCCAGGGCCTGCTCCAGGGGGATTTCCTGCCAGCCGGAGGCGGTGCGCTTGAGGGGCTTCCAGAGCCGGTCGGGATGGTACACCAGGTCGACGGCCGCGCGCCCCTTGCTGCACAGCCGCCCGCGGTTCCAGGGGTGCTCCGCGTAGCCGTCGATGTCCACGACCCGGCCCTCTTCCAGGTAGACATTGATGGCGCAGTGGTCGTCGCACATGCGGCAGAGGGTCTGGAAGACCTGCCGGGCTTGCCCGCGGCTCCCGGTCACGGCCGCCCTCCTTGGCCCAGGCCCAGCAGGTCCTTGAGCCTGGCGTCGAAGCCCTCGCGCGGCGGAAGGCGAAGGCCTCCTCGGCCTCCTCGAACTGCAGCGCCCCGGAGATGCAGAACTTCACGCACTGCGGGTCCCCGCCGCACAGGTCGCACTTGCGGGCCACGCGGGCCTCGGGGTCGAAGCGGATGGCCCCGTAGGGGCAGGCCAGCAGGCACATCTTGCAGCCGGCGCAGCGCTCGGGGTCGATCTCCACGGCCCCGGTGTCGGGGTTGCGCCGGATGGCCGCGGCCGGGCAGACCTCCTGGCACCAGGGCTTCTCGCAATGCAGGCAGGTCCCGGGGATGCAGACCCGCTCCTCCGGGTAGAAGTTCACCCGGATGTTGGAGTCCCGCCGCTGGAAGGTCCCGGCCTGCCGGAAGGCGCAGGCGTACTCGCAGTTGCGGCAGGCCACGCAGCTGGTCCGGATCCATGGTCGACGATGCGCACGGCGCTATCTCCCTGAGCCCTGCAGGGCGAGGGTGTGGTGCAGGGCGCGGAACGGCTGGTCGGGAGCCAGGCGGCCTTGCCGCCGGGCGCGGATGCGTGGGCGCAGGGCGGCCAGCACGCCCAGGTCCTCCGGCGTGCCCAGCACCACGCCTCCCAGTGGGCACCCCGTCGCGGTACAGCAGCTTCACGTAGCGGCCTGCCCGAGGGTCCTGCTCCACGACCGCCTCCTCCGCCGGGTCGCCGCTTTCCTGGAACCGGCCCATGGAGGCCACGGTCAGGCCGAACAGCTCGGCCACGTTCATGTTGAGGCTCCCGGCGTACACCCGCTCGCGCTCCGGCCAGGTTGGCGCCGGCCACCCGGCCCTGTTCCACCGCGGTGGGCCACAGGGCGTGGGCCGCGTGGGCCTCGCCGAACACGCTCGGTCCCAGGGCGGCGTCCCCGGCGGCGTAGATCCCGGCACGCTGGTGCGCATCCGCTCGTCCACGAGGATCCCGGCCCCGCCCGGCTCGACCGCGCACCCCCGTGCCCTCCAGGAACGACAGGTCGGGCCGGACCCCGGCGCCACCACCACCAGGTCGGCGTCGACGTTCGGGTCCTCGCAGGACAGCACGACACGCAGCGGGCGCCGGCCGCGGCGTCGCCCGGCACGTGCCGGCCGCTCGACCCGCTCGATGCCCACCGCGCAGCGCACCACCACCCCGTGCTCGCGCATCTTCGATTCCAGCAGGGCCGATCCTTGCTCGTCCAGGACTTTGGGCAGCACGCGGGGCAGGGCTTCCAGCACGGTGACCTGGAGGCCGCGCAGGCAGGCGGACCAGGCGGCCTGCAGCGGACACGAAACCCGAGCCGATGAACACGGCCCGCCGCCCCGGGAGCAGTTCCTGCAGCAGGCGGTCGGCGTCCCGTAAGGTCCACAGGGTGTGGATCCCGGGCCCTTGCAGGTCCGCGACCCGCGGCAGGACCGGCCGGGCCCCGGTTGCTACCAGCAGCCGGTCCCAGGGGAGCGTCTCGCCGCCGTCCAATTCCAGGGTTTTTCGCCGGTCGTCCACGCGGGTCACGGAGCAGCCGAAGCGCGTTTGCGCCCGCAGGCTTTCGTAGTAGGCCGGGTCGCGGATGAACAGCCGTTCGCGGGCAAGGGAGCCGCGCAAGTAATAAGGAAGAAGCACGCGGGAGTAGGCCGGTCCTCGTTCGGCGGCCACCAGGATCAGCTCAGAGACCTGGTCGTAGCGGCGGAAGGATTCCGCGGCGGCCAGGGCGGCAGCGCTGTTCCCGATGAGCACGACTCGCATCGATATTACTTTACCGGATTTGTCGGCTCTACACCAGACCGGGAGTTCTCTCGGTTAGCCGTTGGCGCCCGTCACGCCGGTCTCAATTCTGGAACCCGGGGCCGGCGAGCTGCCCTGCGTCATAGCCGCCAACAAATCGTTTTTGTTGACGGAGAGGTCGTTTCGGTGCTAAAATATTATCTCTTGAAACGAAGGTTGGCGTTTGATCAAATGCATGCAGCCGCCGGACTAACTCGACTAGTCGTCAGCCCTCCCGTGGCACGAGAATTGACCGAGGAAACGAACCGCATGCACGCCTTTGCACCCGTGCAACTGAAATTGCAGGCTTGCAACTCCGGTTCCGCGGGGCGGGTTTCCTCCGCGCACGGCTTCGCGCGGAGGGTTCCGACGCGGGGGATCGCCCCTTTGGAGGCTGCAAAGAGGGTGAATTTCCGGCTGTTTCGAAGGATCTGGCGGCCAGGTTGGCACGCGAATTGCATTATAATTAGGAAATGGTCGGAGGAAGGCCTGCAGCACCAGCAGTGAGGGGGAACTCCGGATGAAGGGTTAGGAGGCGAACACCGCTATGAACGCAGGTAGGGCAAGCGGGCTGCAGAGGATTCTGCGAACCCCGGCTCTACCGTACCGCACGCTCTTCGAGAACATGCCGGTCGGTGTATGCTGGGTCGATCTGGATGGGCGCGTCCTGCGCTGCAATCCGACTATGCTCAAGCTTTCGGGCTATTCGGACGCCGAGATCAGCCGGATGAATGCAAAGGAACTGCTCCGGGACGCGGACGAGTTGTCGCGGCTGTTCGACGGGGTCGCCTCGGACGCGCGGGATGGCCACGTCGACGGAAAACTGGTCCGCAAAGACGGGACGTTCACACTCGTCCGGCTGACGGGTTCCCGTGTCGTCCTGAACGGCGGCGACAGCCATCCTGTTGACGGCCATCGACCTCACGCCGAGCAGCGAGGCAGAAGCCCGCCTGGAGACGGCCGAGCACGTCCTCGAGGAGAAGGAGCAGGCCCTCAAGCACAAGAGCATCGCCCTGGAGGAGCTCGTGGAACAGATCCAAACCGGCAGGAGCATGTTGAAGGAGGACATCGCCGATAACATCCGCGATTTCGTCCTGCCCATTGTCGAAAAGCTGCGGCTCACCAGCGCCCCAGCTGAGATGATCGATCTGCTCGAGCGTACCCTGCGGGAGATCACCAGCCGGTTCAGCATCCGGTTGTCCCAGAGCGCTCCGAGCCTGTCTCCCAGGGAAAGCGAGATCACCCAGATGATCCATTGCGGCCTGACCAGCAAGCAAATCGCCAAGATGCTGAGCATCTCCTACGAGACCGTGGAGAAGCATCGCCGGAACATCCGGCGCAAGGTCGGGATCACGGGCAAGAAGATCAACCTGGCCTCGTTCTTAAATGAGGCACTTAGGTGCCTCTCGCGCGCCAAGGAGCGGGTATTTGCTATACCCGCTAAATGCTCAATAAGTTCCCGTACCGAACTCAAGCGGGTTGCGTAAGAATATAAAAAACGGTATCCGTCCTGTTATCTAAGAAGGCAACTGAAACGCGTATTTTCGGTTGCTCCTCCGCACCAGCGACTGGGACAGGAAACCCGGCGAATGGTCTAGACACCAGCTCCAAGGGCAGGAATTAGGGGGGGAGACCGGCCCCCGGGGGCGCCGCGCGAGATAGCTCGTTTCGGCGGCGTCTTGCGCGCTCATATTCGTCCTCAAATCGCAGGCGAGCCGGTCTGACGCTTGCAGAAACTCTCAAACGTTTCGCGTGGCCTTATTGAGGCCGTCCCTCGAAACTACAAACAATCCTCCTAAGGTGGTCGCTTGTGAAGACTAGCAGCGATAACAGGCTTGGATCCGCGGAAGCCGCGAGGAAAATCGGCATTTCCACCGAGCGCCTGCGGTACTGGGAGCGAGTGGGTGTGGTGGGACCGGCCTATGTGCGCTGCGGCACGAGGAGATTCAGGA
>CAVTQG010000047.1:0-23019 GCA_963736785.1 uncultured Spirochaetota bacterium | reverse complement strand
CTACCTCCTCCGGGGAGTGACCGTCCGAGGAGGAGAGCAGCGGCAGGCCGGCGGGCAGGAACTCCGCCGCCCGGCCGCGGGCCGCTCCGGCCGCCGAGATCTCCAGGGCGTCGAAGCGCACCTCCGGGGGCAGGAAGCCCAGCTGGCTGATCACGCTGAAGGAGCGCCGGTCCACATGCGAGGCCACCGCCAGGCCGCCCAGCGAGCGGATCATCGCCACGGCCTGGGCCAGGCTGAGGCCCGAGGAGCCGGCCAGCAGGTGGCTCTCGTAGCCCAGGATGCGGCCCTCCTCGTCCAGCAGGCGCTGCTGGGTGCAGCCCCGCGGGGGGGCCCAGGCGGGCAGCCCGGTCTGCACGCTGCAGGCCGGCCTCTCGGCCGCCTCGGGGCTGGGGAACAGCCCCAGGACGTGCACCTCCTCGGCCGTGGTGATTTCCATCCCGGGGATCACCGCCAGGCGGTCGCCGCCGGCCCGAGCCACAGCCCGGGCATTGCCGCAGGCGTTGTGGTCGCACACGGCGATCAGGGCCAGGCCCTGGCTCAAGGCCTCCCGCACGATGCGCGGCGGGGTCATATCCGGGGAGGCGCAGGGGGAGAGGGCCGTGTGCAGGTGCAGGTCAGCCATGAACCGCCTCATCCATGCCGCCCCCGCAGGCCCAGCGCGTACAGCTTCCCGGCCAGCTCGAAGGTAGACTCCCGGGTGGCGAACAGAGGAAGCCCCTCGGCGGCGGCCTTTTCCCGCACCGCCTCCTCCGGACTCAAGCCGGAGGTGAACACCACCCCGGACAGCCCCGCGTGCAGCGAAACGGCGATCACGTTCATATGCACCTGGATGGTGAGCAGCAGGCCGCCGCCTGGAGCGTTGGCCAGCACGTCGCTCAGCAGGTCCGAGGCATGGGCCAGGCCGACCTCCCGCGAGGAGTCGAAGGAGACCTGCGGATTGAGCAGGGTGAGGTCCAGGCGCTGGGCGATCTGTGGCAGGGTCATTTCTCCTCCTCCAGGGGGCAGCCTTTTCCGGCGACCCGGCCCAGGACGATGTCCTCGGCGCGGCAGGCGCAGGTGGGCGCGCCGCAGATCCCGCAGTCGCGCCCCGGCAGCCGCCGCGTGAGCTCGTCGATGAGGGCCAGCTTGCGGATGGCCGCCGGCATGCTCTCGTCCAGGCGCTGTCCGGGGCGGGCCTGGTAGGGCCGGGTTCGAGGCAAGGCCGAGGCTCGTCCGACCGCGACGGCGGCGGCCCGGTTACGGGCCAGGAAGGGGTCCTCGGGGAACAGCGGCGAGCCCCAGCAGCCCTGGTCGCAGGCGTAGAGCACGAGCAGCTCCACGCCGGCCAGCGCCGAGGCCTCGGCCTTTTCCAGCGCGCGCAGGACGTGGCTCAGGCCGCTGATCCGCAGGACCCGGGCCTCTGCGTAAGGAGCCGGCTCGACGGGTCCAGGCTGGCCGCGAATAGCGGGCTGGCCGCTAAAGGCGGGTTGCACCGCCACCGCCGCCGCGGCTTCCGCCTCAGGCTCCGGCTCCCGCTTGTCCATCCGCTCCAAGGCCCTCGCTACGGTCGCGGCGGCCCGGGCGGGGCTCAGCACCCGCAGGCGGCCCGGCAGGCTCCCGGGGTGCAGGGCGACGTATTGCTCGGGGCAGGCCGCCACCACGGTGAGCGCCTGCAGGTTGTACTCGTCCCGCGCCGCCTCGACGGGAGAAAGAAAGGGCGCCAGCTGCGGCAGCAGGGAAGGGAAGTGGGTTTCCACCAGGTTCACCACCGCGGGGCACACGGGGGCCAGCACGGGCCCCACCGCCCGGCGCTGGGGGCCGCGGGCGAAGCGCAGGGCTTCCTCCAGCAGGCCGGTCTCCCATTCGTCGGTCAGGCGCACTTCCTGAGCGCCCAGCTGCCGCAGGGCCCCCAGCACCTGCCGCGGGCCGGCCTGCGGGAAGCCGCCCAGGAAGGGCAGCGGGACCACCAGCAGTTCCGCGGCGATCGCCTCGGAGTCCGCCGGGTCCTCTTCCCGCAGGCCCAGGGCCCCGTAGCGGCAGGCGGCCAGACAGGCCGTGCAGTTGATGCACAGGTGCTCCAGGATCTGCGGCCGGCCGTCGCGCAGGCGCATGGCCTGGGTGGGGCAGGCAGCCAGGCAGGCCAGACAGTTGCGGCAGGACTCGGGCCGCATGTCGATGGCGTTGCGCAGGCTCTCGGCGGCGGCCAGCTTGAGGAGGTGGATCGTGGAACGCACTCGCGTGCCTTTGCCCGGCCGGGTGTCGATCTCGAACAGGTCGCTTGCCCTGCGGATGTTGGGCAGGCCCATGCCGGCGCCGAAGCCCAGGGCACGCGCCTCCGCGGGCGCGGTGGACCAGCCCTCGCGCATGGCCTTTTCCACGTCCGGGATGCCCGGCCCTTCGTCCACCACTTCCAGGTCGATGCGCCCGGTGTTCAGGCGCGCCCACAATTTGCCCCGCCGCGCGTGGATGACCACATTCATCTCCGCCTCGTAGGCGGCGATCATGACCCTCCGGAGCACCTCTCCTGCCACCCCCAGGCGGGTGAGCTGCTCTTTGAGGCCCCGGGACGCGGCGCCGGCGCTGGCGAAGTCCCCTCCGGCGATGGGGAAGGAGACGGCCATCACGGCCGGGCCTCCGGCTGTCCCGCCCCCAGGCAGCGCTCCCACAGCGCGCGGGTTTCCTCCAGCTCGCCGCCGGCCAGCAGCAGCGCCGCCCCGCAGGCACAGGCAGCCTCCAGCAGTCCCGGGCCGGGTTCCGGGTGCCGCACCAGACAGATGCCCGGCACGTCCATCAGCTCGGCCATGCGAAAAAGGTGGGGATTGGCCAGGCGGGTGATCAGCAGCGAGTCGGGACCGGCCTTTTCCAGCAGGTCGCTCATGCGGTCGCCGGCAATCACGCGGGCGATTTGCCCGTCCGGGTGCCTGCCCGGCAGCACCAAGCGGGTGCCGGTCTGCCGCGCCAGCTCCTGCAGCGTCATGCGCCTGGAGAAGCAAGAGGCATGCCAAAAATACAGAATATCGTGAAACTATGCGCGAGAAAAATTCACGTAGAAGCGCATCGAAAAGGCGATTCCAGGTGATTCGTAAGACGCGGGATTATTGCTTTGCAGGAAAAGGTTTAGAAGAAAACATTGCCGAAGGCGCCGGTCGGGGTTGCCCCGCGTTCTGCCTCCTGGCGACAGGGCGGTGAGGCGACCGCCACCTGCCAGCGGCCCAGCGGGTGCTGCCGGCAGGCGGCGAGACCCTTCCCGTTGTGCGCCAAGCCCCCATGGGAGATCCGTGCACGCGGCCGCCGCACTGGCTGCCGTAATGCTAGGAGGGCCGGAAGTTCTCGCGCGCCAGCCCGTATTTCTTCAATCGCTCGTAGAGGGCGCGCCGGCTGATGCCCAGGGCCCGGTAGGTGGCGTTGATCTCCCCGGCATGCTCGCGCAGGGCGGACTCGATCGTCGCGCGCTCCACCCGCTCCATCTCGTCGCGCAGGCGCCCCGGGGTGGCGGGCAGGCTGAGCAGTCGGTCGGAGTCGAAGCGCAGGTCCGGGGCGAAAGGGCCGGCCACCCCCCTGTGGGAGGTGATGACCAGCCTCTCGACGGCGTTCTTCAGCTCACGCACGTTTCCCGGCCAGGGGTGGGCGAGCATCTGTTCCAGCGCCTCCTGGGGGACCTCCGGAACCGCAATCCCGTTGCGTTCCGCCGCCTGGCGCAGGAAGTGGGAGACCAGCAGGGGGATGTCCTCGGCCCGCTCGCGCAGCGGCGGCACCGCGATGCGCAGGACCATGATGCGGTGGTAGAAATCCTCCCGGATGGAGCCGCCGCGCACCGCTTCCTGCATATCCGCGTTGGAGGCGGACAGCAGGCGGATGTCCACCCGGCGGGACTTGTCGCTGCCCAGCGGTTCCAAAATGCCGTCGTCCAGCACGCGCAGCAGCTGCACCTGGGCGCGGACGGAGATGCTCTCGATTTCGTCCAGGAGCAGGGAGCCTCCGGAGGCCATGACCAGCTTGCCTTCCCGCTCGGCCAGGGCCCCGGTGAAGGAGCCCCGGGCGTGGCCGAAAAGCTCGCTCTCCAGCATGCTTTCGGGCAGGGCGCCCGCGTTCACCGGCACGAAAGGCCCTCCGGCGCGGGCGCTTTGGGCGTGGATGGCCCGCGCCACCAGCTCCTTGCCCACTCCGGTTTCCCCGACGATGAGCACCGGGGCATCCGAGCGGGCGGCCACCTCGATCTGGGCGTACACGTCCTGCATCCCCCGGCTGCGCCCGACCATGCCGAAGTTTCCGTCCTCCGCGGGGGAGAGCAGGGTCAGCCGCCGCCGCAGGTCGCTGGCCTCCCGCAGCAGGCTGCTTTGCTCCAGCGCCTTGGCCACGTAAGCCAGCAGCACGTCGTCGTCGAAGGGCTTCTCCGCGAAGTCGAAGGCTCCTGCTTTCAGGCAGCGCACCGCCATGGACACGTCGCCGTGCCCGGTGATCATCACTACCGGCGGAGGGGAGGGCCGGCGGCGCACCTCGGCCAGCAGCTGCTCCCCGTCCATGCCCGGCATCTTCACGTCCGTGATCACGCAGCCCGCCTCGCTCAACCCGGGCCAGGCCAGGGCCGCTTCGGCCGAGGAGAAAACCTCCACGGCGTGGCCGCGCAGCCGCAGCATCTGGGCCAGGGAATGCCGCGCGGCCGCGTCGTCGTCGATGACCACCACGCTGGACTGGCCTGTCGCTGCTGCGGCCCCCCAGCGCGCTATGCGCCTCCGCCTGCACCGTCCCGTTCTCCTCTTGCTCGGCCGCCGGGAACCGCAGGGTGAAGGTGGCCCCCCGCCCCGGCACGCCGGAGGCCTCGATCGTGCCCTGGTGGGCCTGCACGATGCTGCGGGAGATGGAAAGCCCCAGGCCGGTGCCGTGCCCCCTGGCCTTGGTGGTGTAGAAGGGCACGAACAGGTTGGGCGCCTGTTCGGCGGAGAAGCCCTTGCCGGTGTCGGCGATCTGCACCACCACACTCAGGTCCTGGCGGGCGGCCTCGTAGGAGCGCACCGCCAGCTCGCGTACGCGGGCCTCCTCCATGGCCTGGCGGGCGTTGGTGAGCAGGTTCAGGAACACCTGGGCCAGACGAATGCGGTCGCCGCGGATCATCGGCAGGCCCTCGGCCAGCGACAGGGTGAGCTGGACTTTGGAGAGCCTCATTTGCGGCAACAGGAACTCGGCGCTCTCGCGGATGACGCTGTTCAGGTCAAGGCCAGTGAAGTTGCGGTCCGATCTGCGGGTGAGCTCGCGCATCTGGTTGATGATCTTGGCGGCCCGGTCCACCTGCTCGGAGATCAGCCGCAGGTTCTCCTTGACCTCCTCCGGGCTGCCGGCCTGCTTGTCCAGCATGTAGAAGCTGTTGCGGGCGTAGTTGCGTATGCCGGTGAGCGGCTGGTTCAGCTCGTGGGAGATGGCTGCGGCCATCTCCCCCAGCTCGGCCAGGCGGGTGGAATGCTCCAGCTGTTCCTCCTGCCGGCGGGCCAGCTCGGCCAACTCCCGGCCGCTGGACTCCGCCTCCTTGCGCTGGCTGATGTCGTACAGGTTGAGCAGCTCCGCCTCCTGGCCCCGGAAGACCGTGCTCGCCCTGGCCCCCTCTACCCATAATACCGTGTTGTCCGACCGCAGCAGGCGGCACTCGCTGCCGGGTTCCAGCGCGCCACGGGCGCGCTCCCGATCCCCTTCGTGGAACAGGCGCCAGACGCTGGCTCCCACCAGGCCCTCGGGGGCGTAACCCAGCAGGCGGCAGAGCCGCTGGTTGGCATACAGGATGCAGTCGGCGCGGAACACGCAGATGCCGCTCAGGGACTGCTCCAAGAGGCGCCGGTAGCTCTCCTCGGACTGCCGAAGGGCTTCCTGGCCGGCGGTGAGCCGGCGGCGAAGCAGCCCGATGAAGAAGGCCACCACGGGAAAGAAGGCCACCCGGGCCGCGTCCTTGGCCAGCTGCCTTGCGGCGAAGCCCGCGATTGCGCCCCTCGAGCCCGCGATTGCGGCGCGCGAGCCGAGCGCGGCCGTCAACCCAGGCAGGTTGAAGGACAGCACCAGAGCGGCCAGCAGGAAGGCCACCGCCACCCCCCGGAAGCCCCACCACATGGAGGCCAGGGCGATGGGCACGTACATGAGATGGGCGTAGATCGCGTCCGTGCCCAGCACGACCCGGAAAAGGTATCCGGCGGCGGCCGAGACGGCGATCAGGGCGAGCAGTATGATCAGCTTCAGGGTGTTGTTCGTGCGCCCATTATTCGGGGCAGGCCGGCGAGCGTCAAGCGCCGGATGACTGGCGCGCCTGTAGACCAGAGTGGCATTGCCGGCGCGGCGGCGCGTGTTGTAGACTCACCCCCATGAACCTCAGCCGCTTCGGCGTTTCAATAGAAGAGAATCTGCTGGCGGATTTCGACCGGCTGATCGAGCGCAAGGGCTACGCCAACCGCTCGGAGGCGATCCGGGCCCTGATCCGCAACCTCCTGCTGGACACGCGGGTGGAGGAGGATCCGCAGGCGGAGGTGATCGGCACCCTCACCCTGGTGTACGACCACCACGCCGGGGACCTGTCCTCCCGCCTGACCGAGCTGGAGCACCGCTTCCACCAGTCCGTGGTCTCCACCCTGCACGTGCACTTCGACGAGCGCAACTGCCTGGAGGTGCTGGTGGTGCGCGGCCGCAACGCCGAGGTGCGCCAGATCTCCGATTCCCTGATCGGCACCCGGGGCGTGCACCACGGGCGCCTCATCATCGGCAGCGGGGTGGGGCCGCCCGCGGGGCACGGAGGGACGACAGCACGTTCACCGCACGGGGCTTGACAGCGGCCCCGCCCGGCGGTAGATTGTCCTCTGGGTAGCATGATTCTGTATTTCGTGCTACCCGGGGGCAGCGCGTGCACATCCCGGACGGCTTTCTCTCCGCGCCCGTGTGGGCAGCCGCGGGCGCCGTCTCCGCCGCGGCGGTGGCCGTGAGCGCGGCCAGGGTGGGGAAAGACCTAGAGGAAAAACAGGTCCCGCTCATGGGCGTGGCGGGGGCCTTCATCTTCGCCGCCCAGATGGTGAACTTCCCCATCGCCAGCGGCACCTCCGGGCACCTGGGGGGCGGCGTGCTGGCCGCGCTGCTGCTGGGGCCCTGGGCCGGCACCCTGGTCATGACCGCCGTCCTGGTGGTCCAGGCCCTGCTGTTCCAGGACGGGGGGATCACCGCCCTGGGGGCCAATGTCCTGAACATGGGCGTGCTGGCCTGCCTGCTGGGGTTCGTGGTTGTACCGCCTGCTGCGCCGCCTGCTGTCCGGCACCCGGGGCGCCCTGATCGAGCGCCTTCGTCACGGCCTGGCTCATGGTGGTCCTGAGCGCCTCGCTGGCCGCGGTCCAGATCGCGCTTTCCGGCACGATCCCCCTGCGCCTGGTGCTGCCCGCCATGGCCGGGATCCACGCCCTGATCGGCATCGGCGAGGGGCTGATCACCGCCGCCGCGCTGGCCTTCCTGCTGCGCGTGCGCCGGGACCTGGTGCACCCGCTGTGCCGGCCGTACACGCGGCGGGCGGCTGCCGGGCAGGCCGCATGAAGAAGACCCGCTGGATCTGGATCGGACTGGCCGTGGCCCTGGCCGTGGGCGCCTTGCTGTCTCTGGCCGCCTCCTCGTCCCCCGACGGCCTGGAGCGGGTGGCGGAGGACAAGGGTTTCCTGGAAAGCGCCGTGGAGATGCCCGCTGCTGCGCTCGCCGCTGCCCGACTACCTGTTCCCGGGCATCGCCGACGAAGGCTGGCCACGGGCCTGGCCGGCTTCCTGGGCACCCTGGTCCTGTTCGCCCTGGGCTGCGGGGTGGGCTGGGCCCTGCGCCTGGGCCGCAGGCGTGGAGCATAGCTACCTCGACGAGCTGGCCCGGCGGTCCAGCCCGGTCCACCGGGTCGAAGCCCGCCTCAAGGCGGCCGGGGCCTGGCGCGTTGATCGTGGCGGCGGTGCTGCTGCCTCCGGAGCGCACCTGGCCCTTCGCCGCCTACCTGGCCGTCCTGGGGGTCCTGCTCGCTCCTGGCCCGCCTGCCCCTGGCTCCGGTGCTGCGGCGCCTGGCCGGGTTGGCGCCGTTCGTCCTGACCGCGGCGGTCCTGCTGCCGTTCACCCGCCCCGGGGACGGGACCGTGAGCGCTTCCCTGCAGCTCGGCGGCTGGGAGCTGCGGCTGTACCGGGCGGGCCTGCTGGCCGCCAAGGCCGTGCTGCTGAAGTCCCTGATCTCCGGCGGCAGCGTCGTGCTGCTGGTCTCCACGACGCCGTTCTCCGGCCTGCTGCGCGCCCTGGAGCGGCTGCGTTTCCCCCGGCTGCTCCTGGCGATCATCAGTCTTCCTGTACCGCTACCTGTTCCTGCTGCAGGGGGAGTTCCTCCGCCTGACCCGGGCGGCCCGCTCGCGCAACTGGGACGCCGGCCCGTCTGCGCGCGCGCCTGGCGGCGGCCGGCGGGATCGTCGGCTCCCTGTTCCTGCGCACCTACGACCGCGGGGAGCGGGTGTACACGGCCATGCTGGCGCGCGGCTACGACGGGCGCTTCCGCACCCTCTCGGATCCGGCCGTGACCCGGGGAGCGGCGGCGGCGCTGGGCGTCTTCCTGGCCCTGGTGCTGGGCGTCCTGGCCGCGGCGCTGCTGGCCGCCCCGGGGGCGACGCCCTGAGCGCTCCCGCGGCCATCGAGATCCGGGAGCCTGAGCTACGCCTATCACGACGGCACCCAGGCCCTGCGCGAGGTGAGCCTGAGCGTGCCGCCCGGGGAGTCGGTGGGGCTGATCGGGCCCAACGGCGCCGGGAAATCCACCCTGCTCCTGCACCTGAACGGCTCCCTCGGCCAGGGCGAGGGGGAGCGGGTGCGCATCTTCGGCCTGCCCGTGCAGCCGGCCCAACCTGCGCGAGGTGCGCCGGAGGGTGGGGCTGGTGTTCCAGGACCCGGAGGACCAGCTGTTCTCCCCCACGGTGTTCGAGGACGTGGCCTTCGGGCCGTTGAACCTGGGCTTCACCGGTGCGGAGCTGGTGCAGCGGGTGCGCCGGGCGCTGGCCGCCGTGGAGATTCCCCGGGAGCTGGAAGGCCGCCTGGCCCATCACCTGAGCTACGGGGAGAAGCGCCGGATCGCCATCGCCACGGTCCTGGCCATGGACGCCGAGATCCTGGCCCTGGACGAGCCGACCGGCAACCTGGACCCGGCCGGCCGGCGGGGGCTGATCGCGCTGCTGGCCGCCTGCCCCTCACCAAGCTGATCGCCACCCATGACCTGGAGATGGCCCTGGAGGTCTGCCGGCGCGTCGTGCTCCTGGACCGCGGCCGGGTGGCGGCCGACGGGCCGGCGCGGAACGGATCCTGGCGGACGAGGCGCTGATGCGGGAGCACCGCCTGGAGGTGCCCCTCTCCCTGCGCCTGCGCGCGGTAAGGCCCCGCCGATTGACAGCCCCGGCCCCGGGGCTATCGTGCCCGCGTGACCGACGCCGAGTCCCTGCTCGTCTCCCTGAGCCGCTTCCTCGCCGACCGGAGGAAGGCATCGAGGCGGGGGTGTACCACATCGAAATCTCCGACGTGGAGGAAGGCACACCCTGGAGCTGGTGTCCTTCGGGATCAGCGTCACCGGGGAAGGGCGGTTCAAGATCAACATCGACCTGGCCCCCGCGCGCGGAGCCCGGGATGAGCGCCTGCGCGGCGACCTGTTCCGGCGCCTGTCGAGGCCAAAAGAGCGGCACGCCGCCGGCCTGGTCTCGGTCTGCAGCGCCCATCCCGCTGGTGCTCCGAGGCCGCCATGGAGCAGGCCCTGGAGGACGGCCTGCCCCTGCTGGTCGAGTCCACGGTGAACCAGGTCAACCAGTTCGGCGGCTACACCGGGCCTGCGGCCGGCGGACTTCGCCGCCTTCCTCGACGGGATTCGCTCCGACGGCCGGTTTCCCCGCCGACCGCCTGCTCCTGGGCGCCGACCACCTCGGGCCCGTACCCCTGGCGCGGCGAGCCGGCCGCGCAGGCCATGCAGAAGGCGCGCGCGCTGGCGGCCGACTCCGTGCGCGCCGGCTACCTCAAGCTGCACCTGGACGCCAGCATGCCCCTGGGGGGGGACGCGCTTGACCCGCGGGGCGGGCTGGACCCGGCGCTGGTCGCCCGGCGCGAGGCCGAGCTGGCCGCCGCCGCGGAGGCCGCCTTCCGGGGGCGCAGCCCGGCGCGCGAGCCCGGCGGCGCCGCCGCGCCGGTGTACGTGATCGGCACGGACGTGCCGGCCCCCGGCGGGATCGCCGTCGAGGGGGCGAGGGCGTGCCGGTCACCCCGGTGGAGGAGCTGCGCCGCACCGTGGAGCTATGCGCCGAGGCCTTCCGCGCGGCCGGGCTGGCAGGATGCCTGGAGCCGGGTGCGCGCGGTCGTGGTCCAGCCCGGGGTGGAGTTCGGGGACCGGGCGTGCAGGCCTACGACCGGGCAGCGCGCGGCGGGGCTGTGCGCGGCGGCGCGCGCGCTGCCCGGCCTGGTGCTGGAAGGGCATTCCACCGACTACCAGAGCCCCGCCGCCCTGCGCGCGCTGGTGGAGGACGGGGTGGCGGTGCTCAAGGTGGGTCCGGCACTGACCTTCGCCATGCGCGAGGCGCTCTTCGCCCTGGAGCACATCGAGCGGGAGCTGGGGGCCGGCCGAGCCCTGCCGCCTGGGGGAGGAGCTGGAGCGGGCCATGCTGGCCGACCCTGCCCACTGGCGCGGCTACTACCGGGGGGAGGAGCGCGAGCTGCGCCTGGCCCGGCGCTTCAGCCTGCTGGACCGCTGCCGCTATTACTGGACCGTCGCCGCCGGTCCAGCGGGCCGTCGAGCGCCTGCTGGCCAACCTGCGCAGGCGGCCCATCCCCTGGACGCTCGGCCAGCCAGTACCTGCCGCGGCAGGCCGGCCGGGCGCGGGAGGGTTTCCTGTCGGCCGAGCCGCTGGCAGCTGGTGCGGGCCGCCGTGCGCGAGGTGCTGCGCGACTATGCCGCCGCCGTGCGGCCCGCAGTCCGCGAGTGACCCTGCGCGAGATCCCGGCCAGGTCCCTGCTCCGCAAGCAGAAGCGCGTCGACTCCTGGTTCCTCTCCCGCTGCGGCATGAACCTGTACCGGGGCTGCGGGCACGACTGCGCCTACTGCGACGGCCGGGCCGAAAAGTACGCGGTGGAGGGGGAGTTCGGCGCCGAGGTCGAGGTCAAGGTCAACGCGGTGGAGCTGCTGCGCCGCGAGCTGGGCCCCGCCGCCCGCCGGCGGGAGTCGGCGCCATCGGGCTTCGTGCTGCTGGGCGGCGGGGTGGGGGACAGCTACCAGCCGGCCGAGGAGCGCTACGGGCTGGCCCGCCGGGCGCTGGAGCTGCTCCTGGAGCTGGGCCGGCCGGTGCACGTGCTGACCAAGTCCGCCCTGGTGGAGCGGGACCTGGACCTGCTCGCCCGCATCCACGAGCGCGTCGCAGGGCCATCGTGAGCATGAGCTTCTCCTCGGTGGACGAGCAGACCGGCGCCCGCTTCGAGCCCGGCGTGCCCGCCCCCTCCGAGCGCCTGCGCGGTCCTGTCCCGCTTCCGGCAGGCGGGGATCCCGGTCGGCATGTACCTCATGCCGGTCCTGCCCTTCCTGACCGACACCGAGGAGATGCTGGAGCGCACGATGCGCGCGGGCCGTGGAGGCCGGCGTCGGCTTCATCGTGTTCGGCGGCCTGACCCTCAAGCCGGGGCGCCAGCAGGAGCACTTCCTGTCGGTGCTTCGCGGCATTCCGGCCCGAGCTGGAGGAGCGCTACCGGCGGCTGTACCCGGGGGACAGCTGGGGCCGGGCCGCCGGCGGATATTACGCGGCGCTCGAGCGGCGGTTCGGCGCCCTGGCGCGCAAGCACCGCGTGCCGCCGCGCATGCCGCCGGCGCTGTACGCGGGCATCCTGAGCCCCGCGGACCGCGCCGTCGTCACCCTGGAGCACCTGGACTACCTGCTGCGCCTGCGCGGGGAGCGCTCGCCCTTCGGCGAGGCCGCCCGAACCGTGGCCCGGCAGCCGGAGCTGGCCTGCGAGGCGCAGCAGGACCTGTTCCCGGCAGAGCGGCGCGGGCCGGCGCCCGCCGCGGCGGCGGTGCTCGACGAGCTGCGGCGCACCGGGCGATGCACATTGCTGGAGCGCCTGCTGGCGGATAGGCGCGCGCGGTCTATTCGCGCTGAGCAGCTCGAGGGTCGCGAAGGCCATGACCTTGGCCGCGTTCACGAGGTCTTCCACGGGGACGTATTCATCAGGCGCGTGCGCCATTCTCAGAACCCCCGGCCCGTAGAGGATGCACGAATCGATCTTCCCGTTCAGCACGACGAACCGTTGATCGTCGATTCCGGGGCTCAGCAGGAGGTGGCTTTCGCGTCGAAGAACACTGCGGATCTCCTTTTCATACGTCCTGACAAGCTCGCAGTCCGCGGATACCAGGACCGGCTCGGCGGCGTAATGTTCCGTGAACTCGACCTGCAGCTCCGGGTCTCGCTCCTTCAAGGTCTCCAGGAAATCGAGAATCTCCTGCCGCACCTCTGCGATGCGCTCCTCCGGGTTGAACCATCGGTTCCAGAACGACGTGCAGAGCGCCGCGATCGTGGCCGTTGGCTGTTCTCCGGCCAGCCCATCAACCCAGATGGGCGAGATGTTCGATTTTCTCGAACCTTCGGGCATGATGGGCTGGGCGGAGACCCGCGATTCGATCTTCGGCCTGAGCTCCGAGGCGATCGCCTGGATCACCGCTGCCATCTTGTCCACTGCGTTCACCGCGAGCTGCGGCATGCACCCGTGCCCGACCCGTCCGAGCGTCCGCAGGTCGAAGAACAGCGCGCCCCTGTGGCCGAGGCAGATGCCGTCGACGTCCAGGCATTCCGTGATCACGACGAAGTCCTGCCGGCCCTTGCCGATATAGCCCTTTTCCACCAGGTACCCCAGGCCCGAGTCTCCCCCGTACTCCTCGTCCACGGTGGCTGACTGCTCGACCGTTCCCTGCAGTTTTACCCCGGACCGCCGGATCGCCTCGGTCGCGAAGAGGGAAGCGGCGATTCCCGACTTCTGGTCGGTCGAGCCCCTTCCATACACTTTGCCGTCGCGCAGCTCGCCGCAGAAGGGGTCGATCGTCCATCCCTCTCCCGGGGGTACCACGTCGAAGTGGCCGCTGAAGTGCATGACGCGCCGGGATCCGCCGCCCTGCCGGCGAGCGATGACATTTACCCGCGGAGGGGGCCCGCCCTTGGGCACGGGGAGGTGCATCTCCCGCAGCTTGCGCTCGACAAGATCGGAGGGCACATCCACCAAATGCACCTCGTAGCCGAGCTTCTTCATCGTCTTTCTCATCAGCTGGGCGCAATCGCGATAGTTGTTTCCCGGAGGAACCACGGTGTTGATTCTGACGAGATTCCGCAGAAAATCGACCATCTCGTCCCGGATCCCGTCGACGGCCTTCTCGACCCTATCGCGGACGTTTATTGTGGCCATGCTCACTAGCTTAATCCAGGTCTGTCGTCGCTTGCCAGCATTTCGTGCGGGGCCCGGAAGCTTGCAGCGGCGGGGCAACTTGGCGTATATTCAGTGGAAACTATGGCAGAACAAGCGACTCTGGTCATCATCAAGCCGGACGGGCTGAAGAAGTCCCTGACCGGCAACATCCTCACCCGGTTGTCGGAGACGCGGCTGAAGATCGTGGGCGCCAAGGTCGTGCGGGTCTCCCGCGAGCTGGCCGAGAAGCACTACGCCCACCTGGCCAAGAAGCCCTTCTTCGAGGAGCTGGTGCGCTACATCACCGGGGACCTGCACGGGGACAACCGCGTCCTGGCCCTGGTGTATTGGGGCGAGAACGCCATAGAAAAGATCCACGACCTGGCGGGGGCCACCAATCCGGAGCAGGCCGTCCCGACCACCATCCGCGGCCAGTACGGCCGCATCCTCACCAGCGGGGTCTTCGAGAACGTGATCCACACCTCCAGCGAGCCCGACGAGGCCGAGCGGGAAATCAAGCTCTGGTTCGAGCCGCACGACATCGTGCTGGACCTGTACCCCGTGCGCGAGGTGCTCACCGCGGAACGCAAGAGCCGGGTCTGGGCCTGAGGGGCAGGGGCTTTTTCAGCTCCGCTGCAGCGTGCGGCGGTGGACCTCCTGGGCCTTTTCGCGGCCGGCGATCAGTTCGATCAGCTTCACGGCGAACTCCGCGGCGGTGCCCGGCCCGCGGCTGGTGACCACGTTCCCGTCGACCACGACCCGGCTGGCGCTGAAGCGGGCCGTGGTGAAGCGCTCCTCGAATCCCGGGAAACAGGTGGCCCGCTTCCCGGCCAGCACCCCCGCCGGCTCCAGCACCACCGCCGGGGCGGCGCAGATGGCCGCCACCAGGCGGCCGCGGGAGTGCACGCGGCGGATCAGCTCCACGGCGGCGGGCGAGGCGGCGAGATTGGCCGCCCCCGGCATGCCCCCGGGAAGGATCACCCCCTCGGGTTCCTCGGCCAGCTCCTCCAGGGTGGGTCGGCCTCGCAGGCGGATGCCGTGGCTTCCCTCGACCAGGCGGCCGCCGACCCCCACCAGGCGCACGTCGACCCCGGCGCGGCGCAGGAAGTCCGCCGGGGTGACCGCCTCCACTTCCTCGAAGCCCGGCGCAAGCAGCAAGGCGTACATGCTGGACCTCCGTCAGGAGCCCAGCATAGGAGCCCGCCCGGGCCCAGTCAAGCCTGGGCCGGGGGCTTCGGCTTCCTCGGCGTGCAGGGCGTCCAGGGCCTGGATCAGGCGGGTTACCGTGCGGTTCACGGGCGCCTCCATGCCCAGGCTTTCGGCCTCGCGCAGAATCGCCCCGTTGATGAAGTCGATCTCCGATGGGCGGCGGCGGTCGAAGTCCTGGAGCATGGAGGAGCGGTTGCGGCCGGTCTTCTCCGCCACCGTGTACACCATGGCCAGCGGCTCGGTGTAGGAGAGGGCGATGCCACGGGCCTGGGCTACCCGCACCGCCTCGGCCACCAGGTCGGCCATGAGCGCCCGGGTCTGGGGGAAGTCCAGCAGGCGCCCGTTGGGCAGGCCGGTCAGCGCGGTCAGGGCGTTGATGCCCACGTTGATCACCAGCTTGCTCCAGACCAGGCTGTCGATGCTCTTTTCCAGATGCGTCTCGAAGCCGGCCCGGTTCAGGGCCTCGGCCAGGGGGGCCAGCTTCTGGTTGTCCCGGTCGGACATGCACAGGTGCGTGGGGCCCACTCCCGGCGTGGCGCACGCGTCCCGGTCCCACGAAGGTCGCCCCCTGGGAGGTGACCCCGGCGGCCGTGCGCTCCGCCCCGAAGGCCTCGCGCAGGATCTGCTCGTTGCCCAGCCCGTTCTGCAGGGTCACGGCGATGGCCCCGGCCTTGGCCAGGCCGGCGAACTGCCGCGCGGCGGCCGCGGTGGCGCTGGACTTCACGAAGATCAGCAGCACGTCCGCGTCGGCGAGGTCGGCGGGGACCACCGTGGCCTTCAGGCGGACCACCGCCGTCTTGCCGTCCAGCTCCTCGATGGTCAAGCCGGAGGCGTTGACCGCCTCCACGTGCGCCCGGGAGATGTCGTAGAGCAGCACCTCGGCCCCGGCCTGGGCCAGCTTGCCCCCGTACAGGGAGCCCATGGCCCCCGCCCCGACGATTCCGATCTTCATGCCAGCTCCTTCATGCACGGCACCCCGTGCAGCCCTTCGGCGGCGCGGACCGCATTGGTCACCGCCCCCGCCATGGCCCAGGCGGCGAGGGCTCCGACCCGCGTGAGGTCCGCCTGCACCGAACCGGTGCCCATGCAGAAGATCACGTCCCCGTCCCCCATGGTGTGCACGGGCTGGATGGCATGCGCGTAGCCGTCCTGGGCGTTCATGGCCACCCGCGTGGCGGCTCCCTTGGTCAGCGCGGCGTTGGTGGCCACCACCCCGATCGTCGTGTTGGTGGGGAAGCCTTCCTTGAAACTCCCCGCAGGCGCGGTGAGCAGGTTGCGGGCGCCGGCGACCTTCATTCTGTCCCGAGCGCAGCGTTCCCGCCAGGAGCTGGCCGGTCTCCGCATCCAGCACGTCCCCGTTGCAGTTCACCGCCACGATGGCCCCGACGATCAGCTCGCCGACCCTCAGGCTGGCCGTGCCCAGGCCGCCCTTCATCGCGCCGCGGGCGTTGCCGGCCAGCCGCCCGATGCAGGCCCCGGTGCCGGCGCCGACGTTCCCCTGCCGGCGTTCGCCCGCCGAGGCGTTCCGGCAGGCCTCGTAGCCCATGGCCGCGTCCGGGCGCCTCTTGCGGGTCGCCGAAGGCCAGGTCATTGAGCGCGGCCCCGGCGACGATGGGCACCACGGCCACGCCGATGTCGAAGCCGACGCCCTGCTCCTCCAGGCAGCGCATGATCCCGCCGGCGCAGTCCAGCCCGTAGGCGCTGCCCCCCGTCAGGAACACGGCGTGCATCACGGGAAGGAAGTTCTCCGGCCGCAGGCAATCGGTCTCGCGCGTGGCCGGCGCCCCGCCCCGCGAGTCCACCCCGGGCACCGCTCCCTGGCGGCAGAGCACCACCGTGCAGCCTGTGCCTGCGTCGAGGTCCTGGGCGTGCCCGACTTCGATTCCGGGGACATCCGTGATCGATCCATTCATTACTGCAACCTTGATCCTTTCCGAACGGTCATATAGTACCCGGTCCGGGGGCTACCATAGAAGGGGGGTTCCGTTTTGTCAATTGAACAATCGCGGCTTTTCGGGTAATACTACCGGAAAAGTCCATACAAAGGAGTGCCAGAGGTGAGCGCGCAACCGGAACCGGTCAAGAAGCTGTCTGATCGCGGATTTGTGGAAAATGAAGGAAGAGGGCCGGAAGATCACCATGATCACCGCCTACTCCTTTCCTCAGGGGTTGATCGTGGACGAGGCGGGCATCGACATCATCCTGGTCGGCGATTCCCTGGGCATGGTGGAGCTGGGCTACCGGGACACCATCCCGGTCACCATGGAAGAGATGCTGGCGCACACCAAGCCGGTCATGCGCGCGGTCAAGCGGGCCCACGTGGTGGGCGACCTGCCCTTCATGTCCTACAACATCTCCCTGGAGCAGGCGGTGACCAACGCCGGCGTGCTGTACAAGGACGGGGGCGCCGACTCGGTGAAGCTGGAGGGCGGCCAGGAGATGGCCCGGGTGGTGGAGACCATCGTCAAGGCGGGCATCCCCGTGTTCGGGCACATCGGCCTGACCCCCCAGACCGCGGCCCTGCTGGGCGGCTTCAAGGTGCAGGGCAAGTCCCTGGACCAGGCCCGCAAGGTCTTCGACGACGCGGTGGCCCTGGAGGCCGCCGGGGCCTTCGCCCTGATCCTGGAGGCCATCCCCAAGGAGCTGGCGGCGCTGATCACTCAAGCGGTGAAGATCCCCACGGTGGGCATCGGCGCGGGAATCGCCTGCGACGGGCAGGTGCTGGTGCTGCACGACATGGTCGGGCTGTTCCGCCGCTTCACCCCCAAGTTCGTGAAGGTCTACGCCGACCTGTACAATCCCCAGCTCAAGGCGGTCAAGGACTACATCGCCGACGTGCAGTCCGGGCGCTTCCCGGCCGACGAGCACTCCTTCGGCATGAAGGCCGAGGCCGTGGCCGAGCTGCGCCAGGCGCTCGAAGCGGTAGGGAGGAGGGCGTGCCCAAGGGAAGACCGGAGATCGACCCCAACCGCTGCAAGGGCTGCGGCCTGTGCGTCGCGGTCTGCCCGGAGAAGATCCTGCGCCTGGCGGAGGGCTTCAACCGCCAGGGACAGCACTTCGCGGAATGCTTCGCCGAGGAGCGCTGCACGGCCTGCACCTCCTGCGCCATCATCTGCCCGGACAGCGCCATCCGCGTCTGGCGCTACGCCAAGGAGAAAGTCTGATGGGCAAGCCGATCCTCATGAAGGGCAACGAGGCCCTGGCCGAGGCGGCGCTCATCGCCGGCTGCCGCCACTACTTCGCCTACCCCATCACGCCGCAGAACGAGGTCTCGGCCTACATGGCCCTGCGCCTGCCGGAGCTGGGCGGCGTGTTCCTGCAGGCGGAAAGCGAGGTGGCCTCGATCAACATGGTGATCGGCGCGGCGGCCGCCGGGGCCCGGGCCATGACCTCCTCCTCCTCGCCGGGCATCAGCCTCATGCAGGAGGGCATCTCCTACCTGGCCGGCGCCGAGCTGCCCGCCGTGGTGGTCAACATCATGCGCGGCGGGCCCGGGCTGGGCAACATCGCCGGCGCCCAGGGCGACTACTTCCAGGCGGTCAAGGGCGGCGGGCACGGGGACTACCGCAACATCGTGCTGGCCCCGGCCTCCGTGCAGGAGCTGGCCGACCTCACGGTGCTGGCCTTCGACCTGGCCGACAAGTACCGGATGGTGGCCATGGTTCTGGGCGACGGGCTATCTGGGGCAGATGAGCGAGCCCCTGGCGCTTCCTTCCCCCTCGGGACTTGTTTTCGACAAGTCCGGCTGGGCCCTCACCGGGGCCCGCGACCGCGAGCACCGCATCCTGTATTCCCTGCGCCTGTCGCCGGAGGACGCGGTGGAGAAGATCAACCTGCGTCTGCAGGCCAAGTACCGGGAGGCGGAGGCCGCGGAGGTGCGCTTCGAGGCCTACCAGGCGCAGGACGCCGAGGTGCTGCTGGTGAGCTTCGGCCTGGCCTCGCGGGTCTGCCGCGCCGCCATCCAGAGCCTGCGCGCCGGGGGCGTGCGGGCGGGGCTGTTCCGGCCCATCACCCTGTGGCCCTTCCCTTACCAGGAGCTGGCCGCGGCCGCCGCCGGCGCGCGGCGCGTGCTGGTGGTGGAGATGAACGCCGGCCAGATGCTGGAGGACGTGCGCCTGGCCCTGGGCGAGCGGCTGCCGGTCGAGTTCTACGGGCGCATGGGGGCCATGATCGTGGAGGAGGAGGAAATCGTGCGGAGGTGCCGGCAAGGCATGAGCGAGACGAAGCTGGTCTACTCGCGCCCGCAAGCCCTGGTGGACGTGCCCAACCACTACTGCCCGGGCTGCGGCCACGGGATCATCCACAAGCTGCTGGCCCAGGTCATCGACGAGCTGGGCATCCGGGACAAGACCATCCTCGTGGCGCCGGTGGGCTGCTCGGTGCTGATGTACTACTACCTGGACCTGGACAGCTGCGAGGCGGCGCACGGCCGGGCCCAGGCGGTGGCCACCGGGCTCAAGCGGGTGCACCCGGACCACGTGGTCATCTCCTACCAGGGCGACGGGGACCTGCTGGCCATCGGCACCGCCGAGACGGTGCACGCCGCCAACCGGGGCGAGAACTTCACCACGGTGTTCGTGAACAACGCCATCTACGGCATGACCGGGGGGCAGATGGCCCCCACCATCCTGGTCGGGCAGAAGACCAAGACCTCGCCGTACGGGCGCAACCCGGCCGAGGCCGGCCTGCCGATCCGGGCCTGCGAGCTGCTCGCCACCCTGGAGGCCCCGGTGTTCATCGAGCGCTGCGCCGTGAACAGCGTGAAGAACGTGCTGCGGACCAAGAAGGCCATCCGCAAGGCGCTGGAGAACCAGATCGACGGCCGCGGGTACTCCTTCGTGGAGGTGCTGTCCATGTGCCCGACCAACTGGGGCATGGACCCGGTCGAGGCCGCGGCCTGGGTGGAGACGGACATGATGCCGTTCTTCCCCCTGGGCAACTTCCGGGACCGGTGAGGGGAGAGGCGATGCGCGAGGGGATCGTTTTCGCGGGCTTCGGCGGGCAGGGGATCATCCTGTCGGGCCTGATCCTGTGCCACGCGGCCATGGAGGAAGGCAAGCAGGTGTCCCACATCCCCTCCTACGGCGCGGAGATGCGCGGCGGCACGGCCAACTGCTCCGTGGTGGTCGCGGACTCGGCGATCGGCTCGCCCCTGGTGCCCCGCCCCGAGGTGCTGCGTGGTGATGAACAAGCCCTCGCTGCTGAAGTACGAGCCCATGCTCGCGCCGGGGGGCCTGCTGCTGTGGAACTCCTCGCTGATCGACGTGCGCCCTGCCCGCGACGACCTGCGGGCAGTGGCCGTGCCCGCGAACGAGATCGCCGAGAAGGAAGGCAGCGCCCGGGCGGCCAACATGGTCATGCTGGGCGCCCTGGCCAGGCTGAGGCCGGAGCTGGCCTCCCTGGAGGCCCTGATCCACGGCCTGGGCGAGGCGGTTTCCGCCCGCAACAAGCAGCTCAACGCCATCAACGTGGCCTGCCTGCACAAGGGCTACGGCCTGTTCTAAAGAGCACCGGATACCGACAATGAATCCTTACCCCCTCTTGAGGCCGCTTTTATTCGTCCGACAGCCGATTAGTCAGCTGCCTGTTTGAGACTCGAGATAGGAGGATGCGATGAAGAAGTTTCTCATGGCGGGGATGGCGATCCTGATCGTCCTGTCCTTCGCCGCCTGCGCCAAGAAAGAGGGCGGAGGGGCCGCACAGGCCGCCGGTCGCTATGCCGACCAGCTGTACGTCGAAGTCAGCGCCTTGAACAGCCTCGAGTATTTCTACGACCACAAGGAAGGCCTGCGCCTGGTGGGTGAGGAGCTGGGGGTGAAGACCGAGTACGCCGGCCCGGCCGACTACGATATGAACGCGGTCGCCGCGGCGATCGACCAGGCCGTGGCCAAGAAGGCCGCCGGCATCGTGGTCGTCGGCTGGGAGGAGTTCCTGAACGGCGCCATCAACAAGGCCATCGAGGCCGGGATCCCGGTCGTCACGGTGGACGCGGACCTGCCCACCTCCAACCGCCTGGCCTTCGTCGGTACCTCCAACTACAACGCCGGCTTGGAGCTCGGCAAGTGGATGATCATGAAGCTCAAGAACAAGGGCACCGTGGCCATGATCGGCATGCCCACCCTGCCCAACATCCGCGACCGCATGAACGGCGTGAAGGCCGCTTTCGCCTCCGGCGGCGTGACGATCGTGCAGATCGGCGACTCCAAGGCCGATGCGGTGGGCTCGGCCCAGACCGCGGCCGCCATCCTCCAGAAGTTTCCGAACCTGGACGCCATGATGGGCATCGACTCCCACTCCGGCCCAGGCATCGGTAACGCGATCAAGGAGGCCGGCAAGGTCGGCAAGGTTCTGGCCACCGGCTTTGACCGCGACAACAGCCTGCTGGAGCTCATCGACGAGGGCGTGGTCGCCGCCACGGTGGTGCAGCGCACCGCCCTGATGCCCTACTACGCCACCCTGATCCTTTGGCAGCTGCACAACTCCAATGTCGCCCTGACTGAGAACGACCAGGCCGCCAAGGTCCGGAATATCCCCAGCTTCGTGGATACCGGGGTCATGATCGTCGAGCAGGAGCAGGCCAAGGCGTTCCTGCGGAAGAAATAGCCGCGGACCCTTCTCAGTTCTTTTCAGCAGGGATATCGAATAGAGGCACAATGCATGGGCGAGAAGGAGGAGCAGAGTTGAAACGATCGTTGGCGGAATATTTCTCGGTGGAGGGCCGGGTCGGTGTGATCACCGGTGCCGGCGGCGGCCTGTGCGGGGAGATGGCCCGGAGCCTGGCGGCCCTGGGCGCCCGGATCGCCGTGCTGGACCTGAACGCGGACAATGCCCGCCAGTGCGAGGAGGAATCCGCCAGTCCGGAGGCCAGGCCGAGGCCTATCCCTGCAGCGTGCTGGACCGGGGCCAACTGGCACGAGGTCGAGGCGACGGTCGGCCGGCGCTGGGGCGTGCCCGCTTCCTGGTGAACGGTGCCGGCGGCAATGATCCACGGGGCAGCACAGCCATGGAGATCCTGGAGCGCGCCGAGCTGGGCGCGTTCAGGCGGCTTTTTCGACCTGCAGCCGGAGGCGATCGACGCCACCTTCGCCCTGAACTTCATGGGCACGCTGCTGCCCACCCAGGTGTTCGGCCGGGGCATGGTGGAGCGGGGCTCGGGGTCGATCCTCGAACATCTCCTCCATGAACGCCTTCACCCCGCTCACCAAGATTCCCGCCTACGCGGCGGCCAAGGCCGCTGTGGCCAACTTCACCCGCTGGCTGGCCGTGCACTTCGCCCACACCGGGCGTGCGGGTCAACGCCCTGGCGCCCGGCTTCTTCCTGACCGAGCAGCTGCGCTTCCTGTACTTCGACCAGACCACCGGGGAGCCGACCGCGCGGGCGCGCAAGGTGATCGAGCACACCCCCATGGGCCGCTACGGGGAGCCGGAGGACCTGCTGGGGGCGGTGATCTGGCTGCTGTCGGACAGCTCCCTGCTTCGTCACCGGCGTCCCTGGTGGCCATCGACGGCGGCTTCTCGGCCTACAGCATCTATCAGGAGGCTGAGGATGAGCCAGAAAGCGGGCGAGATCGGCCAGCGCGGCCGTTTCTGGCAGCGGCTGTCCGAGAAGAGCGAGCTGGCGTCGGGTTCCCTTTGCTGCTGATCGTCATCGTGGGAATCGTCAACCCGGCGTTCTTCGACCTGGACAACATCTTCAACTTGCTGCGCCAGTCCTCCTTCAGCTTCATCATCGGGCTGGCCATAACCTTCGTGCTGGTGGGCGGTGGCCTGGACCTTCTCGGGTGGCTGGTGCTGGCCCTGGGCGGGGTGATCTCGGGCCTGGCCCGCTGGCCGGACTGCCCATCTGGATCTCCGTGCTCCTGGGCGTGCTGGCCGGGGTGGTCATCGGCCTGTTCAACGGCATCGTGATCTCGGTGTTTAAGATCCCCTCGCTCATCGTAGCCCTGGGCATGATGTATTTCGCCCGCGGGGTCGTGCAGGTGCTCACCCGCGGCAACCCAGTCTACCCGCTGCCCGAGGCTTTTCAACTTCCTGGGCCAGGGCTTTTCGGCGCGGTGTGCCGGTGGTGGTCATCATGGCCGCGCTGCTGGAGATCGCCCACGTGGTGCTCACCCAGACCGCCTACGGCCGGGCTAGTGTTCGCCCTGCGGCGGCAACCGGGCTCACCGGCGTGCTCACCGCCACCACCCGCGACGGCTACCTCGAGTACATGGCTTCCTACCCCGACTTCAAGATGGTGGTCAACGAGTTCTGCAACTCCGACATGCACGATCAGCGGAATCGGGGTGCCGGCTGCTCCCGTATGTTGATGATGCTGCGCAGAGCCCTCCACGGGCGGCCTGCGGCCGCCGGCCTCATTCGCCCGAATCGAGGTTGCGCAACCGCCGCTGGCGTGGT
>CAVTQG010000046.1:0-37260 GCA_963736785.1 uncultured Spirochaetota bacterium | reverse complement strand
ATCGGTTTCCCTGTCCATACTCGTGGCCTCCTCCTCGCCGATCGACCAGTACATCCTGCGCCACCCGGAGTATTTCTTCGCCACCTCGCCGGAGTCCGGCTGGGTGGACCCGGACAACCTGTTCATCCTGAGCGACCATCTCAAGTGCGCCGCCTTCGAGCTGCCCTTCAGCGAGGCGGACCCCGACGCCGCGCGCTACCGCGAGCTGCTGGACTACCTGGAGGAGAACGGGGTCTTGAGGCGCACCGGCGGGCGCTGGTACTGGGCCGACCGCTCCTACCCGGCCGAGAAGGTTTCCCTGCGCTCCAGCGCCCCGGGCAACATCGTCATCGTGGACGTGACCAAGGGGCGGGACGCGGTCATCGGGGAGATGGACAAGCCCTCGGCCAAGCTGCTGTTGTTCAACGAGGCCATCTACCTGCACTCCGGGGACCAATACGTGGTGAAGAAGCTGGACCTGGAAAACCAGCGCTGCTACGTGGAGGAGACCACCGCCAACTACTACACGGACTCCATCGTGAAGACCGACATCCAGATGCTGGCCGAGGATCGGCGGGAGAAGATCGTCGCGCCTGGAGATAGCCCTGGGCGACGTGCTGGTGCGCACCCAGGCCACCAAGTTCAAGAAGCTCAAGTTCCAGACCCACGAGAACGTGGGCTACGGGGAGATCGACCTGCCGGCCGAGGAGATGCACACCCGCGCGGCGGTGCTCCTGCTGTCCGGGGGCACGGCGGCCAGCGCTTCCTTCGCCGGCTTGAGCGAGGCCGAGCGGCCCCTGGTCCTGCAGCGCCTGGGCACCCTGGTGCGCAACGTGGCGCCCGTGTTCCTGCTGTGCGACCCGCGCGACCTGGGGGTGGCCGAGCGGCTGCGGGACCCGACCTTCGGCTGCCCGGCCCTGTACGTCTACGACGCCTACCCGGGGGGCACCGGTCTGGCCGAGGGATTCATGCAGAACGCCGCGGCGATACTTTCGGGGGCGCTGGAGCTGGTGGCCGGCTGCGCCTGCGCCCAGGGCTGCCCGTCCTGCATCGGGCCCGTGGAGTCGGAGGCGGGGGAGACGGGCCGAACCCAAGGGCACGGTCGTGGGCTTCCTCCGGGCCTGGCTCGGGGAGGAGCAGATGAGCGACGGGAACGGTAGAGGCCTGCCTGCCTACCGGATCGTGGAGATCGCGCGGCGCTTCCGGAAGAAATACGCCTTCGAGCAGCCCTTCACCACCGACTTCCGCACGGCCCGGGAGCTGGCCCACCGCATGGTTTCCGCGCCCGGTTTCGCGCCGCGAGCGGGTTGCACCGCGCGCCTCCGAGATCAACGCCCTGGCGCTCATCGAGGAGATCCTGCGCTACGTGGTGCACCTGTACCTGCGCCAGGACTCGCCGGGGCTGTTCCACGACCTGCTGGACACCCCGCGCGTGCGCGTCCCTCGCCTGGGCACGATGCTTCCGGCCTACGTCCGCGAGTTCCCCTCGCCTGAGATCTACCGGGGGCAGGCCGACCCGGCCGACTGGCTGGAAGGGGCCAGCGGCGGTTTCCCCAACCGCCACCTGGCGGCGCAGGGGCTGTTCCTGCTGCTCATCGCGGAGCGCAACCCGGCCTACACGCCGTATCGTGAGCTTCTGGATTCCCGTCCCCTGGCCCGGCGGAAGACCTACCCCCCGCTGTACGACGCCCTGCACCGCTTCTTCGAAACCCAGCCGCGCTTCGGCCCGGACAACCAGAACCTGGTGGACATGCTGCGCAGCCCGGCGGTGGCCTCGCCGGATTCCCTGTTCGGGCAGCTGGAGTACATCCGCTACCGCTGGGGCGCTCTTCTGGGCGACTACCTGGAGCGCCTGCTGCGGGCGCTGGACTTCCTGCGGGAGGAACAGAAGCTGCGGCTCCCGCTGGCCGGCCTGGCCCGGCCGCCGGAGTACTCGGAAGGCGACTTCGAAGGAGAGCGCTACAGCCAGGACCGGGATTGGATGCCGCACCTGGTGCTCATGGCCAAGAGCACCCTGGTCTGGCTGGACCAGCTCTCCCGCCGCTACGGCCGGCACGTGCGCACCCTGGACCAGGTGCCCGACGAGGAGCTGGACGGCCTGGCCCGTTGGGGTTTCACGGGGCTGTGGCTGATCGGGATCTGGGAGCGCTCTCCTGCCTCGCGGGCCATCAAGCGGCTGTGCGGCAACCCGGAGGCGGAGTCCTCGGCCTACTCCCTGGCCCGCTACCGGGTTGCCGAGGCGCTGGGCGGGGAGGCCGCCCTGGCCGCGCTGGCCGGGCGCTGCCGGGCGCGGGGGATCCGCCTGGCCAGCGACATGGTGCCCAACCACACGGGGCTGGACTCCGACTGGGTGCGCGAGCATCCGGACTGGTTCGTCCAGGTCGACTCTTCCCCGTTCCCGGGCTACACCTTCGGCGGCACGAACCTCTGCGGCCAGCCGGGCATCGGCATTTTCCTGGAGGATCACTACTACGACCGCACCGACGCCGCCGTGGTGTTCCGCCGCTCGGACGCCGCGGGTACGCGCTTCATCTACCACGGCAACGACGGCACCCACCTGCCCTGGAACGACACCGCCCAGCTGGACTACCTCAACCCGGAGGTGCGCGAAGCGGTGATCCAGGAG
Organism: uncultured Spirochaetota bacterium; assembly: GCA_963736785.1. Classification (GTDB taxonomy): domain Bacteria; phylum Spirochaetota; class Spirochaetia; order SZUA-6; family DRHE01; genus MIBK01. The sequence goes on along the minus strand of CAVTQG010000046.1, from coordinate 34,655 downwards.
ATCCTGGGCGTGGCCCGGCGCTTCCCGATCGTACGCTTCGACGCGGCCATGACCCTGACCCGCCGCCACTACCAGCGGCTGTGGTTCCCCGAGCCCGGATCCGGAGGGCGACATCCCCTCCCGGGCGGAGCACGGCCTGTCCCGCGCCCAGTTCCAGCGGCTCATGCCCCAGGAGTTCTGGCGCGAGGTGGTGGAGAGGGTGGCCCGCGAGGCGCCGGACACCCTGCTGCTGGCCGAGGCCTTCTGGCTGATGGAGGGCTACTTCGTGCGCACCCTGGGCATGCACCGGGTGTACAACAGCGCCTTCATGAACATGCTCAAGACCGAGGACAACCGCGGCTTCCGCACCCTGATCAAGAACACCCTGGAGTTCGACCCGCAGATCCTCAAACGCTACGTGAACTTCCTGAACAACCCCGACGAGGAAACGGCCATCGCCCAGTTCGGCACCGGGGACAAGTACTTCGGGGTCTGCCTGCTCATGGCCACGCTGCCCGGGCTGCCCATGTTCGGGCACGGGCAGGTGGAGGGCCTGCGCGAGAAGTACGGCATGGAGTACAGCCGGGCCTACGTGGAGGAGAGCCCCGACGGCGGAGCTGATCGGCCGGCACGAGCGGGAGATCTTCCCGCTGCTGCGCCGCAGACACCTGTTCGCCGAGGTGGAGCACTTCCGCCTGTTCGACCTGTACACCCAGCAGGGCACGGTCAACGAGGACGTGTTCGCCTTCTCCAACCGGTCCGGGCTGGGAGAGGGCCCTGGTGCTGTACAACAACCGCTACGCCGAGGCGCGCGGCTGGCTGCGCCGCTCGGCGGCCTTCCGGGCTGGGGCGAAGGCCGCCGAAGCCGGCGGGCTTCGCCCCGGCGATGGCAGCGCGCAGAGTGGCGCAGCCAGCGAGGGCCTGATCCAGGAGGACCTGGGCGCGGTGCTGGGTCTTCCGGACGGAGGAGGGGGTCTACTGCCGGTTCCGGGATATGACCGCCGGCCTGGAGTACCTGCGCCCCGCGCGCGACCTGCACGAGCGCGGGCTGTACGTGGAGCTCGGGGCTTATCGTTACCAGGTGTTCCTGGACTTCCGGGAGGTGCGCGACGCGGAGGGGACGCCCTACGCGGAGCTGCACGCCGCGCTGGGCGGCCGAGGGCGTGCCCAGCCTGGACGACGCCCTGGCCGACCTGGTGCTGCGCCCGGTGCAGCAGGGCTTCCGGGCGGCGTACGAGCCGGCGGCGATCCGCGCCCTGGCCGAGGATGCCGCCGAGGCGATACCCGGCGAGGTGAAACCCGGCGGCGCCGGCGCCGTCGAGGCCGGAGCGCTGGCCCAGGCTTTTTTCCGCCTCTGGCCCGGCTGCCAGGAATGGCTGCGCGGCGCCGGGCGATGGGCATGGAACTGGCGAGCGGGCCGCCGCTGCGGCCGGCGCTGTCTTGGCCCGCGCGGGCGGGCAGAAGCTCGCCGGCAGGCAGTTCGCCCCGAGGGATTGGGCCCTGTTGTGGGCCTGGGTGCTGCTCACCGGCACCCCCGGGCAGGGGCGGCGCCTGCTGGAAGAGCTGCGCCTGGAGTGGGTGATCCGCCCGGCCTGGGAGTCGCTGGGCCTGCGCTCCCGAGCAGGCTGCCGGGGACATGGCCCTCCTGCGCCTGCTGCTGTCGCTGCGACCCTGGCTGGAGCGCCCGCAGGAGGCCGCCGGGCTGCGGCAGCAATTGGACTCGGAGGAAGGCAGGGCCGCGCTGCGGCTGCCGCCCGGCGCGGCCCGTGCTGGACCCCGCGGTGCTGGGTGAGGCGGCCGGCTGGATCGGCCTGCTTGTGGCGCTGCTGGACCCCGAGCCCCAGGGTGCGGCCGAGAGGGCCCAGGCCCGCATCGCCGGTTGGCAGGAGGCGGCCAGGAGCTGCGCTTACCGCTTCCCCGACTTCCTGGAGCGCCTGGATGCCTGATCCCCTGGCCGCCCGCCTGAAGCTGCTGCGGGGGGCCCTCCAGCAGCGGGCGCGGGAGGAGAGGGAATCAGGCGCGGAGCCGCAGGTCGAGGCGCCGGGTTGCACCCTGCCGGCGACCCGGGCGAGGCCCTGCGCGGCTGGGAGCGAATCGGTGAAATGACCTACCGGCGGGTTTCCAGCTTCGACAACCCGCTGGCCGGGGAGCAGCTTTCCGAGCACCTGGCGCCCCGGGGCCTCTCCGCGGGGGATCTGCTGTTCTTCGACACCGAGACCACCGGTCTTTCCGGCGGCGCCGGCACGCTCGTGTTCCTGATCGCGCTGGGCCGCCTGGCGGGGGAGCGGCTGGAGGTGGAGCAGCTCTTCCTGACGGACTACCCGGGCGAGCCGGAGTTCCTGCGGCACCTGGCCCCCGCCCTGAGCTCAGCCGGCCTGTACGTTTCCTACAACGGCCGGACCTTCGACGCGCCCATCCTGTCCGGGCGTTTCGCCATGAACCGCCTTTCCCTGGAACCGCGGGGCCACAGCGACCTGCTGTACTGGGCCCGCCGGCTGTGGAAACGCGTGCTGGAGGACTGCTCGCTGGGCACCATCGAGCGGGAAGTGCTGGGCGTGGAGCGCGGGCAGGACGTGGCCGGCTGGGAGGTGCCCGGCATATATCTGGAATACCTGCGGCGCGGCTGGTCCCCCCGCCTGCCGCTGGTCTGGGAGCACAACCTGCAGGACGTGCGCAGCCTGGCCGAGCTGTTCGCCCGCCTGAACCGGGCGCTGGGCGGCGGGGAGCTTCCCGGGCGCGCGGACCTGGCCTCCCTGGGCAGCTGGCTGCTGGACTCAGGCGGGGCCGAACGAGGCCTCGAGCTGCTGCGCCGCTCCTTCGACGGGGGGGACGAGCGGGCCGGCCGGGCCCTGGGCCTGCACCTGAAGCGCTCGGGCCGCTGGGAGGAGGCGGCCGAGGTCTGGCGGAGGCTGGCGGCCGACCGCCGCAGCCTGTTCGCCGCGGTGGAGCTGGCCAAGCACGCCGAGCACCGGCTGCGCGACCCGCTGCAGGCGCTGGACTGGGTCCGGCAAGCCCAGGGCTGGGGGCTGCCGCTGGAGGCCCGCGTCCGGCGGGAGCTGGCCGCGCGCCGCGCGCGCCTGGAACGCAAGGCTCAAACGCCGAAGTAGCTGATCCGGAAATCCTCCAGCTCGCGGAACCCCAGCCGGTGGTACAGGGCCACGGCCGCGGGGTTGTGCTTCTTCACGAACAGGCTGGCCAGCGATTTCTCCCGGAATATGCGCTCCAGCAGGGCGACCATGACCCGGCGGGCCAGGCCGCGGCTGCGCTGGCCTTCCACGGTGAACACCCCGCCGATCTGGTCCGCGTCGAAGCCGCGGGCGTTGGTCCCGGCCTTGGACACGGGCCGGCCGTCCTGCTCCGCCAGGATCACGATCTGCCGCCGCAGGGTTCTGCGCAGATTCGCCAGGCAGGTCTGGGGGTCGAAGTGGCCCGGCTCGATGAGCACCTCTTCCAGCTCGTAGTCCCGCTGCAGTGGGTACAGGCCGCGGGCGTCCGGCGGCCCCGCCTCGCGCAGCCGCAGGCCCTCGGGCACGGGCTCCTGCTCCGGCGGGCGGTAATCCCGCCGCTCCAGCCCCATCAGGTGGTAGTCGATGGCGACGCGGGCGGGGAAGGGCAGGTTGCCTTCGGCCCAGCGCACCTCACGCAGCGGTCCCATGACCGAATGCAGGCCGCGGGCCAGCCCCCGCCAGGCCGGGAAGCGAGGAGCCTCGACAGCCGCTGGCCCGGGGGCGGCCAGCAGGGGCAGCAGCAGCCCTCCGGAGGTCAACAGCAGCGCCGCGGTGGTCTCCGCCCCGGCGCGGTGCACCATCACGGTGGCCTCCAGGCGGGACGGCAGGCCGGCCCGCCCGCCGTCCCGCGCGGGGCGCAGGCGGGAGCTGAAGTGCACGGCGCGCCGCTCCTGCCCCCGGGCCAGCGCCAGCAGCCCCGGCAGGTCCCCGGCCTCAGCCCTTTTCCAGCTCATGGCTCCAGGCCCACGGGCATCCGCCCTTCGGCCGGGAAATCCCCGGCCAGCACGGCGAAGCCGCCGGCGAAGGACACCGGGCCGGTGCCGTACACGGCCACGGCGGTGCGCACCCAGGGGACCTCGCGCCAGGAGCACGGGGGAGAGGGTGGAAATCACCAGGATGCGCGGCGCCAGACTCTCCAGCTCCTGCAGCACCTCCAGGCTGTTGTAGTTGGCCAGACAGAAGATGATCGTGTCGTAGGCGCCGGCCGCCTGGCGGAGGCGGGCCTTGTCCTCCGCGCGGGCGCAGTAAAAGGGCAGGTAGGAGAAGGAGAGAGTGTCCGCGCGCGGAAAACGCCGCCGCCCCTGAGCCAGGAACTCCTCGAACTGCCCGGCCAGCAGCAGGCGCTCCCCCGGCCCGGGGGCGTAGGGCAGGCGTTCGCCCTTCACCAGGGTCGCGCTGCGCAGCGCCGATTCGGCGAAGAACTCCCGGGCCCCCGGCGCGGGCACGGGGCCTGCCGGAGGGCTACAGCGGGAAGCCCTCGGTCGCGGAACAGCCGGGCTCTTGAGCGCTCAGAACGCGCCGCGCCGATTCCCGCAGGCGGTCCCGGAATGCCGGGTCGGCGCGCAGGCGGGACAGCAGGAACGCCCAGGTCTTCTCCTGCAGCTCCGGGGTGTGCGACACCAGCACCACGTCGCTGCCCGCCTGCAGGGCCTCCAGGCAGGCCCGGGGCGTGTCCACGCCCGGCGCCCAGCACCCCGGTCATCTCCATGTCGTCCGTGATCACCAGGCCGTCGAAGCCCAGCCGCCCCCGCAGCACCTCGTTCAAGAAGGTACGGGCGAGCGGGAGGAAGGGGTGAGGTCGCCGAGGATGCGCGGGATAGGCCAGGTGGCCGGTCATGATGGCGGGCAGCCCTTCCGGGATCAGGATGCGGTAGGGCAGCAGCTCCCGCTCCCAGAGCTCCTGGAAGTCGATCGGCACCACGGGCAGCGCGCCGTGCGAGTCGCGGTCCGCGTGCCCGTGCCCCGGGTAGTGCTTGGCCGTGCAGATCACTCCGCTGGCCTGCCAGGCCGCGGAAGTAGGCCAGCGCCAGCAGGGCGGTGGCCCGCGGGTCGGAGGAGAAGGCCCGGGGCCCGATCACGGCGGCGGAGGGGTTGGAGTACACGTCGATGGTCGGGGCGAAGTTCATGTTGATGCCCAGGGCGGCCAGCTCGCGGCCGATGTAGTAGCCGGTGAGCAGGGCGTCCCGGGGCAGCCCCGAGGCCCCCAGGGCGATGTTCCCGGGGGTCTCGGAGGTGCCGGCCTTCACGTGGCGCACCCAGCCGCCTTCCTGGTCGGTGGAGACGAACAGAGGGACGCCCAGGCGGGTGCGGGCCGCCTCCTCCTGCATGGTCCGGACGGCCCGGCCGAGGCCTTCCAGGGTGTCCACGTTGCGCGTGAAGATCTTCACCCCGCCCAGGCCGCGGCGGATCCAGGCTCAGCAGCTCCGGGGAAGGGGCCTCCCCCAGGTAGCCGACCATGAAGACCTGCCCCAGCAGCTCCTCGTCGCTCATGCCGGCGACCAGCGCGCCCGATGTCCTCGGGCCGGGCCTGCCAGAAGGCCCCGGTTGGAGCCGGGGTTGGCGGCGGCCGGGAGCGCGGGCCAGAGCGCAGGCCGCAGCGACGGCCGCGAGCGCCAGCGGCCGGCCGGGCGCAGGCGTCTCAATACTGGAGGTTCCATTCGTCCCGCGAGTACTTGGAGTCCAGCAGCGCCGCCGCGCGCTCGCGCTCCTCGCTGCGTGAGCTCCCCGGAGCGCAGGGCGAGGCCCAGGCGCTCCAGCGCGTAGCGCGCGCCGCGGGCCAAGGCCTCCGCCGCCTCCTCGTAGCCCACCTCCCGGCCCAGCTCCTCGCCGAGGGAGGAGGGCAGGCCGTGCTCCTCCCCGGGGCCGCGCGGCGGAAGCCCGCTCTGGCGGCCAGGTAGCCGGCGATGCGGCGGTAGGAGCCGTCCAGCGGGATGGCCCCGTGCTGCAGCGAAAAGCGGCGGGTCACCACCTGGGCGCTGCCGATCAGCTTGCGGTGCCGCTCGTCGGCGATCTCGTACTGCCCGGTGGAGCGGAAGCAGTCCGGGTTGTGCGGGCTGCCCAGCGCGGCGCGGCTGGACTGGGCGCGGATGCCCAGGGCTTCCAGGCCGGCCAGCAGCAGCCCGGCGATGAACTGGTAGATCTCGCGCTTGGAGAAGGGCTCCAGGTGCTCCCGGCCCAGCGCCACCGCGTAGGTGAGCTCCCGGTCGTGCAGCACGGCCTGCCCGCCGGTGGGCCGGCGCACCAGGGTGATGCCCTCCGCCTCAGGCGCTCGGGTCCACCAGCTCGCGGGCGCGCTGGAAGCGGCCCAGGGAGAGGGTGGGCGGTGAGAAGCCGTACAGGCGGAGCGTGGGCGGCGAGCAGGCCCTCCCCGGCGCAGGCGGCCAGCGCCTCGTCCACCGCCATGTTCCGGCGGCCGTCGCCCGGGCTCGTGGGCGAGCAGCCGGAAGGCCCTCGGCGAGCCTCACCGGTAGGCGTCCCCCTTGAGCTCGTCGATGTACTGGGAGGCGGCGTGGGCGGCCACGGCCCCCTCGCCGGCGGCCACCACCAGCTGGCGGAACGGCGTGGCGCGCACGTCCCCGACCGCGAACAGGCCCGGCATGCTGGTCTGCATGCGCTGGTCGGTCAGGATGTACCCGCCATCGTCCAGCTTGACGCCCAGGCCTTCGACCAGCCCGGGTCTGGGGGATGGAGCCGACGAAGACGAACACGGCCGAGGTCTTCTGCTACGGAGGTCTTGCCGGTCTTGTTGTCCAGCAGGGCCACCTCCTCCACCTTGGCGCCGCCGCGGATTTCCTTCAGCTCGGTGTTGAAGCGCACCTGGATGTGCGGGTTGTGCAGGGTGCGCTCGGCCAGCGCCTTCTGGGCGCGGAAGCGGTCCCGGCGGTGCACCAGCAGCACGGAATCGCTCAGGTGGGCCAGGAAGGCGCTCTCGTCGCAGGCCGCGTCCCCGCCGCCGACCACCACCATGGGCTTGCCCTTGAAGAAGGGTCCGTCGCAGGTGGCGCAGTAGGACACCCCCTTGCCGGCGAACTCCTTCTCCCCCGGCACGTCCAGGGTGCGGTGCTTGGCGCCGGTGGCCAGGATGACCGCCAGGCTGGTGAGCGGGCCGTCGTCGGTGTGCACCGTGAACAGCCCGTCGCTCAGGGTGACCTTCTGCACGCCCGTGTACTGGATCTCGGTGCCGAAGCGCACCGCCTGCTCCTCGAACAGCCGGGCCAGCTCGGTGCCCGGGATGGCTCCGGGAAGCCCGGGTAGTTCTCCAGCTTGTCGATGATCAGGGCCTGCCCTCCGCTGGCCAGCTCCTCCAGGAGCAGCGGCGGAAGGTTCGCCCTGGCGGCGTACTGGGCGGCGGCCAGGCCCGCCGCCCCCGCGCCGATGATGATCAGGTCCCGATCGGCTTTCATGCTCATCCTCCGAAGAATTCCGCATTTCTTGCTTTGCTGCCAAGATACCAATAAACTGAAAAACATGGAACCGTGCAAGCGCGTGCTGCTGGCGCTGGCGGCTCTGCTGGCGCTGCTCGCGTTGCTGGCCGGCGGGTTGCGCCGCCTGCCCGCCTGGCTGCCCAGCTGCCTGGCGGCGCTTGGAGCCCTCCGAGGCGGTTGCCCGGCTGGCCGCCCTGCAGGAGCCGCTGGCGGCCGGCGTCTTCCTGGAGGCGGCGCTGCGCTTTTCCGGGGCCGAGGGGCGGGAGCTGGAGGCGGCGCGCGCGCGGGCCGCAGGCGCTGGCCGCGGCGGTCGCCGGCCTGCGGGCCCGGTCGCCCGCGGGAACGGGCCGAGAGGCTGCTGGAGATCCTGCACGCCGGGTGTTTCGCAAGTACGACGAGCGGCAGACCCGCCTGGACGTGCTGCTGGCCACGGGCCGCTTCAACTGCGTCTCCTCGGCCGTGCTCTACGGCCTGCTGGCGCGCTCCCTGGGCCTGGAGTTCCGGGCCGTGCAGACCCCCGATCACGCCTTCATCCGGGTGCTGCGGACGAAGGGCTGGGACGTGGAGACCACCAACCCCTACGGCTTCGATCCGGGCTCGCGCAGGGAGTTCACCGACAGCTTCGGGCGCGTGACCGGGTACAGCTACGTGCCCCCCGGGCAGTACAGCCGCCGCAAGGAGCTGGGGGACAAGGGCCTGCTGGCCCTGATCCTGTACAACCGCAATGCCTACGACACGGAGGCGGGACGCTACCTGGAGGCCCTGCAGCCCGCCGTGGACGCGCACGCCCTGCGCCGGGACGCCGAGTCCGCGCGAGCGGCTGGTCCTGTCCTGCCTGAACGTGGCCTCCTATCTACGGCCATGGCCGGCCGCTACGAGGAGGGCGTGGGCTTCCTGGACGAGGCCGGCCGCTGGCTCGACGACCCGCGCCTGGCGCAAGGTGCGCGAGGACCTGCTGCACAACTGGGCGGTGTCCCTGATCGAGGCCCGCCGCCTGGAGGAGGCCCAGGCGCTGATCGACGATCGCCGGGCCCGCGGGGAGCTGTCCGAGAGGGAGTGGCGCAGCCTGGGGGTGTCGATCTGGCAGCTGCGCGCCCAGGGAGGCCTCCCGGCGCGATTTCGGGGAGGCCGCGACCATATTATCGAAGGCTCTGGAGAGCCTCGGGCCGGAAGCGGGCCTGGTTTCCGGATACGAGGTGTACGTGCACAACCAGATGGCCGCCCTGGTGAACTCCGGGCGGCTGGAAGAGGCCCGGGGCGTGCTGCGCGAGGCCCTGCGGGTCCTGCCCGGCAGCTCCCTGCTGCGGGAGGACGAGGCCCGCCTGGTCCGCCGACTTCCCTGAAGCACTCAATAAAGATTCCCCCCTTCCGACAATAAAATAGAAGGAGAAACCCGTGCACGCCAGATCGCTCGCGAAGGCAATGGACGTGGAGGCCGGGCTGCTGAACGACTACGCGGCGCGCCTCCAGGAGCTGCAACGGATCATCGGGCAGCGCGACTGGGAGGCGGTCCAGAAGTGCATCGCCTCCCTGAGGAACCTGGCCGGCGAGGTGGAGACCGCGGAGGCCGCGCGGGTGGAGGCCTTCCGCGCCCTGAAGGCCGAGCAGTTCCTGCCCGCCGAGGAGCGCTTCGACCAGGTGGCCGAGCGCCTGGAGCGCCCCGAGCGCGACCGAGCTGCGGGAGCTGGCCCGGCGCCTGAAGATCGGCGTGGTCCGGGTCAAGGGCTCCTCGGGCCTGCTGGGCTACTACGTGCGCTCGGCGCTGCAGGCCCGCCACCAGGTGCTGGAGGAGCTGTACCCCCACCGCAAGGGCCGGCTGTACTCCCGCTCCGGCCGGGCCCGGTCCACGGCCGACGAGTCCCTGATGCTGGACCGCAAGTACTAGGAGGATCATAAGTGCCTTCGACGTTTCATGGAATCGAGGTCGGCAAGCGCAGCCTGATCGGCCATACCCTGGGCCTGAACACCATCGGGCACAACCTGAGCAATGCCTCCAGTGGAAGGCTACAGCCGCCAGCGGGTGGAGATGAAGGCCTTCGAGCCCATCTTCATGCCGCAGTACAACCGCGAGGAGCGCCCCGGGCAGCTGGGCCAGGGCATGGACGTGACCCGCATCGAGCGGGTGCGGGACATGCTGCTGGAGGGCCGCATCGTGGCGGAGGCCTCCGGGGAGGGCTTCTGGGCCGCGCGCGACAAGTACGTGCTGCTGCTGGAGCAGATCCACAACGAGCCCACGGAGCTGTCCGTGCGCACCCTGCTGGACCGCTTCTGGTCGGCCTGGCAGGAGCTCTCGGTCAACCCCACGGAGGTGGGCGCCCGGCAGGCGGTGCTGGAGCGCGGCAAGGCCCTGATCGACGGCCTGCACGGCCGCTTCCACCGCCTCAAGGAAACGCGCGACATGCTCGAGCAGGACGTGCGCGGAGTGGTGGCCCAGGTCAACGAGCTGGCCCGGGAGATCGCGGGCCTGAGCGAGCAGATCGTGAAGATCAAGGCCCTGGGCGACAACCCCAATGACCTGCTGGACCGCCGCGACCTGCTGGTGGGCAAGCTCTCGGAGCTGATCGACATCACCACCGGCTACCAGGACCCGGACGAGTTCGTGGTCTACACGGGCGGCCGGCACCTGGTGCAGGGCCGCCACTGGGAGCCGCTGGCCGCCCGTGGCCGACCCGGACAATGAGAGCTACTCCCGGGTGATGTGGGAAGGCACGCCCGACGACCTGAATCCGCGCGGCGGCAAGCTGGCCGCCCTCCTGGGCCTGCGCGACATCGACGCCCGCGAGGAGATCCAGAAGCTGGACCTGCTGACCGTGAACTTCATCGACCTGGTCAACGAGATCCACCGCCGGGGCTTCGGCCTGAACGGCCGCACCGGGCTGGACTTCTTCCGGGAGCAGCCCTTCCTGAACAACCTGGCCGGCAACTACGACCGCAACGGCGACGGCGCCTACGACTCCAGCTACATCTTCCGCCTGGCCGGCGCCAATCGCCTGGAAGCCCGGGAGCAGGTGGGCCTGCGCGGCGCCCTCACCCTGTCGGCCGGCCCTGCCTCCGGTGGTGAGGGTGCTGGTGGAGTATTTCCCGACCGACACGGTGGAGGACGTCGTGCGGCGCATCAACACCTCCGGGGCCGAGGTGGCCGCCCGCCTGAACCAGGCCGGCCAGCTCACCCTCACCGGCGTTCCTTCCGAAAACCCCGCCGAGCCGGACTTCGTGCTGCGCCACGTGGAGGACTACCGGGCAGTTCCTGGTCGGCTACGCGGGACTGCTCACCGCCTCGGGGCCGGCCGGGGCCTTCGACTGGGGAGGCGCCGACGCGGTGCTGGCCCTCACGCCCCAGGCCGCTTTCGCCGTGGCCCCGCAGTCGCACCCCGCCGGCTGGATCGAGGTGAACCCCGCCGTGGCCCGGGACCCGCTGTCCGTGGCCGCCTCCCTGGCCGGCCGCGGCGAGGCCCTGGGCGACGGCTCCGCGGCCCTGGCCATCGCCCAGCTGCGCACCCGGCCGGTCCTGCTGGGGGCCACCGGCAGCTTCGACGAGTTCTTCGCGGCCGCGGCCACGGAGATCGGCCTGCAGGGGCGAGACCGCGGAGCTGGCCCTGCAGACCCAGAGCCAGGTGATGAAGGACCTGAAGGACATGCGCGAGAGCCTGTCGGGCGTGAACATGGACGAGGAGCTGGCCAACATGATCAAGTACCAGCACGGCTACTCGGCCGCGGCCCGCTTCGTGACCGAATCCGACCGGATGATCGACACGATCATCAACCGGATGGGAGTGTAACAGAACATGAAGAGGATCAGCACCAACCTGCCCAACGACAACATGAGCTACCACCTGCGCCTGCGGGAGTGGCAGATGAACGAGGCGCAGAACAAGATGGCCGCCCAGACCCGCATCAAGGATCCGCGCAACGACCCGCTGGCCACGGGGCACTCCACGCGCTTCCAGTCCCGGGAGGCGCGCCTGGAGCGCTACGCCCAGAACGTCACCCGGGCCCGCGGAGAGCTGACCTATCGCCGAAGGCCACCTGCAGTCCGGGCTGGACGTGCTGCAGCGCGTGCGCGACCTGGCCGTGCAGGGGGCCAACGGCATCTACACCCGGGAGCAGCTGGCCTACATGGGCGACGAGATCAACGCGCTGCTCGGCGAGATGCTCATCGGTGGCCAACTCCAGCAACGGCCAGGGCAACTACGTGTTCTCCGGGTACCGCGCCCGCACCGAGCCCTTCCGGGCGCACACCGGCCGGGTGGAGGGCAGCCAGGGCACGGAGGTGATCACCGGCGTGGAGTACGTCGGGGACATCGGGCGCAACGCGGCCGAGATCGACGAGCTGCAGACGAGCGACTACACCCTGCCCGGCAACCAGGTGTTCTGGGCCGAGAGGCAGCAGATCTTCGCGTCGCAGGACGCCACCGCCTACCGGGTGCAGGCAGAACTGCGCGATCCGCATCGACGGCGTGCAGATCGACCTCAAGGAGGGGGACAACGTCTTCGCCATCATCGAGCGGATCAACGCCTCCCAGGCCCCGGTGAAGGCGCGCCTGGACCCGGTGAAGAACTCCCTGGCGCTGGAGGGGACCTACCCGCACCAGATCTGGGTCGAGGACGTGGGGCAGGGCACCGTGCTGCAGGACCTGGGCGTGCTGTCCCGGGGCGACGGCGCCCCGCCGCTGAACGCGGCGGACTCCGCCGCGGTCTACGGCGGGTCGGTGTTCGACATGGTCATGCACCTGCGCAACAGCCTGTACCGGGGCGACCAGGAGGCGGTCGGCGGCTCGGCCTTGAGGGGCATCGACGACTCCGTCGAGACGCTCACCTCCCACCTGGCCGAGATCGGGGCGCGGGACACCCGCCTGGAGGTGGCCGGCAAGCGCCTGGCCTGGGAGAAGCCGGAGTACACCAAGCTGGACTCCCAGGAACGCGACCTGGACCTGAGCCAGGCGATCACCGAGCTGAAGATGCTGGAGTACACCCACCAGGCCACGCTGTCCACGGCGGCCCGCATCCTGCGGCCGACCCTCCTGGACTTCCTGAGGTAGGCCCGTGGCCACGATCCTCACCAAGCCCTTCGGGAGCGTCGAGCTGGACGAGCGCCAGAGGATCCGCTTCCCCTTCGGCGTGCTGGGCTTCGAGAGCCTGCACGACTACGCGCTGCTGGACGCCGACCAGGCGCCCTTCTACTGGCTGCAGTCCCTGGAGGTGGTGGAGATCGCCTTCGTGCTCATCGAGCCCCGGGTGTTCCGCGCCCGACTACTCGCCCGGCGGTCGCCCCGGAGGACCTGGCGGAAATCGGCATCCTGAAGCCGGAGGACGCCCTGGTGTTCGCCATCGTCACCATTCCCGAGGACCCCCGGCAGATGACCGCCAACCTCCAGGGGCCGCTCGTCGTCAACCGGGAGAACCCGCACCGGCCGGCAGTGCCATCTCCGCCGACCCGCGCTGGCAGGTGCGGCACCCCATCCTGGCCGAGCTGGTGCGGGACAAGGTAGGCCGCGCCATGCTGGTGCTCTCCCGGAAGATCGACGAGCGCATCATGATCGGCGATCAGATCGAGATCTCGGTCGTGGACATCAAGGGCGACCAGGTCAAGATCGGCATCCAGGCCCCCGGGAACGTCAAGGTCTACCGCAAGGAAGTCTACGAGGCCATCCAGCAGGAGAACATCGAGGCGGCCCGGGCCCGCCCCGGAGCGCTGCCCGACCTGGGCGGCCTGCTGGGCAAGAAGAAAGAAAAAAGGACTGAGTCCGCGCCTTAGCCGCCGCGATCTCGGCCTCGCTCCTCCGCAAGTACAGCGGCACGGGCTCCGGCGTGGGGCCGGCGCTGGCGGTAGCGGGCCAGGCCCGCCTCCAGGAGCCCCACGGGGTCCGCCGGCGCGGCGGCGGCGTCCAGCAGCAGCCCCTCGGTCCCCGCCGCCGCGAGCAGCTCGTAGAGCCGCTCGGCCCCCGAGCCGGCCGAGGGCGAGCGCCGGTTCGCCCGCCAGGCGCGCGGCCAGCTCCTCCAGCTCCTCCTCCAGGAACTCCCCCTCCAGCAGCCCCTCCCCGGAACAGGCCCGCGTGGAAACGGCGGCGCAGGGAGGCGTTCACCACCGCCACGGGGAAGGCCAGGCGGCGGTGCCGCCAGGCCAGGCCTTCCAGGGTGGAGACCCCGACCAGGGGCGTGCCTCCGGGCCGCGCGGCGAAGGCCAGGCCCTTGACCGCGGCCAGCCCGATGCGGATGCCCGTGAAGGAACCCGGCCCCAGGGAGCAGACGATCAGGTCCAGGTCCGCGGGCTCGAGGCCGGAGTCGTCCAGCAGGCGGCGGACCTGCGGGAGCAGGGTCTCGGAGTGGCGTAAACCGGCCAGCGCGAGCTCGCTGCGGGTGTGCTCCCCTGCGCGCAGGGCCAGGCCCAGGGCCTCGGTGGCCGTGTCCACGGCCAGCACGTTCACAGCTCCAGCCCCGTGAGCACCAGGCGCCGGGCGCCGTCGGCCTGCAGGTCCAGGCGCAGGTGGACCGTGTCCGGGGGCAGGAACGAGCGCGCTTTTTCGCCCCACTCGATCACGGTGATGGCCGGCGCCGCCAGGATCTCCTCCAGCCCCAGGTCCTCCAGCTCCCGCTCGTCGCGATGCGGTACAGGTCGATGTGCACCAGGTCCAGGTCGCGCCGCGCGCGCTGCCCCGGTACCGGGAGACCAGGGTGAAGGTGGGGCTGGTGACCGCCTCCTCGATCCCCAGGGCGAGGGCGATCCCCTTGACCAGGGTGGTCTTGCCGGAGCCCAGCACGCCCTCCAGGGACAGCACGGCGCCCGGCTCCAGGCGCTCGCCGATGCGCCGGCCCGCCTCGGATGGTCGTCTCGGGGTCGCGGCTGATCAGTTCCGTGACGGACTGCACCCGGCCATGGTACGTGATCCGGGCTGGAGGGTCAACGCGCGGCCGCGGGGCGCGGGGTGCCGGGAGGGGAGTAGCCGTACACGAAGGTGTAGATCTGGTTCAGGTGCTGGCTGGAGAGGGTGGTGAACATCACGTGCATCACCCCGCCGTGCTGGGATTTCAGCCCACGGGTGCGCTTGACCTTGCCGAACACCACGATCCGGCTCTGGCGGCGGATCTCGAACTCCAGCTTGCAGAGGCTGCCGGTGGGCAGCGGCGCCGAGGCTGGAGATCGAGCAGCCCCCCGCGGAGATGTCCAGCAGGTGCCCGAGCAGGCGCCGGTTGGCCTGCACCAGGGCCTTGCGCTCCGTCGTGCGCCCCTCCTGCTGCTCCACGATGTGCACCGGGTAGAAGAAGCAGGGGCGGTTCAGCGGGCTGCGCCGGTACTTGCGCTGCTGCGCCCGCCGCAGGCTGCGGGAGTGCTGGATCAGGATGCAGGGCACCCCCTTGATCGTGTCGTAGGCCACGACCTTGCTCTCGAAGCTGTACCCGGCGTCCCCTTCGCGCCAGAAGGAGAGCTTCACCCGCGTGCCGCGCGACCAGCGCACGGGGATGCCCTTGTCGCCGGCCGGGGCGCTCACCGCCAGCAGGTCGCGCATGTTGGACATGACCCGGCACTGGTACTGCATTCCCCCCTCCGGGGTGATGGTCAGGCCCTGCCCGATGCGCAGGAAGCTGGTGGAGCTGATGCCCACGGCGCGCTTGGCGTTGCGCTCGATGATCTGCTTGATCTGGAACAGGTGGGCCATGCGCCGCTCGCGGTCCTCGGCTTTGAGCGCCGCGTTCTGCTGCAGGGAGTAGATGCCCTTGCGCAGCAGGTCGTCCAGCAGGCCGGGGTTGGAGAACACCAGGAAGGGCTGCTGCACCTTGCAGACCCGGACCAGGTACTCCAGGTAGTCGATGTGCATCCTGGACAGGCCGAGATTGCGGGCCATCTTGTGGAACACCTGACGGCTGTACTTGCGCCGGGCCTCCGGGGTCCATGTAGCGCCGGCGCCGGGAGACGATGACCCCGCCCACGATCAGGAACAGGACCACGATGCCGCTGATCAGCAGGAACAAGCCGGTGCTGCGGCTGTCCGCGGTCGGGAGGAACGGGCGCCACCTGCAGCAGGACCCAGGGCATCACAGCACCGCCTTCAGCTGGCGCAGCCGCGGGGCGATCTCGTACTCCAGCAGGTCGCCGATCAGCACGGTATCCCGGGCCTGGAAGGCGGCCAAGAGGTCCTGCAGCACCCGGTTCAGCTCGGCGAAGAACTCCCGGGGCTCCTGGCCGCCAACCGCCGGGACCCCCAGGCTGCTCAAGAGGCGCAGCAGGCGCTGGCAGAACTCGGAGAAGCGCACCACCGCCTCCATGGCCTGGCGGTCCCGGCCGGTGGCCAGCAGCACGGAGACCTCGCTGATTCCGGCCGCCGTGGCCTCCAACTCGGCGGAAAGCCGGGCGAGCGCCGCGCGGGGGTCCTCCGCTTCCTCCAGGCGCAGGCCGATGCGCTGCTCGAGGCGAAGATGCCGCGGCCGCCAGGCCGGCGCGGGCCTCGGGGGCCAGGCGGCACAGCTCCTCGGGCCCCGGGCCGGGGGCCAGCGCGGCCAGTCCCGGAAGCTCGCCCCCGATTTCCGCCTCGCTGAAGTGGCGGCGCAGGCTGTCCAGGAACAGGGGGTAGCCCCGCTGGAGCTCCTCCGCGCCGCGGGCTTCGGGCGCGGCGGCGAAGGCCTGCACGGCCCGCAGGAACTCCTGCAGGGTGCGCAGATTGTCCAGGCGCAGCTCCGAGGCGTGCCGGACGGTGAGCTCCAGCCGCTGGACCTCCGCCGGCGGGGTGGCGGACCACTCCTCCGGCGGGGCGGCCGAGCAGGTCCCGGCCCGCGCAGCGCGCCTCGCAGAGCACCAGCTCGGAGGCGGAGAGCCATTGCTCCAGCCCCCGGACCACCTCCCCGAGGGTCCGCTCGTTCTCCAGGCTGAAGGCCAGGGGCTGATCGTTGATCCGGATCTCCAATAGGCTCTCCTGTTATTCCTGGCGCCGGTTGAGGTTCTCGATGGCCCGCGAGCTCTGTTCCAGGTTGTCCAGGGCGCCTTCCATGATGCCGAACTTGCGGCGCAGCTCCTGTTCGTATTCCACCAGGTGCTTGTTGTAGGCGTCGATCTCTCGGTTTTTGCGGGTGATGCTGTCGGCCAGGGCGCCGACCCGGCCGGACACGATGCCGCTGGTATCCACGTAGGCCTTCAGGTAGCCGTCCGTGGCGAAGGCGGCGCCCGAGTCCACGACCAGGTCCTTGTCCCGGTCGTTGCCGAAAAGCTGCCGGACCCACTCCGGATTCCGGTTGATGGCCTGCTCCAGCCTGGTCTCGTCGATCTGCAGGTAGCCGCGCAGCAGGCTCTTGTTGAGCGCCCCGCCCTGAATGGAGCCGCCGGAGGTGGTGATGCCCATCTGGGCCAGCAGGGACAGCTCGCGGCCCCCGTCGGTGGGGTAGGGGTCCATCATGATGCGCTGCAGCCGGCTTTTCAGCTGCATCAGGGTCGTGTTGCCGGTGAACAGGCCCAGCTCCTGGGCCGCCTGTTCCCGCTCCTGGTCGCTCAGGAACTGGGCGTCGCGGATCACCGACTCGTCCTTGCGGGTCAGGATGTCCACCCGCGTGAGCAGGTCGTTGTAGTTGCCGAAAAAGCGGATCAGCGAGTTCTTGATGGACTCCAGGTCCTTGTGCACGTCCAGGGTGACCGGCTTGTCGCCCGCGGAATGCAGGTTCAAGGTCACCCCGGGCAGCAGGTCGCTCAAGGTGTTCTCCGGTCGGGTCACCTCCACGCCGTCCATCTCGAGAACCGCGTCGCTGGGCGGTAGACAGGGGCCGGGCCGGACGGAAGTCGCCGCGGGCCGCCTTGTCGTAGACGCGCACGCCCCGCACCTCCACCACCCGGTGGGTGTTGCGGTTGCGCAGGACCAGGGCGGAGATCTCACCGGGCAGCTCGCCGGGGCCGACCTCCACGGTATAGAACTCGGTGGAATCCTTGAGCGGCGGCAGGGCCACGCTGCGGCCCTGGGCTTCGGCGAAAAGCACGGCCGGGTCGTCAACCCGCTGGGCGGCCGGCGCGGGTTGTTCCCAGGCGGGCAGCACCGTGCGCGATGGGGCGCTCTCCACGTGGATGCCCTTGTAGTCGATGCCGCCGGTTCCCGGGATGTCCGGGCCGGGAGGGGCGGAGGGCTTCACCAACGCCGCCTCGGGCAGGACGGTAACCTTGGCCTCTAACGAAAGCACCATGGTGCCGCTCAAGGTGATGCCAGGCTGGACGGGCAGGCGGGCCTCCGCGCCGGGGGCGAGGCGTCAGCACGCCCTCGGCGATCGTCGCGCCCTGCCCCGCGGCGAGGCTCTGCGGGCTGATGGGCAGCGCGCGGCCGGCCGTGGGGGAGCGCTCCAGCAGGCCGATCTGGACGGCAAAGGCGGCGGCCTGATCGTGCAGGCCCAGCGGGTTGGCCGCGCCGGTTTTCTTGGACTCGATGACCAGAACCTGCGTGGTGGGGGTGTCCTCCACCACCGAGGCGGCCAGCAGTTTGCCGCCGCGGGCGTTGATGGCGGCGGCCAGCTCCCGCAGGGTGCCGCCGCGGAAGTTGACCTTTACCTCCTCGGTCCCGATCGTGAAGCGGTACAGGCCCGCGGGGGCCTTCTGGTCGCGGGGCAGGGAGCGGGACAGGAAGCGGTCCGCCGCGGCCACCTGCTTGACCCGGATGTCGACCTTGTCCTCCTGGGCCGTGCGCGCCGCGGTGGCCGTCAGGATGGACTGGTCGGAGGAATCAGCGAGCTTGTTGTTGAAGGGGTTCTGGAAGCCGTACAGCTCCCGGGCGCCTTCCCGCACGGTGTTCATCCTCTGGTTGAGGTTCAGCCAGGCGCCGCGCTGGTCCTGCAGGATCTGGCGCTCGGCCTCCAGGCGCTTGAGCGGGATGCGTTCGGTCTCGACCAGAGCCTGGATGCTTTTCTCGGTATTATACTTGCTGGTTACACCGGGTATGCTCAGGTCGGACATGAATCCAGAATATCTCTAAATCTGCTCGTCGAACAGCAGGCCGATCGTCTCCTTGATCCTGGCGATCAGCCGCTGAATTTCCGCCGGCGGGATCTCCTTTATTAGCTTATCGGTTTTGGCGTCGAGCACCTTTACGACGACGCGGTTGATCTCCTCGTTCACGCTGAAGCGCAGCTTCTTGTTGAACAGCCGGAAGGTCTGCTCCAGCAGCTCGGCGGAGCGGCGGACCTCCTCGGCGCTGAGGGTCGGCGGAGCCTCCGGCGCGGCATCGCCGCGGGCCTCCGGGCGACCTCCGCGCGCCATCCATGGCCGCCGGCGGCTCATGCCTGGTGACGATCAGCTCCGGCGGAATGGCGGAGCCTGTTATGCCAGGAATTTTCATTCCCATGATCTTTCCTCCGTGAAAGAATGGACGGGGAGGTGCGCGACCCCCCCCATCCGCTTGCAGGAGAGGTGACGTCCAGTAACCTCTCCTTTTCGGGAACGAAGCCGTAACACTCTACATTCTAGCTCAGCAACTGCAGCACGCTCTGCGGCTTGAGGTTGGCCTGCGCCAACATCGCCGTGCCGGTTTGCACCAGGATGTTGTTCTTCACGAACTGCACGGTTTCGGAGGCCATGTCCACGTCCCGGATGAGCGATTCGGCCGCCTGCATGTTCTCGGCGGCGATCGCCACACCCTTGGCGGCCATCTCGAAACGGTTCTGGTACGCGCCCAGGTCGGCGCGCTGCTTGGAAACCACTTTCATGGCCGCATCCACCATGCCGATGGCCTTGTTGGCCTTCTCCGGCGTCGAGATCGAGATCGATTCCCTGGCAGTCGTGCCCTGGAGTCCCAGGGCCTGGGCCGTCATGGTCCCGATGAACACCCGTTCCCTCTGGTCCATGTTGGCGCCTACCTGGAAGTACATCGTCCGGATTTCCGTCCCCCCCAGTGCGGGGTTGGCGAAGGACCCGGTCAGGATGTTCATCCCATTGAACTGCGCGTGGGAGGCGATCCGGTTGACCTCGTCCACCAGCTGGGACACCTCCACCTGGATCTGCATCCGGTCCTCGTCGGAATAGATGCCGTTGGCGGACTGCACCGCCAGCTCCCGGATCCTGTGCAGGATGTCGTGGGTCTCCGCCAGGTAGCCTTCCGAAACCTGAATGAAGGAGACGGCGTTTTCAATGTTCCGCTCCGCCTGGTTCAGGCCCCGGATTTGCGACCTCAGTTTCTCGGAGACCGCCAGCCCTGATGCGTCATCGCCCGCCTTGTTGATGCGCATTCCAGAGGAAAGCTTCTCGATGTTCTTGTTCACTTCCCAGTTCTGGAACTTGAGCACCCGGTTGGCGTACAGCGCACTCATGTTGTGGTTAATGATCATCTCACCCTCCTTGATATCCCCCGAGAAAGGCTTCCCTGCCTTTCTTCAGCCTATGCCGACAAGGTCCCTGCGGAGGTTCTCGCGCTGGGCTCCGCAGCCGTTCCCGTGCTTCCCTGTCCGGCAAGGAGATCCTCGAGCGGCGCCTTGTCCGGCGCCCGCCCGACGGATCCCTTTCCCTCGCATAGCCTGCAGGAGGGTGAGGATTTTCAAAGATCAGAACGGTGAGACTCTATGCCTCCAATCTAAATATAGCCCTCTACCCCAGCAGCTGCAATACGGTTTGCGGCTTGAGGTTGGCCTGGGCCAGCATGGCGGTGGCCGACTGCAGCAGGATCGAGTTCTTGGTGAACTCGACCATCTCCTCGGCCATGTCCGCGTCGCGGATGCGGCTTTCCGAGGCCTGCATGTTCTCCGCGCCGATGGCCAGGCCCTTGGCGGTGAACTCCAGGCGGTTCTGGTAGGCGCCCAGGTCCGCCCGCTGCTTGTTCACGTGCTTGAGGGCCTCGTCCAGCACCCCGATGGCCCGGTTGGCCTGGTCGGGGGTGGAGACCGAGAGGATCTCCTTGCTGGCCTAGCTGGCGCAGCCCCAGCCCCTCGGTGGTCATGGTGCCGATGAACACCCGCACCCGCTGGTCCATGTTGGCGCCCGACGTGGAACCACATGGAGGCGGTCACCATGTTCTCGCCGGTCTCGCGGGCGAAGCGGCCGGTGAGCAGGTTCATGCCGTTGAACTGGGCGTGCGAGGCGATGCGGTCCACCTCGTCGACCAGCGAGGACACCTCCACCTGGATCTGCATGCGGTCCTCGTCGGCGTAGATCCCGTTGGCCGCCTGCACGGACAGCTCGCGCAGCCTCTGGATGATGTCCTGGCTTTCCTGCAGGTAGCCTTCGGTGGTCTGGATGAAGGAGATGCCGTCCATGGCGTTCTTCTCCGCGCGGTTCAGGCCGCGGATCTGGCTGCGCATCTTCTCGGACACGGCCAGCCCGGAGGCGTCGTCCCCGGCGCGGGTGATGCGCAGGCCCGAGGACAGTTTCTCCATGTTCTTGTCCAGGACCCAGCTGTTGAGCTTCTGCTGCCGCTGGGCGAACAGAGCGCTCATGTTGTGGTTGATGATCATAGCTCCTCCCTGATTGGTGTGTGGCGCGGGCTTCCTTTCCCGCGCCTGGAAACGGGCCGGGCCGGCCCCTCGACGATTCCCCTAAACCTCCCTCTAAAAAAGACGATACTAACGATAGCGGCAAGGAAGGCCCTCCCCCCGGGTGGAGCAGGCCAAAACTTGCCTTAATCCCTAAATCGTCATTCCGGGCTTTAAAACTTAATTTTCTTTTTCCAGGTAAGCCGCGGGCGATGGGGTCGTCGGGCGCTAGTCCGCAGGACGGCCTGGAACAGGCGGCGGGCCTCGCTGCGGTCCCCCGACGCGCAGGGTGGCCACGCCCAGGTTGGAGAGGATCTTGGGGTTGCCGGGGTCCAGGCGGCTGGCCTCCTCCAGGCGCCGCCGGGCCTCGGCCGGCTCGCCCAGCTCCAGCAGGCAGATGGCCAGCTCGTTCAGGGCGTCGGGGTTGGCGGGATTCAGGCGCAGGGAGGTCTCGAAGGCCTCCCGCGCCTGCCGGTAGCTCGCCCAGCCTGCGCCGGGCCCAGCCCAGCAGGAACCAGGCGTTCCACAGCTCGGGGTGCTCCCGCGTGACGGGCTCCAGCAGGCTCAAGGCCTCGGCCTCCCGGCCCAGCTGGATGGCGTCGAAGGCCTCGGCGCAGGTCGCGCTCCACCCGTTCGTAGCCCTCCAGGCGGCGGGCCAGGGCGCGGGCCTGCTCGGCCCGCTCGGGGTCCGTGTTGTGCTTCAGGAACAGCTCCAGGTGCTCCCGGGCCTTGCCCGGGTTGCCGCCGCGCAGGTAGAAGTGGGCGAAATTCAGGTGGCAGGCGGCCAGCTCCGGCTCCGCGGCCAGGGCGGCCTTGTAGGCCGCGAAGGCCTGCTCGCGCAGCCTTCGCGGCCCGATCCGCCTCCCCGGCGGCTTCCAGGCCGGTCGGCCTGCTGCTCGTAGACCAGGGCCAGGTTGTTGCGCGTCTGGCCGCAGTCCGGGAACAGGCCGGCCATGGACCGGAAGATCTCCAGGGCCAGGTCCAGCTCCCCCCGCTCCGCCTTGAGGATCCCGGCCCGGGTGAACTCTTCCTTGATGTCCGGCTGCGCCGCCAGGATGAAGCGGCGGTAGTAGTCCGCCTCGGCCGCCTCCGGGCGGTAGGCCAGGACCTTGAGCATGGCCGCGATGATGGCCTGCCAGCTGATGTCCTCGGGCCGCGGGCCCGCTGCTCCGGCGGCAGCTCGATGGGCAGCGGCACGGCCGGAGTCCAGCTGGAAGCTGCCGATCTGCCGGGCCTGCGAGCCTGTCGATCGCCAGGTAGGCGATGCGGGCCAGGGGGTCGTCCGGCTGGCGCGCAGCCCGCTATCGCGGCGGCTCATTTCTCGGATTCTTCGCGGCGCGCGGCGTAAGCCCGGTACCCCGGAAGCCCGGGCCGCCGGCGCGCGGCCGTGGCGCAGACAGGCGTTGATGGCCAGCTTGTACTGGATGGGGACGCCCTCCTCAAAGCGGATGGCGATGGCCCCGATGTCCTCGCGGTTGGCCATGCCCTCCCAGCGCAGCACCCGTCCGGCCAGGGTCACCGGGGCGCGGCGGTCGCTGAAGTCCGGGCGCAGCAGGACCGGCTTCTCGAGGAAGGCCTCCGCCTTGCCGTGGACCAGGACCTTGGCGCCGGAGAAGGACAGGTCGCGCAGCAGGCAGCGGCCCTCGACGCCGTCCACGACCAGGACCGCCTCCCGGGATTCCAGGCCCAGGTGCTTCATGCTGGCCGGGTTCACCTCGATGCGCTCCTCCGCGCGCTTCTGGGCGTTGCGGCTGGCCTCCTGCAGCTCGCCCAGCATCTCGATCAGGTCGTCCGGCGGGCGGTGGGTGTAGTCCAGGGAGAGGAAGTACAGGTCCGGGGTCTCCCGGTTGTACGCCGTCTGGGCCGCCAGCCTGGCGGCGACGAAGAAGGCCAGGGAGGCGCCCGCCGCCCTCGCGCGCGAAGCAGAAGCGCAAGCTCAGCGCACCGCCGGCCTGCTGCAGCAGGCGCAGCGACTCGAGCGCGCAGGTTGGCGATGCACCTTGGCCTCCCGCAGGGAGCTGGAGTAGATGATGCAGGGCAGGGTGTCGGCCTGGCATTTCAGGTACACGAACTTGGGCAGCAGGCGCAGGATCTGGCTCACCTGCCGGGTGAAGGTCACCTCCTGCTCGCCGTATTCCTCGTAGTACCTGGAAATCTGCTGGCTGGTGATCACTGTCTGCGCCCGGGCGCCTGGACGGCCTGCCGCGGCACCTGGGCTACTATAGTGAACCGCGCCTAACCTGTCAACGAAGGACAAGAGCTTGAGCGCAGAGTATTCGGTTTTCGGGCTGGAGAACCCCCTTTTCGACCGTGTCGCCGCCGTCGCGGATGCCGTCGTCGCCGCAGGTGGGCGCGCCGAAGGGCACGATGAACCTGGTGGACTACGCCCAGATGCGCAGGGTGCTGGCGCTGGCCGAGAGCTACCGCAGCATCCCGGGGGGCAGCGCCGCCAACACGGTGCGGGCCGTGGCCTGCCTTTCCCGCGCCGAGGCGGTGCCCCCGCCCGTGTACAGCGGCGCGGTGGGCTGCGACCCGGAAGGGGAGGAGTACGGCAGGATCCTGCGCGCGCAGGGCGTGGTCACCCGCCTGGCCCGCAAGCGGCAGCCGACCGGCTGTTCGGTCATCCTGGTGACCCCGGACCGCGAGCGCACCATGTTCACCTTCCTGGGCGCCTGCCGGGAGTACACGCCGGAGGACCTGGACCGGGAGCTGCTGATCCGCTCCCGCTACCTGTACCTCACCGGCTACATGTGGGACACCGAGAACCAGAAGCAGGCGGCGCTGCTGGCCGGTTCCACGGCCCTGGCCGAAGGGGTGCGCGTGGCCTTCGACCTGGCCGACCCTTTTGCGGTGCGGCGCTACCGCCAGCAGTACCTGTCCTGGATTCCCGCCCACGTGGAGGTGCTGTTCGGCAACCGCGAGGAGTTCCGGCTGCTGCTGGGCGAAGGCCTCGCGGACGGCGAGCTGGCCGAGGCGGCCGGCGAGCTGGCTCCGCAGGCCGTCCTGAAAATCGGGGCGGAGGGCTGCCTGGTCAACTTTTTCGGCCAGGTGTCCAGGGTCGCCGGATTCCCGGTCACTCCCGTGGACACCACCGCGGCCGGGGACTGCTTCGCCGCCGGCTACCTGTACGGCCAGCTGCGGGGTTTCTCCGCCCAGGGCTCCGCGCGCCTGGCCAACCGCCTGGCCGCCTGGATCGTCACCGTGGAGGGCTGCGACCTGGAGGGCCTGGACCCGGCGGAAGTGCTGCGGGACGCCGGGCAATAAAAAACCCCGCGAGTGCCGTCCGGAGAAGCATCCTCTTGAACCACGAGCGTGTTCAAGTGGGTCTCCGCGTCGGGGAATCGTGTTTCTCGGCTTTCGCCGGTAGGCATTCAACCCCGATATATGGAATCCCAAGGATCAGGTTTGACCCAAGAAGATAATCATCCCCCTCGCGAGCACCGCAGGGTCAGTTTTCCACCAGGCTCTGGTCGATTCTCTCGATAAGCCGCTCCGTGATTTCCTCGATTTCCCGGGAATCCTCGCCGCGTTTCCGCAGCAGCTCGTCCACCACGTTCAGGGCCGCCAGCAGGGCGATCTTCAGCGGGTCCTGGGCGCCGGAAGAAATCTGCACCTCCCGGATTTTTTCCTTTAAATAAGCGACCACCTCGCTCATGTAGCGGGGATCGTAGTGGGACTGGATGGTGAACGAGGAGCCCAGGATGCTCACCTCGACGCTGCGTTCGTTCACCGCCCCACCCTAGAAGATGTCCAGCTCTTTCTCGCCGGGACCGCCGCCCGCCGTGCCGGGAGGCAGGCTCGAAGCCTCCTCGGCCGCGCCTTCCGGCTTGGCCTGCTCCTCGGTTGAGCCGCGGGCCCGCTCCCGGGCGGCCTCGCCGCGCGCGGGGACGGGTTCCTTGCGGCCCTTCTTTTCCGTGACCTCCTCTTCCAGGCGGTCCAGGTTTTCCAGGGCGCGCAGGATGCACTGCTCGATCTCCTGCTGGTCGGACTTGAAATCCCCGACCAGCTTCTCCAGCTCGCGCATGCGCGTCTGGGCCGTGTTCACGGCCCGGCGCATGGTCTTGTTCTCGTCCTTCAGGCTCCGGATCAGCTCCACCGCCTTGTTGATCCGGGCTTCCAGGAGGCGGATCTGCTCCAGGCTGATCATTTCGGTGCTGCCGTCAGGCTCGCGCGGGCCTTCTCCACCAGGGCCGTGAAGGCCGCCGGGTCCTCGATGGCCAGGTTGGACAGGGCCTTGCGGTTCAGGCTCACCTCGGCCAGGGACAGGCCCCGCGTGAAAGCGGAGTAGCTCAGACCCTGGGCGCGGCAGGCCGCGGAGATGCGGGTGATCCACAGCGCCCGGAACTCGCCCTTGCGGGCCTTGCGGTCGCGGTAGGCGTAGGCTCCGGCCTTCATCACCGCGCCCTTGGCCACGCGGAACAGCTTGCGGCGTCCGCCCCAGAAGCCTTTGGCCAGTCCGAGGATCTTCTTCCGCCGGCTTCGTCTTCTGCTTCCGTCTACAGCTCTCGGCATTTTTCTTTCACTCCTTCCGGCTCAACCATTGGGCAGCAGGCGCTTTACGCGCTTTACTTCCGCGCTCGAGAGAATCGCCGGGAGCCGCAGCCGCCGCTTGCGCTTGGCGTTCTTCTTGGTCAGGATATGGCGCAATCCCTGCTTCTTGTAGCGCACCTTGCCGCTGCCGGTCAGCTTGTAGCGCTTGGCGGCGCTCTTGTGCGTTTTGATCTTTGGCATCAAAGCTACCTCTTCGATTTCGGACTGATGAACATCGACATCATCCGGCCTTCCATGACCGGTGTCTTATCCACGATGAAGGATTCCCCCAGGAGCTCCAGCACTTTGTTCAGGACGTCCCGCCCGCGCTCGGTGTGGGCCAGCTCCCGGCCGCGGAAACGGATCGTGACCTTGACCTTGAAGCCCTCGCCCAGGAACTCCATGATGTGCTTGGTCTTGAAGGCCAGATCGTGCTCCTCGATCTTGGGCTGCATGCGGATTTCCTTGAGCTTGACCAGCTTCTGCTTCTTCTTGGCCTCGCGCAGCTTCTTTTCCTGCTCGAAGCGGTACTTCCCGTAATCCAGGAGCTTGCAGACCGGGGGGCTTGCGGTCGGCGAAACCTCCACCAGGTCCAGCCCGGTCCGGCGGGCCATTTCCATGGCCTCCACCGTGGGCACGATCCCCCTCTGCTCACCTTTTTCGTCGATGAGCCGTACCTCGCGCACCTGGATCTTCTCGTTGATCCGCTGCTCTTTGCCTACCAATATGCCTCCAATTTGCAGGGTCCACTATAACATTCCGGGGAAAAAGAGTCAAAGGGTGGGCCGAAACAGCTCGTGCCACTTATCTTGCAGGTAGCGCTTGAAGGCGTATTCCTCGTGGTAGTCCTTGGAGAGGTCCTCCGCGGCCCTGGCGAAGTCCTTGAAAAGGCCCTGCAGGCTGGCGACCTGCTTGGCCTCCAGGGCGGGCCTGGCGCCCCCCTCGGGCACCTTGAAGACGGGCTCGAACATGGACTCTTTGAGCTGCCCCGTGGTGCGCGAACCCTTGGCGGCGGGCTGCGGCTCCCGGGCCTCGGCCAGCAGGCGGTTTACGTCGATCAAGACCTCATCCGCGGAGTAGGCGGTGACCGGCTCGGCCTTGCCCTTGAGCTGCAGGGCGCCCAGGTGAGTGCAGCGCACGTACTCCTTGATCTCCTCGTAGGTGGCCTGGGTGAGCAGGATGTCCCCCGGGCTGGCGGAGCTCTGCATCCGGGCGGCCACGTTGACCGTGTCCCCGAACACGTCACCGTCCTTGCGGATCACCATGCCGGTGTTCAGCCCAATGCGCACGTTGAACTTCTCCGCGTCGGTGCGGAACTGGTTGTACTCCCGGATCTTCTTCTGGATCTGCAGGGAGGCCACGGCGGCGTTCAAGGGATGCTTGAACACCGCCAGCAGGCCGTCGCCCAGCTTCTTGACCAGGGTGCCGTGCAGCGAGGCGATGGCCGACAGGGCGATGTCCTCGTAGGAGCCGATCAGCTTGATCAGGCTGGAGGCCGCCGTGCGCTCGCTGGTGGCGGTGAAGCCGACCATGTCGGTGAAGAGCACGGTCAGCACCTGGGCGTTCTCGCGACGGAACTTGAAGTCCAGCTTGGCATGCTCGATGAAGCCGGAGTCGGGAGCCGAGACTGCAGTCACCACCGGGGCCCCGTCTTTGCCCTTGAGCGCTTCCGCCAGGGCGACCCGCATTTCCTCGGCGCCGCTGCCCTGGCAGAGCTCGGGCAGGATGCGCCGCAGCTCCCGGTGCACGGCCGCGCTGGGCGTGGGCAGCAGTTTGAGCAGGAAGTTGACCGTATCGCGCGACAGGGGACGATCCAGGTTGGCCAGGATCTGCACGATGGCCTGCGCGTCCTCGGAGTGCAGGTAGTCATCCAGGATCTGGGTGGCGTAGTCGTCGTGCAGCACGATCAGGGTCAGCAGGGCCTCGACCCGCACGCTTTTCTGCTTGTGCTCCAGCAGCAGGTACAGGCGGTGGGTCAGCACGTCCAGCGGCAGGCTGCACTCCCGCAGGGCCAGGCTGCGCAGGGAGCGGAGGCCCAGCTCCACCAGCTGTTGGTCCGTGCCGCCGGTGAGCTCCAGGAGGGGCTGCAGGATGCCCGCGTCCCCGTAGCGGGCGATGATCGCGGCCAGGTCGGACAGGCGGGCGGGCTCCAGCCCCGGCAGGCGGGCAGCCCGGATCAGCGCGGCCGGCAGGCCCTTGATCTCCGCCAGGTCCATGTTCTTCAGGGAATCGATGGCCAGGTCACGCAGACGGGGGGGCAGCTCGGGCTGCAGCAGGAGCTTGAGCAGGGCCGGGATGAAGATCCTGGCCGGAACGTAGCGCGCCCCCCGGATATAGCCGCTCAAGGAATGCGGGTACTTCAACGGGGAGGCAAACACCAGTTTGGCCTGCTCGATGGCCGGCCGGTTGAGCAGCTGGCAGAGGGTGACCACGGAGGACTCTTCCAGGAAGCCCACCCGCTCCTCGCGGGCGAAGGACAGGACCTCCATGATCTTCTTGGCCGAGGCCCTGACCTCCAGGATTCCCGCCACGCGGATCAGGCGGTTTAGGCGCCGCAGCAGGGCGGGCGCTGCCCGGTCGGCCCTGCCCAGGGTCTGGGCCACGTTCAGGCGCACCGAGCCGGTCGCTCGTGGCGAAAGCGGAAGCAGGTGGCGAGGCGGCTGCTCGTCCTCGGGTGCGGCCGACCCAGCGCCTCCCTGGATCCGGCCGATCAGGGAGGCGGGGCTGAAGCCGCCGTCGCCCCGGTAGTAGGACTGCGTGTCGGCCAGCAGCTCGCGGGTAGGCGTACTGCTCCAGCAGCTTGGCCAGGATCACGGCCAGCAGGGTCCTCCCGTTCCTTGAGCCCCTTGAGCGAGATGTGCTGTTTCTTGACCTTGGCGAACACGGCCTCCAGGTTGGCCGAGGTGGTGAACACGAACTCGTTGACCAGCAGAGGGTAGTGGGAACGGATTTCCGCCGACGTACTCCGGCGATGAAGGGCCGTGTGCGTCTCGGTGTCCGGATCCACGTACGGCAGGCGCAGCAGGAGGCGGAAGATGCGCCCAGGGTTGGGAATGTGCCCGTTGAAGCTTGCCGCCAGCGAGATCAAGAGGAGGTGGTGGCCCGCGGGTCGGAGCCGGCCAGCAGATCCACCACGCTGAAGTTGGCCGGCGGATTGGCGGTCTCGAGCTCGAAGGCGCAGAGGTAGCAGCCCAGGGTGTTGCGGTCCAGCTGGCCGGTCTGTCCGGAAATACTCCAGCAACCTGCGACCTCCGCCGCCGGCCGTAGCCTCCTGTATGCGCTACCTCGGGGCGGCCCGCAGCAGGTGGAAATCCCGGACTGTATTCCAGGTCCCCCACTCCAGCAGGCCGGCCAGGCTGGTTTCGTAGTATTCGCGCGCGGCGGACGGCTCCACGAGCACTGCCCGGTTCAGCTCCCGGGCCTTGGTGATGGCGGAGATCTTGTTGATGGCCGCAGGATTTCGCGCCCTGGATCTCTCGATGGCGAACAGGATCGGAAATACTTGGCCAGCTGGTCGATGGAAGAGGGGCATCGATGGCGGCCAGGGTTTGCATGGGCGGCCGGCTTCCGGCCTGGGGCTTGCCGCTTTCCAGCATGCGGTACAGGTGGGCATGGTCATCCTTGTCGCCCAGGGAGGCGGAGGCGCCGATCGCCGCCAGGCTCACCTCCAGGTCGGAATTGTAGAAATCCTTGACCAGCAGGCGGACTGCTCGTTGTAGAGCTTTCAGTGCCCAGAGGACATATGTTCGCGTTCCTTGGACAGGCAGCACCCGCTTTGCGGGGCGAGCGGTGTAGGTGCTGCTGGTAGCCGGACGTGCAACCCCAAATCTAAAGCATGACCCCGCCGATGTCAACGAGATCTCGCCTGGGGTTGCTGGTTGTCAAGGTGGCGGTGGTTTCGGGTACTGTGGCCCTCATGGAATGGGTAAGAGCCAACCAACACCCCGTCAGGATGGCGTGTTGGCGGGGGAGCTGTTGAAGAAGATCAAGCAGGGAGCCAGCTCTGAGGCTATGGCGCGGGAGCATTCCACCTGTCCGAGCAAGTCCCGCGGCGGGGACCTGGGGGGGCCTGTTGGCTGGGGCAAGATGGTGAAGGCCTTCGAGGGCTGCTGCTGCAGCTGCTGGGCAACGGCAGCCTGAAGCGACGTGGGTCCACCCAGTTCGGCCACCACCGGATCAAACAAAGACTGGCTAGTGCTGAAGGCGGCCCATGCCCACCTCTATAGATCCTGGATTTCGTCATTGCCCCGGGAGCGGCAGGCCCAGGAAATTTACCGGGCCGATTTCTGGGTCACTGATCGGAACAAGCTTCAGCTAGTTGTCTTCTCACGATGGCGGACATGGAGAAGGAGCACTAACGGCGGCTCACGGAGCTGTAAGGGGAGTGTGCCTGGGTCTTCGTCTTTGCCGGTCTTTGGCCCCAGTAGTTCAGCTCTGTAAGAGCCCTTCAAGCCGGTCACCTTCTCCCCCTGATACGAACACGGGGATTTCCTGGTCCTGGAGGATTCAAAAGGAGACCGAGGTGGAGCGCCTGGACCTGCATCCTGGAGGGCCTGGCCGCATCGGGCGCACGCCCTGGGTGACTGTTCCGTCACCTGGCCGGCCAGGAGAAAAAGCACCGCGACTGGTCCGCAGGAGGCTTAATCACCGTGACGTGCGGGCGCAGATGAGGTTCTACATCCTTTCCTCTGAGATGCTTCCGACGCTTCAGAGGAGCGGCGGAGGCAGCATTGTACAAGCCGGTGGATCCCAAGTCTACTTCCCGAGTTAGGAGGTGGTTTGAGCTTCCTGGCGGAGAACCGCATTTTCTGAATAAGTCCCTGGAGGGCCACGAAAGCAGGACCGAGACGCGTTTATGATGCTCTCCCTTTCGCCACCGGGTTGCCCGCATTTCGGGTATTCGTTCCTGGCACCATCAAGGACGCCATCCCTGCTACCAGACCAACGAGGGTGCAGGGTGGCAGCGGCGCTTCGGCTGGCATGGCCCACGGGCTGCCGGTCTAGTACCAGATGAGAAAGGAGCTGGGCATCTGGGGTAGTGCTGAGATCGAGGAATACGGGGTGGCCCGCTTCAACGAGGCCTGCCTCGTCGATCGTGGCTGCGTCAGCACCTGGTAGTGGCGGGGACCCACATCATTACCCTGCCTGGGCGCTGGGTGGACTTCATGATGACTACAAGACCATGGAAATGGACTACATGGAGTCTCATCTGGGTGGGTATTATCTGGTTTTGGAAGTGCTGGCTGCTGTACTAGGGTCTTCTACATCCTGCCAACACTGTCCTTACCTGCCTCCATCGCCCATCCAACTTCGAAGTCGGCAACCTGGTCGGTGACAAGGACGGTGCAGGACCCCTCCCTTCACGGTGAAGTTCCAGCTCAGGGAGTCAGATCGATTCCCTGGGCCTGGACCACCACCCCCGGACGCTGCCCTCCACCTGGCCCTGGCTTCGGGCCCCTACATCTGGTATGAAGGAGCCCACCGGCAGGAGTCTCCAATGTCCTGGCCAGCAGTGCTGGGGCGCCCACCACCACAGCGAGAGCGTATACCTGGATCGCGCAGGATACAGCGGCCAGGAGTTGGCCTGCTGGAGACGATGCGCCTTCCTCCTGATTCCGCTGCAGGCCTTGGGGGCCTTCCGGACCTGGACCGCGGAGTACGTGTCCACCGAGGACGGCACCGGCATTGTGTACATGGCTCCCGGCTTCGGCGAGCACGACTACGCCCTGCTTGAAAGACACGGGCGTGCCCACGATCTGCCCCGTGGATGCGGTAATGCCGCTTCACCCAGGAGGTGAGCGACTACCAGGGCCTGTTCGTCAAGGAGGCGGACAAGCTGATCCTGCGTGACCTGAGGCCCGCCGGGCTGGTGAAGTACTACAGACACTACGACAGCTACCGGCACTGCTGGAGGTGCTCCTTGCTGCTGATCTACCGGGCCATCTCCTCCTGGTTCGTGAACATCGGCAAGGTCAAAAAGAGCATGTGGCTGCTGATGCCCAGACTGTACTGGGTGGCCCACCTGTGCTGATGGCCGCTTCGGCAACTGGCTGGAGGGGGCCCGGGGACGGGCCATCTCCCGCACCCGCCACCTGGGGAGCCCATCCGACTGGAGTTACGGTACGCCTGGAAAGCACCTGGAGTGCATCGGCAGCCGGGCGGAGCTGGAAAAGCTTTCGGGGAAGAAGGTCACCGACCTGCACAAGCACTTCATCGACCATATGACCTTCCCCGCGACTGCGCGGGGACCATGCGCGCCGCATCCCGGAAATCCTGGGACTGCTCGTTCCAGAGCGGCTCCATGCCCGGCACGCCCAGAACCACTATCCCTTCGAGACCCGTACCATTTCGAGGGTGAATTTCCCGGCGGAATTTCATCAGCGAGGGGCTGGACCAGACCCGCGGCTGGGTCGACACCCTGGTGGTGCTGGGCGCCGCTTTATTCGACAAGCCGGCCTTCAAGAACGTGGTGGTCAATGGGGGTGGTGCTGGCCGAAGACGGCAAGAAGATGTCCAAGAGTGCCCGCAACTACACCGACCCCATGGGAGTGATGAACGAGTTTGGGGCCGACGCCCTGCGCCTGTTCCTGATGCACTCCGCCTGCGTCAAGGCTGAGGACCTGCGCTACTTGGATGCCGGGTGCGGAGGTCTTGAAGAACGTCATCATCCCGCTGTGGAACTCGTACAGCTTCTTCGTGACCTACGCCGCCATCGACGGAGCCTCCCCCTCCGCCGCCCCCGCCGACCCGGAAACTCCTGGACCGCTGGATCCTCGGAGGCGGGCGCGCCTGGTGCAGGAGGTTCACCCGCCCAGATGGACGCCTACGATCTGCAGAAGGCCATCGACCCGATCGTGGAGTTCATCGACCTGACCAACAACTGGTACATCCGCCGCTCCCGGCGGCGCTTCTGGCGCTCCGAGAGACCGAGCACGATGGAGAAAGGCCCAGGCCTATCAGGACCCGTGCGCGGTGCTGCCCTGACCCTGGTGAAGGGCGGCCGCGCCCATCATCCCCTTCATCACCGAGGGAGATCTTCCGCAACCTGCGCACCCCGGACATGCCGGAATCGGTGCACCTTCTGCGCCTTTCCGGCCTACGAGGCCTCCCGCCGTGACCTGGCTCTGGCAGCGAAGCACGGAGCTGGCCCGGCGCGCGGTCGCTGGGCCGGCGCTGCTGGCAACCTCACCCACAACCTAAATCTGCCAGCCGCTCAAGGCGCTGCACCTGGTCACCATGGACCCCGCGGAGAAGGCGGTGCTCGCCTCGATGCGGGTAGCGATCCGGGAAGAGATCAACGTCAAGGAAGTCGTGCTGCGGGGAGAACGAGGGGAGCTGTTCGACGAGACCCTGCTAAGGCCAACTTCAAGGTGCTCGGCAAGATCCTGGGCAAGGACATGAAGGAGGCGGAGCTGCCGGCATCGAGGCGCTGAAGCGGGAGCGATATCCGGACCATCCTGGCCGGGCACCGGCGGAGCTGCGCGTCGCGGCTGGTCCTTCCTGTGGGCCGCAGGGAATCCTGGTGACGCGCACCGAAAGGAGCACCTGAAGGTTCTCAACGAGGGCTCCCTGACCGTGGCCCTGGACCCGGAGCTCACTCCGGAGCTGGTGGCCGAGGGGCTGGTCCGCGACCTGGTGCGCGGCGTGCAGAACCTGCGCAAGGAGCGGTGCTGGCCGTGACCGACCGCATCCAGCTGGAGCTTTCCGGCTCCGAGGAGCTGCACAAGGCCGTCAGCGTTTTCCAGGAGAGGCTCACCGGCGAGAACCTGGGCGATGGCGGTCCTGGCGGCGGCACCCCGAAGCCGTCGAGGTGAGTGCGGGCAGGAGACCGCCTACGTGCACCTGCGCAAGAGCTAGAATTCGCCCGCCCCGGTCGTCGAGGCGGGCTTCGCGCCTGCTGGCGGCCTTCGCGGCACTGCTGCTCGCCTCCTGGCGCCACGCTGCCGGCCGGGCGGGTCGCCAAGGACCTGGGCTTCCCTGTCGGCCGACGGGACATATACCTGTTCGCCGATGTACGGCAGGCCGCAGCCTTCGGCAGCTGCTGGGCCTTGGCTTTGGCTTCGCCCACGCTGCGCGCGACAGCGGGAAGCCGCAAGCTGGAACCTCCTGAACAGAACCGCAGAGGCCTACGCCTGCCTGTACTTGCCTGGGTAGCGCCCGGCGGCGATAGGCCCGGGCGAAGCCGCCGCCTGAGCTGGCCTTGACCTGCCGTTTCTCCCCCGATCCGGCTGAGCCTTCGCCGAACTTCAGCTGCGGTTGGGTGCGGCACTAGTCGCTTCCTCGGCTGGTGATTCTGGAGTGCGCAGCGCAGCCCCCTGCAGGCGTGGGGGCTCCCCACCGGGGCTGCTGCTGGCGGCCTCCGGGCTGCTCGGCGCCCGGAGTGGATGACGGCCCGCCGCTTCATCCTCCTGCAGGCCGGCCTCGTGGAGCGCGCGCGCGCGGGTCACCTGCGGGCTGGCCTGTTCCTGGCCGGCGCTGTGCTCTATGCGCTGCCTGCCATCGCTTGGCGTGGCGAAGCCAGCGGCGGGCGCGGCCTCCGGCCTCCCGACGCACCAACCGGCTGGCCGCCCGCCTGGGAGGGGAGACGATTACGAGCTGAGCGCGCTCCCTGCGGCGCTCGCCCGGACGCCTAACCCGCGGCTGCGCCGGCGAAGCCCTGTGCGCCTGGCCGTGGCCGCCTGGCTGGAAGGCCTGAGCACTTCCGGAAGTGCTGGCTCGCCTGCGGCGAGCCAGTCACCGCGGACGCGGACGGTTACTGTGCGCGGCCTGCGCCTGGCCGAGGCGGAACTGCTGCGCTTCTGCAGGGAGTGCTGCGGCCAGCGGTCGGGGAGGATACCGATGCGCGTCGCGGCGATCGACTATCAGGCCGGCAGTTGCCAGCGTGGAGACGGCCCGCGCCACCCTGGGTGTGCAGTTTCAGGTCACCGATCGTCCGGAGGATGCCCTCCGCGCCGGCCCAGCGCGCCTGGCGTGCTGGGTGGGGAGGCGCGGGCGGCCATGGGGGTGCTGGACCCCGCCGATGGGCGAGGCCGTGCGGGAGTTCGGCGCTGGTCCTCGGGCTGCCCACGCCGGGCATCTGCCTTGGCGCGCAGGTGATCTTCGAGCGCTCCGAGGAAGCGCGACACCCGCGTCGGGGATTCTGCCCGGCGAGGTGCGCCGCTTTCCCCGCTGGGCCGTGGAGGCCGGCCTGAAGTAGGCCGACATGGGCTGGAACCGGGTGTTCGCCCGTGCAGCCCAGGACCTGCTGGCCGGCGTGCCGGAGGGCAGTTATTTTTACTTCGTGCATTCCTACTAC
>CAVTQG010000045.1:0-182076 GCA_963736785.1 uncultured Spirochaetota bacterium | reverse complement strand
ATGCTGGAGCACTTCGCCAAGATGAAGGAGCTGGACGTGACGGGCCTGGAGCCCACCACCCAGCTGGCCCAGGACAACCGCCTGCGCGAGGACGCGGCCCCGGCCGGAGTCTCCGGAGGTGCCGCCGCTGGCGACGCCGGACCGCTCCTGAAAAACGCCCCCGAGCTGGAGGACCGGCTCATCGTCATCCCCAACGTGCTGTAGAAGGCCCGCCCCATGGACGAATCCGATCGCTGGCGCGGCCTGTTTTCCCATCCCGACCGCCTGGCGCGCTGGCAGGCCTTCGCCCGCCGGACCGAGGAGAAGGTCGGGGCGTTCCTGCAGTTCGACCCGCGGCTGGCCATGGCCGACTCGGACCAAGCGTCTGCCGGCCCGCTGGCCGGCGTGCCCTTCGGCGTCAAGGACCTCATCGCCGTGCGGCCCTTCCGCCTGACCTGCGGCTCGCGCTTGCTGAGGGATTTCGTCACCCCCTACACGGCCACGGCGGTCGCCCGCCTGCAGGCCCGGGGGCGGTGGCCGTGGGCAAGACCAACCTGGACGAGTTCGGCATGGGATCCTCCACCGAGAACTCGGCCCTGGGCAAAACCAACAACCCCTGGGACCTACAGCGCGTGTCCGGCGGTTCCAGCGGCGGCTCGGCCGCGGCCGTGGCCGCGGGCATCGTGCCCTTCGCCCTGGGCTCGGACACGGGCGGCTCGGTTCGCCAGCCGGCGGCCTTCTGCGGCGTGTACGGCCTGAAGCCCACCTACGGCGCGGTGTCCCGCTTCGGCCTGATCGCCTACGCTTCGTCCCTCGACGTGATCGGCGTGGCGGCCAAGACCGTGGCCTGGGCGCGCGAGGCCTTCGAGGCCATGCGCGGCATCGACCCGCGCGACCACTCTTCGGCCGAGTACCGCCCGTTCCAGCGGAACTCCTCCGGCCGTTGCGCGTCGGGGCTGCTCTCGCTTGGAAAGGGCGGGGTGCCCCTGGACCCCGCCGTGGAGCGCTGCTGGGCGCGCACCCTGAAGGACCTCCCGAAGCTGAGCTTCGCCCTGCGGCCGGTGGAGATCCCCAGCCTGGAATACGTGGTCTCGGCCTACTACGTGATCGCCTGCGCCGAGGCCAGCGCCAACCTGGCGCGCTTCGACGGCATCCGCTACGGGCGCGCGCCGCCGAAGCGGAGAACCCGGAGGAGCTGGTGCGCCAGTCGCGCAGCCGCGGGCTGGGCGACGAGGTGAAGCGGCGCATCCTGCTGGGCACCTACGTGCTGCGCTCCGGTTTCCAGGACCAGTACTACCTGCGGGCCCAGCGCATCCGCACGCGCATCCGGCAGGACT
Source organism: uncultured Spirochaetota bacterium (assembly GCA_963736785.1). Lineage (GTDB taxonomy): Bacteria > Spirochaetota > Spirochaetia > SZUA-6 > DRHE01 > MIBK01. Next base: position 180,760 of record CAVTQG010000045.1, on the reverse strand, counting down.
TCGACCGCGCGTTCGCCGACGTGGACCTGGTGCTGCTGCCCGTGTTCCCCTGCCCGGCCTTCCGCCGCGGGGACCCGGGCATGGACCCCTTCACCCAGAAGCTCTCCGACATCTTCACCTGCTCGGCCAACCTGGCGGGGCTGCCGGCCATGAGCTTCCCGGCCGGCGTGGAGGGCGGCCTGCCGGTGGGGCTGCAGTTCATGGCCCCGGCCTTCGCCGAGGAGCTGCTGTTCCAGGCCTGCGCGACCTTCGAGAAGCACTTCCCTTCGCCGGACAGCCCCCTGTACGACGCGGAGTGGAGGGGTAGGGGCGTGTACCAGTCGTTCATCGGCCTGGAGATCCACATCCAGCTAACGACTCGTTCAAAGGTTTTCTGCGGCTGCCGCGTCGCCTTCGGCGAGGAGCCCAACACCAACGTCTGCCCGGTGTGCCTGGGCTACCCCGGGGTGCTGCCCGCCCTGAACCGCGAGGCGGTGCGCCAGGCCTACCTGGTGGCCCGCGCCCTGGAATGCCGCACCAACCCCATGGGGGTGTTCGAGCGCAAGAACTACTTCTACCCGGACATGCCCAAGAACTACCAGATCTCCCAGTTCGCCTCCCCTTTCGCCGTGGAGGGTTTCGTGGAACTGGAGCTGCGCAAGAGGCGCAAGCGGGTGCGCATCAAGGAGGTGCACCTGGAGGAGGACGCCGGCAAGATGATCCACGCGGGCGACCTTTCCCTGCTGGACTACAACCGCGCCGGCACCCCGCTGCTGGAGATCGTGACCCAGCCGGACCTGGAGGTCGGGGAGGAGGCGGAGCTGTTCCTGCAGCACTTCCGGCGCCTGGTGCGCTACCTGGGCGTGTGCGACGGCAACATGGAAGAGGGCTCCCTGCGCTGTGACGCCAACGTGTCGGTGAACCGCGAGGGGCAGGGCCTGGGCCGCAAGGTGGAGATCAAGAACCTCAACTCCTTCAAGTTCGTGCGCAAGGCCCTGAGCTACGAGATCGACCGCCAGACCGACATCCTCGAGAAGGGCGGCACCGTGACCCAGGAGACGCGCCTGTGGAACGAGAACCGGGACGTCACCGAGGGCATGCGCACCAAGGAGAGCGCCTTCGACTACCGCTACTTCCCCGAGCCGGACCTGCCGCCCTTCCGTCCGGATGCCGGCTTCCTCCAGGAAGTGGAGGCGGGCCTGGTGGAGCTGCCGCAGGCCCGGCGCCGCCGCTTCCTGGAACGCTTCGGGGTGAGCGAGAGCCAGGCGGATTTCCTGATCGAGGAGAAGTCCACCGCCGACTACTTCGAGGCCGCGGTGGGCCTGGGCGCCGAGCCGCAGGCCGCCGCCCTGTGGCTGGCCGCGGACGTGCAGAAGATCCTCAACCGCGACGGGCTGGCGCTGGCTTCCTCGCCGCTCACCGCCGCGCGCTTCGCCGAGCTCCTGCGCCTCCTCAGTGAGCGGCGCATCCACGGCAAGATCGCCAAGCAGGTGCTGGAGGTGGTGTTCGCGCAGGACAAGGACCCGGGGACGATCGTCCGGGAGCGGGGGTGGGAGCAGCTCACCGACCGCGGCGAGCTGGGGCAGGTCATCGACCAGGTCCTGGCCGGCAGCCCGCAGGCCGTGGAGCAGGTCCGCGCCGGGGACTCCAAGCCCATGGGCTTCCTCATGGGCCAGATCATGAAGCGCACCTCGGGGCGCGCCGAGCCGGGTCTGCTCAAGGAGCTGCTGGCCGCCCGCTTCCAGCTCTCTTTCATCCAGGTGCTGTCCATGGGCGGGGCCATCGCCGGGCAGCGGACCGGGGAAGGGGAGGTGGAGGCCGGGGACCTGTCCGCGGCGGCCGCGGAACTGGTCCGCGAGGGGGGCCTGCCGCGCAACCTGCGCTTCGAGCCGGTGGCCGTCAGCCGCATCCTGAGCGAGGAGATCGCCCCGGAGGACTGGGCCGCGCTGCTCACGACCCTGGACGGTCACCTGCGTGTCGAAGGCGCGGGCGGAGCGGACAGGCCGGGCGCGGCGGGGAGCGCCGCCGGTATCGTGATCGCCCACGGCACCGACACCCTGGCCTACACGGCTTCCTTGCTGTTCTGGCTGTTCCCCGAGCCGCCCGTGCCGGTGGTGCTGACCGCCAGCCTGGACCCGCAGGGGGCCACCGCGGCCCTGCGCCGCGCGGTCCTGGCCGCCTCCGGGTCCGCGCCCGGCTTCTACGTCTCGGTGGACCCCTCCGGCGCGCTGCTCTCCCCGCTCAACGTCAAGTTCGAGCGCGTGGCGCCGGACGGTTTCCGCAACTGGAATTATCCCGGCCCGTGCACCGGCGCGGCCCCGGCCGCGCGCTCCCGCTTCCGGGCGCGCCGAGCTCACCGCGGCGCTGGAGCGGGCGATGAACCAGGCCTGCGTGCTGAAGATCTACCCGGGCATGAAGGGCGACTACCTGATCGCCCTGATGAACGCCGGGGTGCGCCACTTCGTGCTGGAGCTCTACGATACCGGCACGGCCTCCTTGAGGGAATCGCCGTACTCCCTGCGCAAGGCCTTCGCCGCCGCCAAGCAGCACGGGGCGCATTTCTATTGCACCTCGCAGCAGGAAGGCATCGTGGACTTCTCCGGCTACGTGACCTCGCACGAGCTGTGGCGCGAGGGGGCGGTGCCCATGGGCGCCCTGACCACCGAGAGCGCCTACACCCGCCTGCTGGCCGGCCTGGCGTTGCTGGAGGACCAGGGCGAGGTGCCGGCGTTCATGGAGGAAGCGCGATGCGGACATTGCTGGCTGAGGTCGCCCGTCACGCCGGCGGCGAGGTCGAGGTGCGCGGCTGGGTGCACCGCGTGCGCGAGCTGGGCAAGATCTCCTTCCTGCTGCTGCGCGACCGCTCCGGCACGGCCCAGTGCGTGGTGGACGGCAAGGCGGAGGTGACCCCGGAGTCGGTGGTGATCGTGCGCGGCAGGGTCGCGGCCAACGACAAGGCTCCCGGCGGCTACGAGGTGCAGGTCGCTTCGCTCCAGGTCGTGGCGCGCGCCGAACCGGACCTGCCGGTACCGGTGAACCAGGACCCGGAGAAGCTCTCCCTGGAAGCGGTGCTGGACCACCGCATGGTTTCCCTGCGCAACCCCAAGATCCTTTCGATTTTCCGCGTGCAGGCCTCGATCCTGAAGCACTTCGCCGAGCACCTGCGCGGGGAGGGCTTCACCGAGATCAAGACTTCCAAGCTGATCGGCACGGGCACCGAAGGGGGCACGGGCCTGTTCAGCGTGGACTACTTCGACACCACGGTGTTCCTGGCCCAGTCGCCGCAGTTCTACAAGCAGGCCATGGTGGCCTCCGGACTGGAGCGGGTGTTCGAGATCGGCTGCGCCTACCGCGCCGAGAAGCACGAAACCCCGCGGCACCTGAACGAGTACGTTTCGCTGGACGTGGAGATGGCCTGGATCGACAGCGAGCAGGACCTGATGGACCTGGAGGTGCGGATCCTCAAGACCATCTTCCGGGGCCTGGAGAGGGACTGCGCCACGGAGTCGACCTTGTGGAAGGCCACGGTGCCCAGCGACGAGCAGGTCGAGCGCATCCCACGCGTGTCGCACGACCAGGCGCGGGAGATGATCGGCTCGATAGGCGGACACAAGGTCTACGACGTGAATCCGGAGGGGGAGCGCATCCTGTGCGACTGGGCGGCCAGGGAGCACGGGGTGGAGGCCATCTTCGTCGACGGCTTCCCGCGCAAGAAGCGTCCGTTCTACACCTACCCGGTGGACAGCCGCATCACCATGGGCTTCGACTGTCTGTTCCGCGGCCTGGAAATCACCACCGGCAGCCGCCGCATCAACGAGTACAGGATGCTGCTGGACAACGTGGACATGTTCGGCTTGAAGCCCGAGGGCCTGGCCGACTACCTTTCGATCTTCAAGTACGGCTGCCCGCCGCACGGCGGTTTCGCCATAGGCCTTGAGCGGCTGACCCAGAAGGTGCTGGGGTTGAGCAACGTGAAGGAAGCCTGCCTGTTCCCCAGGGACCGCCGGCGCGTGCGGCCGTAAGGCGCTCGACCAGGCAATGCCCGGATCCGGCGAGCTGGGTCACATGCACGCCCATGACCAGGGTGTAAGCGGCTGTCGTGCGGACGCCGGCCGTGTCGTACATGTCCTTAATGCCGACGGGTATGCCGTGCAGGGGCCCGAGCCACTCGCCAGCGTTGATCTGCTCTTCGGCTAGCGCGGCCTGTGCCCGCGCCGAGCTGGAAAGCACGGTGATGAAGGCATTGACCTTCGGGTTGAGCTCCTCGAGGCAGGAAATACGCGACCGAGGCTGCGAGGGCAGAGCCGGAGGGTTGTGGAGCATCTCAATTGTGATTATTCCGCTCAAGTCGGTATACTTCGGGCTTGGGGCCGAAGGCATCCGGCGCCAGGGACGGAAACGGCGCATGTGCAGTATCAACATGGAGAAAGACCGGGATGAGCGAGATCGAAAACGACGAGCCTTTTATACGCAAGGTCGAGAGCCTCATTCGCCCCGCGGAGGTGAGCGACCTCATCTTCTTCAGCTCCCTGAAAAAGTTCCTTCCGCCCTCGCTTTTCAAGCGCGTTCTGTACAAGACCTCCAAACGATACCCCCGCATCGGCTTCGTGATCGAACCGTATTGCCTGTTCCTGTTCTTCGGCTGAGGGACGTCGAAAAGGCGAGGCGGCTCCTGCCGGAACGGTACGAGCTCGCGAAGGCACGGGTTTTCGACGGAGATCCGCCTGAGCATTATTTCGGCATGGGCATTTTCAATACCCGGGCGAGTACCTTTTGGGGGAGCAGGCTCGAGACCTACCTCATCGCCACGGACCGGGTGACCGGGATCACCTCCTGGATCTTCGCGGATATCCTGAGCGACACCATCATCGCCCATCCCAAGACGGGCATTGCCGACCCCAACTGCGCGCGGGCGATGTACACCACGAACTCCCGGGGTGAGGTGTTCCTCGATTTTCAGCAGGCGAAAGAAGACCGGGGCCTGGAACTGCGGGGGGACCTGACCCGTGGAACCCGGCGCCCCCTGGAGCAGGACCTGTGGATCATGGGGAACGCCTCCATCGGCCACGTCAAGTCCTTCGGCGGCGACAGCGACGAGCCCTTCGCCGTCGTCTTCGATCCCGCGGAAGTGGCCTCCGCCCTCGATATCCCGGTGGCTGACCTGCGGATTCTCCGCAACACGATCCTGCCGGATTTCGCGGAACCGGAGCTCCGCAAGGCTGTATGCTTTCCCTTCGCCCAGCACTACATCGCCGACAGCCCCGGGCGGAGAACCTTCGTGAAGGATCCCGGGGACATGGTCGTGAAATACAACGAGATCGTCTCGCTGGATCGCTATGCAAACCTTCTCGGCGAAGAGCCTGAAGACGCTGTTCTTGGTCGGTGCGCTGGTTGCCGGGATCGCTTCGGTTGTTCTCTTCGCCGTGCTGCTTCTGGGAAGGTAACGACTATGTCCGCATACGGAGGGATGCATCCATGGATAGGGAAAGCAACAGGACGTTCATACGGCATAGTCGAATCGCTGGTCAAACCGGCAGACGTGACCGCGATCAGTTTTCTGGGCGATTTCAACAGAATCCTGCCGCTCAAGGCCCAGCGAAAGATCATGAGAAAAGGCAACGCGGGGATACCATACATGGGGTTCATCGTCGCTCCCTATTGTTTTTTCGCATCCTATGAGATAAGAAACGCCCCCCTGGCCGAGGCCCTGCTCCCGGAAGAATACGAGCTCCTCGATACGGCGCTCTTTGACGGGGACGTGAAAAGGCCGACCATGATCATCGGCGCCTTCAGCGCCCGAACCTCCGCCTTCGCCGGTACGCGCATGGAAGCGTATGTGATTGCCCGTCGCAAGACCGACGGGCATGCGGCGTGGATCATCGTCGATTACGTGACCGATACCAACAGCTACGATCCCGCCCATGGATTCACGGGCTATAACGGAGATCCCGCCCTGATCACCACCACTCCCTACGGTGAACTGCTGGTGGATATGGTCCATAAGAAAAGCAACAAGCGTTTTTCCCTGCAAGCCGACCTTCAGGCGGGCAAGAACAAGGCCCTCGACCGTACCCTGTGGGTGGACGGCAACATGGCGGTCGATTACGGCGGCGATCTGCGGGATCCTTCCGCGAAAGCGTTCAGCCTCATTTTCGACCCCGCGCTGATGCGGGAGGCGATTCGCATTCCACCCGAAAGCGTCACGACAGTGGAAAACAGCTTTTTCACCGAATTGATTGACGGGAACGCTCCCTTGAGCTTCGCCTGTTTCCCCTTCGGTCAGCACTACGTCATCAAACAGGATCTGGCGCCGGGAGAGATTCGCAGCGAGGCGGATCTCGAGGCGAAAGCGGCGGAGTTTGCCGCCGCCACGGGGTTCAAACGGATGCGCGGGGATGATCTGAAGAAACCGATACTGATCGGTCTGATCGTGTCTGCGGTCGTCACTTACGCGATCATTGTTCTGTTGTTGATCAAAGTCTTGAGTTGATCAGCTGAGCCGCGATTCTGCCGGTAAGGATCGCCACCGGCACCCCCGCGGGGCTGTAGGTCGATTGGCCCGCGATGAACACGCCGGGAATAGGCGTACGCACGCTGGCGCCGATCCGGGTCAGGCGGTCGGGGACGGGAACGGGGCCTTCGAGGCTCCATCCGACTATGGCCCCGTCGCGAACCCCGAACATGCGGCGCAGGGTGTGGGGGGTGGCGGTATCGGTAAAGAGAATCTTCGACCTGAGGCCGGGGTAAACCGATCCCTCGAGGGCGTCCAAAATGTGATTGGCGGTCCGATCCTTGAACTCCCCGTACCATCCCCGCTCATGGATCCGCCTGCACAGTTCGCCGTCGAACATAAGGCTGAAGACGAGACCGGTCTTCCCTTGCGGGGCGAGGGATCGATCCTTGAGAACGGGGATGGATATTTCATAGGAGTTGTAGCGGCAGAACTCGGCCAGCCAGGACCAAAGGGTTTCGGGCGCGAGGCGTGTCGAAGTTCTTTTTCAGGCCCGCGAGGGTGGAGCGGTGCAGCTCTCCGAGGCCATGGGTTTCCGGAGTGTAGATGAAGTGTCCCCGGGAGACGCGGGCGAAATCCTCCGGCGGCGCGTCGACCGCGACGAAGAGGGTGAATACCGACTCAGCGGAGGCGTAGTGACCGAGCGCCTCCTTTCGGGCGAGAACCCTTCTTCGGTTTTTTTTCGGCAACCTGCCGATCTCGCACGACTCGTAGAGGGTTTTCAGGTCCGCCGCCCAGAGGAGGGCGTCGTAGCGGAACTCCCGGCCCTGTTCATCCCGGAGGCTCTTTTTCACGGGGTCCACCGCCGTTACCGCCGCGTCGAGCAGAATCCTGGCGCCGTTCGCGCTTGAGTACTCCCGGAGCGCCTCGGGAAGGCGACCCGTCCCACCCTTGGGATAGAGGTAATCCAGAAAATTGTTGAAATACCCGAAAGCGAACTCGCGCGGCGTGCCCTTGAAGAAATGCTGGCAGACCATGTCGTTCAGGGATTGATCGCGTGAAATCGCCGCGAGCTCCCCCTCGACGCTTTTTTTCGAGCCTGCGGTTTTCATGAGAATGGACAGAAACGAAGGGAGCCAGGGAATGAGTTCGGTAAAGAGATATCGGGCATCGTGCAGCGGGTTTTTGAAGTACGGATTCGCCACGCGATTGAGGGTGGCCGCTTGTCGGGAAAAGGACCACAGCCGCCGCGAAAGGCGCTCGATCTCGGGAAGTGAATCGGGGAAAAGCTCTCGCAGGCTTTGGATGAATCCATCGATGTCTTCCAGGGATCGATAGTGGACGATCTTGTCGGCGATCCCGGTGCTGACCGGGCTTTCGGCGAAGGCGATATCCAGCCCGAGATCCTCGGCCATGGGCTTCACGATGCCGGCGTTCCCGATGGCCCGCGGTCCCGTATCGAAGTGGAAGCCCTCCCGGGAGAAGGTGTGCACCAGCCCGCCGATGTGGCCGGACTTTTCGAGGATCGTGACCCGATGGCCCGCCCGCGAAAGATAGGCCGCGGCGGTGAGGCCCGCCATCCCCGCGCCTACGATCAATACCTCTTTCATGAGATGCCGCACAGCTCCAGGCTCTTCCGCCAAACCGGTTCGATGGCGTCCCGGTCCCTCGCGTGAGGCGCGGGGCGTTCCTCGGTGGTGAAGCTGAAGTACCGGCCGCTCACGCCCGCCATTTCCGGCGAGGCGGCGAGGTAATACAGGGCCTTCGCGGAATCCACGGGGGATCGCGCGGACTTCAGTACGTGCGTTTCCTTGTAGCGGAGATAGCGCTCGCCGTTCTGGGCGCCGATATTCGTGCGCACGTTGCCCGGGTGCATGGCGTTGATCGTCACCCCGCTTTCCCGAAAGAGGTCCGCGAATTTCAGCATGGTCAGAAGCTGCGCCGTCTTGGCGGCTCCGTAGCTTTTCAAGCCGCTGTATCGATGCCGTTCCCACTCGAGATCCTCTGTGTGAATCCCGGCGAGGGAAAACCGATGTCCCTCGGAGTTGACGTACACGATGCGGGCCCGGTTTTCCGCGATGAACTTTTCCGTGAGCCGATGGATCATCAGGAACGAGGCGAGGTGGTTCACCTGAAAGACCGTCTCGATGCCGTCGGGGGTGAAGGTCCGGTCGGTGTAGTACACGCCGGCGTTCGCTATGAAGATGTCGATGGGTTTTCCGAGGGCGACAAGCTCGTCGCAGGCCCGCCGGACCTCCGCGAGGGAGGTAAAATCGCAAAGGACCGTGTTCACCCGAGCGCCGTACTTCTCCTCCAGTTCCTTCTTCAGGGCCTCGCTTTTGGACCGATCCCGGTTCACGCAGACCAGTTCGGCCCTCTTCTCGGCGAAGAGCCGGGCCGTCTCCAGGCCGATTCCGGAGGTGGCTCCGGTGATCACGGCGGTCTTTCCCGAAAGGGACTGCCGAGCAGGGCAGGGCCTCGCTCTTCCCGTTGCGGATCATTTCGACCATATCCCTTATTCGGTATTGGGTCAGGTACTTGAGCGAGCCGTGTCATCCGAACCTCTTTTTCATGAACCGGCGATATCCCTTTTTCAAGAACGGGATATTGTCGATGATATCGCCCCAGAGGTCGTAATAGTCCCGCTGCTCGACGATCTTGCCCTCCCGGAGGGTGATGCGGCTCGTGCCGTACACCGATGAGGTGGGGTATTTCTTGTAGGAAATCACCATTTCCCATTCGACGAAGATCAGATTCCCGTCCATAGTCGCGCAGTGGATCACGTACTTCAGGTCGCGGGAGCGCCTCGCGAGCCGCTCGGTCATGGCGGCGAAATCCGCCATTCCCCGGATTTCCTGGATTGAATCTTTGAAGACGATGTCTTCGTCGTAATAGGGGAGGAGCCCGCTCCAGTCGACGCCGTCCTTCCCGCGGTACACGCCCTTCCAGAGATCGCAGAGTTGCGAAACGCTGGTGATTCTATACTCGTCCAAGGCCATCGCTCACCTCATTGACAGAATAGGACAGAACTATAGTGCCATGACGGAACATACGATGCCAGTGGGAGTGACAATAACGATCATGTCCAGAGCAGCTCGCAACTTGGGGGTTGATTCGACCACCGCTCACTCCCTGACTCCTTGCGCTGCCCGCTTCAGTTTCGCCCGGCAGAGCTTAGTCGACTCGGCTTGGATGTAGCTGCGGGCGGTTGTCCAGTCCTCGGCCTCATGCGGCGGCGGATCCCCCGGTGAAACCGCTCATGCAACCGATAGTCCGCATTACAGGCTCCCGTGGTCACTGGCTCGGCGGTTGGGGCGGCGCGGTGGGGGGTGAGGCTCAGTTCAAGGGGGCCGAGTCCAAGTCTGGCGGGGCCTTTCCAGTCTTGATCAGGTGAAGAGACAACCTTCGGTTGTTTGGATCTGGCGCACCTGCTGGGGTTCAGTGATTATCGCCACGATGCGCATGGGGGAAGCAAAGCGGCGGTAAATGAGCCGAAGGTACCCGCCGCAGGCCCCTGGAGAGGGGAGGGTGGGGATCGGCCTGGCGCTCCGGCATGGGCGCGCAGCCGCCCACCAGCGACGCCACCGCCGCGACCCACCCGATGTTCCTGCGCATTCGAGCACCTCCCTTGCACGAGTTCCACGAGCTGTGGAGCCGTCTGTACCGGCATCATAGTACGCCGCAAGGATCGCGAAACTGAAGCAAATGCGACGCGGCAACGGCCCGGGCCCGGCGTCAACAGCGGGCGACGTCTGTCTGGGCGAAGTCCTCATCGACGAACAGGAGCGGCTCACCGGCCAGCCGGGCCACGGCGTAGAAGCGCTGGAGGATAGCAAAGATGAGCTGGCTGATTTTCGAGAATAGCCGGCGGTTGTGCCGGAAATACGGTCTCAGAAGCTTCGGAAAGGTGAAGACGAACACTCGGTGGGGCAAGGCCAGCAAGAGCCGCTCGTTCATATACTTGGAGAACAGGAGGGTGCGTTTCTGCGAGCAGGAAGGACAGAAATTGAACCCCTTACAGGAGAAAGGGCGGAAGTACTCGTGCTTGCAGCCCGGATTGGTGCACTGGATGCGGGCGACGCGGATGGCCTGGATCGACAGCGAGCAGGACCTGATGGACCTTGAGGTGCGGATCCTCAAGACCATCTTCCGGGGCCTGGAGAGGGACTGCGCCACGGAGCTGGCCCTGTGGAAGGCCACGGTGCCCAGCAATGAGCAGGTCGAGCGCATCCCACGCGTGTCGCACGACCAGGCGCGGGAGATGATCGGCTCGATAGGCGGACACAAGGTCTATGACGTGAACCCGGAGGGGGAGCGCATCCTGTGCGACTGGGCGGCCAGGGAGCACGGGGTGGAGGCCATCTTCGTCTACGGCTTCCCGCGCAAGAAGCGTCCCTTCTACACCTACCCGGTGGACAGCCGCATCACCATGGGCTTCGACTGCCTGTTCCGCGGCCTGGAGATCACCACCGGCAGCCGCCGCATCAACGAGTACAGGATGCTGCTGGACAACGTGGAGATGTTCGGCTTGAAGCCCGAGGGCCTGGCCGACTACCTTTCGATCTTCAAGTACGGCTGCCCGCCGCACGGCGGTTTCGCCATAGGCCTTGAGCGGCTGACCCAGAAGGTGCTGGGGTTGAGCAACGTGAAGGAAGCCTGCCTGTTCCCCAGAGACCGCCGGCGCATTCGCCCCTAAGGAAAGCAACGTCAGCAGGTGAAGCTGCGTACGATCGCCGAGAAGCTCTCGCGGTAGCTCTCGCAGCTGCCCGGCTTCGCGGTGAACGTGAGAGTGTACGCTTGCCTGCCGATCGCTTCGACCTGGTTCATCCACGCCGGAGTGATCGATGCCGAATGGGCGCCTCCTTCTCGCCTGCTGTCCGGTATCAAGGCTCTCGAGCTGTTCCGGCGGACACCATGGATCCGCTTGGTCAGAATCGCGAGCGTTTCCGTATTTTTCTTTTCTGGGCCTCGATCAGGAACCTGAGGTCGTCGAGGTCCTTGGGCCTCCCTGCGGACTTTTTATTCCGGATCAGTTCCGTCTAGCCCGATAAAGTGCACGGTCAGAAGCTGGCCTCGGTACTTGAAACGTTCAGACTTTCGACCTTCCCAGGCAGAGCAGAAGCCGACCCCCTCCTGCATTCTCGATACCGGGGATCGCGCCACCCCAAAACTCCTGAAGCGCCCTGAAGAGGCGAACCGCGTTGGCCGCAGAGGTAACGCACCCGATGTTTGCGCAGCAGGTCGAGGAATTCGAGAATGTCCCTGGAAAAGAGAGGCTTGCTCACTTCTTGCGGGCGCGGTGAGGACGAAGCGGGGGAGTATTGGGGCCGTAGACCCTGCGTTGAAGTTTCCTGACAATCGCCCGCCGCTCATCAGCCGTCATGGACACCTGCTGCCCGACATCCATCTCGTCAGCCTGCCGGTGGGACTTGGCTATCGAAATGACCCGCGCTATGGGGGCCCATGGGCGATTCCCAAGGCTGCCTATGCTTGCGCGCTTCGGCGCGGCGAATTACACTTGAGCGCATGAGACGCCATATCTTCGACCCCGAGGTCATCGACCAGTGCGCGCTGGCCGGCCTCGGACACCCCAAGCCCGAGATGTTCGATCGGATCGCCCGCGCCATCGAGCAGCGCTACCCGGGCACCATCTACCACGACCAGCCCTGGATCTACAGCATCGCCGGAGGGGCGATGATCCAGATGAAGCTCTACTTCGCCTCCCCGCACGAATACATCATGATCTGGGGCACGCCCATCGGGTCGGAGGGGCATTCGGGGCGCCACCGCACGGCGTTCTGGGACACGGTCATCGACGGGGAAACCTGGTACTACGCCGAGGGCCAGTTCGAGAAACGGGTCTACCGGCCGGGGGACCGCATCTTCGTCGGCAAGGGCCAGGCCTGCGCCATGAATTTCACGGACGGGGTGTGGGCGCTGGAGTACGCCCGCGGGTCGATTCCGCGCAGCCTCCCCTTCGGCCTGGCGGACGAGATCCTGAGCTGCCGCGACTTCCTGGCCGTGAAGCAGACCGTGTCCGTCTACGCCACGCTCATCGGCCGGCACTGGAGCGCGCCCTACAGCAGGGGCCTGCTCCGCAGGCTGGTGGGCAGGCTCATGAGCAGCGTGGGCCAGCGCGTGACCAACCGGCTCGTGCCGCCCCCGCCAAGGGAGATCACCCGCTCACGGCCGCCGGGCGCCGCGTCGCGCCGGCCGGCCCAGGGCAACCGCCGCGGGAGGAAGGTCCCGGCCTGAGCCGGCGCTTGACGCGCCTTTCGACGTGAGCCCCTACAAGCCCGCCTTTTGCAGGGCCGCCTGCGCGCTCAACCCGTCGTGGAGCACGGCCTTGAAGGCGCGGACCGCAGCGCCGATCTGCTGGACGCCCCAGATGTTGCGGCCGATGGTGGCCCCGGCGGCGCCGCTGGAGACCACCTCCGCCATCATGGCCAGCGCCCCACGGAGGTCCGGCGTCTGGGGTCCCCCTGCCGCCACGATCCGCACGGGGCACTCGGCGACGATCTGGGAGTAGGCGGAAAGCTCTCCGCAGTACGGGACCTTCACCACGTCCGCTCCCACCTCGGCGGCGCAGCGGGCGGCCCAGGCGATGTCCTCCGGAGCGTACGAATAGCTGACGCCTTTTTCGGAGTAGCTCCGCGCATAGGTATGACAGATGACCGGCATTTCGAAGCGGGCCGCCTCGCGCACGCAATCGGCCACGCGGCGCAGGTAGCGCCCCTCGGAAGGTCCCCTGACCAGGGCCACCAGCGCGAACGCGTCGGCCCCCATGCGGACCGCGTCCTCCGGGGTCGCCGACTGCTCCATGAACGAATCGTCCAGGGCGACAAGGGAGCTCTGCAGGATGAGAGGGACCGAGCCGGCATGCGGCGGCCATACCGTTCCCGCCATGCCGACGTGCATGGTCACGGCGTCGGGCCGGGCCTCCACGACCGCGGCGACGGTGGCGCGAAACTTGCGCAGGCCTTCGGGTATACCGGCCCCATAAATGATGAAATGGTCCACTGCCACCGAGCAGAGTCTGCCGGAGGGATGGGAAAAAAGCCGATTGAGCCTGACGAGTTTTCCGGTGTTCATGTTGGCGGACAGGATATACGTGTTGTGGAATCTGGACAAGCCGACCGCGCGGAGCCCCGCCTTTGCCGCCGCCGCTCTCTCTTCCCTCAGGAGGGAACGGCCGCTATACTGCTCGGCATGGGGACCCCGCGGATCGGCTTTGACAACGAGAAGTACCTCCGCGAACAGCAAGCGGAGATCCTCCAGCGCGTGGAGCGTTTCAACAACCGGCTCTACCTGGAGTTCGGCGGCAAGCTGATCTTCGACTACCACGCCGCGCGCGTCCTGCCCGGCTACGACCCGAACGTGAAGATGCGCCTCTTGAGCAGCCTGGCGGACAGGTCGGACATCATCCTCTGCATCTACGCCGGCGACATCGAGCGCAGGAGGATCCGCGGGGACTTCGGGATCACCTACGATTCCGACGCGCTGAAGATGATCGACGACCTCGGAGCGTGGGGCATCGCCGTGAGGGCCGTGGTCATCACGCGCTTCGAAGGGCAGGAATCCGCCCAGAAGTTCCGCAACCGCCTGGAGCGGCGCGGGCGTGCGGGTGTACACCCACCGCTTCACCAAGGGCTACCCCACGGACGTGGACACCATCGTGAGCGACGAGGGCTACGGGGCCAACGAGTACATCCCGACGGACAAGCAGATCGTGGTCGTCACCGGACCCGGCCCCAACAGCGGGAAACTGGCCACCTGTCTTTCGCAGCTCTACCACGAGCACCTGCGGGGCGTGCGCGCGGGCTACGCGAAGTTCGAGACCTTCCCGATCTGGAACCTGCCCCTCGCGCACCCCGTCAACGTGGCCTACGAGGCCGCCACCGCGGACATCGGGGACTTCAACGCCATCGATTCCTTCCACCTCGAGGCCACCAACGAGCGGACGATCAACTACAACCGGGACCTCGAGGTCTTCCCCGTGCTCAAGCGGATCATGGAGCGGATCTCCGGGGAGACATCGGCCTACCGTTCCCCCACGGAGATGGGAGTCAACCGCGCGGGCTTCGGCATCGTGGACGACGCGGTGGTGCGCGCAGGCCGCGGTCCAGGAGGTGATCCGGCGCTACTTCCGCTACTCCTGCGAGCACGCGATGGGCATCGAGGAGCGCAAGACCGTCCAGCGGGTGGAGCTGCTGATGAAGGACCTGGAGGTGGGCCCGGGCGACCGCAAGGTGGCCACGGCCGCCGGCAGCGCGGCGCGCGAGGCCCAGGCCCGGGGCAAGGGGAACGAGGGCATCTGCTGCGGGGCCGCCCTGGAGCTCAAGGACGGAACCATCGTGACGGGGAAGAACTCGCCGCTCATGCACGCGGCCTCCAGCCTGGTGCTCAACGCGGTCAAGCAGCTGGCGGGGATACCGGACACCATCCACCTGCTGTCCCCGGTCATCACGACCACCCTGAGCCATTTCAAGAAGGACATCCTCGGCAGCCGGGTGGTGAGCCTGGACCTGGAGGAGACGCTGATCGCGCTTTCCATCAGCGCGGCCATGAACCCCACGGCGCAGGCGGCGGTGGAGCGGCTGGCCGAGCTGCGCGGCTGCGAGACGCACATCACGCACATCCCCACACCGGGGGACGAGGCGGGCCTGCGGAAGCTCGGGGTGAACCTGACCTGCGACCCGAACTTCGCCAGCAAGGACCTGTTCGTGGACTGAGGGTCTGCGGTCAGCCCTTGTCCGCGGACTCCCCGTGATAGGCCCGCCAGAACATCCGCTCGAAGCAAGCGGCGTCCGGCGCGGCGGGGGCCAGGCGGGTCGACCCGGAGTCCAGCGCTTCCCGGACCAGCTCGGGCAGGAGCGCGGCGTAGCTTTTCTCCGATATTCCGCACTCGCGGTATCCGCCGGGAAGCCCCAGCTCTTCTGCCAGTTGGCGGAGCTCCCGGAGCAAGTGTCGCCACAGGTCGGCCTCGCCCCCGCTCCCGCCCAGCGCGAGGGCGATCCGGCTGAAGGCCGGCTGCGGGCCCAGGAATTCCACGGTGGCGGGCAGCGCCAGGGCGCAAGCCAGGCCGTGCGGAATGCCCAGGCGGGGGCCGGCCTGGTCCATGGCGTGCGCCAGGCCCGCGCTGGAGTTGTTGAGGGCCATGCCCGCGCGCGAGGCCGCGTAGTGGGCCTGCTCCCGGGCTCGGGCGCGCAACGGCGAGCCGGAGGCTTCCCTGACCGAGAGGGGCAGCCACTGCCTGAGGCACACGGCGGCCTCCACCGCCAGCGCTTCCACCATGGGGGTGGCGACCCGGCAAACAGCGGCTTCCAACGCGTGCGTCAGCGCATCCATGCCCGAGGCCGCGGCGACCGGCGAGGGCATGGAGTCGGCCAGGTCGGGGTCCAGGATCGCGAGGCTGGGCACGAGCTGCTTCGAGAGCATGAGGCGCTTGCGTCCTTTTTCGTCGATGAGCACGGCCGCGCAGGTCGTCTCCGATCCCGTGCCGCTGGTGGTCGGGACGGCGACCAGGCGGGCGAGGGCCCCGAGCGGCGGGATCGCGAACGGGGTGAAGGCCTGCTCCCAGCCGGCCTCCGGCAGCTCGTAGAAATACCACAGGGCCTTGGCGGCATCCAGCGCCGAACCCCCGCCCAGCGCCAGGATTGCATCGGGCGCGTAGGCGCGCAGCGTGCCCACGGCTTGCTCCACGTCCCGTATGCGCGGTTCCCGCTGCGCGTCGTGCACAAGGGTCCAGTCGGCGCCGGCCCGGCGCAGCCACTCACCGGCCCGCTGGAGGGCGCCGCCGGCCTCCGCGGCGCGCACGTCGGCGATGACCGCCACGCGTCGGGCGGAAAGCTGCGCCAGGTGCTCCAGCGCTCCCCGGCCGATGGCCATGGGGGCGTTCTGGAACCAGGAGTAGGGCATGTCAGCGGGCGCCTATCGAAGGCCGCCTGCCAGGAGCGCCTCGTAGCGGGCCAGGGGCTCCTCGAGGGCGCGGATGCCCCGCGGCCCAGAACTCGGGCCTGCGGATGTCCTCGCCGAGGGCCCGCTGCACCACCTCCTCGGCCGAGCCGCTGCCGGTCAGCCGCAAAAAGCGCTCGTAGTCGGCCAGGAACGCGGCGCCGTCCGCCGGAAACGGCGCACCAGGGCCATGGCCAGCAGGAAGCCGAAGGTGTAGGGGAAGTTGTAGAAGGTCGTCCCCGTGATGTAGAAGTGCAGCTTGCTCGCCCAGAACCAGGGGTCGACGCCGTCGGCGAGCAGCGCGTCGCCCCAGACGCGCCGCTGGGCCGTCGACCATCAGCTCGCCGAGCCGCGAGACGCCGACCTCGCCCGCGGCGCGCTCGTCGTGGAAGGCCCGCTCGAACTCGTAGCGCACCGTGATGTCCAGCAGCATGATCGCCGCGTCGCACAGCTCGCCGTCGAGCATGAGCAGCTTCTGCGCTGTCCGGCAGCGCCGGGGTCCGCGGCCACGCCCTCGGCGAGGATCTGCTCGGCGAACACCGAGGCGGTCTCGGCCAGCGTCATCGGGTAGCCCCGCGCCATCGGGCGCAGGTCGCGCATGAGCCAGCCGTGCCAGGCGTGGCCCGTCTCGTGGGCCAGGGTCGAGGCGTCGCGCAGGGCGCCGCCGAAGGTCATGTAGACGCGCTGCTCGCCCGTCAGCTCGGAGCCGGTGCAGAAGGCCCCCGGGCGCTTGCCCGGCCGCTTCTCGCTCTCGATCCACCGCTCTCTCGAGCGCCCGCTCGTAGTAGTCCGCCAGGGCGGGGTAGACCCGCGCGAAAGGCGCGGCCGACCATCCGCGAGCCGCCTTCCCAGGTGAGGTCCCCTGAGTCCTTCAGGGGCAGCGGCGCCTCGCGCTCGAACCACCAGATGCCGGCTCGCGCCCGAGCGCCGCGGCCTTGGCCCGGAAGATGCGCCGCGGCAGCTCGACGTCGGCGTGGATCGCCTCGTACATCGCCTCCAGCGTCGCGCGGCTCGACCTGCGACTGGTAGAGCGCGGGCTCCAGGTAGTGGTCGTGGCCGCGGTAGCGGTTGAGCGTCAGGCGGTTGCCGGCGATGGCGTTGATGGCGGCCGCGCACACGTCGCCCACGCGCGCCCACTCGCGGTTGCCGCCCTCGAAGGCGGCGCGCCCGACTTCGCGGTCCGCCGAGCTCATGAGCGCCCGCCACTGCGCCATGGGCACCCGCTCGACCCGGCCGTCGGGCCACCTCATCTCGAAGTCCAGCTTGCCGCTGAGGGTGTTGTACATCCGCCCCCAGGCGTGCAGGCCGTCGACCGCCAGGTCGGCCGCGAGCCTTTCCTGCTCGCGCGACATGGTGCGCTGCGCCCGCCGCCGCAGGCGGCGCAGCCGGTGACCGGCGCCGCGCAGCTTTTCGCGGCCCGTGAAGGCGGAGAACTCCTCGTCGCCGGCGGCCTTGAAGGCGGCGAGCAGGTCGACCTCGGCCTTCTCCGCTTCCGCCGCGACCTGGGCGAGCAGCGCCTCCTCGCGGCCGTAGGCCTCGTTGGCGGCGTCGGCCGAGCCGAGGCACTCGACGTAGGCCGTGATGTGGCCCAGGCGGGCCTCGATGTCCTCCAGGCCGAGGACGATCGCTTCCCAGCGCCCGGCCGTGGCCGCGGAAAGCGGCCCGGCCGCCGCCGCCTCCTCCTGCAGTGCGGCCACGTCCGCGCGCAGCCGTTCCTTGAAACGCCCGCATCTCGGGCCCGTCGAACGCGGGAAAGAAGCCGGCGAGATCCCAGACAACGCCCTGCGGGCGGGCGACCCCTGCCTTGCTCATCTTGCCTGGTATTATGGCGGAGGAGTCCATCCCTGTCAGCCTGCTTGCGCGGCGCTGTTGACAAAGCGTAAGAGAACTAATATATAAAGTACTCTTACATATCAAGAACCAAGGACGGGGACAGTGCGCGAAACGGATGACCTTGACCGCGGCCATCCGGCAACTGATGGAAACCTTCTTCATGCGCTCGATGCGGGACTGGACGCGGTGCGTGAGGGCCACGGGGCTCTCCCTGCCCCAGTTCGGCCTGCTCATGCGCCTGTACCACGGCGGCCGCTGCGAGGTGCACGACATCGGCGAGCACTTCGCCATCACCAGCGCCGCGGCGAGCCAGCTCGTCGAGAGGCTCGTGCAGGCGCGGCCTGGTCGAGCGGACCGAGGACCCCGACGACAGGCGCGCCCGCCAGATCACCCTCACCGCGAAAGGACGTTCCCTGGTGGAGGCGAGCATCGAGGAGCGGCACCGCTGGGTGGATGAGCTCGTCTCGGGGCTTCGACCGCGGCGGAGAGGGCCGCGGTCAGGAAGGCCCTGCCGACCCTGCTCGAGGCGGAGAAGAGGCTCGCGGCTCGAAAAGGAGAAACACGGCATGATGAAGCTTTTCAGGAACCTGAAGCCCTTCGCGCTGTCCGATCGCGATCGTGCTCGCCCTGGTCGTCCTCCAGGCCATCTCGGAGCTGTACCTGCCCACGCTGATGTCCGACATCGTCGACACGGGGATCGTGAAGGGCGACACCGCCTACATCCTGCGCGTCGGCGGGCTGCATGCTGCTGGTGGCCGCTCGGAGGCGTGGCCTGCTCGATCGTCGCCGCCTGGCTCTCGGCCCGGATCGGCATGGGCTTCGGCCGCGACCTGCGCCGGAAGGTCTTCGCCCACGTGGAGGGCTTCTCCCTGCACGAGTTCGACAGGATCGGGACGCCCTCGCTCATCACGCGGACCACCAACGACATCACGCAGGTGCAGATGTTCACCATGATGATGATGCGCATGATGGTCATGGCCCCGATCATGGCCGTCGGCGGGGTCATCATGGCGGTCCAGAAGGACGCCAAGCTCACCTGGGTCCTCGTCGTCGTGATCCCCGTCATCGCGGCGATCATCTCCCTCACCGCGACCAGGGCGCTGCCCCTGTTCCGCGCCATCCAGGCGAAGATCGACAGGATCAACCTGGTGCTGCGGGAGGGCCTGACCGGCGTGCGCGTCATCCGCGCCTTCAACCGCATCGACCACGAGAAGGCGCGCTTCGACGAGGCCAACCTCGACCTCACCGCCACCTCCATCCGGGTCAACAAGCTCATGGCGCTGATGATGCCCCTCATGATGCTGCTCATGAACCTGACCACGATCGCCATCATCTGGTTCGGCGCCAAGCGCATCGACCTGGGCGAGATGCAGGTCGGCAGCCTCATGGCGTTCATCCAGTACGCCATGCAGATCCTGTTCTCCCTGCTCATGGTGTCCTTCCTCTTCATCATGCTGCCGCGCGCCTCGGCCTCCGTCGGCGCAGGATCAACGAGGTGCTCGCCCTGGAGCCGGGCATCACGCGACCCGCGCAGCCCCGCAGGCCGGAGCGGGAGCACGGGCACATCGAGTTCCGGGACGTCACCTTCAGCTACCCCGGGGCCGAGGAGCCCGCCCTCCGCGACATCTCCTTCGACGCGAGGCCGGGCGAGGTGACCGCGATCATCGGCGGCACGGGCTCGGGCAAGTCGACCCTGGTCAACCTCATCCCGCGCTTCTACGACGTCGGACGCGGGGCGCATCCTCGTCGACGGGGTGGACATCCGGCGAGATGGCGCAGGAGGACCTGCGCGCGCAGGCTCGGCTTCGTCCCGCAGAAGGCGGTCCTGTTCAACGACACCATCGCCGACCAACATCCGCTTCGGCAGGGAGGAGGCCACGGACGAGGAGGTGGCGCGGGCCGCCGAGACGGCGCAGGCCACTCGAGTTCATCCTCGCCATGCCGGAGGGCTTCCAGTCCGTCATCGCGCAGGGCGGCACCAACCTGTCCGGCGGCCAGAAGCAGCGCCTGGCCATCGCCCGCGCGCTGGTGCGCAAGCCCGAGATCTACGTCTTCGACGACACCTTCTCGGCCCTGGACTTCAAGACCGACGCGACGCTGCGCGCCGCGCTGCGGAAGGAGACCGCCGAGTCCACCGTGATCATCGTGGCCCAGCGGGTGAACACGGTCATGGACGCCGACCGGATCATCGTCCTGGACGACGGGCGGGTCGTGGGGATGGGCACCCACAGGGAGCTGCTGCGCACCTGCGAGGTCTACCGCGAGATCGTCTCCTCGCAGCTCTCGGAGGAGGAGCTGGCATGAGCGACGCGCGGCACGCGACAGCCGGCCGGCCCGCGGGCGGGAGGCCCTGGGGCCCGGCCGCGGGCCCGGACGGCGGCGGCCCATGCGGCGGCCACGGGCCATGATGGGCGCGCCGGTCGAGAAGGCGAAGAACTTCAAGGCACGTCCCTGAAGCGGCTGCTCGGCTACCTGAAGCCGCGCATGGCGCGCGCTCATCGTCGTGTTCGTCATGGCCGTCGGCAGCACCGTGTTCTCCATCTTCGCGCCCAAGATCATGGGCCAGGCCACGACGAGGCTCTTCGAGGGCTTCATGGCGAAGATGCAGGCACGTGCCCGGGCGCGGCGATCGACTTCGCCTACATCGGGCAGATCGTCCTCGACGCTGGTCGGCCTGTACGTCGTGAGCGCCGCTCTTCGGCTACATCCAGCAGTTCATCATGGCGGGCGTCGCGCAGAAGACGGTCTACGACATGCGCCGCGACGTGAACGAGAAGCTCGCGCGCCTGCCGCTGAAGTTCTTCGACGGGCGCACGCACGGCGAGATCATGAGCCGGGTCACCAACGACGTGGACAACATCGCCGACACCCTGCAGCAGAGCCTGACCCAGATCATCAGCTCCGTGGTCACGATCGTCGGCGTGCATCGTCATGATGCTCACCATCAGCCCCCTGCTCACCCTGATCACCGTCGTGGTCGCTCCCCCTGAGCTTCGTCGTGACCCGGGTCATCGCGCCGCGCTCGCAGAAGCACTTCGCCGAGCAGTGGAAGCACCTCGGCGAGCTCAACGGCCACGTGGAGGAGATGTACACGGGCCACGCCATCGTGAAGGCCTTCGGCCACGAGCGCAAGGCGATCGAGAAGTTCAACGGCATCAACGAGAAGCTCTACGAGGCGAGCTGGCGGGCGCAGTTCATCTCGGGGCTCCTGTTCCCGCTCATGAACTTCATCAACAACATCGGCTACGTGGCCGTGGCCGTCGTGGGCGGCATCCTGGTGACGCGCAGGGCCATCGCAGATCGGCGACATCCAGGCCTTCATCCAGTACTCGCGGCAGTTCACGCATGCCCATCGCCCAGACGGCGAACATCGCCAACATCCTGCAGTCCACCGTCGCCTCGGCGGAGCGCGTCTTCGAGCTGCTGGACGAGGCGGAGGAGATGCCCGACGCCGCCGACGCGCGTGGCGCTCTCGCTCGCCGAGGGGCGAGGTGCGCTTCGAGGACGTCCGCTTCAGCTACAAGGCCGAGGCGCCCCTCATCGAGGACATGAACATCGACGTGAAGCCGGGCAAGACCATCGCCATCGTCGGTCCGACCGGCGCGGGCAAGACCACGCTGGTGAACCTGCTGATGCGCTTCTACGAGATCCAGGGCGGCCGGATCACCGTGGACGGCGTGGACATCCGCGAGGTGAAGCGCGGGAACCTGCGCTGCACCTTCGGCATGGTGCTGCAGGACACCTGGCTGTTCAACGGCACCATCCGGGACAACATCGCCTACGGCAGGGACGGCGGTCACGGACGAGGAGGTGCGCGCAGGCCGCGGTCGCGGCGCACGCCGACCACTTCATCCGCACGCTGCCCGAAGGCTACGACACCGTGCTCAACGAGGAGGCCTCCAACATCTCCCAGGGCCAGAAGCAGCTGCTGACCATCGCCCGCGCCATCCTCACCGACCCGGCGATCCTCATCCTGGATGAGGCCACCAGCTCGCGTCGACACGCGCACCGAGGTGCTGATCCAGAAGGCCATGGCGGCCTGATGAAGGGCCGCACGAGCTTCGTGATCGCGCACCGGCTCTCCACGATCCGGGACGCGGAGCTGATCCTGGTGATGAACCACGGGCAGATCGTCGAGACGGGGAACCACCGGGAGCTGCTGGCCAGGGGCGGCTTCTACGCGGAGCTGTACAACAGCCAGTTCACGGGCGCGGGTGTGGAACGGGAGGCGGTGTAGGGCCCCCGGCGGTGCGATGCGTGCCCCTGGGTCCGGACTGTGCTATGATGGCCTTCAGAGGAGGGACGGCATGGCTGAGACCTTGAGCGGCCGCGAGCGGGCGAGCCGCCCCGTGTTCTTCGAGCGCAACCGGGTGGGCCGGGTGTACCGCGGGGGGAAGCTGTTCCACGGATTCTTCGGCGACCCGGCGGAGGACGGCCTGCTGCCCGAGGAGTGGGTCGCTTCGACCGTGCGTGCGCTCAACCGCGAGCCGCGCTCGGAGAGCGAGGGGATTTCCCGGGTGCAGGGCACGGAACTCCTGTTCAGCCGCCTGGTGACCGACCATCCTCAGGAGACCCTCGGCGGCCGCTCCGAGCTGGGGATCCTGGTCAAGGTGCTGGACAGCGCCATCCGCCTGCCCGCGCAGACCCACCCGACCAAGGAGTTCGCCTGCGCGCACTTCGACAGCCCGCACGGCAAGACCGAGATGTGGCTGGTGCTGGGCACCCGCCGCGGGGCGTCGCTGTACTACGGGCTGAAGGAGGGGGTGGGTCGCGAGGACCTGCGCCGGGCCTCGCGGGCCAGCGCAGAGGACCGCGAGGCCCTTCCCCGGCTGCTCAACCGGGTGCCGGCCCGCAAGGGCGACGTGTACCTGATCCCGGCCGGGGTAGCGCACGCCATCGGCGCCGGCTGCCTGATCCTGGAGGTGCAGGAGCCCACCGACTTCACCATCCAGCCGGAGGCCTGGTGCGGCGACTACCGCCTCAACCCTTACGAGATGACCCTGGGCCTGGACGAGGAGACCGCCCTGGACTGCTTCGACTACACCCGCCTGGTCGGGGCCCGGGCGCTGGAGGCGGGGCGCAAGCGCCCCCGGGCCGGGCTGCGGACCAGGACGCTGTCGGTGGAGCGGCTGATCGACGCGGAGGACACGCCGGACTTTGCTGTCAACCGGATTCGTTTGGCTCGCGGGGAGGTAGCCCTGGAGCGCGCGCCGGCCGTGCACGTGGTCACCGGGGGCTCCGGGCGCATCCGCCACGACGGCTTTTCCCGCCCCCTCGCGCGTGGCGACTACTTTTTCCTGCCGGCGGCCGCCCGCGGCGCGCGCCTGGAGGGACGCCTGGAAGTCGTGGAGTGCCTGCCCCCGGCTAGCTGAGCTTCCAGCCCAATGCCCCCAGGAAGTCGGCGATCGTCACTTCCGTGTGGGTGCGGTGGCGCAGGACGAGGTCCGTGTTGACGCGGTAGCGGACGCGCCTGCCTTCCTTGGTTTTCATGATGTACCTGACGGCGGTCAGGTCGGCGATGATCTTGCGCACCGCCCGCTCGCTCAACCCGATCAGCAGGGAAACCTCCAGGGCCGTGGTCTGGGGCTTCTTGGCCAGGTGGCAGAGAACCAGGGCGTGATTGGTCAGGAATGCCCAAGCCGGCATTTTATTCCTCCCCCTTGACAAATGGCGCACCGTCGGCTATAATCATGCAAAATAAAGCATGATTCCTGATGCATATATTAATGCAGCGCCAGTGCATCTGTAAAGCCTGAAAAAAACCTTGACGACCGGCTCTTTCGTGATTCCGCTAGAGAACGAGCAAAGGAGGCAAGCGATGGCTGAAAAGAAGGCAAAGGAAAAATCCCCGCGGGACGTGTTGATCGAGAAGATCGACCAGATGACTCCCGGACAGGAGCTGTGGTATCGCCTGTCTCCGATGTACGGGAAGGATCTCATCGTCGTCTTGGCGAACAAGGACTTCCCCGGCAAGCGCATCTCCAGGTACGCCGTGCAGGGCGCGGATGACCTCGATGGCAAGCCGGGGCCGAAGCGCAGGACCTACTGGGAAAGCAACAAGGCGAAGCCGGTCGCCCTCTGGCTCATCGGCCGGACCGCCGAGCTGATATCCTGACGGGGGACGCCCCAACGGGCGGCGCCGCCCCCGGCGCCGGCTCCCGTCACGCGCTGGCGCGCTGTTCGCGCGTGGCGGCCGCGACCAGGTCCAGGATCGCGTAGGTCCCGCGTTTCTCCACCTTCCGAAAGCCGCTCCAGGCGGCCTCGGCCAGACGCTCCTCTTTCTGCAAGTCGAAAAGCCACTCGCCGGCGTAGCGCGGGTCCTCCTGGGGGATCCCCGCCCGGATGTCCAGGAGCCATTTCCTGTTGAGCAGCTCCTGCGCTCCGATCGGGGGCGCGATGAGCAACGGGATGCCCAGCCCGCTGTAGAAGGAAAGCTCGCTGGGCTTGGTCCAGAGCACGTCCGTGTCCCGGATGATCTCGGAAAATCCCCGGAAGTACTCGGCCTTGGTGCGACCGAACAGGACCTTGATGTTTGGACAACCCGGCGACAGCTCCGCAATGCGAGCGGGCGAAGAAGTCCCGCACTTCGCGGCGTACCCCTGCCACCAGGTTCAGGCGGACCGCACCCCGCTCCAGAAATTTCCTCAGGCTCATGAGGACCTGCCGGCCGATGTCCTGCTGCGCTCCCGCGCCGCCGACGGCGAAGGTGACGGTGAGCGGGCGCCTTTGGGCGAGGCGGCGCAGGCGGCGGGAGAAGTCGCCGCGCAGGGTGTCCAGGCTCCTGTCGCCGAGGACTTCGAGGGGAAAGGGAAAGCCGGTCAGGGTGATCCGTTCGGCCGGAACGCCGTACCTGCGCAGGCGCAGGCCGGTCCTCTCGCAGGGGACCAGGTAATGGATGCGGCTGTCGCCCGGGTTTTCGGCGACCCAGGCGCGGCTCACCTCGGCATCGCAGAGGATGCAGTAGATCGGCGCGTAGCCGGCCCGGTCGGCGGCGATGGCCGGAGCCGGGTAGGAGGTCACCAGGGGCAGCGGCCGGGTCCGGATGGTCTCGAGCATGCTCCGGCACAAGCCCCGCCGGAGCTGGGCCTCCAGGAAGCGCACCGGGAACGTCGGCCGGGAAAGGTCGCGCAGCGGGTAGTAGGGAGGAATGGCGAGCAGCCGGTCCGTGAGGCTGAAGGCGGGGCCGCCGACGAGGGGGACGGCTTTCAGCCTGGAGGTCAGCTCGTAGGCGCGGCGGAAACCGCGCCAGAGCCTGGCTTCCCGCGGGCGTTTCCGCGCTCGAAACACCGAGCGTGATGATCCCGCCTTGAGCGATCGAGGCCAGAGGATAGGTCGCCCGCTGGTGCCCCAACCCCATGTCCACGGTGACAACCCAGGACTTCAGGCCGGTATCGGTTCGCCGCATAACTGCCTCCTGCGCAACAGCCGTATGTAGCGGTCCCGCACCTCGTCCGCCGCGGTCCGCCAGGACCGGTACAGGCTGAGCCGCGCCCCGGCCCCCGCCCTGGCCGCCGCTTCCGGGTGGGCGAGCAGCCAGAGCAGCTTCGCGGCATAGTCCCGAACGCAAGCGGCGGCCAGGAAGCCGTTGACCCCGTCCTCCACCCCCGCGGAGGCGTCCGAGCCCCGGGTGAGCAGCGAGGGCACCGCGAAGGCGGCCGCCTCGATCACGACCAGGCCGTTGGTGTCGTACCGCGAAGGGAACAGGAAGCAGTCGGCCCGGGCATAGCAGGACGCCAGAGCGGCCCGGTCGCGCACAACTCCCGTGAAGGCCGCGCAGCCGGACAGGCCCAGCTTCGACGCCAGGGCTTTCAACGCGCCGGCGGCGTAGCCTTCCCCGACGAAGGCCGCCCGGAACCGCCCGCCCTCGCCGCGCGCGGCCCCCAGGGACCGGACCAGCAGCGCCAGGTTTTTTTCCCAGGCGAGCTGACCCACGTACAGGAAAAGGAAGTCCCCGGGGCGGAGGCCCAGGAGCTGCTCACCCCGCGCCCGCAGGCCCTCCTGGCGGGCCGGTGCCTCCAGATCCACGCCGTTGCGTACCACTTCCGCGGGCCCGCGGTACCCGTACTCCCGCAGAGTTCCCAGGGCGGCTTCCGAGGGGACCCAGACTTCGTCGACCGCCCGGTAGAAGTCGACGATGCGGCGGACCCCCCAGTCCACCACCGGGGCAATGGGGACCGCCCGCTCGAAGTTGTCCCTGTATTTCGAATGGAAGGTGGCCACGATGGGAATGCTCCGGTGGCGGGCCAGCCGCAGGGCAAGCCGCCCCGCGGAAAAGGGCGAGTGGGCGTGGACGAGGTCGAACCTCACCTTCTGGAGCTCTGCCTGGAGTGACGGGTCCAGGCGCGGAAGTCCCAGCCGGTACGGCGGCCTGAACGCCAGCGGCAGGGAGAGGTACTGGTAGGCCCCTCGCGGCCGCGATCCGCGGCGCCCCGGAATCGAGGGGAACACGGCGTAAGCCGGGCCCAGCGTCCGGTTCAACTCCGCGACGTAATTGCTGACCGTCAGGGAAACCCCGTCCATGATCGGCGGGAAGGATTCGCTGAACTGTCCGGTCACCATATACCGAGACAATTGCAAAGCGCGTGCCAAAAGCTACAGCGGAGCTAATTACTTGTTCTGTCGCGGATTGGGAAGGACCGCGGCTTCCTCGCTGCGGCGGCGCGGCTGCAACCTATCTTGCCGGCGGCATCGGGAGATTGCAGGCGAAAGGCCGGTCCATCAGCGGATGCCGGCTCAGAAATTCCACGAACCTTGGGGAGAAGGAGATTTCATTGCGGATTTTCTTGGTGGCGCACACCGCGGCCGCCACTTCCTCGCAGCGCGCGATCGACGGGTGATCCTGCGCCGTTCCTTGCAGCGTCATCGTCCCGTTGTGCACCTCAATGTTCAGGCAGTGGATCGGCAGTTTCTGCTCGAACAGGATGGCGACGATGGCCTTCTGGACCAGATACAGCTCTTCCAGCCTGCGCGCGGTCACTTTTCTTGTTTCCGCTATTTCCAGGATCGAAGCGGCGGCGGTCTTCGCGGAGATCACGTGCGTGTTGATGATCAGGTCGTACAGAGCGGGGGACTCCCAGTTGACGCCGAACAGGAAGCGGTGGAATCCCGACCGGTCATTATCCGCCCGTTGGACGGCGTTCCGCGCCCGGCGCTCGTCGCCGCCGGACTTCTCGCGCACCCGCAGGATGCGGTCTTGCAGGGGTGCGATGACCCGGACCTTGACGACGCCGGGCACGCCGGCGAACAGGACCTGTCCGCCCCTGCCCACGATGACGCAGTCTCCCTGGCGCGCGAACTCGTAGCTGACCAGTTTCAGGAAGTGCAGGTATCGGTCCTTCTCGGCGGAGAAGCGATGCCAAAGATCGGGTCTGCGCTCGTCGAAGGGCTTGGGACTTCACGTGGGGAAGCCCTTGGTCCGCGAGAAGCTTCTCCACCAGCTCGTTGTCCAGCAGCCTCCAGCCCGATTCCCGCGCCAGCATCCTGGCGATCTCGTCGCCGTCCGCGCCTGCCTGCCGGGAACATAGTCACCATATCATAAGATAGAGTCCGGTGCTCGATCCTCCAAGCAGGATTAACCAGTATAAAGCTTGTACGTCGGAAATACAGGGCGCCGGCGGGAAGGTGGAGCAAGGTTGACCTTCCCTCGTTGTCGATGTGCAGTTTCTTGCGGATGTTGTGCCGATGTCTTTCCACGGTCAGCAGCGAGATGCGCATCAGCTCCGCGATCTTCTTGTTCGGCAGGCCGTTTTTGATGAGATTGCAGAGCTCGAACTCGCGAGGACTCAGGCTGAGCCGATCCTCGATGACCTTCCTGGTAAGGGAGGAGGTGACATCCTCCAGGTTCTGCCGGATGATTTTCAGATACACGTCCAAGGCCTCCTGCGGTATTTCCTGGTTCTGCAGCTTGCTGAGCAGCGGCAGCACCGTGAGCTCGATGTTCATGCGCAGCTGGTCCTGAAGGGCCTTCCTCTCCAGCTCGATCTGGGAGATGATTTCCTTCAGCGCGATGTTCTTGTTCTCCAGCTCGAAGGTGGTTTGCCTCAAGGCGATCTCCGCCTGCTTCTTCTCGAGGATGTTGCCCAGCAGCTCGGCGATGGCCTTCAGGAGTTTTTTCTCGTCCTCCAGAAAGCCGGTCTGGAGGCGCCGGGACCCTCCCGCAGGTAGCCCACTTCCACAAAACCGCCCGGGTGCTTCTTTCGGCTCGATCGCCTCGGTCAGGCACGCGCCGGTCGACGAGTAGTTCTTGGAGCGGTATTCCCGCCCCCCATAGGCAGATGCGGACGCAGGTCCTGTCGGGATATTGCCACGCTCCGGGGATGACCCGGATGACCTCCCTCAACAGCCTTGCGAGGTCGTAGGAACGGTGGCTGAACAGCCTCGAGATTTCATAGAGGCAGTTGAGCTCCTTCATCCTTTCGGCGAGGGCCCGCTTGTCGCCGAGGACCTTCTTCATGCCGGCGCCCATTATAGCACGCGGCGGCAGGGTTGGAGCTTCGCCATCTGCTCCGTCGGCGGGAATCTGGGGGTGGATAGCCCGGATGTCCACAAAAAGATGACTTGAACAGGCGGAATTCTTTCGACATAAGAGAAATGAACCGAGCTGCCGGTTTCCTCAGGCAGCAGAGAAATGACCTAGTCAAAGCTCTCGACGCTCTGCTCCGGGAAACAGCATTTGAAAACAGGTATGTGCTGCATCCCCGGCGGCTCGGCGAGCTTGGCGTAAAGCTGACCGAGACCTTCACGCAGTTCCTCAACTCTCCCGACGAGGCTGTGGCCTCAGCGAACGGTTTGTGGCTGGCGCACGAGGGATTGGGGGAGAACTCGATCCTGAAGCTGGCATCGAAGCTGCGCAGCTTTTGTCGTGAACAGCTGCCTGCCGCCGGCCTTGCGGACAGCGAGGCCTTTGAATCCATCGAGCAGTTTACGAATCTGATGCTCGAGGGTTTTCTAGGATCGCGGGCACGGACAGCTGCAGGCGCTGCGCAGGAACGGCGGCGTGTTCAGCGTGAAGCTCTCCGCGTCGCTGATCCGGAACGAGCAAGGAAAGCCGGTCGGCATCATGGCCTCCGCGGTCGACATCACCGAGCACCTCAAGGCCGAAGAGATGGAGAAGAACCTCCTGTTGGCCAAGGAGATCCACCACCGGATCAAGAACAACCTGCAGGTGATCTCCAGCCTCCTGTTCCTCGAGTCGGAGTACGTGCAGGACAACAGGACGCGCGAGATGTTCAAGGAGAGCCAGAACCGGGTGCGCTCCATGGCGCTGCTGCACCAGAAGCTCTACCAGTCGAAGAACCTCGCCGGCATCGACTCCGCCGAGTACATCAAGGACCTGACGCGCAATCTCTTCATCTCGTACGGCGTGTCAGGTTTCCAGGTCAACCTGGCCGTGGTGGCGGAGGGGATCACGCTGGGGATGGACACCGCGGTCCCCTGCGGGCTGATCATCAATGAGCTGGTGCCCTCCGGGGAAAACCGGTACCGGCTGACCGTTTCGGACAACGGCAAGGGGTTCCCCGAGGACCTGGACTTCCGTAAGACGGAGTCGCTGGGCCTCAAGATCGTGTGCACCCTCACGGAGCAGCTCGGCGGGAGCATCACCCTGGAGCGCGTGGGGGGAGCGAAGTTCACGATCCTATTCCAGGAGGCCTGAGACCAGGCCTACTTGCGCAGGTACACCAGCCTCGCCGGCAGCGACAGGTTGTTGCCGAAATCGTCCTCCCCGTAGCCGTTCTCGGCCAGCAGGCGGATGTCCTCCAGGACCCGCCGGTCCCCCGTGAAGGAGGCGTTCAGCTCGGCGGGCACGTCGATCTTGCCGACGGTGAACAGCTCCAGCAGGGCGCGCGCCACGTACTCCTCCAGGCCTTCGTCGGCCCGGCACTTGACCTCTTCCGCAATGACATCGCGTTCGTACAGGACCAGCCGGTTGGCCGCGAACAAGGCCTGGATCACGCCGCGTGCCGCCGCGGGGCGTTGCGCCGCTTCGTCTCCGCCACCCGGGGTCGCCAGCACCCTATGCACCTCCTCGGCCAGGCGGCGCTTCTTGCGGGCGTTGATCCTCTCGTTGGCGCGGAACAGGTCGAGGGTGATGCCGGCGTTGTAGCTCTCCCCCTCCAGCTCCATGAGGACCTCGCTGCCGTAGTGGTTGACGATCCTGGCCACCAGGGTCGAGGGGCGCACGTGGAAGCCCCGGTAGCGGGGCACGGGCACGCTGATGCGCCCCTGGATGGCGTAGTGCCGGAGCATCTCGTGGCACAGGGAGCGGGTGACCTGGAGGTAGCGGCTGGCGAAGGCCAGCGAGAAGCTCATCAGCACCTCCAGCAGCCGGCCGGCGTCGACGATCTGCCCGCGGGAGCGCCCCGGGGCGAAGCTGAGGATGTGCCGCTCGCAGTAGTGGGCGAAGGCGGTGGCCGTCTCCAGGAGGTGGTAGGTCACGGTGATGTGCCCCCGCAGCACCGGCAGGCGCTCGTCGAGGGACTCCACGTTGGAGTCGGAGATGTGGGTGTCGTACAGCGACTGGAGATTGTGGAACTTCTGCTCCAGGCTGCGCAGGCGCTCTTCGCTGATCGGGTCGGGGATGAGGTCCGCGTAGCCTTCGGGCCGGCCGTCCTGGACGACGTGCAGGAACCGCGCCTCCTCGGCGAGATTCAGGAAGGCCGTGGCCAGGTGGACCACCGTCTCCTCGGGGGAGGCGACCTTCTGGCTGTCGCGGTCGGGAGGCAGGCGGCCGTCGGGCAGGTCGTCGGCGAATCGTTCCGGCGCGGGGGCCGCCGCCGGGACCGTCAGCTCGCAGCTTCCGGGCGGTCCGCAGCAGGTCGCGGGCGCTGGCCGCCAGGATGCGGCAGGTGAACTCCAGGGCCTCGGCGGCGGCCGCGGCGAAGTCCGCCTCCAGGGGCAGCAGCCGGTAGGTGGGCAGGAAGTGCAGCAGGTGCTGCAGGATGTAGCTCACGTTGGAGAACAGCTTGAGCGCGGCCGCGGCCTGGCGCAGCGGGTACCAGCGGCGGTTCTGCCTGACCCCGTAGGCGTCCAGCAGCTCTTCCAGCTCGGTGGCCTCGGCCAGCACGTCCCCGAGCAGGGGCCGGGTGAAGCACCGCGGGCCGGGGCCGCCGCCGGCGATGTAGGCCGCCAGCTCCAGGAGCTCGCGGATGCGGCGATCGATGAGGTTGCGGAACGCCTCCGGTGAGACGAGTCTTCGTGCTGTCCATGGCTCGAGGCGACGGCCCCTAGCCAATCTACCCGAGGCGGCGGGGAAGCGCAAGAATTCGCTGCGCTTGACGCGGACAAAGAGGCTAATTAAAATCCGAGACTAAACGAAAGCGTACGCGAAGCCATTGAAGGAGGCCAGGCATGAAAGTTGGGGTCGATCATTATTGCTATCACCGGTTCTTCGGAGAGGTTTACCCGCAGCAGAAAGCCCCCGAGCGGCAGATGACCGTCGAGCAGTACATCAGACGCTGCGCCCAAATGGGCTGCGACGGCCTGTCGCTGGAGACCTGCTTCGTGCCGCGCTTCGACCGGGAGTACCTCTCCACGCTCAAGGGGCTGCTGGACGAGTACAAGCTGGAGCGGGTGTGGGCCTGGGGGCATCCGGACGGGCTGGAAGGCGGGAAGAATAAGAAGGCCTACGACGAGATGATCGCCCAGATCGAGAACGCCAAGGCGGTCGGCGCCAAGGTCATGCGGGTGGTCGGCAGCAGCCTGATGTTCCGTTTCGAGCCGCACGGGCCGCAGATCGAGCGGCTGTCCAAGATGTATTCGGAGGCGGTCAAGATCGCCAAGAAGCACGACATCAAGCTGGCCACGGAAAACCACATCGACTTCACCGCTGACGAGATGCTGACCCTCCTGAACAACGTCAATTCCCCCTACCTGGGCATCAACTTCGACACGGGCAATTTCTTGAGGCTCCTGGACGACCCCATCAAGGGGATGAAGAAACTGGCCAAGCACGTCCTGGCCACGCACGTCAAGGACCTCAAACCGCAGAAGGGCGTTGCGGCCGACGAATGGTTCTTCTTCTCCTGCACCCCGGTCGGGGAGGGGCTGGTGGACAACGAGGCCCTGGCCCGGCTGCTGAAGGAAGTCAACTACCAGGGCATGCTGGCGGTGGAGATCGACTTCCTGCACCCGGACTACAACAACGACGAGGACAAGGCGGTGGAGCAGAGCGTGCGGTACTTGAAGAAGATCAGCGCCTGAACGGCCGAAAGGAGTGAAGGCATGAAAAAGTTGAACGTGGCGATCATCGGCGACAAATTCATGGGCAAGGCCCACAGCAACGCCTGGAAGCAGGCGCAGCACTTCTTCGACCTTCCCATCCAACCGGTGCTGAAGGCGGCTTGCGGGCGCAATGCGGAGCAGCTGAAGTCCTTCGCCGAGCGCTGGGGCTGGGAGGAGGTGGAGACCGACTGGCGCAAGCTCATCGGGCGCAAGGACATCGACATCGTCGATGTCTCCACCCCGACTTACCTGCACCACGATATGGTGATCGAAGCGGCCAAGGCCGGCAAGCACATCTTCTGTGAAAAGCCGATGTCCATCAGCTACCAGCAGGCCAAGCAGATGTACCAGGCCGCCAAAGCGGGCAAGGGCAAGCACTACATCAACTTCAACTACCGCCGCTGTCCCGCCGTCATGCTGGCCAAGCGGATGATCGAGGAGGGCAAGCTGGGACGCCTCTACCACTGGCGGGGGGCATACCTGCAGTCCTGGATCATGGACCCGAGCTTTCCCCTGACCTGGCACCTGTGCAAGGACACGGCGGGGGCCGGGCCGCAGTACGACCTGAACTCGCACAGCGTGGACCTGGCCCGCTTCCTGATCGGGGAGGTGAAAAGCGTGGTGGGCATGACGGCCAGTTTCATCGAGGAGCGACCGCTGCCCGACGACAGCGCCCGTACCTTCCAGGCAGGCTCCAAGTCGCAGCGGGAAGGGCAAGGTCGGGGTAGAGGATGCGGCCTTCATGACCGTGGAGTTCGAAAATGGGGTCCTGGGCTCCTTCGAGGCCACGCGCTTCGCCGGCGGCCGGAAAAACTACAACACCTTCGAGATCTACGGCAGCAAGGGCAGCATCCTGTTCAACCTGGAGCGGATGAACGAGTTGGAGTACTTCAGCATGGAGGACCCGGATTATGCCCAGGGCTTCCGCACCATCCTGGCCACCGAAGGCTCCCATGCCTACATGAGCAGCTGGTGGCCGCCGGGGCACATCATCGGTTACGAGCACGAGCACGTGCACGCCGTGGTTGACTTCCTCAAGGCCATCGCCGAGGGAAGCGACATCGCTCCCAACCTGTACGACGGGATGAAGGTCATGCAGGTCCTGGACGCCGGGTTGGAATCAGCCCGCACGGGCAGGAAGATTCTGGTCGGCGAGCTGGAATAAATCCGGACCGGCGGTCAGGGAACGCCCTTCCGCCCGGCCGCTCCGCGACCCCCGGCTGCAGCCGGGGGTTTTTCTTGGAATTCGCGCTTGCCCTTTTCCCGAAAATGTGGCAGAATACGTGCATATATTCACATATGCGTATGTGAAAAGACGGGCTGGCCGGGCGAGGCCGGCGCGGCGAAGGGGGTCCGATGCCCAATCCTGACCTGGAACGCGAGATCCAACTCCTTCACAGCCGGGTGTGCTACGGGGTGGCGGACCCCAAGCGCGTCCTGATGCTCTACGCGCTGGAGAAAGGCCCGCTGTGCGTAACCGAGCTGGCGGCGGAGGTGCGCCTGCCCCAGCCGGCCGTTTCCCGGCACCTGCGGGTGCTGCGGGAAAGGGGCCTGGTCCGGACGGTCCGCAAGGGGCCGGCCGTCTACTATTCGCTGGGCGATCGCCGCCTGCTGGAGGCCATGGACCTGCTGCGCGCCGTGCTGGCCGCTCAACTGGCCGCCGAGCGCGGCCTGGCGCGGCCGGCGCGTGCCAGGCGCCCGACCCGCGCCCGGAGCCTGACGGGACGGAGGCAGTCATGAAAATCGGGGTCATGGCTCATCGAGGGGCCCTACCAGCACCAGGCCGCGGATACCGCCTACTACTTCGTGCGGGCCGCCCAGGCGCGGGGCCACCAGATCGTGGGCGATCTTCCTTTTCGCCGACGGGGTCCAGAACGCCAACCGCTTCATCAATCCCCCGGGCGAGAGGAACATCGGGCAGCGCTTCGAGGAGCTGGCCGCCGGGGGGATCCCGATCGTGGCCTGCACGGCCTGCGCCAAGTTCCGGGGCCTGAAACCGGACATCAAGTCGGAACACCTGAAGCTTTCGGGGCTGGGAGCCCTGGCCGATTACCTCCGCGAGGCGGAGCGTTTCGTCACCTTCGGGGACTGAAAAGGGGACAAGCGTGAGCGGCAAAGTTGCCATGCTGATGCGCAAGGCGCCTTACGGCTCCGTCTACCCGGCCGAAGGCTTCCGCGCCATGATGGGCGTCGCCGTGTTCGAGCTGGCCCTCTGCGTGATCTTCCTGGACGACGGGGTGTACGTCCTGGCCAAGGGGCAGGACCCCTCCGCCCTGGACATGAAACCCCTGGGCGAGGGCTTCCCCACGCTGCCCGACGTGGGGATCAAGGAGTTCTACGTGCACGACCAGTCCCTGGCGGAGCGCGGCCTCACGCCGGAAGACCTGGTGGTCGAGGTCAAGGTCGTGAGCGGGACCGAAATCGAGAAGATCCTGGCCGGCTGCGCCGCGGTGTTGCCGTTCTAAGGAGGGGAGGGATCATGCTGCATACGGTCAACAAGTCCCCGACTGGGTCACGGCAACCTGGAGTCCGCGCTGCGCGTGGCCGCGGCGGACGCGCCGCTCCTGCTGCTGGAGGACGGCGTGTACGCCGCCAGGCCGGGGACCCGCAGCGAGGCGCTGGTGGTTGCCGCGCTGCGCTCCCACCCCGTCTACGCCCTGGGGCCGGACCTGCAGGCGCGCGGCATCAAGCGGGTCATCGAGGGCATCCGGGTGATCGGCTACGACGGATTCGTCGAGCTGGTGGAACAGCATCCGGTGGTTCCCTGGCTATAAGCGTCAAACAACAGGAGGAAGCATATGGAAGCGATCAAAGCCGACCAGGTCCAGGATTCCCTGGGACAGGCCTGCCCCATGCCCATCGTCCACATGGCCAAGAACATGCGCATCCTGACCGCCGGCAAGGTCCTGGAGGTCCGCGCCGACGACGAGGGCGCGCACGCGGACATCCCGGCCTGGTGCGAGCAGACGGGCAACGAGTTCCTCGGGGAAGAGGACGCGGGCGGCTACTTCAAGTACTACGTGCGCAAGAAAGCCTAGGAGGGCGACATGGCTGCGAAGAGCGGAACGACGATCATCTGTTTCAGCGGCGACATGGACAAGGTCTTTGCCGCCTTCACCCTGGCCTCGGCCGCGGCGGCGGCGGGGATGAACACGACCATGTTCTTCACCTTCTGGGGCCTGAAGGCCATCCAGAAGGGCAACCTCACCGGCAAGGGCTTCATGGGCCGGATGCTGGGGCTGATGAACCGCGGCGGCTTGCAGCGCCTGGGCCCCTCCAAGTTCAACTTCGGCGGCATGGGCCGCTGGATGTTCAAGAAGATGATGGCCGCCAAGGGCGTGACCCCCCTGACGGAGCTGCGCCAGGCCTGCATCGACCTGGGCGTGCATTTCCTGGCCTGCAAGATGAGCATGGACGTGATGGAGATCAAGCGGGAAGACCTGATCCCCGAGGTGGAGGACGTCGTGGGCGCCGCCACGGCGACCAAGTTCGCCGCCGAGTCCGGCCGTCCAGTACTTCATCTGAGCCGGCCATGATCGTCCCGGCGGACGGCCTGGCCGCGGAGCTGCGGCAAGCTGGCGGGGAGAACCCTTCCCTCTGCTACCAGTGCCAGCGCTGCAGCTCGGGCTGTCCGACGGCCGCGGCCATGAGCATCCCGCCGTCGCGGATGATGCGCCTGGCGCAGCTGGGCCAGGGGCCCAGGCTGGTGGGCGACGCCAGCATCTGGCGCTGCCTGGGCTGCGACTCCTGCACGGCGCACTGCCCCCACGAGGTGAGCGTGCGCCGGCTGGTGGAGCTGCTGCGCCAGAAGGCGATGCAGGAGCATTACCTGGCCGGCAGGCAGGAGATCTTCGAGGCCGACCCGGCGCTGGCCAAGGGGATACAGGCGCTGGGAATGCTGGGCGGCAGGGTGCGGCAGTTCCGCAACGTCTCCGGCGAGGACAACGCCGCGCGCCTGGCCTGGACCGCCAACCTGGCCCAACAGCCGCCGGGCCTCGACCGGCAGGCGGGGGCGGAGACGGTCTACTTCGTGGGCTGCGTCTCGGCCATGTTCCCCATGAGCTACGGCATTCCCCAGAGCTTCGTGAGCCTGCTGCAGAAGGCCGGGCTGGAGTTCACCACCCTGGGCAGCTCCGAGTGGTGCTGCGGCTTCCCGCTCATGATGGCCGGGCAGCTCGCGCAGGCCCGGGAGCTCATGGCCCACAACCTGCGACCAGGTGCGCTCTCTGGGCGCCAAGCGCCTGGTGCTGACCTGCCCGTCCTGCTACCACATGTGGGACACACGTGTACCCCGAGCAGCTGGGGGAGCCGCTGGGCTTCGAGGTGCTCACCGCCAGCCGAGCTGCTGCGCGACCTGCTGCGCCGAGGGAGCCTTGAGCTTCGGCGAGCCCAAGCGGCCGGGCATCGTGACCTACCACGACCCCTGCGACCTGGGGCGCAAGGGCGGGCAGTACGAGGAGCCGCGCGAGGTGCTGCGGAGCGTGCCCGGCTACACCTTCGTGGAGATGGAGAACAGCCGCGAGCACGCCCTGTGCTGCGGCGGCGGAGGGGACCTGGAGACCTTCGCCCCGGAGCTGACCGCCGAGGTGGCCGCCCGGCGCGTGGCCCAGGCGGCGGCCGTGCAGGCCGGCTACCTGGTCTCCGCCTGTCCCCAGTGCGTGCGCACGCTGACCAAGGCCGCCCGCGCCAAGCAGCTGCGCATCCGCGTGCTGGACCTGGTGCAGTTCGTGGATGCGGCGACGGCGATCGAAGACGGCATCCCGTTCTGGTCATCGGCGGCGGGGTGACAGGGCAGAAGGCCGCCCTGGACCTGGCCCACGCCGGGCTGGAAGTTCTGCTGTTGGAGAAGGAGACCTCCCTCGGGGGCACGGTCGCGCAGCTGGGCATGATGTTCCCCCTGCACAACTGCCTGCTGTGCCGGGGGGAGGCCAGGCACGGCCCCGGCTGCACCCGGCCCACCATCTCTCCGGACCTGCTGGACCGCGCGCGGCCCGCGAACCTGTCCGTGTGGACGCGCAGCCGGGTGCGCAGCGTGACCGGGGGCCCGGGCGCGTACCGCGTGACCGTCCTGCGTGAGCCGCGCTACGTCGACGAGGCGCGCTGCATCGCCTGCGACCGCTGCGCCCAGGTCTGCCCGCAGGCCTGGCGGACCCCTTCCAGGCCGGGCTGGCCCAGCGCAAGGCGGCGTACCGGCCTTCCCTGCGGGCGGTGCCCGACGCGTACGCCATCGACAAGGGACCCTACTGCGAGGGCTGCGGCAAGTGCGTGCCCGTCTGCCCGACCGCGGCCATCAAGCTGGAGGAGGAGCCCCGCACCGAGGTCCTGACCGTCAGCGCGATCGTGCTGGCCACGGGCCTGCGCCTGTCCGATCCGGCCTCCAGCGCGGAGTACGGGTACGGCCGCTACGCCAACGTCTTCACCGGGCTGGAGATGGAGCGCATGTGCTCCCCGGCCGGGCCGGGCGAGGGCCGCATCCTGCGGCGCAGCGACGGCCAGCCCCCGCGCGCATCGCCTGGCTGCAGTGCGTGGGCTCGCGCGACAAGAGCCACGACTACTGCTCCTCCTTCTGCTGCGGCTACGCCACCCGGCAGGCGGTCCTGGCGCGGCAGCTCCTGCCCTCCGCCGAGGCCCGCATCTACATGATGGACGACCGGGTGTTCGCCAGGTCCTTCAGCGCCGTCTACGATCCGCTGCGCCGGGCCTACGGCCTGCGGCTGGAGCGCTGCCGCCTCTCGGTGCTGCGGGAGGACCCCGCCACCCGCGACCTGCATCCTGCAGGTGAGCGGCGAGGACGGCAAGGTGAGCGAGGAGCGCTTCGGCCTGGTGGTGCTGTCCGTGGGGGCGGAGGCGGCCGCCGACGCGGCCGCGCTGGCCAAGGGCCTCGGGCTGGAGACCGATGCCTTCGGCTTCGTGCGCACGCCTTCCCTCTCCCCCGTGGACACGCGGCGCCCCGGCATCTTCGTGGCGGGCGCGGCCAGCGGGCCCGCGGACATCGCGGACAGCGTCACCCAGGGCAGCGCCGCGGCCGCGCGGGTGTGCGCCTTCCTCGGCTGGCGCCTGCCGCCGGCGCCGGCGCGGAGGTGCCGCCCGGGCGACGCCGCAAGCGGCGCGCCGCCCGGCCGCCGCGGCCCGAGCGCGTATCGGCGTGCTGGCCTGCGACTGCGCGGGGGACATCGGGTCCGTGGTCGACCTTCCCAAGGTGCTGGGTTTCGCGACATCCCTTCCCGGCGTGGCCGTGACGCAGGTCGTGCCTTTCGGCTGCCTGCCCGAAGGGCTGGAGCAGATGCGCCGCGCGGTGCGCGAGGGCGGCCTGGACGGCGTGGTGGTCGGGGCCTGCAACCGGCGCACCTTCGGTCCCCTGTTCGAGAAGAGCCTGGGGGTGCAGGTGCAGTTCGTGTCCCTGCGCGAGGAGTGCTCCGTCGTGCACCGCGCCGATCCGGCCGGGGCCACGCGCAAGGCCGAGGAGCTGGTGCGCATGGCGGTGGAGAATCTGCGTCGTGCGGCGGCCTCCGCTCCCCGACCGCCCGCGGGCGGCGAACCGCTGCGGCAGGCGGCTCGGCGCCGCGGCCGAGCCTCCGGTGGAAGTCACTCCGGAACGCGCGGCGCTGGTCGTGGGCGGAGGCCTGGCGGGCCTGACCGCGTCCCTGCACCTGGCCGATGCCGGGGTGAGCGTGCACCTGGTGGAGCGCGAGCGGCGCCTGGGCGGAAACGCGCTGCGGCTGGACCGCTCCCCGGAGGGCGCCGATGTCCCCAAGGCCGTCCAGGCCCTGGCCGCCCGCGCCGGCAAGCATCCCCTGATCAAGGTGCACGCCGCCAGCGAGGTGGCGCGCCGCAAGGGCCACGCGGGGGAGTTCACGGCCATCGTGCGCTCCCGCAAGGGCCCCGCGCGGGACACGCTCCTGCGCGTCGGGGCCGTGATCGTGGCCACGGGCGCGGAGGAGTACCGGGGGCCCGTCTACGGCCTGGGCTCCAGCGAGCGGGTACTCACCCTGCTGGACCTGGGGCGCCGGCTGCGGCAGGAGCCCGGCCTGCCGGCGCGCCTGGGGTGCGTCGCCTTCATCGGCTGCGTGGGCCCCTGGGACGAGGAGGGCAGCGGGCAGGCCTGGCGCTGCAGCCGCGGCTGCTGCGAGACCATGATGCGGCAGGCGCGCGCCTCAAGGAGGCCAACCCCGCCTGCCAGGTGGTGGTGCTGGTGCGCGAGGTGAACACCTACGGCTTCCGGGAGGAGGCCTACACCGCGGCGCGGGGGGCGGGCGTGCTGTTCGTGCGCTTCCGTCCCGCCGAGCCGCCGCGGCTGCACGACGGGACGGCGGGGCTCGAGCTGACGGTGGTCGACACGAGCCTGCGGGGAGACCCTCTCCTTCCGGCCGGACCTGGTGGTCCTGGCCGCCGCCGTGCTGCCCCGCGCGGACTGCCGCGCGCACCGCCGCCCTGCTGGATGTCCCGCTGGACTGCGACGGCTTCGCCCGGGAATGGGAGGCCAAGACCCGCCCGTTCGGCTCCCTGGAGCCCGGCGTGTTCCTCTGCGGCCTGGCCCACGGCCCCAAGCCGCTGCGCGAGGTGCTCCCGCAGGCGCTGGCCGCCGCCCAGCAGGCCCTGATCCTGCTGTCGCAGGAGAAGCTCGTGCCCGGGGGCACCGTGGCGGAGGTGGATGCCGGGCGCTGCGCGGCCTGCCTGACCTGCGTGCGGGTCTGCCCCTACGGGGTCCCGCGCGTGGAGGATGCGGCTGCCGCCCCGGGCCGGGCCAAGCGGCGTTCGGTCATCGACCCGTTCCGCTGCCAGGGGTGCGGCACCTGCGCCGGCGAGTGCCCGGCCAAGGCCATCGAGCTGACGCGGTACGGCGAGGGGCAGCTCCTGGGCGGCGGGCTGCTGGGGCGCTGGCTGGTGGAGGCTTGAGCCATGCCTGAGTGGCAACCCGAGATCACCGTCCTGACCTGCAGCTACTGCGGCAACGTGCCCGTGGAAATGGCCGGGCTCCAGCGCATCCCCTACCCGGCGGCAGGTGAAGGTGCTGCCGGTGCCCTGCACCGGGACCGTCGGCACGCTGCACCTGCTCAAGGCCCTGGAGCAGGGCGCCGACGGCGTGCTCGCTGGTTGCCTGCCCCGAGGGAAACTGCCATCATCTGAACGGGAACCTGCGGGCGGAGAAGCGCCTGGCCCAGGCCCGCGCGCTGCTGCAAGAGGCGGGCCTCGCGCCGGACCGGCTGCAGCTGGTGCGCCTGGGCGTCGGGCAGGGGCAGGCGTTCGCCGACGCGGTGAGCCGAATGACGGCCAGGATCAGGGAAGTCGGACCCGCGCGGAAGGAGGCGGTATGAAGATCGACCCGTACGAGTTTCCGGACGACCTGTACTACACGGCGGAGCACGTCTGGGCGCGCGCCGAGGGGGACCTGGTGACCATCGGCCTTTCCCAGTTCGGCCAGGACCTGGCCGGGCGCATCGCCTACGTCGAGGTGCCGCGCGCCGGCAGGGCGGTGGCCAAGGGCGAGCCCTTCATGTCCATGGAGTCCGGCAAGTGGGTCGGCCGGGTCAAGGCCCCCGTGAGCGGGACGATCGCGGAGGCCAACGAAGAGCTGGAGTGGGAGAGCGACGCGGTCAACAAGGACCCCTACGGCAAGGGGTGGCTGGCCCGGATCAAGGCCTCCAACCTCGCGGAGCTGGGCGACCTCCTGAAGCCGGACTCCCCCGAGTTCGCCGCGCTCATCGCGGCGGAGCGGGCCAAGTACAAGAAGTAGGCCGGACAGGCGACCATGCGCCTGCACGACCTGGGCCACGTGCCCTGGCTGGATTCCCAGCTCATCTACCACGCCCAGCCGCGGCTGGGCCTGGAGGCCCTGAACATCCTGGCCCCGCGCGAGCCCTACGTGTGCATCGGCTTCCACCAGGACCTGGAGCAGGAGGTGGACCTGGCCTACTGCCGGGAGCGGGGCATGCCCGTGTTCCGCCGCGAGGTGGGCGGCGGCGCCGTGTACCTGGACGGCAAGCAGATCTTCTTCCAGCTCGTGCTCTCCAGGCACAATCCCCTGGCCCGGGGCGACAAGGCGGCGCTCTACCGGCGGCTCCTGGAGCCCGTGGCCCGGACCTACGCGGACCTGGGCGTGCCGGCGCGCTACCGGCCGGTCAACGACGTGATCACCGCCGCGGGGCGCAAGATCTCGGGCACCGGCGCCGCGGAGATCGGGGACTGCCTCGTGCTGGTGGGCAACCTCATCGCCGACTTCGACTACGACACGATGGTGCGGGTGCTGCGCGTGCCCGACGAGAAGTACCGCGACAAGGTGTTCCAGAGCATGCGGGAGAACCTGACCACCCTGCGGCGCGAAACGGGCCGCGAGTTCGACCTGGGAGGAAATGGTCGCGCCCCTGGTCCGGCGCTTCGCCGAGGTGCTCGGTCCCCTGGAGCCGGCGGAGCTGCCCGCCGCGGTGCGCGCGGAGGTCCAACGCGCTGGCCCCGCAGTTCCTGGCCGAGGAGTGGCTGTTCAAGAAGGGCCGGCGCTTCCAGCGCACGGCCGCGACGTGCGGATCGCCGGCGGGGTCAACGTGCTGCAGCGCGTGCACAAGGCCCCCGGCGGCCTGCTGCGGGCCACCCTGGAGCTCAAGGACGGGCGGCTGGAGCAGGTCTCGCTTTCGGGGGACTTCTTCTGCTATCCCCAGAACGCGGTCGAAGAGCTGGAGCGGCGGCTTACGGGCGCGCCGCTGGAGAAGGCCGGCGAGGTCCTGGAGTCCTTCTACGCCACGCGG
This sequence comes from uncultured Spirochaetota bacterium, assembly GCA_963736785.1. GTDB lineage: Bacteria > Spirochaetota > Spirochaetia > SZUA-6 > DRHE01 > MIBK01. The sequence goes on along the minus strand of CAVTQG010000045.1, from coordinate 138,583 downwards.
GTGGAAATCCCCGGCGTGACGATCGCCGACTGGCTCGGGTCCTGGGGGTGGAAGCCGCAGCTGAGCCGGCGGCGGCCTATGCGCGTTCGCGGCGACAAGCCCGGGGGACGCGGTCCCTACCGGCGCAGCAGGCAGCGGGAAAGGATCCTCGAGCTGCTCCAGGCCACCGGCGCCCACCCGACCGCCGACTGGCTGTACGGCCGGCTGCGCAGGGAGTTCCCCAGGCTCAGCATGGGGACGGTGTACCGGAACATCGGCATCCTCATCGAGCAGGGGCGCCTGAGCAGGATCGCCTTCGGGAGCACCTTCGACCGGCTGGACGCCAACCTGCAGCCGCACTACCATTTCCTGTGCGAGCGCTGCGATGCCATCATCGACCTGGACCTGCCCGTCGAAGCGGAGCATCGACGGCTGGCTCGGCAAGGCCGGGGGCTTCGTGGTCCGCGCGGCACGAGCTGGAGTTCCACGGGTTGTGCCCGACGTGCGCAAAGCAGGCTTGACAGATTCCCTCCTGCTAATCGATAATAGGAATCATTCCGAATAACTACGAGGAGGGCTTCATGGCCGAACGAAAGATCCTGACCACCGAATCCGGCGCGCCGGTGCCGGACAACCAGAACTCGCAGACCGCGGGCCCGAACGGTCCGGTGCTGATGCAGGACCACCACCTGATCGAGAAGCTGGCGCGCTTCGAACGGGAGCGCATCCCCGAGCGGGTCGTGCACGCCAAGGGCTCCGGGGCCTTCGGCTACTTCGAGGTCACCAGGGACCTGTCCCGCTACACCAAGGCCAAGTTCCTGGGCAAGGTCGGCAAGCGCACCGAGGTGTTCGTGCGCTTCTCCACCGTGGCGGGGGAAAAGGGCTCGGCCGACACGGTGCGCGACCCCCGCGGCTTCGCGGTCAAGTTCTACACCGAGGACGGCAACTACGACCTGGTGGGCAACAACACCCCCGTCTTCTTCCTGCGCGACCCGCTGAAGTTCGCCGACTTCATCCACTCCCAGAAGCGGGACCCCTACACCAACGTGCAGGAGCCGGACAACGTGTGGGACTTCTTCTCCCTTTCCCCCGAGACCACGCACCAGTTCGTCTGGCTGTTCGGGGACCGCGGCATTCCCGCCAGCTACCGGAACATGGACGGGTTCGGCTCCCACACCTTCCAGTGGATGAACGCCAAAGGGGAAGGCTGCTGGGTCAAGTACCACCTGAAGACCGACCAGGGCATCAAGTGCCTGACCGCACAGGAGGCGGCCAGGATCGCGGGGGAGAACCCGGACTACTGCCAGCTGGATCTGCTGCAGGCCATCGAGCGCAAGGACTACCCGTCCTGGACGGTGAAGGTGCAGATCATGAGCTTCGCCGACGCGCCAGAAGTACCGCTTCAACCCCTTCGACCTGACCAAGGTCTGGTCCCAGAAGGACTACCCGCTGCAGGAGCTGGGCAAGCTGGTGCTGGACCGCAATCCCGGACAACTACTTCGCCGACGTGGAGCAGGCGGCCTTCAACCCCGCCAACTTCGTCCCCGGGATCGGCCCTTCGCCCGACAAGATGCTGCAGGGGCGGCTGTTCGCCTACGGCGACGCGCACCGCTACCGGCTGGGCGTCAACCACACCCAGATCCCGGTCAACCGGCCGCACGCCGCCACGGCGCAGAACTACGGCCGCGACGGGTACATGCGCTTCGACGGCAACCAGGGCCGCGCCAAGAACTACGAGCCCAACAGCTTCGGCGGCCCGGTGCAGTCGGACGAGCCGACCTACGCGCCCGTCGAGCTGCATGGGGCCACCGGCTCCTACGCCTGGGAGCGCCACAAGGAAGACAACGACTTCGTGCAGGCCGGCGACCTGTACCGCCTGATGAGCGAGGAGGAGAAGAAGCGCCTAGTGGCCAACATCGCCGGCAGCCTGTCGAAGGTCAGCCGCGAGGAGATCATCGAGCGCAGCCTCGGCAATTTCCGGTCCGCCGACAAGGACCTGGGCGACCGGCTAGCCAGGGCCGTCAAGGAGCTGCGGAAGCGCTGAGCGCCTATTTCTGCATCGCGCCTCGCGAACCACTCCTCGAACTTCTTCGCCGCCTTGTCCGTGGCCTGGATGCACAGCGGCAGGATCTTGGAGGCGTCGAACACCCCGCCCAAGGCGAACTTGATGGTCTGGTCGGAGGCCGCGTAGGTGGACTTGCGCAGGATCACCTGCCGGTTACGGTCCAGGGCCAGGACCGTCACGAAGGCGGTGACCCGCGCGGTCCCGAAGCCGGCGATCTGCGAACTCCTTGCTGAGCTTGAAGTAGGCGGTGCAAACCATGAAGGCCTGCACGTTGGGGAAGGCGTCCAGCAGCACCTTGAAGGCCACGTCGTCCGAGAGCGGGTAGAACACGTACCCGTCCGGGGCGTCGTAGAACGCCCGGTTCAGGCTGAACTTCTGGGTCTCGAAGGTGCGGTAGGCGGGGGCGCCGATGACCTGGCTTTCAGGCAGGAGCTTGAACGGCAGGCCGGCGGCGTACTTGCCGAACATGTCGTCCCGCAGCTTGACGGCCACGGACTTGAGCTGGAAAGCCTTGTCCTGCGAAAGCTGGCTCACCAGCGCGGCCAGGCCCTGGAAATCCGAGGTGTCGATGCGCTTGTCGCAGTACACCGAGACGAGCGCCGCCTCCTCGACGCTGGCCACCTGGCCCTGTTCCAGGGTGGCGCAGGAGCCGAGCAGCAGCAGGACCCCGAGGGCCAGGGGCAGCAGCAACATTTTCATGATGTTCCTCCTCGCTGCTATATCGGCATGGACAGGCGCTAGTCTGGAGAATGATTTGACAGCTCGTCCGGGGCGGCCCCTCCTAAAAGCGCGCGTCCAGGATCAGGGCGTTGGAGATTCCGCTGCGCGGCTGCGGGGAGGTGAGGTACTCGATCGTGTCGGAGAGGTACTGGAAGGTGTACTTCAGGCCAGCCGCGCCGGAAGAAGAAGTCGATCCCGGCGCTCAGGGAGTAGCCGAAGGCGTCGGCCCGGCTCACCGTGAAGCCCGCGCGCGCCCCGAACAGGGGCGAGAAACGGTAGTCCGCCTGTCCCCAGAACGACTCGGTCACCACCGCGTCGCTGTCGATGCTCAGGAAGAACTTCCCGAACAGTCCCAGCGCGGGGAGGGGGTGGAACTTGCCGCTGATGGAAGGGAGGTAGTAGGAATAGCCGGACCCCGGGAACCAGTCGGCCTTCAGCCCCAGGGAGGTGGCGGTGGTGTCGGTTTCGTAGTTGAAGTTGACGTCCAGCTCGTGGCTGAAGCGCCCGTCGGAAGTCGTCGGAATCGATGCCCAGGCCGTAGACCGCTTCCAGGTACAGGGTGTCCGTGAAGCTCACCACCGGTCCGAGGTAGAACAGGTGCTGGTTCCAGCCCTCGGAGTCCACGCGGGTGAGCCTTGGCCACCGCGGTCAGGGCGGGAACGATCCGGGCCAGGAAGACGTCCGTGGTTTCCATGCGCCAGTCGCCGTTGAAATAGGCTTCGGCCGTGACGGAGGCGATGTTCCGGAAGCCCTCCGCGGCCGCGCTCCCGCAGACGGCCAGGAGGAGCAGCCCGGCCAGCAAGCAACCGGCCCCTGAAGTGAAAGCGCATCCCAGCCTCCTACGTCTTCTTCGCGCCCGCTCCCAGCCCCCGGCGCTCCATCTGTCCCCAGCCGCCGACGCGGGCGATCATGCGCAGGAAGCCGCGCACCCGCAGTCAGGCTCATGAGCTGGCGGAACCCGAAGTTCTCCAGCAAGAGCATACAGCACGAGCAGCAGTTTATCACGACAGCGGGAAGTATTCCCGCCGGTGCTCGGCGATGAGCAGCGAGCTGATGGAGACCAGCAGCCCCAGCAGCACCGTGGCGGTGAACAGCAGCAGGAACAGCGGCAGCCCGATCGCGCCCAGCGCCAGGGAGGCGGCCAGCGCCAGGTAGCCCTCGGCCTCGAACCAGGGCCCGAGCACCTCGAACAGCAGGAAGTAGGGGAAGGCGATGAGCCCCGTGCGCCCGTAGCGGGGGTTGCCGATCATCCTCGAGTGGAAGCTCAGGATGTCCAGCAGCCCCCGCTGCCAGCGGTCCCGCTGCCGGTTGAGCATCTTCAGGCTCTCCGGGATCTCGGTCCAGCAGTTGGCGTCGTAGGCGTACTGCGACGGCGAAGGGGGTGCCGCTTTCCCGCAGGCCGCGGGTGAGGCGCACGACCAGCTCCATGTCCTCGCCCACGGTGTCCTTGCAGGTAGTGCTCGCTGCGCGTCAGGTAGCCGTGGGCGTCGACCACCCTGCGCCGGTGGAACAGGCCGAAGGCCCCCGAGATGATGAGCAGGGCCTTCAGCGCGGCCCAGCCGACCCTGCCCGCCATGAAGGCGCGCAGGTACTCGATGGTCTGGAAGCGGGCGATGGGCCGCCGGGGGATGCGGGTCTGGACCAGGTCCCCCATGCGCACCGTGCAGCCGTTGACCGGCAGGATGTTGCCCGCCCGCCGCCACCACCTCCTCTTCCGAGGCCAGGAACTTGCCCGCCAGGTTGAGCAGCGCGTCGCGCTCCAGCATGGAGTCCGCGTCGATGCCGGCGAAGTACTCCTTGCGGGCCACGTTGATGCCCGCGTTGAGCGAATCGGCCTTGCCGCCGTTGGCCTTGTCGATGACCAGCAGCTCGGGGTAGCGCCTGCTCGCGTAGAGGCCGCGGATCTTCTCGGTGGCCAGGTAGCGGTGCACGAACAGGTCGGTGCGCTCGAGCTGGAAATGCTCGATGAGCCTGCCGCAGCGTGCCGTCGCGGGAGCCGTCGTTCACCACGATCACCTCGAAGTCGGGGTAGCGCAGGGTCAGCAGCGAGCTGACGCTCTCCACGATCGAGGCCTCCTCGTTGAAGGCCGGGCTGATGATGGAGACCGAGGGCAGCACGTGTTCCTTGAACAGGAAGGGAAGCCGGAGCAGGTCGCCGAAGGCGGCCTGGCGGCGGGCGCCGAAAATCGAGAACAGCAGGAGCAGCAGGTAGGAGCCGTTCAAGGCGGCGGCGTAGACCGCGAAGGCGGCGTTGAAGCGGCCCAGGAAGCGGGAGCCCAGGCCCGCCCAGCCGCCTGGGCTGCCCCGGCGCGACCCAGGCCGAACAGCAGGCAGAGCGCGGGGACCAGGGCGACCCCCAGCACCAGGAAGGCGGCCAGCAGGGGCAGGTTGGGACGCTCCCGGCGGGCCGGCGGCGGCCTCGGCGCGGCGGCGGGAGGCTGCAGGCCCAGAGCGGCCAGCAGACGGGGGTCCAGGTAGCGGACCAGCTCCCCGGCGGGCCGCCGGTCCTGCCGCAGCAGGTCCTTCAGCAGGCGCAGCGCGCGCCCCTCGATGTCCGGGTTGCGGTTGCGGTTGAGGAAGTTGATGATCTGCCGGACGTGCCCGTGCCGGATGATCTCCGTGAGGATCCGCTCGACGGTCGGCGAGTCCGGCGAGAGGAGCTTCTCGGCCAGGTAGTCGACGTAGTTGGCCAGCACGTCCAGCAGGGCGGCGTGGGCCGCCTCCCGCTTCTCGTTCAGGCAGCGCAGCATCACGGAGCGGAAGTGCTGCGGCCGGGCGCGCAGGATGGCGGTGACGGCCAGGACCACGCTCTTGCGGATGAGCGGGTCCTCCAGGCGGTTGAACAGCAGGGACAGCGAACGCACCGTGGGTATGGCCCCGAGGGACTCGGCGGCCAGGTTGCGGATGAGGAGATCCTCGTGGGCCAGGAAGCGGGCGTGGTCCACGCCGCCCGGGTAGGCCGCGCACAGGGCGCGGAACGCCGCGTGGGCGATGTCCAGGTCCGGCGAGTCGACCCTGGACAGCAGGTAGCTCCTCCAGCTCCGCGCGAGCGCCAGCGGCCGGCGAAATGGACCAGCAGGAGCTGGATCTCCTTCTCGGGACGGACGCGGAGGATCGGCAGCAGGGCGGCCAGCTCCTCCCCGAACTCGGCGAGCAGGCCCCACAGGCTGCGCTGGTAGCGCAGCGGCTCCCCCGCCAGGGAGTCGATCAGGGTGGGGATGGCCAGCGACTCGCCCAGCTCGGTCAGGCGCCGCGGCCAGGAAGAGCTTCACGGAGCGGGAGGCCTCCCTCTCCATGGCGTGGATCAGGCTGACCCGGGCGGTCCGCGTGCCCAGCAGGGGCAGGTAGCTGGCCGCCCGCATCCGGCGCCACCGGGAGGCGGCGTGCAGGTCGCGGAGCAGCGCCACCTCCACCCGGGCGGCCTCCAGCGCCGCGGACAGCGCGGCGCGCCGGTCTTCCGGCAGGCGGACGCCTTCCGAGGCCCGGGCGCACTCCCGCAGGAACAGCCAGCGGTGACGCCGCAGGAAGCGCCGCTGCCCGCCGGGATGGCGGCCGGGGGAGCCGGGAGCGAGTGCAGAGATGGACCGGGCGCGCGCCTCCCGCCGCTGCCGAAGCCGCCCCGTCCAGCGGCGGGCGACGAACAGCAGGGCGGCCGCCGCGTCCAGCAGCAGCACGGCGACGAATATCAGCTCGGCCGCGCCCCAGGGGCCTCTCATCAGGGGGCGCGCCTCGCCAGGTTGATCACCAGGCCCGCGACCTCCGTCAGGGAGACGGGCTTGCGGAAGAAGTGCCGGATGTCCCGCTCCACGGCCTTGCGGATCAGGTCCTCGTTCTTGCGGTGGGACACCAGGATGAAGGGGATGGCGTTCCACAGAGCGTTGGCCCGCAGGCGCTCGCGCAGGGTGAAGCCGTTCAGGCGCGGGCTCATGGCCTCGCAGATGATCACGGCTGGGAGGGTCCGCCTCGACGGCGGCCAGGGCGCTCTCCCCCTCCGGGCACACCCGGACCGTGAGCTCCGCGGCCTCCAGGGCGCGGATGAGCAGCTCCATCGAACCGGGGTCGGGGTCCACCAGGAGCACGGTGGGCCGGGCGGCCACCCTGGCGGCGGAGGTCTGGGAGGAGTCGCAGACGGTGTTGCCCCCCTGCCGCCCGGCCACGCCCAGGCGGTACAGGGCGATCTGCTCGATGCGCAGGGCCATCTGCTCGCGGGAGCCGTCCTCCAGGAACAGCTCGTAGAAGTTGACGACGCCGACGGACACGGTCAGGCGCTGCAGGAAGGCCTCCGACTGCTGCACCTTCTCGTGGATCTCCTCGGCCAACGCCCGCGCCTCGGGGGCGCCGGCTTCGGGCAGGTAGTAGCCGAACAGGGGGCCGCCCAGCTTGAACAGGTGGTGGGCTTCCCGGCCCGCGCCCGCCCGGACGCCCTGCAGCACGTCGGCCACGGCGCGGATGGCCTCGTCCCCGCTGGCCCGGCCGTGCCGGTCGTTGATGGCGACGATGTCGTCCAGCCTGACGGCCAGCAGGGCGGCGTTTGCTCTCCCGGTCCCTGGCGCGGGCGAACTCCAGCGGGAGCTGCAGCCGGAACAGGTGCTCGTCGGGCAGCCCGGTGAGCGGATCGCGGAGGAAGTGTTCGGAAGCCCAGGGGACTTGCCATCTTCTTCAATTTCGGCAAACTTGAAATCCATGTTGATCGACCTGACCGTGGAGGTGAAGCAGGCGATGTGGAAGGACATCTTCCGCAACGAGAAGATGACCTCCCTGGGCCACCTGGGCACCCATTTCGACGTCCTGGACCGGGAATTCCAGCTGGCCAACACCCGGCGCAGGGGCCGGCTCGTCGACGTCCGCGGGGTACGGGAGCGGGATATCGAGGCGCGGGATCTGGGGGCCGGCGGCATCGAAGCGGACGACTTCGTCCTGTTTCACACCGGCTTTCTCCGGGAACAGGGTTACGGCACGGAGACCTACTTCCGGGCCCACCCCCAGCTCTCGCTGGAGCTGGTTGACCTGCTGCTGGAAAAGCGGGTCAGCCTGATCGGCATCGATGCCGCGGGCATACGCCGCGGCGCCGAGCACACCCCGACGGATCGGCACTGCGCGGACCACGGCGTGTTCATCGTCGAGAACCTGGCCAACCTGGACCTGCTGCTGGAGCGGGCGCGGGGCGGAGGCCTTCGAGGTGTTCACCTTCCCCGTCCGCTTCGAGGGGATGTCCGGCCTGCCCTGCAGGGTGATCGCCGAACTGCGGGAGTGATTTCCGCAACCTTTCCCCTGATTCCCGGTCGTGGTGGGAAACCTATGAGCCGAAAAATCCTGCTGGTGTATCCCGCCATACCCACCACCTATTGGAGCTACAAGTACGCGTTGCCGGTCGTGCGCCGGAAGGCGGTCATGCCGCCGCTGGGGCTGCTCACGGTCGCGGCGATGCTGCCGCCGGAGTACCAGTTGCGCCTGGTCGACACCAACGTCGCGCCCCTGCGGGCCGAGGACGTGGACTGGGCCGACCTGGTTTTCGTCTCCGCCATGATCGTGCAGAAGGCTTCCTTCGAGGAAGTGGTGCGCGCTGTGCAACCAGCGCGGACGGCCGGTCGTGGCCGGCGGCCCGTACCCCAGCACCTCCCACGGCGAGATCGTGGGCGTCGACCACTTCGTCCTGGACGAGGCGGAGCTCACCCTGCCGCCCTTCCTGCGCGACCTGGAGCGCGGCTCGCCGCAGCGCGTGTACCGGGACCCCGGGAAGCCGGACATCACCCAGACTCCGGTGCCGCGCTTCGACCTGGTGGACACCAGCCTCTACGAGACCATGCCCGTGCAGTACTCGCGGGGCTGCCCTTTCGAGTGCGAGTTCTGCGACATCATCGAGCTGTTCGGCCGCAAGCCCCGCACCAAGACCCCGCCGCAGTTCCTGCGGGAGGTGGAGGCCGTGTACGACACGGGCTTCCGGGGCTCGCTGTTCATCGTGGACGACAACTTCGTCGGCAACAAGCTGCGGGCGCGCGAGATGCTCCGGCACCTGGAGGCCTGGCAGCGGGAGCACGGCTATCCCTTCTCGCTGGCCACCGAGGCCAGCATCACCCTGGCCCACGACGAGGAGCTGCTGTCGCTGATGGCGGCGGCCGGTTTCGTCATGGTCTTCGTCGGCGTGGAGACCCCCGACGCCCAGGCCCTGGCCCGCAGCGGCAAGACCCAGAACCTGCGGGAGGACATCCTGGCCAGCGTGGCCCGCATCCAGGAGCACGGCGTGGAAGTCACCGGCGGGTTCATCGTGGGCTTCGACGGGGAGACCGACGACATCTTCGAGAGGCAGCGCCGCTTCATCCAGCGCGCGGGCATTCCCACGGCCATGGTGGGGCTGCTCATGGCGCTGCCCAACACCCGGCTGGCGCGCCGTCTGGCCGCCGAGGGGCGCCTGCTGGAGGAATGCCAGGGCAACAACACGCACCACCTGCGCCTGAACTTCGTTCCCCAGATGCCGGCGGAGCGCCTTCTGGAGGGGTATAAGCGCCTCCTGGCCGACATCTATTCCCCGCGCGACTACTTCCGCCGCTGCCGCACCCTGCTGGCCCGGCTGCCGAAGCGGCCGCGCGTGCCGAGGGGCCTGCGCCCGGGGGATACTGCGGCTTTCTTCCGTTCACTCTGGCGGCAGGGCCTGAGCGGCTACGGGCCGCGGTACCTGGGCCTGCTGCTCTGGACGCTGCTCACCCGGCCGGCCCGCTTCCCCATGGCGGTGACCCTGTCCGTGCGGGCGCTGCACTACTTCCGCATCACCCGCGAGATCGTGGAGGCCCACGACTTCAGCACGACGGTGCGCAACGTCATGGAGGCGGTGCTGGCCGAGGCCGCGCGCCGGGTGGCCGCACCGGTCGCCCCGCCGATCCAGGCCCTGGAGGCCTATTTCAGCGGGATTTTGCGGCCCGTCCGACGGGCCTACCTCCGGCTGAGCGCCGAGGCCCGGGTCCTGGTCGGGGACGTTTTGGAGGAGTTCGAGCGCCGCTGCCAGGGCGCGCTGCGCTCGTCGAGCGCTTCCTCCGCCTGAGGGCTTTCGGGCGGGCTGCAGTAGCAGACAGCTCCTCCCCCAACCGGCGCAGGCGCTCGCCGCGGTCCCTGGCGAAGCGCCGCAACCCCGCCAGCAGGTGCCTGGGCGACAGGTGGGCCTCGTCGAGCACCTCGTCGAGGGTGCCGCCGGTGCGCCAGCGGTCGTCCCAGTCCGCGGACAGGGCGTACTCCTCGGCGATCTTGTTGAACAGCCAGTCGTGCATCAGCGCGCGCGCCTGGGTCGTGATCACCGTCGAGTCCGCGCGGTCCGCCGCGGAGAGCACCTGCTGCCGGTAGGCCGCGCCCTGCAGGGCGAACAGCTCGCTGGACTGGTCGCGCACACGACCTTGACGTTGAGCTTCTCCAGCTCCGGCAGCAGGCTTGCACGATGCCGGCCATGGCGCTGGTGCCCTGGACGATGACACGGTCCCGCCGCGGGGCCGCGAGAGGTCGAAGTCCCGCACCACGTAGGCGCCCGCGCGCCGCCTCGAAGTGCGACGGCATGCCGAGGGCCGCGCGGTCGGGGATGGTGATCGGCGGCCGCGTCAGGTGCAGCGCGATGAGCGGGCACCTCGGTGGCCAGCGCCGCGCCCAGGAGCACGGGCACCTCGTTGTGCTCCCAGGGGTGCAGGTTGATCACGGCCCGTCGGGGAAGAGCTGGGTGACGCCGGGGGAGAAGATGCCGAAGTGCGTGCGGCTGTCCTCGGCGGTCTCGGGCCCGGAGTGGCCGGCCACGTAGATCACCTTGCCGACCTTGAGCTGGCAGTCCTGGGCCAGCTGGCTGTAGAGCCGCATCGGGCCGTACAGCAGGTAGGAGAAGGAGCCGTAGGTGGAGGTGGCGCCCCAGAAGCCGTCGAACGCTCCTCTCGGGGTTCTCGGACAGGTTGACGCTGGCCAGGCCGACCATGATGCCGGCGTTGGCGAACTCGGTGATCTCCTGCGGCAGCAGCGCGCCCTCGGGGGAGCCGTCGCGGCCGTACCAGCCGTAGCCGGCGAAGCCGCCGTGCCCCTTGGCGAAGCCGGTGATGTTCGTGGACTCGGCCAGGTCGGCCGAGGAGGCGAGGAAGAGCGGGCGGCCGTACTTCCGTGGCGCCGAAGGAGTTGACCCAGGCGCCCCACTTGGCCAGGGCGGTGCGGTTGGCGCGCCGAGGAGCCGGGCGCGACGTACAGGTCCGCCGGGTAGTTGCGGTAGTCGTAGAGGCGCTTGTCCTTGAAGGGGTTGCCCTTGCCGCCCGAGGCGGAAGGTCGGGGATCTCGCGCGGGCACGCTCTCGCCCAGCTCGACCAGGCGGTCGGCCAGGTAGTCGACCAGGGCCTGGTCGCGGTGCAGCACGTCGATGACCGCCTTGAGGTTGGCCTCGAACTCGGCGCGCAGGGCCGCCGCGTCCGCCGGGGCCGGCTCCGTCGACGTTGACGAAGCGCGCGCCGTACTCTGGCGGCGAACTCCTTGCGCAGCTGCCAGTACTTCTCGCTGTTCATCTTGTGCGGCACGCCGTGGGACGTGTTGTCGTAGGTCAGGTAGCCGCGGCCCTTGCGCGTCTTGACCCAGGCGACGCTGGGCGCGATGCTCGGGTGTTGTCCTCGATGCGCCATCGCGAGCAGCGTCGCGCGTCACCGTCGCCCCACTCGCTGCCCTGCTCGGTGCCGAACACCCGCCAGCCGTGCGCCGCCGAACCAGTCGCGGGGCGAGCCGTAGACCGCCGAGCTCACGCGGTGCGTCGTCGATGCCGTAAGTCGTTCCAGTCCACGACATAGTACAGGTTGTCCAGGCCCAGGCCCCAGGCGGAGTTCATGCGTCTCGTGGGTGACGCCGGGCGTGAGACCCGCCTTCGCCCTCGAAGATGAAGACCTTGACCCCCTCGGCGCCGGCGCGCTTGAGCGCCAGGGCCTCGCCGGCCGCGGCGGGGCTGCCGTGGCCGGAGGGGCCGGTGTTGAACTTGAGGAACAGCGTCTTGCCCTCCATCTCGGCGTGGCCGGACAGGCCGCCTGTGGCGGCGGAAGCTCGGCAGGTCCTCCCAGTCACAGCGCTGCCGCGCCGCGGGCACCAGGTAGCGCGCGTCGCCGGTCTGCCGGTGCTTGACGCGCAGGGCCTCGTTGAGCACGCGCCAGGGTGGCGTAGACCAGCGGCACCGTGTGCCCGGCGCCCAGCACGAAGCGGTCGCCGAAGCGCTTCTCCGGGATGGCGGATGTCCCAGCGCATGCACGCCGCTGAGCAGGGTCGCGAGCAGGGCGTGCACCTTGGAGCGCGAGCCGCCGGGATGGCCGCTCTGGCGGTAGTTGAGCATGATGTCCAGGCACTGCTCGATCAGCTCCCTGGTCTTCTCCCAGTGGGGGAAGGCGGGGGCCAGGGCGTCGTAGCGTTGCTCTGCCGGATTCATGACGGACTCCTTTCTTCAGTCGCAGCGGCGCTCTGCGCCGCCCGCCGGGCGATCGCGGCGGCCAGCTCCGCGCTGGCCGGTGTGGGTACGCCGTAGCGCTCCCCCAGCCGCAGGATCGTGCCGGCGTACAGGTCCCCCTCGTCGGCCAGCGCGCGGCTCTCGATGTCGCGCTGGTAGGAGGTACGGGTGTGCGGGGAAAGGAACCGGCCGCGCGCAGCGCGCCGTCTGCGACATCCGGCGGCAGCGTCACGCCCGTGGCGGAAGCCAGGAGCCGGATCTCCTCCATCACTGCCCGGGCCCGGGCGCTCAGGGCCGGATCGCAGAGCACGCCGCCGAAGTCGGCCCCGTGGGCGGCGGTGACCAGGGCCAGGGAGGCGATGAACACATACTTGGTCCAGACCGCGACGGCCGGCTGCTCGTGCCACTGGAACGGGATGCCCGCCTCCCCCAGCAGGGCGCGCAGCTCCGCGCCGTCCCAGGAGGAGCGCTCCGGGTCGGGCCCGAAGTGGATCAGGCCGGCCCCCCCCAGGTGCTCCACGGTGCCGGGCTCCCGCAGGCGAGCGCTGATGTAGATGCAGGCGGGCGGCACGACGCCCTGCCGGAGCCGGGCGCGCAGGCGCTCGCGGATGTCCGCCCCGTTGAGCAGCGGCAGCACCACGGTGGACGGCCGGGCGATCCCGGCCAGGCGAGCGGCCACCGCGTCCAGGTCGTAGCTCTTGACGCAGACCACGACCAGGTCGGGTGAGGGGACGTCCTCGAAGCGGTCCGTGGCCAGGTCCGGACGAGCCAGTACGGAGGAGCCGTCCGGCCGGACGAGCCGCAGCCCGCCGGCGCGGATGGCCGCCAGGTGGGGGCCGCGGGCGATGAAGGCCACCTGCCGGCGGTCCGCGCCCTGCGGGCGGAGGGCCAGGCGGGCGCCGATCACCCCGCCGATGCCGCCGAGGCCGACCACGGTGATGGCGCGGAGGCTCGAGGTTCCAGCCATGTTTCCTCCCGGCCGCATTCTGTCCGGGTTCGGCCCGGCTGCGCAAGCGGCCCAACGGCTGGACAAAAGCCCGGTGGCGCTTTAGTGTGGCGACCGTGGACACTCACCAGCGCGCCTGGGGCGAAACCGTCGCCAGGTCGATCATCGAGAACCTGGCCAAGCGGCGCATGGAAGGCAGCTACGCGCCCGAGCGCGGAGCAGGCCCGCCGCGAGATCCTGGCCATGATCCCGGAAGGGGCCAGCGTGTACCGTGGCGGCTCCATGACCACGGTGGGCCTGGGCCTGTGGGAGGAGGTCGCGCGCCTGCCCGGCGTGAAGCTGATCGACCCCTACGAGCCGGGGCTGAGCAAGGAGCAGGCCTTCGAGCGCCGCCGCCAGGGCCTCACCGCCGACATCCTGATCACCAGCACGAACGCCATCACCCTGGACGGCCTGCTGGTCAACCTGGACGGGACCGGCAACCGGGTGGCGGGCATGATCTTCGGCCCGGCCAAGGTCATCCTGGCGGTGGGCCTGAACAAGATCGTCACCGACCTGGCGGCCGCTCGGGAGCGGATCAAGCGCTACGCGGCCCCCGTGAACGCGCGGCGGGTAGGCGTGAAGACTCCCTGCGCCCTGACCGGGGTGTGCGCCGACTGCAATTCCGCTCAGCGCATCTGCAACGCCTGGAGCATCATCGAGGGCCAGGCCGTGCCCGGCCGCATCCACGTCAAGCTGATCGGCGAGGAGCTGGGCTACTGATCAGTTGTCCGCGTACTCCGGGCGCATGGGGGTGAAGAAGTCCAGCACCTCGCTCTCCTCCAACGCCTCGGCGCCGTGCTCCTGGTTGCGGTCGAAGACGTAGGAGCTGCCCGCGGCCGCCTCGAACCCCGACCCGTCCTTCAGCAGGAAGCGGACCCGCCCCCGCAGCACGTAGCCGTGCTGCACGGCCTCGTGATGGTGCAGCGGGATGCGCGCTCCGCGGCGCAGGAGGAAGTGGCAGAGCATGCTCTGCTCGTGATACGACAGGGTGGTGCGCAGGACCCCGGGCGGGTTCTCCCTGCCGTTCAGCTTCGACAATTCCGCTCTTTCGCGTTTCATACCGGGAGCCCACGATAACGCAGCCTCCGCGCGCTGTCAATCGTGTCCGTCGGCCGCGGTCCGTCTGGCCGGCGCGTTGACCTTGCGCGGCGATGCGTCCATGATGCGCGCAGGAGGCAACATGAGAACCCACACGCTGGCCGCCGCCCCCGAGACGGTCCACTGGGGCTTTTTCGACGCTGGCCTCCCGCCGGTGCTCACCATCGAATCCGGGGACCGGATTGAGCTGCTTACCGAACCGGCCGGCCCCAGGGAGCTGCTGCCGCGCTGCGCTCCCCGCGCCTCGCCCGCCTACCGGCGGATCCTCGAGTCCCTGCCCATGGGGCCCTCCAGCCACCTGCTACTGATAGCCCGCATTATAGGCTCTGGTGGTCACTGGCTCGGCGGTTGGGGCGGCGTGCGGGGGCAGGGACTTGGCGTTCCCGTGGCAGGCGGGCGCGAAACGAGGGTCTGAGGACAGACCAACGGGTCGGCCTCGTATACCTGAGCGATCAGTCTCGCCCAGGTCGAACGACTTTCCTTGTCAGAAACAGAATTGGCTGCCTCTGCGTCGCAAGACTGCACGTCTTGAGAAGCCTGCAGTCACTCCTTCTTCCACCCCGCGGGGGCCAGCCGCACCACATGGGGCTTGTCCGGCCATTTTCCCTTGGTGCGGGAAGCATACAGGCCGTAGCGCCGAATGTACTGGCAGCCTTATGTCGGTTTGTTTTTCCAATTTTTGTTAAAATGTGATTTGAAACTGTCGCCGCAATAGGAACGCTTGACTGGGTTTGCAGTTTGTGTTATTGCGGGAGGCGAACCGCGAACCTGCGACTGTCAGCAAGACAGATCCGCTTTGTTCTCCCTGTACAACCTTTCCTGACAGCCCAACGAGGAGGACATTCATGAACCCAAATTGCTCGCTATCCCCTATTCGATCGGCTGTTCCGTTGGAAGATCCGGGCGAAGACCTGGTCGTCGAGAGAAGCGACATCGAATTCTTTGACCTCGCCAGCGATAGTGTCGGCGTGCAGATCAAGGTCCGCAACAGCAGTGACCATACGTCTCCTCCCCGCTCAATGGTAGTCTGTTCCGCGCCCCTGGGTGCCTTTCTGCCCTGGCGCTATCTGACCACTCTGACAATCCCCTCGCTCCGACCGGGTGCGAAGGTGCTCGTGGAGACGACAGCAACCAGACCTCGCTCGTTGCCTCTGGGACGAATCGACCGCATACCACCCAGCAGTTTGGTCGCCGCGCTCCTGGAGGATGACCATGCTGAGGACAACACGCGGTCGAAGAGGGTGGCCCCAAGTATTTTCGCTTTTTGCAGCCCTAGTACCTGGAATTGGGTAGGCAACCTTTATGTATTCTTGAACCATCATGGGGTAGAGCGTCACCTGGCCAGCGGGCTTCGCGTTCAACCCGGAAAGCTGAACATGGCTCTATTCATGGTGGGGGATTACCGGTCCGACATGTATGCCTTCCGTATCCTCGGTGATGGCGCTGCCTGGGCTGCTCGCCTCATCGCTGCGACGTCCCGCACCAGAAATCTGCTCAGCCTCAACGATGGAAGTGAGCTCGAGCAGAGTCACTGGATTCCATCGTCCGAAACGCAACTTGTGCGCCTTCTATTCCAGCCACCCGCGAATTGCCGCCGAGGGAAGATTGATGTCGAGGTGTCTCAGCTTTCGACCAGGCGAAAGGCCCTGGTTGAGTTCTCTCTGGATCCCGCAGCCCAAGGTCCAGGATGCTTTGTTGTTTAGAGGAGCAGGGTCCGTCTCAGCGGAAGCCCCTCCCGGGGCAGGTCTTTTCTTCGGATGAGCGGCGCGAGAGTTGACGCCTATCGCCCACAAGCAAGCTTCTTCATGCGCGAATTCTGGATCATGTATGCAGTCTTCAATATTGTCCTTAATGCCTGAAGTTACGAACTAGGCCGAAGCGGATTGGGGGCCTTTCCGCAAAGGCCCCCTGCTTCCTATTGCCTGCACCTCCCGGCGGGCCGCTGACTTCTGCTAGAACACGCTGTCCGGATTGTAGTGCTTCACCACATTGTCCTTGGTAATGATCGGGGAAGGCAGAGCGGTCTTCTGGGGCGCCTTGCCCCCGGCCAGAACGGTCATCATGCGGTGGAACGCGGCGCGCCCGATCTGGTCGGAGTTGTTCAGGCCCGTGGCCGCGTAGTTGGAGCCCGGCTTCATGATGTTCTCCAGGGCGGCCTTCTCGCCGTCGACGCCCACGATGAACATTTCCTTGCTGCGGCCGGCATCGGCGATCGCCTTCTGGGCGCCCAGGCCCATCGAGTCGTTCTCGCTGAACACCGCGTCGATCTCCTTGAAGCGGGCCAGCATGTTCTCCATGAGCTTGAACCCGCCGTCGGAGCTCCAGCCACCGAAATCGGGCGCCGTCTCCACTTTGATTGCGGACTTCTTTGCCTCCGAGAGCATGCCGTTGGTGCGGTCCAGCCCGATCGAGTTGTCCGCCGGGCCGCCGCGCAGCACGACCAGCAGGCCTTTGCCGCCCAGCCGCTTGACGATGTACTGCCCGTCCTGCACTCCGATAACGTAGTTGTCCGGGCCGACCCAACTGGTGTAGTCGCCGCCCTTGAGCAGCCTGTCCACCATGACCACGGGAACCCCGGCCCTCTTAATGGCTTCCAGCGCGGCCGGCGCGTTGACCTTCCGCGGCGATGCGTCCATGATGCGCGCAGGAGGCAACATGAGAACCCACACGCTGGCCGCCGCCCCCGAGACGGTCCACTGGGGCTTTTTTCGACGCTGGCCTCCCGCCGGTGCTCACGCCCATCGAGTCCGGGGACCGGGTCGAGCTGCTCACCGAACCGGCCGGCCCCAGGGAGCTGCTGCCGCGCTGCGCTCCCCGCGCCTCGCCCGCCTACCGGCGGATCCTCGAGTCCCTGCCCATGGGGCCCTCCAGCCACCTGCTCAACGGGCCGATCGCCGTGGCGGGTGCGGCCCCGGGCGACGCGCTGGAGGTGCACTTCGAGCGCATCGGCCTGCGCTACGACTGGGGCTACAACACCTTCCTGCCCCTGAAGGGCGGGCTGCCGGAGGAGTTCCCCTACGAGCGCTTCGTCCTGGTGGAGCTGGACCGGGAGAGGGGGACGGGGGATTGGGGGGCCGGCATCCGGGTCCCCCTGGCTCCCTTCTTCGGCAATATCGCGGTGGCTCCACCGCCGGGACTGGGCCGGGTGCCCAGCAGCCTGCCCGGCGCCTGGGGTGGGAACCTGGACAACAAGGAGCTGGTGGCCGGCACCCGGCTGATCCTGCCCGTGTTCAATCCAGGCGCGCTGTTCTCCATCGGCGACGGGCACGGCTGCCAGGGGGACGGGGAGGCCAACAGCTTCGCGCTGGAGGCGGGCCTGGAAGCCACCGTGCGCCTGACGCTGCGCCGCGGCCTCGGGCTGCGCCTGCCGCGGGCCGAGACCCCGACGCACTACATCCTGATGGGCTTCGATCCGCTTCTGGACAACGCCGTGAAGAACGCGCTGCAGGAGACGATCCGCTTCCTGGTGGAGGAGAAGAAGCTCGCCCGCGACGACGCCTATACCCTGTGCAGCCTGGCGGTGGACCTGCGGGTGACCCAGGTGGTGAACGGGGTCAAGGGCGTGCACGCCATGCTGGCCCGCTCGCTGCTGGAGTAGGCGAGGGGTCGCGGACGAGCATGGAGGACCTGGTCCTGGCCGTCGATGCCGGCACCTCCTCGGCGAAGGCCGGCCTGCTGGACCGCTCGGGGAGGGTCGTGGCCCGGGCCTCCCGCCCCTACGCCTATGCCACCCCACGCCCTCACCACGTGGAGCTGGATTTCCGCCTGGTCTGGCAGGCGACGGCCGAGGCCGTCCGGGAACTGGGCTGCCGCAACCGGCCGGTGCGCGCCGTCGGCCTGTCCGTCCTGTGCCCGGGGGTGGTGCCGCTGGACCGGGACGGGGAGCCTCTGCGTCCGGCGATCATCCACCTGGATCGCCGCAGTGTCCGGGAGGCCCGCTGGGCTCTGGAGAGGATCGGGGCGGAGCGCTTCCTGTCGGTCACCGGCAACCTACCCTATCCCGGCGGCTGCTCCGCGGCCGGCCTGCTCTGGCTGCGGGAGCACGAGCCGGAGGTGTACCGGGCGGCCCACCGCTTCGGCCACACCAACACCTTCCTGGCGGGCCGGCTGACGGGCCGCTGGGGCCTGGACCCCGCCAATGCTTCCTTCAGCGGCCTGTACGACACCCTGGGGAATTCCGGCTGGGACGCGCGCCTGGCGGAGGACCTGGGGCTGGACGCCGGCCGCCTGCCCCCGATCGTGCCCTGCGCCGAGCCGGTCGGCTCCGTGACCGCCGCCGCCGCGGAGGAGGCGGGCCTGCCCGCCGGGCTGCCGGTGGCCATGGGGGCCGCGGACTCGGCCTGCGCGGCTCTGGGGGCCGACGTGGTTCGGGAAGGGGAGATCCTCAACGCCACGGGCACCGTGGAGGTGATGGAGCTGTGCACCGCCCGGCCGCGCCCCTCCGCCGATTATCTGCTGCGCACGCACGCCATCCCCGGCAAGTGGCTGGTCCTGAACATCCTCCCCACCGGCGGGGAGGCCATCGACTGGGTGTGGCGCCAGTTCTACCGCGAGCTGGAGCGCGAGGAGTTCTTCGAACGCCACCTGCCGGCCGTCCTGCTGAACGGCCGCACGCCGGTGCGCATGGCCCCCTACCTTTCCGGAGACCGGACCAGCTTCCGCCAGCGCAGCGCCTCCTATCGGGGGATCAGCCTGGCCACGACGCGCGACGATTTTCTCCTGGCCACCTGCCTGGCGGTGGTGGAGCAGATGAGGAAACGCTACCGGCACTACGAGGAGCACTGGCGCCCCACCGGCCTGATCCGCTGCACCGGGGGCGGGGCGAGGGCCCTGCTGGAGCTGAAGAAGCGCTCGTTTCCGGGGGTGCGCTGGGAAGAGGTGGGTGATGCCGCGCTGAAGGGGGCCGCGCGCCTGGCCTGGTCGGCACTCGCGGCCGCGTCGGGCGCTTAGCGTAGTCGTGCGGTCGAAGAATGCGGCCTTATCTGCGGCCTACCTTGTCCTGGACCTGTTCCCAGTTGCCGCTGAACGAGGGGGCCTTCCCTTCCAGCACCGCCAGCGCGTTGAGGGCCGCCCCTTCGGCCAGAAGAGCCACCGCGTCCTTGGTCAGCGCCGCGGTGTGGGGGGTGAGGATGACGTTGTCCATGCCGAACAGCGGATTGTCAGCGGCCGGCGGCTCCTTCTCCAGCACGTCCAGCCCCGCACCGGCGATCAGGCCCTGCCGGAGCGCCTCGACCAGCGCGGCTTCCTGCACGATCTCCCCGCGGGCGGTGTTGATGAAGAAGGCGGTGGGCTTCATCAGGCGGAAACGCTCCCGGTTCATGAAACCCCTGGTTTCCGCGGTGGCGGGCACGTGCAGCGACAGGAAGTCGGCGGTCCGGAGCACCTCCTCCAGGTCCTTGGCCGCGCGGATGCCGGTGCCGCTCAACGCGTCGGCGGCGAGATAGGGGTCGTAGGCGGTCACCTCCATGCCGAGAGCCTGCGCGATGGAGGCCACGATCCTGCCGATGCGCCCCAGCCCCACCAGGCCCAGGCGCTTGCCGGCCAGGCCCATGGGCCTGTACTCGAAGCGGGACTTGAAATTTCCCCTGCGCAGCTGCGCGTCCAGGTAGGGCAGCTGCTTGGCCAGGGCGCCCATCAGGGCCACCGCGTGCTCGGCCACGTAGCGGTCCTGGGGGCCCTTGACCCCGGCAACCACGACGTTGCAGGCGGTAGCCGCTTCCACGTCCACGTTGTTGAGGCCGCCGCCGGTGCGGGAGATGACCTTCAGCTTCCGCGCCCCCTCGATCATCGCCCGGGTGACCTGGGTGGCGGTGCGCACGATCAGGGCGTCTGCGTCACGCAGCAGGCGGCCGACCGTTTCGCTGGAAGGGTCCGGGCTGACCGTGACCTCGGCCTTTCCCTTCAGGACGCGCGTCCCGGCCTCCTCGATATTCTCGGATAGAAGAATACTGTACAATGGGCTCTCCTTGTTGACCTGCTCTCCCGGAGGATACTAGCGATTCTCGCGCTTGTCACTGGCCGCGGAGCGCCTTCCCGTGTTGACATGACCATCGGCTGAATGGTATCGAATGCCAGTATGAATGACCGACTCAGAGAGAGGCTCTCGGGAGTTTTCGCGCCGCTGACCACCCCGTTCCGGGACGACCGGGTCGACGAGAAGGGTCTTGCCGTCAACGTCGAGAAGATGAACGCCACCGGCCTGCTGGGGTACTTCGTGCTGGGCACCAATGGCGAGTTCAAGGCCCTGAGCCTGGAGGAGCGCTGGCGCGTCCTGAGGATAGTGGTGCGGCACCGCGGGAAGGACAAGGTGGTCATGGCCGGCTGCGGCGCGGAGAGCACCCACGAAACGCTGGAGCTGGTGCGGAAGGCCGCGGGACTGGGCGCCGACATGGTGAGCCTGCTGCCGCCCAGCTTCTTCCCCAAGCGGATGAGCGTGGAGGTGATGGAGCGCTACGTGCGCGAAGTGGCCGACGCCTCGCCCGTGCCGGTGCTGCTGTACAACAACCCTTCCGTGGCGGCCGGGGTGACCATCCACCTGGAGCTCCTGCGGCGCCTGGCGGGGCACCCGCGCGTGGCGGGCATCAAGGACAGTTCCAAGGAGACTTACCGGGAGAACCTGACCGCCGCCTCGGAGTCGTTCTTTGTGCTGGCCGGCTCGGCCGGCTACTACCTGGACCTGCTGCGCAGCGGGGGCACGGGCGGGGTGCTGTCCCTGGCCAACGTCTTCCCCGAGGAGTGCGCCCGCCTGCACCGCGCCCAGACCACGGGCCAGACGGCCGAGGCGGACCGGCTCAACGCTCTCCTGGTGGAACTGAACACCCAGGTCTCCGGTTCCTTCGGCGTGGCGGGGGTGAAGGCGGCCATGGACCTGGTCGGCTTCGCCGGCGGGCTGCCGCGCCGCCCGCACGTGGGACTGAAGCCGGAGGAGGTCGACAAGCTGCGCTCGGCGCTGCGGGCCAGCGGCTTCGGCGCCTCGAGGCCGGCGGCGGTGAGCGAGTTCCTGCACGCCCGGTACCTCGGCGGATTCGGAAGTGACGGCCGCAAGCGCTGCTCCTGCGGGCAGGTCCACGAGCTGGCGACCCGGGAGGTCCTGCTGGGCGAGGGAGTCACGGCCGCGATTCCCGAGCGCATCCGCCGGGAGCACGGCCGGCAGGCGGTCGTCTGGATCCTGAGCGACCAGCGCACCGAAGCGGCGGCGGGGGCCGAGCTGAAGCGCGCCCTGCGCGGCCTGCCGCTGGCCGAAGAGGTGCTGCCCGGTTCGCCCAAGCCGGAATGCACCCCGCAGCTTGTCGACCGCCTGACCGCCCGGGCGCGGAACGCGTCGGCGGGGTTGGTCCTCTCGGTGGGCGGGGGGACCATGAGCGACCTGGGCAAGTCGGTCTCCGCCGCGCTGGGCGTGCCCAACTGGGGCCTGATGACCGCCCCCTCCATGGACGCCCACTGCTCCGGCACCGCCAACCTGAAGACCCCATCGGGGGCGATCTCCCAGCCGACCACTCCTTCCCGGCGGGTCTTCTGCGACCTGGCCGTGCTGCGACAGGCGCCGGAGGAGCTTCTCCTGGCCGGCCTTGGCGACCAGCTGGCGAAGTTCCTGGGGTACCTGGACTGGCAGCTGGGAGCGTGGCTTTACGGCGAGGACTTCTGCCCGGAGACGGCCGACACCTCCCTGGAGTCCGGCCGGCTGGTGCTGCAGGCGCTGCGGCAGCAGGAAAGCGCGCCGGACCTGGTGCACCCGAGGATCGCCGACGCCCTGCTCACCTCCGGGCTGTGCATGCAGAGCCTGCGCCACTCCCGCCCGGCCGCCTCGGCCGAGCACACCGCCGCCCATTTCTGGGAGATCACCCACGTGGCGCGCAACCCGCGCCTGGCCCTGCACGGCGTGCTGGTCGGGGCCGCTGCCGGCCTGGTGGGCCGGGCATACCGGGCGTTCTTTCGCCTGCTCCCCGAGCTGTCCCTGGATATCCCCGCCCGGGTGGAGGAGATCGGCCGGGAGCCCTCCTGGGAGCAGACCATGGATCAGGAGATCCTGCCCTACCGGGCGATACTCGCCACGCAGGCCGAGGGCAGGGTCCCGCTCGCGCAGACCTGCCGGGAGAGCCTGTCGCGTTTCGCCGCCGAGCGCCCGCGGATCCAGCAGCTGGCCGAAGGGATGTTGGCCGAGCTGGAGGAGGGGGTCAGGCTCCTCACCGCGCGCGGCTTTCCTTTCGACCTGGCCCGGCTCGGCCTGACCCGCGCGGAGATCCTGCTGCCTTTCCGCTACATCCGCCCGCTGCGCAACCGCACCAGCGTCTTCGAGCTGATGCACCTGGTGGGGGTCGAGCGCCGGATATACGACGAGGCGCTGGCGGCGGATCAGGCGGTGTAGTCGCGGTCCGGCTCTAGGGCGCGGAGCGCTCCAGCACCCAGTCCCACTCCCCGCCCTGCTCCCCGCCGTACAGTCGCGGGTCGCGGAGGTTGCGGAGCACGAAAGCGCGCAGGTCCTCCGAGGAAGCGAAGGAGAGCGACTCGAACAGCTCGTCGTCCACCAGGCGCAGCAGGAGCCGGCCGCCCTCGAGGCGGTAGTTGGCGAAGAACCACGGCCCGCCTTCCGCCGTGTCCTGCAGGTTCAGGAACATCTGGCCGCCGACGGCCGACACGAAGGCCGGAAAGCTCTCCGGCTCCTCCTCCGGGCTCTCGGCCACGATGCGCAGCTGCCCGCCGCCCGTGTCGCGGATGCGGAGCGTGAACTGCTCCTCGCTGTCGGCGGCGGTCTTCCAGGCCCCCGGCAGCGCGGTGTCGGCGACGGCCTCCGCGGGGCCGGACAGCGGGAACTCGGCGCTGAACGGGCAGCCGGCCACGAGCAGCGCCGCGGCGGCCGCGAGCAGGATTTTGAGCGCGCTCATTCCGTGGCCTCGGGGGCCTGGGACGCCTGTGTTTCGGCGCGGGTCCCCCGCCGGGTTGGCGGGGGTGTCCGCCAGGAAGCTGCGGTAGTGGCGCGAGGCCAGCGCGGCGCAGGACACCGCCAGCATGGCCAGGCCGGGAGCGCCGATGACCAGCCAGAAGCTGCCCCCGGTCAGGTCGAACAGGATGCCGGAGGCGGCCATTCCCAGGGGCATGACCCCGGCGCTGACCGTGATGGCCAGGCTCTGCACGCGGCCCCGCAGCTCGGCGGGCGCGGCGGTCTGCATGAGGGTCATGACGTGCACGTTGACCAGGCCTCCCATGATGCCGGCCGCCAGGAACAGGGCGACCTGGAACGGGGCCGCGGGCAGGAGGAGCATCAGGGGGATCGTGGCCGATTGGCCGATGGTCGCCGCCGCCACCAGGGCCTCGCGGCCCCGGCCCCGCGCGGGCAGAGCGCCGGCCAGGGCGAAACCGACCAGCCCGCCGGCGCCGTAGCAGGCGTACAGGTAGCCGAGCCATTCGGGCCCCAGGCGCAGGAAATCCTGCACGAAGAAGGCCATCAGGGCCAGCAGCGGGGCCACGAAGAAGTTCAGCGCGGTGAAGACGACCAGCATGGTGCGCAGGCCGCGGTGCCGCCACACGTAGCGCGCCCCTTCGGCCAGCTCCGCCAGGAAGCGCTGCAGGGGCCTGGCCCCGGGCTCGGCGGGTTTGCGCACGTCGGGGGTCTTCACGCCCAACTCGCTCAAACCCGCCCACAGGTAGGCCACGGCGTTGGCCGCCACCAGCAGGGGCGCGCCCAGCAGGCGGTACAGGAGACCGGCGGCCCCCTGGGCCACCAGCATGGCCGCGTGCAGGCCGGTGAGGTTCAGCCCGTTGGCCGCCTCCAGCTTGTCCCGGGGCACCAGGTCCGGCAGGGCGGCGCTGATCGAGGGCTGGGAGAAGGTGTCCAGCAGGCCCGTGCCCAGGCTCACCACGAACACCGCCGCCAGCAGCAGCTCCTGCCTGCCGGGCACCAGGAAGAACAGCGCCGCCGCGGCCGCCACCAGCAGTCCGCCGGCCACGTCCGTCCAGGCGATCATGCGCCCCCGGTTGACCCGGTCCACGAACACCCCGGCGAACGGGCCCAGCAGCACCATGGGGAGCATGGCCAGGCCGGTCACCAGGCCGGAGAGGGTCCCCGAGCCGGTGGTCTGTTTGATCCACAGCAGGGCCGCGAGGGCGAAGGCGTTCTTGCCGATCGAGCTGATCAGCTGCCCCTGCCACAGCAGGGCGAAGGAGCGGTTCCACAGGCGGGCGGCCGGTTTGGGGTCCATTTCCTCAAGATACTCCAGCCGCCCGCAACTTGACACCGGTCCGCGGCGGAAATACAGTCGGCATAGACTGTCGATGTTCGTGAGGGACCCGATGCCTTGCTCCGGCCAGCGCCTGAACGCCTCCGAGCTGCGCGAGCTCCTGAGGGCGGCGACCCTGCGGCTGGAGCAGCGGGCCGCCGCCATCGATCGCCTGAACGTCTTTCCCGTCCCCGACGCGGACACCGGCTCCAACATGGCGCACGGCATGCGCCGCGGCCTGCTCGAGGCGGAGCAGGAGAGGTCCGCCGCCGCGGACGCGGTGGCGGCGGCCTTCGCCCGCGGGGCGCTGGCCGGGGCGCGGGGCAACAGCGGACTGATCCTTTCGCAGTTCTGGCGCGGGCTGGCCGAGGCCGCGCGGGGTTCGCCCACCCTGGGGGTGGAGGACCTGGCCCGGGGCCTGGCCGCCGGCAGCGACCTGGCCTACCGGGCGGTGGCCCGTCCCGTGCCCGGAACGATCCTCACGGTCATGCAGGACGTAGCGCGGGCCGCGGAGAAGCCGGACGGCTCCCTGGCGGCCTTCCTGCGGCGACTGGTGGAGGCGGCCCGGGAGTCGGTGAAACGGACGCCCCGGCTGCTGGCGGTGCTGCGCCGCTCCGGCGTGGTGGACGCGGGGGCCGAGGGGCTGCACCGCGTCCTGGAAGGGGCGTGGCGTTTCGTCCAGGCCCGCGCGGGCGAGCCGCTGGCGGAGGAGCCGGACGAGGCGCCGCCAGAGCCGGGCTACGCCGCGCACCCGGCCTCCCGCATGCAGCCGCAGGAGGCCGCGTACGGTTTCTGCACCGAGTTCTTCCTGCACGCCCGCGCGCCGGACCCCGACCGCGTGCGCGCGGCGCTGCAGGAACTGGGCAGTTCCCTGATCGTGACGGAAAGCGAAGGGGCCGTCCGCGTCCACATCCACACCGGCAGCCCGCAGGTCGTGCTGGAGCGCGCCGGCGAGCTGGGGCGCCTGGAGCAGGTGAGCACGCGCGACATGGACGCCCAGCACCGGGAGGCGCGCCTCGGGCCCGGAGGCGTGGGCGGGCAGGCGGTGATCGCGCGGGTGCCCGGCGCGGGACTGGCCTCCGTGTTCCGCAGCCTGGGCGCAGCGGAGGCCGCGGTGCGGGGCGATCCGGCCGAGGAGGCGCGCCTGCTGGCCGCCCTGCCAGGATGCCCCGGCGGGGGACCTTCTCCTGATCCCCAACCTCCCCGACGCCGAGGAGGAGGGCGCGCGCCTGCGGGAGCGCACCACGAAACGGCTGCACGTCGTGGCCGCGCGCACGGTGCCCCAGGGGGTGGCGGCCATGGTGGCCTTCGCTCCGCAGGCCGGGCTGGCGGAGAACCTGCGCCGGATGCAGGAGGCCATCGCCGCCGTGCGCTCCCTCGAGGTCCGGGAGGAGGCAGGCCGCGTGGTCGGCCTGCTGGAAGGCCGGCCGGCGGCGGACGGAACGGAGCTGGGTGAGGTGCTGGGCCGGGTGCTGTCGCTGGCCCTGCGGGAGCAAGCCCACGGCCGGGGAGCGGCCGAACGGCTGGCCCTGTTCTACGGCGCCGGCGTCAGTCCGGAGGAAGCCCGGGACATCTGCGACGGGCTGCGGTCCCGGTTTCCCGGCCTGGAGATGGAAGCCCTGGCGGGCGGCCAGCCGGGGCGCGGGCTGCTCGTCTCGGTGGAGTAAGCGCGATGTCCGTTCGCGTCCTGACCGACAGCGTGGCCGACCTGCCCCCGGGGATCGCCCGGGGCCTGGGCATCGAGGTGGTGCCGCTGCTCGTGCGTTTCGGCGACGAGGAGTACCGCGACGGGGTGGACATCACCACGGAGCAGTTCTACCGGATGCTGCGGGAAAGGCAGGAGTTCCCGGCCACGGCCACCCCCTCGCCGGCGACCTTCGCCGAGGCGTACGACCGCCTGGCCGCGGAGGCCGACGAGCTCCTGGTCATCACCCTGTCGGCCAGGCTGAGCGGCACCTTCCAGGCGGCGCTGCAGGGCCGGGAGCTGATGAGCGGCCGGATGCGCGTCGAGGTGCTGGACTCCGGAACCGCCACCATGACCCAAGGGTTCGTGGCGATGCGGGCGGCCGAAGCGGCCCGAGCCGGCGCTTCGCTGGAGGGGACGCTGGCAGCGGCCCGGCGGGCCGCCGCGCGCGTGAACATCCTGTGCACCTTCGACACGCTGGAGTACCTGCGGCGGGGCGGGCGGATCGGCGCCGCCGCCGCTTTCCTGGGCTCCCTGCTGAAGGTGAACCCGCTGCTCACCCTGCGCGACGGCGTGGTGCTTCCCGCGGGCCGGACGCGCTCCCGGGCCGCCGCCGTGGACCGCCTGTACGAGTACGTGGCCGGCTACGAGCGCATCGAGGAGCTGGCGGTGGAGCACACCGCCTGCCCCGACGAGGCGGAGGCCCTGCTCGCCAGGCTGGCGGCGCTGCACCCGCGCGAGCGTATCCACCTGTCGAAGATGACCCCCGTGATCGGCACCCACACCGGGCCCGGCCTGCTGCTGGTGGGCGTGCTGGGGGACAGGAAGCCGGGGCCTGCTTAGTCGGCGTCGGCCAGCAGGGAGGCCACCCGCCAGGCCAGGCCGACCACTTCGGCCAGCCGGGGGTAGCTCAGCCGCTCGGCCTCGTCGTCCACGCCGTGATAGTCGGGGTGCAGCCCGGTGAAGAAGAACAGGTAGGGGATCCCCCGCCGGAAGAACGCGGCGTGGTCGCTGGCCATCTCGTTGCCGCCCCAGGACAGGGTCGGCGCGGGCAGGGCGGGACGGGCCTCCGCGGCGGTCTTCACGATGCGGTGAAGATCCGCGCCCGGGTCGTTGGCCAGGATCCGCAGCGGGTCATCGGGGTTGCGGCCGATCATGTCCAGGTTGAGCATGCGCACCAGGCGGCCCTGGCTGCCCGGTGTGCTCAGCTCCCCGGACAGCACCCGCGCTCCGAACAACCCCTCCTCCTCCGCCGAGAAGGTGGCGAACACCAGGCTGCGGCGCGGCGGCAGCCGGCCATGGGCGGGGCGCCGGCCGGCGAGCGCGGGGTCATCCGGCCGCCAGGCCCCGCTGCGGGCGAACAGCCGCGCCAGGGCCAGCACTCCGGCCACCCCCGAGGCGTTGTCGTCCGCGCCGTTGTAGATCGCGTCGCCCGGTTCGTTCGTGGAGCCCAGGTGATCGTGGTGCGCGCCGATCAGGAGCCACTGGCCGCGCAGCTCGGGGTCGCGTCCCTCCAGGAACCCCACGACGTTGCGCGCCCGGATGAGCCGGGTTTCCAGAACCGGCACCCGTAGAATGGCCTGCGCTCCCTCGAGCGGGAAGCCGGCCGGCCGGGCGCCGGCGTCCACCGCCTGTTGCAGGGCGCTAAGGTCCAGGTCCGGCGCGTCGGGGCTTTCGGCGCCCGCCAGCAGGCGCTCGGCGAGGCCGCGGCTCACGTGCGCGGCCAGAAAATCTCCGAGCCGGTCGGCCTCGTCAGCGCCCCCGGCGGGAGGCTCCAGGGACCAGGAGTCCTGCAGGGAAAGGTCTTCTTCCGCGCTGCCGAGCGGGTCGTCCACCAGGAGCAGGCCGGCCGCGCCCCGGCGCCGGGCATTCTCGGCCTTGGCGAGGAAGAAGGCGTGCCGGGTGTTGGCCTTGCCCTGGAAACGGCTGCGGGGGTCGGTGTTTCCGGGCTCGTACCGCAGCACCAGCACGAAGCGGCCGGCCACCTCCAGGCCCAGGTAGTCGTCGTAGTCGTACTCCGGCGCCGTGATCCCGTACCCCGCGAAGACCACCGGGGCGCTGCGCTCGCCGCTCCCGGAGAACTCGAAGGGCCGGAAGTCCTTGCCCGGAATGCCGGAGAACTCGCCCGCTGGAGTGCGCAAGGTGAGGGCCGTGCCGGCGGCGGGGAAACCCGTCCGGTACAGGGAGAACTCCTGGTAGAAGCCGCGCCTGCCGGGAAGAGGCCTCAGCCCGAGGGTGGCAAAGCTCCTGGCGATGCGCGCTTCGGCCCGCGCAATGCCCTCACCGCCCACCTCCCGGCCGCCCAGCGCGTCGGCGGCCAGGGCAGCCACTTCCTTTCGCAAGTCGGCCAGGCGGAGGCCGGGAAGTCCCGTGTCGGGGTCCTCCCGCGCGCAGGAGCCCAGGAGGAGCAGCAGGACCGCCGGCAGGGCCAGGCGACGGCGAAGATAAGCCATGTGATACGAATATAGTATAATCACGCGCGTGGCTGCCGCCGAGTTCCTGGCTGCTTTGCGCAGGGGGGCGTTCTACGGTTCCTCCGTCCTGCTGGCCGCTGTCCTGCTGACCGGCCGGCTCGTCCTGTGGAGCTCCGGAAGCGGGCTCCTCCTGCGGGGCTTGGCCGCCGAGCTGGCCATGGCCGTGTGCCTGGTCCTGCTGGCCTGGCTCCTGCGGCGCCTGCACCTGGCCGCCTGCGCCGGGTTTCTGCTCGCGGCCTGTGCGCTGCAGCTGGCCAACCTGGAGATGGCCGTCGCGTTGGACACCTTCCTCTGCTTCCCCGATCTGCGTTTCGCCGCGGACGGCCGTTTTCTCCGAGGCAGCCTGCACATGAGCTTCCCGGGGTACGCCCTCGTCCTGCTGGGCGCCGTTCTGCTTTTTCTGGCGGCCGCGGACCTGGTTGGCAGGAAGCCGCCGCCTGCCCTCAGGCTGCTGCTGCCGCCCCTGTTGGTTTCCATCCTGGCCGTGCATCTGCTGTCGTGGGGCGAAGGGACGTGGCGGTCCGGTAGCCTGCTCTGGCTTTCTCTGACCCGCTCGTTTCGGGGAGCGCCGGCAGCCGCGGGTCGAGGTCCGCTGCGCGGCATTGCTCCGGGGCAGGCGCCTCCGGGCTTTTACCCCGGGACCGAGGAGGGGCTTGCCTATTTCCGCCAGGCGGAGGGCGCTCGCAGGAACGTGCTGCTCGTGGTGCTGGAGGGCATTCCCGGGGTGTACCTGCGCCAGGTGCAGGAACACACCGGCGTGCGCTATCCCATCCAGATGCCGAATTTGAGCCGGATCGCGCAGCGGTCGCTGGTGGTCCCCAATTTCCTGACCCACAACCGCCAGACCATCCGCGGGATGTACTCCCTGCTGGCGGGGGACTACAGCAAGCTGTCCCTGACCACGCCCAAGATCTACGAGTACCTGAGCCTGTCGCCGGCCGCGCGCGACCCCTGCCTGCCGGCGATCCTGGCCTCGCGCGGCTACACCACGGCGTACCTGCAGGCCGCGGACCTGGCCTACATGTCCAAGGACCGCTTCATGCCCGCCGCCGGGTTCCAGCAGGTGCTGGGGCGCGAGTTCTTCCGTTACCAGCACGTTCCCTTCGGCTGGGGGCCCGACGACAAGGCTTTCTTCGAGCAGGCGGCGGATTTCATCGTGGCCCTGCAGGCCAAAGGCTCGCCGTGGCTGGTGACCCTGCTGACGGTAGGCACGCACCACCCGGGGGCCGTGCCCGAGCAGTTCGCCTCGAGGTTCGGCAGCCGCCGGGAGGCCGCCGTGGCCTGGCTGGACGAAGCCGTGGGCGAACTCTACGAACGGCTGCGCTCCGAGGGTGTCCTGGACGACACCCTGCTGTTCATCACCAGCGACGAGTCGCACGGCGTGAGCGGACACCCCCTGGGGCGGTTCTGGGGGCTGGCCGTGGCGCACGCCCCCGAATCCCGCGGCGCTCTGAACCCGGGGGTGTTCGGGTTGCTCGACGTGCCCCGCTCGCTCCTGGACTACCTGCGCCTGCCGCCGCCGGCCCGGCCTGCCCGCAGCCTGTTCCGCCGCTACGAAACCGAGCGGCCGATCCTGTTCGAGGAATTCTACAGCGGGCGGAAGGATTCGATCACCCGGCGCCTGGACGACGGACGGGTGGAGGTCCTGCGTTCGCGCAATGGCGAGCTGTTCGCCGCAGCCTACAGCCGGCAGGTGATCGCTGGCCAGGAGGGACGCGCGCAGGCCCGCAAGCTGGCGTCCTGGCAGTCCGCCGCGGACTCCTCACTGGTCGGGCAGACGGCCCGCCGGCGCCGGTACGAGCTGCTGCGGGACAACAGCTT
Organism: uncultured Spirochaetota bacterium; assembly: GCA_963736785.1. GTDB lineage: Bacteria > Spirochaetota > Spirochaetia > SZUA-6 > DRHE01 > MIBK01. The sequence goes on along the minus strand of CAVTQG010000045.1, from coordinate 108,110 downwards.
CGAGCTTCCCGCGCGCGGCGTGCGCGTGCTGTCCACGGGCCAGTACCTGGACATCCCCGCGGGGACCCGGGTGACCGTGGAGCTGGAAGCCGCCGTCCCGCTGGGGGCCGCGCGGCTTGCCCTGCACATGATGCAGGAGGCGGAGAGAATGCCTCTTCCGAAGCTCGACCTCCCCGTCCTGCTCGCCGGACAGACCCTGAGTCTTTCCTTCAGCTTCCATGCCGCGCAGCCGCTGCAGCGGATCTGGGCCTACCTGCAGGCCTCGGCGGGCGGCGCCGGCACCCCGGCGCGGCTGGAGGTGCGCAGCTTCACCGTGAGCATGCGTCCCGCCGGGCGGGGAGGGGACTTTCGCCTGCACCGCCTGCGTGTGCGCTGAGCCGGAGGGCCCCCGGCCCGGTCTTGACCAACGGGAGCCATCCGCCTATTCTGCTGACTGACCGTTCAGTCATTTCAAGGTAGCGTAAAGGCCGGAGCGGGGAGGCGTTGGCGGGGATGGCGGGCAGGGGTCCGGACAGGGAGGCGAGGCGGCAGGCCATCCTGCAGGCCGCCCGGCAGGTGTTCGCCCGCAAGGGCTTCGAGCCGGCGACCCTGGAGGCGGTGGCCCGGGAAGCCGGGCTGGCCAAGGGCACCCTGTACCTGTATTTCAAGAACAAGGAAGACCTGTACTTTCACACGGCGGTGCACGTGCTGGAGAGCCTGCAGTCCTCGCATCCTGGAGCAGGCGGAGCGCTCGGCGGGCGCCCTGGACAAGGCTGCGGGCCATCGCCCTGGGCCAGTTCGATTTCTTCGTCCGTCACCGGGACACCCTGCAGCTGTTCGCCCCCTTCTCCAATCCCGGCCTGGCCCGCCTGCACAAACGCCTGCTCGCGGCCATGATGGAAAAGTGGGCCGGTCACCTGCAACGCATCACCGCGCTGGTGGAGGAAGGCCAGCGCGCGGGGGCTCTTCGCCGGGACCTCGAGCCCAGGCACATCGCCCTGGCCTTTCTTGGCATGACCAACCAGGCGGCCCAGGCCCTGGTGCGCTTCGGCCCGATGGCGAAGATCCCGCTGGAGGCGGGACCCCAAGAGACGCCGGAGCGGATGGCGGACACGATCATGAAGATTCTGGTGGAAGGAGTGATGCACCGATGAGAGCCTGGGGCAGGGTATTTGCCTGGCTGCTTCTGCTGGCCGCGCTCCCGGCGGCCGCCGAAACCTACCGCTTCACCCTGCCGGAGGCCGTCGGCTACGGCGTGCAGAACAGCACCGCCATCCGCTCCAAGGCCCTGGCCCTGGAGGCGGCCAGGCAGGACCTGGCCGCCGCCCGCGCGGCCTACTACCCCTCGCTGTCGGCCGGCCTGTCCTACACGCACCTGTATCCGCAGCAGGGTGGGCCGGGCTTCTACGCGGCCAGCGACCCGCTGGGTCTGACGGCCAACCTGAGCCAGTCGATCTACACCTTCGGCAAGCTGAAGGGCGGGGTGAAGCTGGCCGAGCAGGCGGTGGCCCAGGCCCGCCTGGACCTAGAGGAGGAGACCCGCAGGCTCGTGGTGCTGGTCAAGCGGGCCTTTTTCGGCTACCTGCTGGCCCTGGAGGTGCAGGGCATCAACCGCGAGACCCTGGATCGCAAGCAGGAGGCGCTGGAGGTGGCCCGTCTGCGGTACGGGGCGGGCCAGGTCTCCGACTACGAAGTCCTGCGGGCCGAGTCGGATCTGGAGAACTACCGCGCCACGGTAATCGGCTCCGACAACGCGGTGCGAATTGCCCTGCTCAACGTGCGGGGCGCGCTGGGCATCCAGGAGGAGGAGTTCGAATTCCAGCTGGTGGGACAGCTGGAGCCGTTGGCCTTCAATCCGGATCGGGAGGCGCTGCTGGCCCGGGCCCTGCAGCGCAAGTACGAGCTGGCCAGCTTCCGCGGCGGCATGGACCTGCTGGCCGCCCAGGCGGCGCTCAACCGCAGCCTGGCCCTGCCCACCCTAGCCGGGTTCATGGCCTACTCGCTGCACAGCGGCACGGACGCGGAGGGGAAGAACGACTACTTCCACGCCGATGCCTGGGACGGCACCTTGAGCGCCGGCCTGTCCTTCAACGTGCCGGTTTCCGCGCTTTTTCCCTGGAGCAAGGAGAGCGCCGCGATCCGCAAGGCCGCCCTGCAGCTGGAAAACCTGAAGGTCCAGTACTCCAGCCTGGAGAGCGGCGTGCGCATCGCGGTGGAGAGCGCGGTGCTGAAAATCGCCGAGCAGGAGGCCAAGATCGCCTCGGGGCGCAAGAGCGTGGCTCTGGCCGAGCGGCTGTACGAGTCGGCCGACGAGCAGTACCGGGGCGGATACATTTCCAGCACGGACCTGAAGGACGCCCAGCTCGGGCTGAACGGGGCCCAGCTCGCCCTGGCCCAGGCCGTGTTCGGCTACAACCAGAACGTGCTGGACCTGCTGGACGTCGTTGGCATGGATGGAGAGGAAAACCCATGAAGAAGGGCGCTAAGGCCGTCGTCATCGTGATCGTCGTCGGTCGTGGTCGCGGCCGCCGCCGCGTTCGTGCTGTTCTGCCGCGCTTGCTGCCGGACAGCCCGCTGGCCAAGATGCTGCCGAAGCCCCCCGACGCGGTCGCCCGCCGCGGGCCCGCGCGCGGACCCGCGCAGCCGCCGCAGGGCCAGTTCGCGGTTCCGGTGGCCGTGGTCGCCGCCACCAGCGGCCCGGCCCGGGAAACCCTGCTGCTGTACGGCTCGGTGTTCGCCCGCAAGGAGGTCGGCATCTTCTCCTCGGTGGCCGGCAAGGTCAAGGAGTTGCGGGTGCAGGCCGGCGACGAGGTGGCCCGCGACCAGGTCCTGGCGGTAATCGACCGCGCCCAGGCCGGACTGAAATTCGCCGACGCGGAAGTCACCTCGACCATCGGCGGGGTGGTGAAGTCCGTCCTCGCCGAGGTCGGCGCGACCGTGTCCCCGGCGGCGCCGCTGTTCCAGGTCGTGGACGTGGAGAGCGTGGAGGTGGCGGTGAACGTGCCCGAGAAGCGCATCGGGCGCATCCGCGAGGGCCTGCCCGCCGAGATCTCGGTGATCTCCTACCCGAGCCGCGTCTTCCACGGAACGGTCAGCCGACTCAACCCGGCGCTGGACCCGGTTTCCCGCACCCTGGAAGCCCGCATCCGGGTCGACAACTTGGCGCACGCGCTGAAACCGGGGATGTTCGCCGAGGCCCGCATTCTGCTGCGCCAGGAGCAGCAGATCGTGCGCATTCCCCTGGCCGCGCTGGTCGACAAGCACGAAGCTCAGGTGGTCTTCGTGGTCAAGGATGACCGGGCGCGGGAGGTTGCGGTGCAGACGGCATTTCTGCAGGAGGATACCGCGGCCGTGGAGAGCGGCGTCAACCCCGGGGACCGGGTGGTGGTGGTCGGCCAGCGGAACCTCAACGACGGGGACGAGGTCACGGTGGTGGAGGAGAAGAAGTGAAGATCACCGACCTGTCCCTCCGACGGCCGGTCACCGTCATCGTCGTCTGCCTGGCCCTGGCGGTGCTGGGGATCTTCTCCCTCGGCCGCCTGGCCATCGACATGATCCCCGACATCTCCTTTCCCGTGATCGTCATCTACACCTCCTACCCCGGCGTGTCCCCCGAGGAGGTGGAGGAGAACCTCACCAAGACCATCGAGAACGCGGCCGCCTCGGCCAGCCGGGTGGAGAAGATCTCCAGCACCTCCAGCGAGGGCAGCTCCTTCGTCATCGTGGAGTACCAGTGGGGCACGGACCTGGCCGATGCCTCCAACGACCTGCGCGAGCGGCTGGACCTGATCCGGGACTACATCCCGGATGAGGCCACCCAGCCCGTGCTGTTCAAGTTCGACCCCTCCATGGCCCCCGATCATGATCCTCTCGGTGGAGGGCCGGCGCGACCCGGCCAGCCTGCGCTACATCGCCGAGAACACGGTCAAGACCAACCTGGAGCAGATCGACGGGGTGGCCAGCGTGGCGGTGGACGGCGGGGTGCAGCGCCAGATCAACGTGGACCTGAACCGGGCCCTGCTTGGCCTCCTACGGCCTGACCATCGACCAGGTGGTGGGCCTGCTGCGGGCCGAGAACCTGAACGTGACCGGCGGCTCGGTGGTCGAGGGGGCCCGCAAGTACTCCCTGCGCACCCTCGGCAAGTTCAGCTCCCCGGAACAGATCCGCGGGGTGGTGGTGGGCAGCAAGGCAGGCAGGGCCATCCGCCTGGAGGACGTCGCCGCGGTCTACAGCGGCGAGGTGGACGACGAGTCGGACGTGCTCCTGGACCGCAACCCGACCATCATCCTGCGCGTCCAGAAGCAGTCCGGCACCAACACGGTGCAGATCGCCGAGCGGGTCAAGGAGCGCCTGGACAAGCTGCGGCAGTCGCTGCCCGCCGACATCAAGCCTGGTGGAGCTGTTCGCCTCCTCCAACTTCATCAGCCAGGCCATCGCCAACGTCTGGCAGACGGCCCTGATCGGGGGCCTGCTGGCCGTCGCCATCCTGTTCCTGTTCCTGCGCAACATCCCCACGACGCTCATCATCGGGATCTCCATCCCGCTGTCCTTCATCATCACCATCATCGCCATGTACTTCGCCGGCCTGACCCTGAACATGCTCTCCCTCGGGGGACTGGCCCTGGGCATCGGCATGCTGGTGGACAACTCCATCGTCATCATCGAGAACATCTTCCGCTACCGGGAAAGCGGGGTGAAGCCCAGCGAGGCGGCCCGGCACGGCACGCTGGAGATGGGCAACGCGGTCATGGCTTCCACCCTGACCACCGTGGCGGTGTTCCTGCCCCTGGTGCTGTTCATCCGCGGGCTGGCGCGGGAGCTGTTCCGCGATCTGGCCTTCACGGTCACCTTCTCCCTGCTGGCCTCCCTGGTGGTGGCCCTGACCGTGGTGCCCATGCTCTCCAGCCGCATCCGGGCGGTGCGCATCCGGCAGAAGTCCAACACCCTGCTCAACGTGGAAGAGGAGCTGGAGGCCCGCGGGCCGGTCCTGCGTTTCGTGGACCGGGTCTACCGGGCCGCCCTGACCTGGACGATCCACCACCGCTGGGTCGTGCTGGTGGGGATCATGGTCCTGTTCGGGGTGAGCCTGGCCATGATCCCGCGCGTCGGCGTGGAGCTCATCCCCCAGACCGACCAGGGGGACATCAACCTGACCATCACCACCGCCATCGGCTCGGACCTGGACACCACCCGCGCGGCCGTGGACCGGATCTACCGGATCATCGAGGAGAACGTCCCGGAGAAAAAGTCCGCCCTGGTCAACATCGGCACCTCGGGGATGTTCTTCGGCAGCACCTCCTCCAACTCGGCCAGCATCCGCTTGAGTCTGGTGGACCCGGGACGGCGCAGCCGCGCGGACAAGCAGATCACCGAGGCGCTGCGCCCCCTGCTGGCCGCGGTGCCGGGCGCCACCGTGCGCTTCTCCAGCGGCTTCGGCGCCATGGGCGGCGGGGACGACCGGAGGGCTCACCGTCTCCGTGAGGGGCTTCGATCTGGATGCGGGCAAACGCATCACCACCGCCATCGGCTCGGACCTGGACACCACGCGGGAGGCGGTGGACCGGATCTACCGGATCATCGAGGAGAACGTCCCGGAAAAGAAGACCGCCCTGATCAACATCGGGAGCTCGGGGATGATGTTCAGCACCGTAGGCTCCAACACGGCCAGCATCCGGTTGAGTCTGGTGGACCTCGGCCAGCGCAGCCGCACGGACAAGCAGATCACCGAGGCCCTGCGCCCCCTGCTGGCAGGGGTGCCGGGCGCCACCGTGCGCTTCACCAGCTTCGGCCCCATGGGGGGCGGGACGACCGGCGGGCTCACCGTCTCCGTGCGCGGCTTCGATCTGGAGGCGGGCAAGCGCCTGGCCGAGCAGGTGAAGAAGGTGATGGACTCGGTGGACACGGTGGCGGACGCCCGCATCTCCCGCGAAGAAGGGCTGCCGGAGTACCGCATCCGCGTGGACCGCAACCGCGCCGCCCAGTACGGCCTGACCGCCGCCCAGGTGGGCACCACGATCAAGCGGGCCTTCGGCGGGGAGGCCGTGGCCAAGGTGCTGCTGGAAGGCAACGAGGTGGACGTGCGGGTGCGCTTCCGCCCCGAGGACCGGGTCTCCAGCCGGGACCTGGACCTGATCTCCGTGACCACGCCCACGGGCGGCAGCGTGCCGCTCACCGACCTGCTGCGACGTGGACCGGGGCTACGGGCCGGTGAGCATCCAGCGGGAGGGCCAGCAGCGGGTGATCAACATCGAAGCCCAGGTGCTGGGCGACGTGCGCTCGGCGGTGGCCCGGATCAAGGCCGGGGTGGACCGCCTGGCCATCCCCGAGGGCTTCACGATCATCTACGGCGGCTCCTGGGAGGACATCCAGAAGACCATCAAGGACCTGGTGCTCGTGCTGGCCCTCTCGATCATCCTGGTCTACTTCATCATGGCCGCCCAGTTCGAGTCCTTCCGCGACCCGTTCATCATCCTGTTCACCCTGCCCACGGCCTTCATCGGGGTCATCTGGATCCACCTGGCCACCGGCACCATCTTCAGCGCCTTCTCCGGGATCGGGGTGCTGGTGCTGGTGGGCATCGTGGTGAACAACGGGATCATCCTGGTGGACTACGCCAACATGCTGCGCAAGCGCGGCTACGAGCTGGACCGCGGGGTGCTGGCCGCGGGGCGCACGCGCCTGCGGCCCATCCTCATGACCGTGCTCACCACCATCCTCGGGCTGGTGCCCATGGCCTTCTTCAAGGGCTCCGGCGCGGAGCTGAACCGCGGCCTGGGGCTGACCGTGATCGGCGGCCTGACGCTCTCCACCCTGTTCACCCTGTTCTTCGTGCCGGTGCTCTACCACCTGTTCGAGTCAGGGCGGGAGCGGCGCAGGCTGCGCAGGCTGCAGGAGGCGAGCCGTGGATAAGATCGCGGTGTTCGTGATCTACGACCGGGCCATCGACGAGGAGGTGCTGGCCGCCCTCGAGGAGTGCGGGATCCAGAGCTACACCCGCTGGCACAACGCCACCGGGGTGGGCACCACCGGCCCCCACCAGGGCGACACCGTCTGGCCCGCCCTGAACAACGTCCTGCTGGCCGTGACGGACTCGCAGAGCCAGGAGCGGGTCCTGGAGCGCCTGCGCGCCCTGCGGGAGGACTTCCCCTACACCGGCCTGCGGGCGGTCGTGGTCCCCGTGCTGGACATGGTTTAGCGGATGAACCGACGCTACGCCCTGCCGGCCGGCTGCGCGGCGCTCCTGCTGTCCCTCGCCCTGGGGGGCTGCCGGGCGCCCGTGCAGAAGTACTCCGCCCTGGCCATGACCTCGCCCCTGAACATCCTGGTGGCCGGCCGCGCCGCGCCGGATTGGGAAGCGCTGGCGGCCTACACCGACCAGGAAGCGGCGCTGTTCGACTGGCGGGTCCCGGAAAGCCCGGTGGGCCGGCTCAACCGCGGGCCAGGCCCTGGTCCCGCCGCCGGAGGTGGCCGCGGCCCTGGCGGTGGCGCTGGAGGTGGCCTCGGCCAGCGGGGGGGCCTTCGATCCGACGGTCCTGCCCCTGGTCCGGTTGTGGTCCTTCGACACCGGCGGCCGGCTGCCGCCGGCGGCGGACATCCAGCAGGCCCGCCGCCGGGTGGACTGGCGCCGGGTGAGCCTGGATGCCGAGGGGCGCTACCGGCTGCCGGAGGGCTTCGCCCTGGACCTGGGGGGCATCGCCCAGGGGGCGGTGGTGGACCTGCTGGGCGCCTGGCTGGAGCAGAGGGGTTTCCGGCAGTACCTGGTGGAAGCCAGCGGGGACATCCTGATCGCCGGGACCAAGGGGCGCGAAGGAGCCCTGGACCGTGGCCATCAGGCACCCGCGCAACAGCCAGGCCTTCGTCGGGATCGTGAAGCTGGGCGAGCCGGGCCGCAAGATCGCCATCGTCACCTCCGGGGACTACGAGCGCTTCTTCGAGCAGGGGGGAAGGCGCTACCACCACATCCTGGACCCGGCCACCGGCTACCCGGCCATGGGCCTGGCCTCGGTCACGGTCATCGCCCCCACCTGCACCGAGGCCGACGCCCTGTCCACCGCCGCCTTCGTGCTGGGCCCCGAGCGCGGCTTGAGCCTGCTGGAGTCGCGCCCCGGCGTGGAAGGGCTGCTCATCGCCGAGCGCGAAGGCAGGCTGGAAGCCCGGGTCACCTCCGGCTTCCCGCTGCGGGTGGAGGAGCTGACGGCTCTAGGCCGCTGCTGGACACGCGGTCCGGCAAATCGCTATGATGCCCGGGATGGATACGCAGCCCTTCGCCCAGATCGAGCCCAAGTGGCAGGCCTACTGGGAAAAGCACAAGACCTTCCGGGTGACCGAGGACCCCGCGGTGCCCCGGGACCGGCGGGCGTACGTGCTGGACATGTTTCCCTACCCCTCCTCCGCCGGGCTGCACGTGGGGCACCCGGAAGGCTACACGGCCACGGACATCTACTGCCGCTACCTGCGCATGAACGGCTACCGGGTGCTGCACCCCATGGGCTTCGACTCCTTCGGGCTGCCGGCGGAGAACTACGCCATCAAGACCGGCACCCACCCGCGGGTCTCCACGGAGGCCAACATCGAGCGCTTCCGCACCCAGATCAAGGCGCTGGGCTTCTCCTACGACTGGGACCGGGAGATCTCCACCCACGACCCGCGCTACTACAAGTGGACGCAGTGGATCTTCCTGAAGTGCTGGGAGCGGGGCCTGGCCTACGAGGCGGTGGTGCCCATCAACTTCTGCCCCTCCTGCAAGACCGGCCTGGCCAACGAGGAGGTCAAGGACGGGGCCTGCGAGCGCTGCGGCACCCAGGTGGTGCGCAAGGACATGCGCCAGTGGCTGATGCGCATCACCAGCTACGCGGAGCGCCTGCTCGAGCGACCTGGACAAGCTGGACTGGTCGGAGAGCCTGAAGCTGATGCAGCGCAACTGGATCGGGCGCAGCGTAGGGGCCAACGTGCTGTTCCCCCTGGCCGCGGGGGAAGGCAGCATCGAGGTGTTCACCACCCGCCCGGACACCCTGTTCGGCGCCACCTACATGGTCCTGGCCCCCGAGCACCCGCTGGTGGAGCGGCTGACCACCGCCGGCCAGAAGGCCGCGGTGCTGCGCCTACGTGGAGCAGGCCCGCCGGAAGAGCGACCTGGAGCGCACGGACCTGGCCAAGGACAAGACCGGCGTGTTCACCGGCGGCTACGCCATCAACCCCGTCAACGGGCAGAAGATCCCGGTCTGGGTCTCGGACTACATCCTGATCTCCTACGGCACCGGGGCGATCATGGCCGTGCCGGCCCACGACCAGCGCGACTTCGAGTTCGCCGTCAAGTTCGGCCTGCCCATCGTGCAGGTGGTGTCCCGCGACGGGAAGCCCGCCGCCGGGCCGATGACCCAGGCCGACGCCGAGGACGGGGTGGCCGTCAACTCCGGCGAATTCGACGGCTTGTCCACCGAGGAGTTCAAGAAGCGCATCACGGCCTGGCTGGAGCAGGGCAAGCTCGGGCGCCAGGCGGTGAACTACAAGCTGCGCGACTGGGTGTTCTCCCGGCAGCGCTACTGGGGCGAGCCCATCCCCCTGGTGCACTGCGACCAGTGCGGCACCGTGCCCGTGCCCTACGAGGAGCTGCCGCTGCTGCTCCCGGAGGTGGAAAGCTACCAGCCCACCGGCACCGGCGAGTCGCCGCTGGCCACGATCACCGACTGGGTCAACACCCGCTGCCCGAAGTGCGGCGGGGCGGGGCGTCGCGAAACCAACACCATGCCGCAGTGGGCCGGCTCCTGCTGGTACTACCTGCGCTACCTGGACCCGGCAACGATCGCGAGCTGGCCGCCCGCGACAAGGTGGACTACTGGATGCCCGTGGACCTGTACGTGGGCGGGGCGGAGCACGCGGTGCTGCACCTGCTGTACGCCCGCTTCTGGCACAAGGTGCTCTACGACATCGGGGCGGTGAACACCGACGAGCCTTTCCAGCGCCTGGTCAACCAGGGCATGATCCTGGGCGAGGGCGGGGTGAAGATGTCCAAGAGCCTGGGCAACGTCATCAACCCCGAGGAAGTGATCCGGGAGTTCGGCGCGGACGCCATGCGCATGTACGAGATGTTCATGGGCCCGCTGGAGGTTTCCAAGCCCTGGTCCACCCAGGGCATCGCCGGGGTGAAGCGCTTCCTGGACCGGGTCTGGCGCCTGTCCGAGCTGCCCGCCGCCGACGGGAAGCCGCCGGCCGAGCTGGAGCGCCTGCTGCACCGCACGATCAAGAAGGTCGGCGAGGACACCCGCACCCTGCAGTTCAACACGGCCATCGCCCAGATGATGATCTACGTCACCGAGCTGAACAAACAGGAGAAGCTGCACCCGGCCCTTTGGAAGCCCTTCGTGCTGCTCCTGTCCCCCTACGCCCCGCACCTGGCCGAGGAGCTGTGGGAGAAGCTGGGGGGCAAGCCCTCGGTGACTTTCCAGGCCTACCCGCAGTACAGCGAGGAGCTCACCCGGGAGGGGACCCGGGAGATCGTGTTCCAGATCAACGGCAAGGTGCGCGCCCGCCTGGAGCTGGCCGCCGGGCTGTCCGCGGCCGAGCTGGAGAAGCAGGCCCTGGCCCACCCGCGCATCCAGGAGCTGCTGGCCGGCCAGAAGCCGGTGAAGGTGATCGCCGTCCCCGACAAGCTGGTGAACCTGGTTGTGCCGGCTGACGCTGAAGGCTCCCCTAGCGCCGGCCGACCCGCGCGCGCCGGCAGCGGCTGGCCGCCTGGCTTGCGCGAGCAGGGCCTGGAGGCCGCCGTGCTGGCGGACTTCGAAGGCCTGCGCAGCGCCTCCCTGCGCTACTTCACCGGCCACCCCATGGACGCCCTGTTCTTGCTGGATGCCTCCGGCCAGGCCCTGCTGGTGCCCTGGGACGTGAGCCTGGCCGAGCGGCGCGCGCGCGTGGAGCGCATCGAGCCCTACACCCGCTTCGGCCGCTCCCTGCCGCGGGCCATCCGGGAGCTGCTGTCGGAGCCGGGCCTCGGCCGGCCCGTCGGCGCGACTCCCGCGCCCGCGTGGAGCTGTCCGGCGCCTTGCCCTTCCCGCTGGTGCGCGAACTGGAGCAGGACCTGCCCCGGGTGCGGCTGGTCTGCCGGGACAGCGGAGGGGTGGAGGATTTCGCCGCCGGCCTGCGCGCGGTCAAGGATGCGGGGGAGCTGGAGGCGCTGCGGGAGGCCTGCCGCCTGACCGACGAGCTGACCGGCGAGGTCGAGCGGCGCCTGGCCGACGGCTGGCGGCCCAGCGAGACGGAGCTGGCCCTGTACCTTGAGGCCGAAGCCCGCGCGCGGGGGGCCGAAGGCATGGCTTTCGAGACCCTGGCCGCGGGCCCGGAGCGCAGCTACGCCATCCACGCCTTCCCGCCCTACACCGCTGCGGCCTTCGGCGGCCGCGGCTTCTCGATCCTGGACTTCGGCGTGTGTTGGGAAGGCTATCGCAGCGACGTCACCCTGACCGCGGTGCGCGGCCCCTTGAGCCCGCTGCAGGAGCGCATGCGCGAAGCAGTGCTGGCGGCCTATGCGCGCGCGCTGCCGCAGGTGAAGCCGGGCGCGGACCCTCAGGACATCGGCGCGGACATCGACCGCTTCCTGGCCGAGGCCGGCCTGCCCATGCCGCACGGCCTGGGGCACGGCCTGGGCCTGGAGGCCCACGAGGCCCCGAGCCTGCGCCTCCGCCAGCCCGGCGCCCCGGCTTCCCAGCCGCCCGCCGCCCTGCTGCCGGGAATGGTGCTGACCATCGAGCCGGGGGCCTACCACCCCGAGGCCGGCGGCCTGCGCCTGGAGAACGACGTGCTGGTCACCGCGGACGGGCCACGAGCTGCTCACCCGCGCGCATCTCATCGAGCTGCCCGGCTGAGCTGGCCGTTCAGGGCCTCTCGCCCCCGGCCAGGCGGCGATTGATTTCGTCGATCACGGGCGGGAGATCCCAGATTCCTTCCACCACGAAATGGGCGCCCGCCGCGGCGAGCCTCTCCGCGGCAGCTCGCGCTTTGCGCTCCCGTTCCTCGGGCTGCAGGGCGCCGACTTCCTGCTCGTTCAGGCCGACTTCATTTCCGGTCAGAGCCAGAGCGACGGTCCACATCCCGGCGTTCAGGCCCTCCTCGACATCGGGCACCGTGTCGCCGATCTTGACGCAGGCCTCCGCCGGCCAGACCTGCAGCTGGATGGCGTTCTTCCAGCAGGCGTAAGGGAAGGGTCGGCCCGCCGGCACCTCGTCGGCGGCCACTGTGCAGTCCGGCGTGTACCCCTGCCGCTTTGCTTCCCGAAGAACGATCTGCACCATCGCCCGCGTGTAGCCAGTGGTCGAGCCGCTCAGCATCCGGCGGGCCTTGAAGTCCGCCAGCACCTCCAGGGTGCCGGGGATCAGCTGCGCGTAGCGGCTCAGGCAGGCCAGTTGCAGGGGCACGAAATCGGCGAACATCGTTTCGATGTCCTCCGCCTGGACTTCCCGGCCTTTGGCCTGGCGCCAGCGGGCCGCGACCGCCGGGCTCTCCACGATCCGGCGCAGGTGATCCTTCTTGTGCATCCCCATGGGGGCCCGGGCCTCGGCCATGGTGATTTCCACGCCCTGGCGCCGAAACACCTCGAGGAACACCACCACCGGGGCGTACACTCCGTAGTCCATGGTGGTTCCCGCCCAATCCAGGATGGCGCACTTCAGGTTTCCACGGTAGCTGCGACGAAGAAGGAACTCCATCCCCGACCTCCGCGCCTCACAATGCGGCATTTCGGGCCGGCGATCAAGAATCAGCGCCCGGCGGCCGGCAAGATTTGCTTGACTTCCGGGCACCCCGGCTTAGAATGGATGGCAAACCGAACTCCAAGGAGGTTCAAATGAAGAAAGGTTGGCTGCTTGTTGCTTTGGCCATCCTGTTCCTGCCCGCGTCGCTGCTGGCCGGCGGCGCCCAGGAGGAAGGGGCGGCGAAAACGGTCGTCATCTACACCGCCCTCGAAGAGGACGAAACCGCGGACTACCTGGCCCTGGCCAAGAAGGAAATGCCCGACCTGGACATCAAGTGGGTCCGGTATTCCACCGGCGAGGTCATGGCCAAGCTGATCGCGGAGAAGGACAATCCCCAGGCCGACGTGGTGTACGGCACGGCCGTCACGGAGCTGGCCGGGGTCAAGGACCTCTTCGTCCCCTACAAGGCCAAGGATTTCGACAAGATCGGCAAGGACTACAAGGATCCCGCCGGCTACTGGACGGCGATCGACATGTACGTCGCGGCCTTCTGCGTCAACAAGGACCGCCTGGCCAAGAAAGGCCTGCCCATGCCGCAGAGCTGGGCGGACCTGACCAAGCCGGCCTTCAAGGGCGAGGTGATCATGCCCAACCCGGCCAGCTCGGGGACCGGCTACCTGCAGGTGACCTCGATCCTGTTCATGAACGGAATCAAGCAGGGCAAGGAGGGCGGCTGGGACTTCCTGAAAAAGCTGCACGAGAACATCGTGGAGTACACCAACTCCGGTTCGGCCCCGGCCAAGCTGGCTTCCAGCGGCGAGGTGGCGGTGGGGGTGTCCTTCAGCTACCGGGTGGCCAAGCAGATGGCCGACGGCTTCCCCGTGACCATGGTCTTCCCCTCCGAGGGCAGCGGCTACGAGCTGGAAGCCAACGCCCTGGTCAAGGGCGCCAAGCACCCCGAGGCCGCCAAGCGCTTCCTGGACTGGGCGCTCACCGAGAACGCCATGAAGGCCTACTACAAGTACAAGGGCGTGGTGACCCGCACGGGGGTCGTGGGCGAGAGCACGCTGCCCTTGCCCAAGTTCGAAGAGATGAAGCTGACGCCCATGGACTTCCCCTGGTCGGCCAAGAACAAGCCCGCCTTGATGGAGAAGTGGAACTCCCTGTTCCAGGACAAGGCCCAGAAGAAGTGAGTGCGCCGCTGGACCGATGATTTGTCGTTTCCCGATCGGGGTGCCTCTGGAGGCACCCCGATTCGTAGCTGACAGGAAAGCGCTCGAGGAACACCAAAGGATATGCCCAAGAAACTGCTGCTCGAGAACGTCTCCAAGGAATTCAACAAGCTCCACGCCGTGAAGGACGTGAACCTGGAAATCGCGGGAGGGGGAGTTCGTGACCCTCCTGGGTCCTTCCGGGTGCGGCAAGACCACGACGCTGCGCATGATCGCGGGGTTCGAAACCCCCACTTCCGGCAACATCCGCTACGACGGCCGGGTCATCAACGACCTGATCCCCCAGAGGCGCAACTTCGGGATCGTGTTCCAGTCCTACGCCCTGTTCCCCCACATGAAGGTCAAGGAGAACGTGGCCTTCGGGCTGAAGATGCACAAGTACCCGAAGGACAAGACCCGGCGGCGGGTGGACGAGCTGCTGCACATGGTGGGCCTGGCGGAGCACAAGGAGAAGTACCCGCCCGAGCTGTCCGGCGGCATGCAGCAGCGGGTGGCCCTGGCCCGGGCGCTGGCCCCCAGCCCCGAGGTCATCCTGCTGGACGAGCCGCTCAGCGCCCTGGACGCCAAGATCCGGGTCAAGCTGCGGGCGGAGATCAAGCAGCTGCAGACGGACCTGGGCATCACCACGATCTACGTCACCCACGACCAGGAGGAGGCGCTGTCCATCTCGGACCGGGTCGTGGTCATGAACCAGGGGGAGATCGAGCAGATCGACCGGCCCCTGGACATCTACAAGAACCCGCGGTCCAGGTACGTGGCCGACTTCGTGGGCACGAGCAATTTCTTCGAAGGCGAACTGACCGGCAACCTGCTGAGCGGTCAGGACTTCCAGCTCGAGGTTGTCCAGCCGGCCGGGAAGCTGGCGGGGCCGGTCACCGCGGCCATCCGGCCGGAGAAGATCGAGATCCTGACAGGTCGGGGAGGCGCAGGCGCCTGCCCGCGGAACCTTCTGACCGGGCACCTGGTGGTGGTCACCTTCCTGGGGCTCATGGTCCGCCTGGTGGTGCGCTCGGGGGACCGGGAGCTGATCGTGGATTTCCTGGAAAAGAGCTACGAGGAGTCGGGCCTGGATCGGGGCGACAGCCTGCGCCTCTACCTGCCTCCCGAAGCCTTCCGGGTCTACCCCCGATAGAGGCAGGAAACGCCCATGTCTGCCACCGAACTGCAAAGAGTCGAGCTGGCCCAGCGCAGGATCATCGACGACAAGGTGGTCGTCTACCTGGTCGGGGGGCTCATCGGGCTGTTCCTCGTCGCCTTCATGGTCGTCCCGGTGTTCAACATCCTCCGCCTGAGCGTCAGCTGGCTACCGGCCGGAAACCCACGAGTTCCTGGGCGGCTTCACCTTCGACAACTACGTCAACTACTTCAGCAAGCCGGCCATCGTCCAGTCCCTGTTCAACAGCCTGTGGGTCTCCCTGTGGTCCACGATCATCACCACCGTGCTGGCCTTCTTTTTCGCCTACGGCCTGACCCGGACCACCATCCGCTGGAAGAAGGCCCTCTACTACATCGCCATGCTGCCCCTGGTGGCCCCCTCGCTGCTGCAGGCCATGGCCCTGATCTCCCTGTTCGGCACCAACGGCCTGATCACCGCCGGCCTGCTGAAGGTCGAGTGGAACATCTACGGGGCCACCGGCATCATCATCTCCGAGGTCCTGTACTGCTTTCCCCACGCCATGGTCATCCTCTACACCACCCTCTCGGCCGTGGACACCCGGCTGGACGAGGCCGCCTCCAGCCTCGGGGCCTCCGGGGTGACCACCTTCTTCAAGATCACCGTGCCGACCGCCCGCTACGGCATCCTCTCGGCCGCCGCCCTGGTCTTCAACCTGACCATCACCGATTTCGGCAACCCCATCATCATCGGCCGCGGCTACCGGGTCCTGGCCACCGAGATCTACCTGCAGGTGATCGGCATGCAGCGCTTCGACCTGGGCACGACCATCTCGGTGGTGCTGCTGGTGCCTTCGGTGATCGCCTTCCTGCTGAACTACTACTTCACCCAGAAGAGCAACGCCCTGATCAGCGGCCAGGCGGTGAGCGCGCTGCCCAGGTCCCGCCCCCTGAAGAAGTCGAGCTTCAGCGTCTTCTGCTGGCTCGTGAGCCTGGTGATGATCGCCGTGACCGGGGTCGTGCTGGTCAAGGCCTTCGTCTCGGTGTGGATGTACAACTGGGCCCCGACCCTGCGGCACTTCCAGTTCCGCATCCCCGGCGGGGTGGGCGTGCTGTGGACCACCGTCTGGATCTCGGTCGTGGTGGGGGTGCTGGGCGCCTTCCTGACCCTGCTCACCGGCTACGTGATCGAAAAGAAGAAGCCCTTCTTCGCCCAGCCGCTGTACCTGCTCTCCGTGATCCCCGCGGCGATCCCGGGCATGGTGATGGGCCTGGGCTACATCCTGATCTTCAACACCCGCTTCCTGCACCTGGACGACCTGCTGTACGGCAAGGCGGCCCTGATCATCATCAACACGGTGGTCTGCAACTTCACCCTGGGCACCCTGTCCAGCATCTCCAACATGAAGAACATCGACAACTCCATGGACGAAGCGGCCACCAGCCTGGGGGCGGACATCGTGCAGGGCTTCACGCGGGTGATCCTGCCGCTCAGCCGGGTCTCCTTCATGAGCAACCTGATCTACTACTTCATGCGCAGCATGGTCACCATCAGCGCGGTGGTCTTCCTCATCTCCCCGGACGTGCACCTGGCGGCGGTGTCGGTCGTAAATCTGGAGAAGGACGGCAAGGAAGGCTCCTCCTCGGCGATGGCGGCCCTGATCATCCTGAGCGTCGGCGTGGTCCTGGGCCTGTTCGCGCTGTTCTTCCGCCGGAAAAAAGCGCCCACCCGCAAGGCGGAACAGGAAGGGGTCTAGCCCGGGGAGCGCCGCAGCTGCGTGCTCGTCACTACTTGACTATTCCACTTGAAGTTAAAATCTTCCACCCACCTGGACTTTCAGGAGGGAGAAAGCGTGAAGAGGGACGCCGGCAACCATTCACATACGCACCATGAGGTTCCTCCGGCCGCGGCGCATTCTCACCCGCAGGCGTCCGCCCGGGCCAAGGCGGCCGAAGCGCAGCATCACGGCCGGCACGAAGGGCATCGGGTCGAGGACTTCCACAGGCGTTTCTGGATTTCCCTGGCCTTGACCCTGCCGATTCTGCCCTGACCCCGTTGATCCAGGGTATCCTGGGGCTTCAGGAGGCTTGCGTTTCCCCGGGGACGGATACGTGCTGTTCGCCCTCTCCACCCTGATCTTCCTGTACGGCGGCTTGCCGTTCCTTCAGGGGCTGGTCCGCGAGCTGTCCGCCGGGCGCCCCGGGATGATGACCCTGATCGCGGTCGCCATCACTGTCGCCTACGTCTACAGCGCCGCGGTGGGCTTCGGCCTGCCGGGGATGGTCTTCTTCTGGGAGCTGGCGACCCTGATCGACATCATGCTGCTCGGCCACTGGATCGAGATGCGCTCGGTGATGGGCGCCTCCCGGGCCCTGGAGGAGCTGGCCCGGCTCATGCCCTCCGAGGCCCATCGGCTCATGCCCGACGGGAGCACCGAGGACGTTCCCCTCGAGGAGCTGCGGGTCGGGCGATCGGGTGCTGGTCAAGCCCGGCGAGAAGGTGCCCGCCGACGGCGAGGTGGTCGAAGGCCGAGACTCGCGTCAACGAGTCCATGCTCACCGGCGAGTCCCAGCCGGTCGCGAAGGCCAGCCGGGCGCCGAGGTCATCGGCGGCTCGGTCAACGGCGAAGGCTCCCTGGTGGTCGAAATTCGCAAGACCGGCAGAGACTCCTACCTGTCCCAGGTGATCGAGCTGGTGCGGCAGGCCCAGGAGAGCAAGTCCCGGACCCAGGACCTGGCCGACCGCGCCGCCCTCGTGGCTCACGATCATCGCGCTGGCCGGCGGCGCCTCACCTTCGTTCGCCTGGCTGGCGCTGGCCGGGCGAGAGCTCTGGCCTTCGCCCTCGAGCGCGCGGTCACCGTCATGGTCATCGCCTGCCCGCACGCCCTGGGCCTGGCGATGCCGCTGGTGGTGGCCGTCTCCACCGCCGCTGTCGGCCCGCGAACGGGCCTGCTCATCCGCGACCGGACGGCCTTCGAGAGCGCCCGCAACATCCAGGCGGTCATCTTCGACAAGACCGGCACCCTGACCGAGGGCCGGTTCGGCGTCACCGACATCGTGAGCCTGGTCGGCAGCCGTGGACGAAGCGGCAGGTGCTGCGGTACGCGGCCTCGGTCGAGGCGCACTCCGAGCACCCCATCGCCCGGGGCATCGTCGGCGCCGGCGGATCGAGACCTGTCCCGGTGGAGGATTTCCGGGCCATCCCCGGCAGGGGCGCCGAAGGCCGCGTGAACGGCCGCAGCGTCCAGGTGGTGAGCCCCGGCTACCTGAAGAGAACAGGGACTCGGAGCTGAGCGACGAGCGCCTCGAGCGGCTCTGCCGGCCAGGGCAAGACCGTGGTCTTCGTGCTGGTCGACGGGACGGCCGGCGGGAGCCGTGGCCCTGGCCGACATCATCCGGCCGGAGTCCCGGGAGGCGGTGGCGCAGGCTCAAGAAGATGGGCATCCGCTGCATGATGCTGACCGGCGACAACCGGCAGGTGGCCGGGTGGGTGGCCAGCAGAACTCGGCCTGGACGAGTACTTCGCCGAGGTGCTGCCCCAGGAGAAGGCGGCCAAGGTGCAAGGAGGTGCAGTCGCGGGGCCTCACGGTGGCCATGGTCGGCGACGGGGTCAACGACGCCCCGGCCCTGGCCCAGGCCGACGTGGGCATCGCCATCGGCGCCGGCACCGACGTGGCCATCGAGACCGCCGACATCGTCCTGGTGCGCAGCAACCCGCTGGACGTCGTGTCCATCCTCGGGCTGGCCCGGGCCACCTACCGCAAGATGGTGCAGAACCTGGCCTGGGCCACCGGCTACAACGTCGTCGCCATCCCCCTGGCCGCCGGGGTGCTCTACGGGCTGGGCATCCTGCTCAGCCCCGCGCTGGGGGCCGTGTTCATGTCCGTGAGCACGATCATCGTGGCCATCAACGCCCGCTTCCTCCGGGTCGTGGGCTGAGCGGCCCAGCAGCTACCAGATCGGGCACAGCCGGCGCCGGACCCATCCGGGACGATGGGCACCAGCAACACCTCCCGCTCACTCACGTACAGGTCAAATCCTCCCGGCTGCTCCACCGCGAACAGCCGGTGCCGGCCCAGGGGCACCGCGGGCAGGGCGAGCGCCTGCCCGGGTTCCAGCTCCTGCGCGGACCGGAACGGGGAATCCAGAAACCAGGTCCCCGGCGGCACCTCCAGGCTGAGCTCCCGCGAGGGCAGGGGGCGGATGTCGGTGACCCGGAACTCGCCGGAAGCCAGGCGGAGGCCAGGTGATCCAGGTCCAGGCTGCCGGGGTCCCCGGCCGCGCGGGCTTGCATCTCGGCCAGCAGCCTTTCGCCGTTCACCAGGGACACGTCGCAGCCCTCGCGGACCAGGGCCTGGAGGACCTCCGCCGCCGGACCGTGCTCCCAGGAAAGCTCCAGGGACTCTCCATCGCGGCCAGATCCAAGGGGTACAACGCCCCGGCCGGCGGCAGCCGGACCCCGCGGGCCCAGGGGTAGGCGAGCACGGGCCAGTTGGCCCGCTTGGGCAGGCGCAGCCCGCAACGCCGCGGGCAAGGGCGCCGGCCGGCGGATAGTCCGCCTCCGGGCAGGCCAGCTCGAAGTCGAGCTCAGGGAAGGCCTGACGCCAGTGCTCCGGAGGCTCCGGCAGCGCTGCGCGGACCTCCACGGAAGCGGAGTACCAGGAACAGCCCGCGGGGATCGCCAGGGCGAGCAGCCAGAAAGCGCATGCAGCCTTTCTAACGATGCCGTCCTGTGCGCGCCGCTTTTCGGTGATCTTTCGCTTGATAACGGGGATGTCCTGCTCTATATTGGGGGACACATGCAGCCCCTGAAAAGCCTGCAGGGTGTGGTCACCCCTCTCCCGCGAGGCGGGTACCTGGTGGACAGTCCGGAAGGCTACATCCAGTTCGGCTCGCCTCCGGAGACCATCAAGGACACCATGGCGCTCCCCCAGTCCGTGCCGCTGGTCTTCGTCCTGCCGCGCGCCCTGTTCGACTGGCGCAAGGGCATCAACCTGGCGGACCTGGAATTTCCGATCTACTACAATTTCTTCATCCGCAAGAAGAAGACCCGCATCATCTGCACCCAGGCCCAGGCCGGCAGGCTTGTCCGGGCGCTGCAGGAGGCGCTGTTCGGCCCGACCGAGCTGTCCCTGGTGAGCGACGTGTTCGGCGCAGGGGCAGGGAGGTTACCTCCCCGACCTGCGCAGCGAGCTGAACTACTTCCGCGGGAAGATCCGCTTCCGCGACGTGCTCAGCCTGGGCTACTTCCGCGAGGGTCAATACACCCTGGGCTCCGTGCGCATCGCGCTGGACGATGCCGGGGACTTCCGCCTGTCCTTCGGCGGCAGGCCGGCGGCCAAGGTGCCGGGCATCCTGGAGTGCCAGCCCATGTACCAGATCGGCAAGCGCCTGCCGGAGCCGTTCCGGCCGCCGCTGTTCGGCGTCACCTGCCTGGGGCCCAGCCACGGCTTTGATCCCACGGCCAACACCTCGGGGTTCATCATCTGGCTCAACCACACCGGCATCATGATCGACCCGCCGATCAACTCCACGGAGTGGCTGGAGGCCTCCAACGTCAACCCCAAGCTGATCGACTCCATCATCCTGACCCACTGCCACGCGGATCACGACGCCGGCACCCTGCAGAAGATCCTGGAGGAGGGCAAGATCACGGTCTACTCGACCAAGACCGTGATGAACAGCTTCTTGAAGAAGTACTCCTCGCTCACCGGGGAGCCGGTATCCTACCTGCTGAACCTGTTCGACTTCCGCCCGGTGTACATCGGCAAGCCGGTGTACATGCACGGCGCCAATTTCCGTTTCTACTACACCCTGCACTCCATCCCGACCATCGGCTTCACCCTGGACTTCCAGGACCAGTCCTTCGTCTACTCCTCCGACCACCAGGGCGACCCGGCGGTGCAGCGCCAACTGCTGGAGCAGAAGGTGATCGACGCGGAGCGCTTCCGGCAGCTGCAGGCCTTTCCCTGGGACCGCAAGGTCATCTACCACGAGTCGGGCATCCCGCCGCTGCACACCCCGATCGCCTGGCTGAACTCGCTGCCCAAGCGCATCCAGAAGAAGACCGTGGTCTACCACATCGCGGCCAAGGACTTCCCGCGGGACACCTCCCTGACCCTGGCCTCCTTCGGCATCGAGAACACCCTGTACTTCAAGACCCGCCCCCCCTCCTACGAGCGGACCTACGAGGTGCTGGAGGTGCTCAAGCGGCTGGACTTCCTGGAGAGCCTGCCCGTGCAACAAGGTGCAGGAGTTCGTGAGCATCGTGACCGAGCAGCGCTTCGACAAGGGCGCCCGCATCCTGCGCAAGGGGGACCCGGGGCACCACTTCTACATCATCCGCTCGGGCAACGTGTCGATCGTGAACGAGGGGCTGGTGGACCGCAAGATCCTGGGGGCCTTCGAGTACTTCGGCGAGGTGGCCCTGCTGAGCGAGGTGCCGCGGACCGCCGACGTGGTGGCGGAGACCGAGGTGGAGGTGTACAAGATCCAGAAGGACCAGTTCCTGAGCTTCATCTTCGGCACCCGTTTCGAGAAGACCCTGCGCCGCCTGGTGGCCAACCGCTCCAGCGAGACCTGGAACCTGATGGCCTCCAGCCCCTACCTCCAGAAGCTCACCACCTACCAGAAGACCTGGCTGGAGTCCATCCTGGCCCCGCGCGACCTGAAGGGGCCGGGCGTGCTGGTCAAGGAAGGCGTCTCGCCGGAGCAGTTCTATATCATCCGCTGCGGCGAAGCCGCGGTGAGCCGCGGGGAGCGGCTCCTGGCCAGCCTGCACGATGGGGACTTCATCGGCTCGCTTTCCCGCATCCGCCGCCAGGAGAAGTCGCCGTACACGATTTCCTACCCGGGCAGCCTCTCCCTGTTCGAGGTGAGCCGGGAGGACGTGCGCGACTTCATCGAGGGCAACCCCGGCACGGCCATGAAGCTGGCCCACCCCTACGAGCTGAAGGCGTAGGGCCGCTTCAGCGCCGGGTCCGGGTACTGCCGCGAGTACCGGGCTATCGCCCATGTCGCCGATGAGCTCATCGGCGAAGCGGCTGGTCTTGACCTCCGTGGCCCCTTCCATCAGCCGGGCGAAGTCGTAGGTCACCACCTTCCGGGCGATGGTCCGCTCCAGAGCCTTCAGGATCAGCTCGGCGGCCTCCTGCCAGCCCAGGTAGCGCAGCATCATCTCCCCGCTCAGGATCACCGAGCCCGGGTTCACCTTGTCCTGCCCGGCGTACTTGGGGGCGGTGCCGTGCGTGGCCTCGAACACCGCGTGCCCGGTCTCGTAGTTGATGTTGCCCCCGGGGGCGATGCCGATGCCGCCCACCTGCGCGGCCAGGGCGTCCGAGATGTAGTCCCCGTTCAGGTTGGTCGTGGCGATGACGTGGAACTCGTCGGGGCGGGTCAGGATCTGCTGCAGGAAGTTGTCGGCGATCGCGTCCTTGATGAGCAGCTTCCCGGCCGGGGGCTTGCCCGCGCATTCCTCCCAGCTCACGGTCTGCCCGCCGAACTCCTCGCGGGCCAGCTGGTAGCCCCACTTCTGGAAGGCCCCTTCGGTGAACTTCTGGATGTTTCCTTTGTGTACCAGGGTCACGCTGGGCAAGCCCTGAGCCAGGGCGTAGCGGATGGCCGCCCGCACCAGCCGCTGGCTGCCGGTCCTGCTCACCGGCTTCAGGCCCAGCCCGCTGTCAGGCCGGATCTTCCAGCCGAAGCTCTGCCGGCAGAACTCAGCCAGCTTGGCCGCTTCGGGGCTTCCCTCGGCCAGCTCCAGCCCCGCGTACACGTCCTCGGTGTTCTCCCGGAAGATCACCATGTTCACCCGCTCGGGGTGCTTCACCGGGCTGGGCACCCCCTCGAACCAGCGCACCGGGCGCAGGCAGACGTACAGGTCCAGCTTCTGCCGCAGGGTCACGTTCAGGCTGCGGATGCCTCCGCCCACCGGCGTGGTCAGCGGCCCCTTGATGGCCACCAGGTGCTCGGCGATCGTGCTCACCGTCTTGTCGGGCAGCCACTCGCCGGTGCTGCGGTGGGCTTTCTCGCCGGCCAGCACCTCTTTCCAGGCGATGCGCCGCCTGCCGCCGTAGGCTCGCTGCACGGCCGCGTCGATTACGCGCACCGCGGCGGCCCAGATGTCGGGCCCGGTGCCGTCCCCCTCGATGAACGGGATGATGGGCGAGTCGGGCACCTCCAGGCGGCCCTCATGCATCCGGATCTGTTTGGCTTCCATAACAGCTCCACACTCTAAAGGAATTGAGACAATTTGTCAAATTTGTGCTATTGTATCAGTACATCTGCGTATGGAAAAGAAGCTGGAGAAGAAGCCCGGCGCGCCGTACTACCTGCAGCTGAAGAGACATCCTGAAAGACCCTGATCCAATCCGGGGACCTGAAGGAAGGGCGCATCCCGCCCGTCCGGCAGCTGGCCCGGGAATACGGGGTGAGCATCAACACCGCGCTGCGGGCCTACGAGAGCCTGCGCCGCGAGGGACTGGTGGCCGGGGCGGTGGGCCGCGGGACCTTCGTGACCACCGACCCGGGAGATGCAGCGGCACAACCGGCAGGGCCTGCTGCGCAGGGTGGTGGAGCACGCCCTGGAGGAGGCCCTGGCCCTGGCCTGCTCCATCGAGGAGTTCTCGGCAGGCGGTCGCCGAGCTGGTGCGCCGAGAAGCGGGAGCTGCTGCGCAAAGTGCGCCTGGCCTTCATCGAGTGCAACATCGAGCAGCTCCTCTACTTCACCGACCACCTGGACCTGGATCCGCACATCCACCGCCTCCCCGTGCTGCTCGGGAGATCTGCAGGCGGCGAAGAAGGAGACGCTGGAGGCCCTGGCCGCCAGCGACATCGTGGTCACCAGCTTCTACCACGTCGAGGAGGTGCGCGGGCGCCTGGCGAGCCTGGGCAAGCCGATCGTCGGCATCAGCCTGGAGCCGGAAATGGGCACGATCATCCGCATCGCCAAGATCCCCAAGGAGAGCACGGTGGGCCTGGTGACCACCAGCGAGGACTTCCGGGCGATCATCCGGGAGATCCTGGCCGAGCCTGGGTCTGCGCTTCGCCCGCATCCTGGAAACCACCTCGCGCGACCGACGAGGAGGTGACGGGAGCTGGCCCGGCAATGCGACGCGCTGCTGGTGTCCCCGCAGCGCCGGCAGCAGGTGAGCGAGGCGGCCGGGCCGGGCGCGGAAGTGATCGAGTTCGTGTTCACTCCCGACCGGACCTCCGTCAACAACCTGAAGGTCGCCCTTCTGGAGCTGCAGAAAAGGGGAACCCATGAGCATCAAAGTCGCCGAGTTGACCTTTCTGGAGCACTTCAGCAAGCGCTACGGCATCCCGACGCCGCGCTATCTGCCGGGCACGGCCAGCCGGGCGGAGATCAAGGCGGCCCTGGAGGCCTGGGGCGGCCAGGGGCTGGTCAAGCCGGACGTGCTGGCCGGCGCGCAGAGGCAAGGCCGGCAGCATCGTGGTCGTGCGCAACGCCCAGGACGCCCTGCGCGAGCTGAAGCGCGTTTCCGGCCAGGAGCTGGAGGGCCGGCTGCCGCGGCTGGCCTACCTGGTGGAGCACATCCCCTCCCAGATGGAGGTGTACACGGCCATCACCTACAACACCCGCTTCCTCGGGCCTTCGATCACCGTCTCGCTCAAGGGGGGGATCGACATCGAGGAGGTGCCGGAGGAGCAGAAGGTCACTCTCCCGGTGGACATCTACCAGGGCCTGGACGCCTACCAGGCCGGGGACATCCTGATCCGCCTGGGCTGCCCCCAGAAGCTGATCAGCGCGCTCTCGCGCAGCATGATCTCCTTCTGGGACCTGTTCATCTCCACGGGCATGCAGACCGCGGAGATCAACCCCTGGCGGATCACCCCGGGGAGCAACCCCTTCGCCTGCGACTTCAAGGCGACGATCGACGAGGCCAACTACAAGTCCAAGATCCCCGGCATGGTCTTCCCCGAGTACCCGGACAACCGCACGGAGCTGGAGGAGGAGATGAACGCTCTGGAACGCCGGCAGCCACCAGGGGCAGGCGCACGTGTCCGACCTGGGCGGCAAGAAGATCCTGCCGATCCTGTTCGGGGGCGGGGCTTCGACCATCATCACCGAGACCCTGCAGGTGGCCGGCGGCAGCCCGATGTTCCTCTCCGACTTCGGCGGCAACCCGCCCTACGAGCGGATGCTGGGCACCGCCCGCATCTGCTTCAAGCACCGCCTGAAGGAGGCGGCGCTGCTGCTGATCCTGGGGGGCAAGGCCAACAACACCTACATCGACGTGACCTTCCAGGCCATCGCCGACGCCCTGGTGGGCTGGGTCGAGGAGAACGGCCCGATCCGCATCCCCGTGGTGATCGGCCGGGGAGGGCCGCGGCTGGTGCGCGGCCTGATCGCCATGAGGAAGGCCCTGGAGTTCCTCGGCCTGCCCTACGTCATCTTCGGCCCCGATACCCCCGTCACCGTGGTGGCCGAGTACGCTGCCAGGCTGGCCAGCGCGGTGGCCCCCCAGGAGGCGCCCGCGAAGGAGGAACCGCATGAGAGCGCGTAACGCTGTCCGATCTGCTGCAGAAAGGGGACCGCGTGGCCGTCTCCAACATCACCGGCCGGGAGGCCTCCAAGGTCTGCGCGGTCAGCCAGAAGTACTGCGGCAACATCGTCGGCGGCTGGGCGCTGGGCAGGGACGGGGAGGCGGTGGATACCGCCGCCGGGCCCATCCCGGTGTTCGGCACCTTCGAGGAGCTGCTGCGCCGCACGCCCGCAGGAGCAGGCAGCCCAACAAGATCCTCGTCTACTCCCCGCCGGAGGCGGTCTACGGGGAGGTGAAGGAGATCGTGCACTACGGCCAGGGGGCGGTGGAGACGATCTACATCATCACCGAGCACGTCTCCATCGAGGTGACGGCCAAGATCCGCCAGATCTGCAGCCGCGACAACATCGACGTGGTGGGCTGCAACACCCTGGGCATCATCAACAGCCGCGACCAGGTGCGCATCGGCGCGGTGGGCGGGGACAACCCCGACGAAGCCTTCCAGCCCGGCTCGGCGGCCATCATCTCCAACTCGGGCAACATGGTGAACACCATGGCCAGCTACCTGCTGTCCGCCGGCATCGGCACCTCCTTCGGCATCTCCACCGGCAAGGACCGGCTCATCCTCTTCCCGCTCAAGGATTTCCTGTCGCCTGGCCCTGCAGGACGAGGCCACCCGCGTGATCGTGCTCTACGTGGAGCCGGGCGGCATCTACGAGCAGGAGGCCATCGAGATGCTGAAGGAGCTGAAGGCGGTCAAGCCCCTGCTGGTCTACGTGGCCGGGGAGATCGCCGAGCAGCTCCCAGCGTGGACCTGGGCCACGCCGGCGCGGTGGTGGAAGGCCGGAGAGCACGGCCCGGGCCAAGAAGCAGGCCTTCGACGACTACTTCGGCCTGCCGGCCTTCCAGCCGGAAAGCGCTACCGCAAGAGCACGGAGTTCCTGCGGCAACCTCGCCCGCGGGATCCGCATCCAGGCGCTGCACCACCTGCCCGAGGCGGCCGGCATGCTCGTCGCCTGCCTGGGCTGGAAGAAGGACTTCGCCGGCGCACGGCCGCTGCACCTGAACCCCTGGTTCGTGGAGCTGGGCGAGCTGGCGCGCCGACCTGCCGGCGGAGCTGGCCCTCGTCGCCGGGGATCATCCCCGAGCCGTACGCCGACGCAGCTCAAGCTGCAGGAGCAGGCCTTCGCCGGCCAGATGATCCGCCAGCCGATGCGCAACGCCTGCCACGCCAGCGCCAACGACGGCAGCACGCCGCGCCTGTACGGCTACCCGCGTGCCGGAGCTGATGAAGGGCCGCTCCTTCGCCGCCTGCCTGATCCTCGCCTGGACCGGCGCGCTGCCGCCAGGACCCGCTTCGAGGAGCGCCTGGTGGAAATGACCCTGGTCGCCTCCCTGACCAACGGGCCGGGGACGATCTCCGCCCAGGGGGCCAAGCTCTCCGCCTCGGCGGGCAACCGGCCGCACACGGCCATGATCGCCACGCTGGCCAGCATCGGGACGGTGCACGGCGGCAACGGCAGCGACGCGGTGAAGCTCCTGCTGGAGACCTTCGCCAAGACGGGGCTGGAAGATCCCTACGCGACCGTTCGCGGGCACGGAGGAGCTGGCCGCCCGGGCGGCCGCGGACTACAAGCAGCGCAAGGAGGCGGCCCAGGAGGCGGGCCTGGAGTACGAGCGCATCCCCTGCCTGGGGCACCCGGTGTTCCGCGACCAGGCGGTGAACTACGATCCGCGGGAGCGGGTCATCGCCGCCGCCCTGCAGGAGGCCGGCCGCGTCCACGTCTTCCTGGACTTCTACCACGCCCTGGCCAGGGCCCTCAAGGACAACGGCGCCACGCGCAACGTGCTGGCGGTGAACGTGGACGCGGCCATCGCCTGCGTCTGGCTGGGGATCTGCTGGAAGCGCCTCGCGGAAAAGCAGCTGACCGTGCGCCGGATCATGGACATCGCCTTCAGCGCCTTCGCCCTGGGCCGCGCGGCCGGCGGGGTCGCGGAGTTCCTGGACCACCAGGACTTCGGGACCGAGATGGACATGCGCGTGCCGGTGGCCGACTGCCGCGCGCTCACTCGCCCGCGGGAGCTGGACGGGCAGGGGGTTCAGTGAAGCTGAGCTGTCTGCCGGTATCGTTATTCAGCGCCATCATCACCCGCCAGATGTCCATTATCGAATGGGCAGAGCAGGGGAAACAGATCGGGCTGGATGGGGTCGATATCAGCCTTCTTTTCGTCGAGAATCACTCGCCCGCCTACCTGGGGAAATTGACCCGCGGCCTGAAGGAAACGGGGATTCCGCTCATCATGGCGGCGACCTACCCGGACTTCACTCACCCCGACCGCGTGCAGCGCGGACGGGAAATGGAGTACCTGCGCCGGGACATCGCCCTGAGCTCGGAGCTTCAGGTGCGCTACCTGCGGGTTCTCGCCGGCCAGGCCCACCCGCGGACCCGGCGCGCCGAAGGCGTCCAATGGGCCGTGGAGAATCTGGTCCAGGCCGACCAGATCGCCCGCAAATACGGGGTGCTCCTGCTCTACGAGAACCATTCCAAGCCCGGGGCCTGGGACTATTACGACTTCAGCTATCCGATGGATATCTTCCTGGAGATCTGCGAAGGCATCCGGGGCACGGGCATTCGACTCAACTTCGACACTGCCAACATCGCGGCCTTGGGCCTGGACCCGCTGGCCATTCTGGCCAAAGTGTACGACAGGGTAGAAACGATCCATGTGTCCGACATCGCGGAGATAGGCAAGTTCCAGCCCGTGCTGATCGGAACCGGCGCCGTTTGCTTCAAGGAGATCTTCAACTACCTGAAATCCAGGGGTTTCGACAACTGGCTGTGCATCGAGGAGGCCAGTTACACCGGCAGCGAAGGAATTCGGAAGGCCGCGGCCTACACCCGAAAAACCTGGGACGCCGCATAGAAAAAACTTGACAGGAAAAGAATAGGAGAGATAATGGTTCTACCATTATCCCAATCGCGGGAGCACCCTTGTTCCAAAGCGTCCGGCAAACCTGTGTCTACCAAAAGGTCGTCGACCAGATCGAGGAGGCCATCCTCTCCGATCGCCTGAAGGCGGGCGACCGGCTGCCCAGCGAGCGCGCCCTGACGGGCGAGTTCCAGACCAGCCGGCGCAGCCTGCGCGAGGCCATGAGGGTTCTGGAACAGAAGGGGTTGATCGAAATCAAGACGGGCTCCAAGGGCGGGGCCTTCGTGGCGGATCACAGCTCCGACAGGATGCAGGAGAGCCTGTCCCTGCTGATCCGCAAGAAGAAGATCCCCTACGAGAGCCTGGTGGAGTTCCGCATCGAGCTGGAAGGGGCCATCGCCGCGTTGGCCGCCCAGCGGGCCACCGCAAAGGATCTGCTGGCGCTGAGGGGCCTTCTGCAGCAGGCCCAAGGAGCGGCGCAGGGCGGCCTGGGCTCCAGCGAGCAGTTCAACAGCCAGGAAACGGCGCTGCACCTGTCCCTGGGGCAGATCTGCCGGAACCCTCTTTACGAAACCATCCTGCGGACCATCCACGAAGTCCTGGTTTCGCCCTCCTTCCAGTTCCTGACGGTCGACGAGGACTACCTCCTGCAGGCTTACCGGGACTGGGTGGGCATCGTCAAAGCAGTCGAAAAGAAGCAGGCCGCCCGGGCGCGCACCCTGATGCGGGGCCATCTGGAGAGATTCAGCCGGTACCACCACAGGCACCGGGAGTTCTTCGACGGCAGCAGCTGGCGGATCGCCGCCAGGGGGAGGAAAGCGAATTGAAGAGCATCGAGCTTTCCCTGTTCCGTCCCCGGATGAAGGTGCTGGACCGGGATCAGGCCTGGGCCATCCACGAGGCGGCGCTGGAGATACTCGAGCGCATCGGCTTTCGGATGGAACACCGGGGCGCCGCGGATATGCTGCGGG
Organism: uncultured Spirochaetota bacterium; assembly: GCA_963736785.1. GTDB lineage: Bacteria > Spirochaetota > Spirochaetia > SZUA-6 > DRHE01 > MIBK01. The sequence goes on along the minus strand of CAVTQG010000045.1, from coordinate 78,694 downwards.
CCGCGGGCTGCCAGGAGGGCGGGGGGGACTGGCTGCGGATGCCGCCGCACCTGGTGGAGGAGGCCCTGCGCTCCGCCCCGCGGCAGATCGCTGTTTTCGACCAGAGCGGCGGCCGGGCCATGCCGCTTTCCCAGGAGAGCTTCTTCTACGGCACCGGCTCCGACACGCTGTTCACCCTGGATCTCCAGAGTTCCGAGCGGCGCCGGGCACTACTACGAGACACCGCCAATTTCGCCAGGCTGGTGGACGCCCTGCCGAACATCTCCTTCGCCATGTCCATGTCCAACCCCCAGGATGCACCGATCCAGGATATCTACGTCTGCGCCTTCGCCGAGATGATCAAGAACACGAGCAAGCCGATCGTCTTCATCGCCGAAAGCGTGAAGGACGTGGCCCGGATCTACGACATCGCCTGCCTGGTGGCCGGGGGCCGGGAGGCTTTCGAGCGCAAGCCGTTCATCCTCAACTACTCGGAGGCCATCAGCCCCCTGCGCTTCCCGGAAGGGGTCATGGCCAAAGTGCTGTTCTGCGCGGAGAAGAAGATCCCCATCTGCTTCCCTTCCGGCTCCAATGCGGGAGGCGGGGCGCCGGTGACCCTGGCCGGAGCCTTGAGCCTGGGGATCGCGGAGAACCTGGTGGGGCTGGTCGTCCACCAGCTGGCCGGCAAGGGCTCGCCCTTCGTTTTCGGCCCGAACGTCAGCGTGCTGGACATGAACTCCACGGTCGTCTCCTATGGATGTCCCGAGTGGAGCCTGACCCAGGCGGCCCTGGCGGACATGCGCGACGAGATCTACCACATCCCCATCTGGGCCTTCGCCGGGGCTTCCGACTCCAAGCTCGTGGACGCCCAGGCAGGGGCCGAAGCGATGTTCTCGGTGATCACCTCCATGCTCAGCCGGGCCAACCTGATCCACGACGTGGGCTATCTGGAATACGGGACGACCTCCTCACTGGAGATGGTGGTCATGGTGGACGAGCTGATCGCCATGAGCCGGCACTTCGCGGAAGGCATTCCTGTCAATCGCGAGACCCTGGCCGTGGAGGCGATCGAAAGGGTGGCCCGGGGCCTGCCGGGGTCGATGTTCCTGACCGATGAGCACACCTTCGACCATTTCCGCAGCGCCCTGTTCATGCCCAGGCTCCTGGACCGTTCCCGCTACGACCACTGGGAGCAGGCCGGCAAGACGGACCTGTTCCAGCGGTGCAAGCGGGAGGCCCAACGGCTGTTGGCCGAGCACCGGCCGCGAGCCAAGCCGGCGGAAGTGCTGCGGGAGGTCGAGCGGATTGCGCGGGGCGCCAGGCCATGAGGCTGGACGTCTGCGTAGGCGGCGCGGGAGGGCAGGGGGTCCTGCTGTTCAGCACGGCGATCCTCCACGCGGCGGTCCAGGAAGGCAAGCGGGCCATGTGCCTGCCCAGCTACGGGGCGGAGGCTCGCGGGGGAGAGGTGAGCTGCTTCCTCATTTTCAGCGACGCTCCGATCCTGTCCCCCTTCGCCGAGAAGGTGGACTACCTGGTGTTCTTCAACAGCGGCTCCTTCGCGCGGTTCCGGGAGCACCTCCGGCCCGAGGCGAGCCTGCTCTACAACGCCGCGGAAGCGCCGGAAAGCCCGGAAGGGGGGCTGCCTGCGGGCCTCAGGCTGATCGCGGTTCCGCTGGCCAAGCTGGTGGCCGGGCTGGACCGGCGCTGCGAGAACATGGCCATGCTGGGCGTCTTCGTGCAGCTGACCGGTATTCTCGATTTCGGTCAGCTCGCCGCCTCCTTCCGGCGGGCTTACCAGGCAAAGGGAGACTCTTTCCTGAGCCTTGAACCTCAAGGCGATCGAGGCGGGGGGCGATTGGGCGAAAGCCCAGGGCCTGTCGTCCCGGGGGTTGAGCGATGCCCGGCGGTGAGGCCCGCAAGATCCGGGCCATGCGCGGAACGACGCTGCGCTGCAGGGGTTGGCGCCAGGAATCCCTGCTGCGCATGCTGGAGAACGTCCTGGAGGTCGGGGAGCGGCCGGAGGACCTGGTGGTCTACACCGCCGGCGCGCGCGCGGCCAGGAACTGGGAAGCCTTCGAGCGGATCGTCCGGGCGCTGCAGGAGCTGGAGCAGGGCGAAACCCTGGTCATCCAGTCCGGCAAGCCGATCGCCATATTCCCCACTTCCCCGGACGCCCCGCTGGTGGTGATGGCCAACGCCAACCTGGTCGGCCGCTGGGCCCTGCCGGAAGTCTTCTACGAGCTGGACCGGCGCGGGCTGACCATGCCCGCCGGGTTCACCGCCGGCGGCTGGCAGTACATCGGCACCCAGGGCATCGCCCAGGGCACCTACATGACCTTCCTGGCCGCCGCCCACGAAAAGTTCGGCGGCAGCCTGGCCGGACGCCTCGTCCTGACCAGCGGCTGCGGCGGCATGGGCGGGGCCCAGCCGCTGGCGGTCACCCTGAACGGCGGGGTGGCCATCGTCGTGGAGGTGGATCGGCGCAAGATCGAGCGGCGGGTGGCCTCGGGGTACTGCGGCCAGGTTTCCGAGGACCTGGGCGAGACCCTGCGCCTGTGCCGCGCCGCGCTGGCCGACAAGAAGCCCTTGTCCATCGGGCTGGTGGGCAACGCCGCGGAGGTCCTGCCGGCGCTGCTCGCCCGCGGGGTGATCCCGGACATCGTCACCGACCAGACCTCGGCCAGCGATCCGGTGGAGGGCTACATCCCCGCCGGCCTATACCCTGGAGCAGGCCGCGGCGTTGCGCGGGAGGGATCTGAAGAGCTACCTGGCGCGGGTTTTCGAATCGATCGGCAAACACGTTCAGGCCATGCTGGGCTTCCAGGCCGCGGGGGCCATGGTTTTCGAATACGGGAACAATCTGCGGGCCCAGGCCAGGGAAGCGGGCGTGCAGAACGCCTTCGAGATCGGCAACTTCATGACCCGCTTCATCCGGCCCTTCTTCTTCGAGGGCCGCGGGCCTTTCCGCTGGGTGGCCATTTCCGGCGACCCGGGGACATCGCCTTGATCGACGAGCTGGTGCTGAACGGAGTTTCCCGACGACCCCTTCGCCAGCCAGTGGGTGAAGCTGGCCAGGCAATCCATCAAATTCGAGGGGCTGCCCGCGCGCATCTGCTGGTTGAAGCACGGCCAGCGTTCCCGGTTGGGCGTTCTGGTGAACGAACGAGTGGCCAGCGGTGCTCTGCGCGGGCCCATCGCCTTTGCCCGCGACAACCTGGACGGGGCTTCCGTGGCCATGCCCTGGCGGGAAACGGAAAACATGCCCGATGGCAGTGACGCCATCGCCGATTGGCCGCTGTTGAACGCCCTGCTCAACGTGGCCTGCGGCGCCGACCTGGTCACCATCCACTCCTCCGCGGGAGGGGCCGCGGGGACCGGCGTGAGCTGCGGGACCACCGTCATCGCGGACGGAACTCAAGGAGGGGGGCTGCGCGTCCAGCGGACGTTGAATGCGGAAACCAGCCTGGGCATGTCACGGTACGCCGATGCGGGATACCGCGAGGCGGCGGAAAACCTCCGCAGGGCGGGCATCCGCAGACTCTATGAAATGTAGCCTTGGGCCTACATATCGCAACGATCAAAGCGTAAGGAGGAAGAGGATGAAGAAGACTCTGATCTGCGTGCTGGTTCTGGGCCTGCTCGGATTCGCGGCCTGGGCCGGCGGGGCGCCGGAGGGCGAGCAGGGGAAGGAAGGCGCTCGCAAGTACGAGGGCCAGACCCTGACCCTGCTGATGTGGGGCAGCGGCTGGGACGAGTCGATGCAGGCGGCCGCGGCGGAGTTCGAGAAGCAGACCGGGGCGAAGGTCCTCCCGGAGAGCCAGGAAAGCTCCAGCGACGGCCTGATCAAGCTGCAGGCCCAGAAGGGCAAGACCAGCATCGACGTCTGGTTCACGGTGCCCTACGTGGTGGCCCGCTGCCCGGAAGGGCTTCTGGCGGACATCAACCAGACCCTGCTCACCGACAAGAAAGACCTGATGCCCAACGCGATCGGCAAGAACTACGTGGTCTGCTACTACTACCCGTTCGGCATCACCTACCGCACCGACATGGTCTCCAAGCCGATCACCAGTTGGGAGGACCTGTGGGACCCGTCGCTGAAGGGAAAGATCTCCATCCCGAGCGCGGGCTTCTTCTCGGGCAACTTCCTGGTCCTGGCCGCCTACCTGAACGGCGGCAGTGAAAAGAACATCGACCCGGGCTTCGCCAAGATCAAGAAGCTGCTGCCCAACGTGGCCAACATCTACGATTCGGACGCCACCCCCAGGCAGCTGCTGGCGCAGGGGGAGGTCGCGGTGGCGGTCGGAGGGGCGGACTACTACGGGTTCATGGTGGAGCGCGGCATCCCGGCCAAGTTCCTGACCCCCAAGCCGGCCCCGCTGGAGTTCGACGTGCTGACGGTCATCAAGGGAGGCAAGGAGCAGCTGGCCCACGAGTTCATCAACTTCATGGTGCACCCCTTCGCCCAGACCCGCACGGTCGTGGAGTGGCGGTGCGTGCCCGTGAACACCAAAGTCGCCCCGGCCAAGGAGCTGGAGACCGCGGTGCCCAAGTTGAAGGACCTGATCCAGTTCGACATTCCCACGGTGAACGCGGAGCTGCCCAACTGGATGGACCGCTGGAACCGGGAAATCGTGATCGGAAAGTAATAGCTCAGGCGGCGTCTCCCTCCCCCGGGAGGGAGACGCCATTTACGGGGGTAGCAGGCCGATGCCAGGCGAAGGATTCGACATCGAGTTCAAGGGCGTTCACAAGTTCTACGGGACGCTGGAAGCGCTGCACGACGTTTCCATCTCGATCCGGCGGGGGGAATTGCTGACCCTGCTGGGGCCCAGCGGCTGCGGCAAGACGACCCTGCTGCGCATCCTGGCCGGCTTCGTCCGGCCGACCCAGGGGGAGGTGCGCCTCGCCGGGGAGCGGGTCAACGACGTCCCGCCGGCCAAGCGGAACGTGGGCCTGGTGTTCCAGAACTACTCCCTGTTCCCGCACATGACGGTCTTCGACAACGTGGCCTTCGGCCTGCAGATGCGCCACTTGGACCGCGCCACGATCCAGAAGCGCGTCCAGGAAGTCCTGGAGCTGGTTCACCTGCTGGAGTACGCCAGGGCCTACCCCAGCCAGCTCTCCGGCGGCATGCAGCAGCGCATCGCCCTGGCCCGGGTCATCAGCATCCAACCGCGGGCGCTCCTGCTGGACGAGCCGTTCGGGGCCATCGACCGCCGGCTGCGCGACGAGATGCAGGTCGAGGTCCGCAAGCTCCAGCAGAAGCTGGGCATCACCACCCTGTTCGTGACCCACGACCAGCAGGAAGCGCTGATCATGTCGGACCGGATCGTGGTCATGAACGGGGGCCGGGTGGAGCAGGAGGGTATGCCGCTTTCCATCTATGACGCTCCGCGGACGCGCTTCGTGGCCGGCTTCCTGGGCATGGACAACCTGCTCCCCGTCCAGGTGCTGCGGCGCGAAGGGGAGCGCGCCGTCGTGCGCCTGATGGAGGGCGCCGAGCTGATCGTGCCGCTCGCCGGCGAGCTGCGCGGCGAGCGCATCACCCTGGCCTTCCGGGCGGAGTGCGTCTGCCTGGTCGGCGCCGAGGGCGGCGGCCCGCGGCCGGGGCCGGCTTCCACCCTGGTCTCGGTCCCGGGGACGGTGGAGTTCATCACCAACCTGGGCTCCCGGGTGGTGTACGAAGTGCGCCTCCCCGACGGGGCGATCGTCTGCGCCCAGGCGCAGCGCACGGACCGCGCCAAGGAGTTCACGCCGCGGGCAGCAGCTGACGGTCACCCTGAAAGGCGACCACTGCGTGCTGTTCGCCGAAAGCGGAGCCGGGGAATGAATAGAACGGGCCCGGCCCGCCTGACGGCGGATTTCAAGACCATCCCCACCCGCAGCCTGGTGCTCATCCTGCTGCCCACCCTGGCGATCATCGCCCTGTTCCTGGCCAGCTACGGTTCCTTCATTATCATGAGCTTCCGGGAGATGCTGCCCGGCACGACGACGGTCACGGGCAACTGGAGCCTGGCCAGCTACCGCCGGTTCTTCCGCGACGCGGTCTATCCCTACTTTCTATTCCAGACCCTCTACCGCGCGGCGCAGGTCACCGTCCTGGGCCTGCTGCTGGCCTACCCGCTGGCCTACTGCGTGGCCCGCTCGGCTTCCAAGCTCCTGCGCCAGCTCATCATGACGGCCATGATCATCCCGCTGTTGGTGGGCGGCATCACGATCGTGTATTCCTGGCTGGTCCTGCTGGGCAACGCCGGGCTGGTCAACGCCGGCCTGAAAGCCTTGGGCGTCATCCGCAAGCCGATCCGCTTCCTGTTCAGCTGGAAGGGGGTCATCATCTGCCTGGTGTATTTCGTGATCCCCTACGCGGCCTTCTCGCTCATCGGGCCGATCCGCAATGTGCCCCGGACCCTGGAGGAGGCGGCGGTGAACATGGGCGCCTCCAAGCTGACGGTGTTCCTGCGGGTCGTGCTGCCCCTGACCCTTCCGGGCATCGTCGAGGCGGCCTCCCTGACCTACTCCCTGGCGCTCAGCGCCTTCCTGTTCCCGATGATGCTGGGCGGAGGCAAGGTGAAGATGATGTCCAACATCATCTACGAGACCATCTACGTCACCTTCGATTTCCCCTTCGCCGGCACCATGGCCACGATCCTGCTGGCCGTTTCGATCGCGGTGATGGCGGTGATGACCCTGCTGCAGCGCACGGCGCGGAGGGTCCGCAATGAGTAGCGAAAGCCGGCGCCGAGGCTCACCCGCGAGCCCGGGGCGCTGGGCTGGCCCCTGGGCCTGATCACCGCCCTGATCGTCGTTTTCCTGGCCGTGCCGGTCCTGTTCGTGATCTTCTACTCATTCAACAAGTCCGCCTACTTCCAGCTCCCGCCGCAGGGCTTCAGCTTGCGCTGGTACGCGAACTTCTTCCGCCTGCACTACTTCCGCGAAGGGGCGCTCATCAGCCTGGCCCTGGCCGCGGTGGTGACTCCCCTGTCCGTGGCCATCGGGGTGGCCGCCTCCTACGGGCTGGTCCGCGGGCGGTTCAAGGCGGCCACCCTGATCAACGCCCTGCTGATGTCGCCGATCATCATCCCGGGGGTCGTGACCGGCATCGCCCTGATGACCATGTTCAACCTGCTGGGCAGCGGCTGGAGCTTCGGCAACCTGGTGATCGCCATGACCCTGGTCTGCCTGCCCTTCACCGTGCGGACCATCAGCGCCAACCTGCACGGCCTGAACCCGTACACCGAGGAGGCGGCCATCAACCTGGGGGCCAGCCGCTGGACCACCTTCCGCCGGGTCGTTCTGCCCCAGATCCGGCCGGGCATCGTGGGGGGCATGATCTTCGTGTTCGCCACCGTGCTCGAAGACGTGTCCGTGGTGATCTTCCTGACCAGCTACAGGACCTCGACGCTGTCCATCGCCGCCCTGGGCTATCTGCGCAACAAGGACGACCCGACGATCGCCGCCATGGCGACCATGCTGGTCGCCCTGACCGTCGGCCTGGTGTTCATCATCCAGCGGGTCATCGGCCTGGAAAAGTTCATGACCCTGGAGTGAGGATTCCCCGATGAAGCTGGAGCCGGCGCTGGCCTCTTACCTGCGGGGCCGCGAAAGCCGTATGCTGGAGCAGCTCGCCGAGCTGGTGCGAGATCGAAAGCTGCTCCAGCGACAAGGCCGGGGTGGACCGGGCGGGGGCCTTCCTGGCCCGGGAGCTGGAGCGGGCCGGGATGAGGGTGGAACGGCGCCCGCAGTCGGACTTCGGCGACCAGCTGGTGGGGCGCGCGTCCTGGGGCGGGGAGGGGCGGGGGCTCCTCCTCGGCCACCTGGACACGGTCTGGCCGACCGGCACGCTCCGGGACTGGCCCTTCAGCCTCAGCGCCGACGGCCTCGCCCGCGGCCCGGGCGTGGGGGACATGAAGGGCGGGCTGATCGTGGCCCTGGCCGCCGTGGAGGCCCTGCAGGCCTCCGGCCTCTGCCGCCTGGGGAGCTTGAGCTTCCTGCTGGTCCCGGACGAGGAGCTGGGCACGCCCTACAGCCGGCCCTGGATCCAGGAAGAGGCCCGCCGGGCGGACTGGGCCCTGGTCATGGAGCCCGGGCGGGAGAACGGCGGGGTGGTGACCTCCCGGTCGGTGGTCGGCAAGTTCACGGTGCGGGCCGAGGGCCGCTCGGCCCACTGCGGCGTGGACTACGAGCGGGGGGCCAGCGCCGTGCGGGAGCTGGCGCTCAAGGTGAGCGCCCTGGAATCCCTCACCCGACTGGAGCAGGGGGTCATCGTCAACGTGGGGGTGTTTCACGGCGGGGAGGCGCGGCAGGTGATCCCGGCCGCGGCGGAGATGCTGGTGGACTTCCGCGCCCCCGACCAGGCGGAAGCCGAGCGGCTCATGGCCCGGATCCGGGCCATCGCCGAGGCCGCTGTGGACTCCCGGGTGCGCGTCACCGCCGAGGGGGTGCAGACGCGGCCGGCCTTCCCCCGGTCGGCCGGCACCCTGCACCTGTACGGGCTGGCGGCGGCCTTCGCCGGGGAGCTGGGCATCCCGCTTCCCGAGGTGCACACCCGCGGCGGCTCCGACGGCAGCCTGGTGGCCGCCCTGGGGGTGGCGACCCTGGACGGGATGGGTCCGGTCTCCCTGGATGACTGCAGCCTGCAGGAGCGGGTGGTCGTCAGCACCCTGGTGCCGCGGGCCCTGCTGCTGGCCAACCTGATCCTGGCGCTGGACAGGGAACGAAACGGGGAAAGGAGAAGCCGATGAAGCCGGTCATGGTCGATGGAGAGGGCTTGAGCCTGGAGGCGGTGGAGCAGGTGGCGGTCGAGGGGCGGCCGGCTGCCCTGAGCCCCGAGGCCAAACCCCGGATCCTGGCCTCCCGGCAGGTGGTGGAGGATGCCCTGGCGAAGAAGCAGAAGGTGTACGGGGTCACCACCGGCCTGGGGCACCTGAGCGAGATCACCATCGACGCGGCGCAGTCGGCGCAGCTGCAGAACAACATGGTGCGCAGCCACAGCGCCGGGGTCGGCGAGGAGTTCCCGGCGGAGGTCTGCCGGGCCATGATGCTGCTGCGGGCCAACACCCTGGCCAAGGGCTACTCGGGCGTGCGGATGCAGATCATCGAGTCCCTCCTGGCCCTGCTCAACACCGGGGTCACCCCGGTCATTCCCCAGCAGGGTTCGGTGGGCGCCAGCGGCGACCTGGTGCCGCTGGCCCACATGGCCCTGCTGCTCACCGGGCAGGGCAAGGCGCGCAAGGACGGGAAGCTGCAGGGGGCGGCGGAGGCGCTCAAATCCGTCGGGCTTGAGCCCGCTCGAGCTGGGGCCCAAGGAAGCCCTGGCCCTGGTCAACGGCACCCAGGCCATGGCGGCGGTCGGCACGCTCACCCTGCTGCAAGCCGAGCGCCTCGCCCGCCTCGCCGACATCGCGGCGGCCCTCAGCCTGGAGGCGCTGCGGGGCACGGCGGCCGCCTTCGACGCGCGCATCCACCGCGTGCGTCCCGTTCCCGGCCAGGAGCGGGTGGCCGAGAACATGCGCCGCCTGCTGGAGGGCAGCCTGATCAGCGCGCCGGAGAAGGCCGAGCGCACCCAGGACGCCTACAGCCTGCGCTGCATCCCCCAGGTGCACGGGGCGGTGCGGGAGGTCCTGGGCTTCGTGCGCCGCCTGCTGGAGATCGAGGTCAACTCCGCCACGGACAACCCCCTGATCTTCGCCGAGGACGGGGCCGTGCTGTCCGGCGGCAACTTCCACGGGGAGCCGGTGGCGCTGTCGATGGACTTCCTGGCCCTCGGCCTCACCGAGCTGGCCAACATCAGCGACCGGCGCACCGCCCGCCTGGTGGATTCGAATCTGAGCGGGCTGCCCTCCAGCCTCTCGGAGCACGCCGCGGTGGGCTGCAGCTTCGGCATCCTGCAGATCGTCACGGCCTCCCTGGCCTCGGAGAACCGGGCCCTGGCCCACCCGGCCAGCGCCGACAACATCCCGACGGCCGGCAACCAGGAGGACCACGTCAGCATGGGGACCATCGCGGCCCGCAAGGCGCGCGACATCGCCCGCAACCTGGAGCAGGTGCTGGCCATAGAGCTGCTGTGCGCCGCCCAGGGCCTGGACTTCGTGGGCCCCGAGAAGAGCGGCCGGGGCGTGCGGCGCAGCCCATGAAATCCTGCGCACCCGGGTTCCTTTCCTGAAGGAAGACCGCTCGCGGATCTTCCATGACGACATCGCCGCCGTGGCCGGGCTGCTGCACGACGGGCAGCTCCTGGCCGGGGTGGAGCAAGCTGTAGGAAGGATGGGATGACGGCATGGGTACCTTGAGGTTGCGGCCGGCGATTCGGGGGATTCCCCCCTACGTGCCGGGCAAGTCGGTCAACGAGGTGACGCGGGAGCTGGGCATCACCCGCGTCATCAAGCTGGCCTCCAACGAGAGCCTGGTCGGACCCTCCCCGCTGGCTCTGGAGGCCATCCAGCGGCACCTGGGGGAGATCCACCGCTACCCGGAGGACTCCAGCTACGATCTGAAAAAGGCCCTGGCCCGGAAGCTGGGTGTCGAGCCGGAAAACATCCTGCTGGGCACCGGAGCCGACGAGGTGCTGCTCCTGCTGGGCCAGCTTTTCCTGGACCCGGGGGACGAATGTCTTTACCCCTATCCCTCTTTTTCCCTGTACCGCAAGTCCGCCCAGGTCATGGCCGCCGTCCCGGTGCAAAGCCCCCTGGCCAACGATCGCATCGACGTGGAGGCGCTGCTGGAGCGGGTCACCCCGCGCACCAAGCTGGTCTTCCTGTGCAACCCCAACAACCCCACCGGGCACCTGGTGCCGGGCGGCGAAGTCCTGTCCTTCCTGAAGCGCCTGCCCGAGCACGTGTTCCCGGTGATCGACGAGGCCTACGCGGAGTTCGTCGATGACCCCGGCTTCCGGGACGCGGTGGGCCTGTTCCGCGAGGGCTACTCGCTGGCCGCGATCCGCACCTTCAGCAAGATCTACGGCATCGCGGGCCTGCGCGTGGGCTACGCGGTGGTGCCGCCGGAGCTCTCCACCACGGCGGACGGCATCCGCAACTCCTTCAACATCAACAACCTGGCCCAGGCCGCGGCGCTGGCGGCGCTGGAGGACCACGAGCACGTCGAGCGCACCCGCAAGCTCACCTTTGCGGGCAGGGCTCAGCTCACCCGGGGCCTGCGGGACATGGGCCTGCAGCCCATCCCCTCCCAGACCAACTTCGTGTGCGTCGGCATCGGCCGCGATGCCCAGGAGGTGTTCCAGCGCCTGCTGCATCGGGGCCTGATCATCCGGCCCCTGGCCGGCTTCGCCATGCCGCGGCACATCCGCATCACCGTGGGCACCGAGGAGCAGAACGAAGAGGTCTTGAGCGCCCTGAAGGAGGAGCTGGGCCGAGGATGAAGGTCGAGGCGGAGCTGCTGATCCACAATGCCTCGGAGTTGATTACCCTGGCGGGGCCCGGCGGTCGCCCGCGCGTCGGCGAGGAAATGCGCGACCTGGGCATCGTGGCGGGGGGTGCGGTGGCGGTGGCCGGCGGGCGCATCGCCGCGGTCGGCAGCCTGGGCGAGGTGCGCGATCAGGTGAGTGTGGGGCCCGGAACACGCCAGCTGGACGCGGGGGGTCGCCTGGTCACCCCGGGCCTGGTGGACGCCCACACCCATCTGGTGTTCGCCGGCTCGCGGGAAGAAGAGTTCGTTTTGAAAATCGTCGAAGGCCTGTCCTATGAGGATATCGAGAAGCGCGGCGGAGGGGTCGCGGTGACGGTGGCCGCCACGCGCGCGGCCGGCTGCCGACCGGCTCCTCGCTCAGGCGCGGCCGGTGGTCGCGCGCATGTTCGCCGGCGGGACCACGACCATCGAGGCCAAGAGCGGCTACGCCCTGGAGCCGGAAGGGGAGTTGCGCCTGCTGGAGGCGGTGCGGGCCCTGGACCGGGAGGGCCCCGCGGACTGCGTGCCGACCTTCTTCGGGACCCACGAGGTGCCCGCCGAATACGCCGGGCGCCGGGAGGAGTACCTGCGGCTGGTCGTGGAGCGCATGCTCCCGGAGGTCGCCGCCCGAGGACTGGCCCGGTTCTGCGACTCGGGCACGGCCTTTCCCCCGGACCAGACCGCGGCCCTGTACCGGACCGCGAAGGCCCTCGGCCTGGGCCTCAAGGTCCACGCCGACGAGTTCCGGGCCGCCGGGGGGGCGGAGTTGGCGGCCGAGTGGAAGGCGGTCTCCGCGGAGCACTGCCTGTGCTCCACCGACGAGGGGATCCAGGCCATGGCGGAGGCCGGGGTGATCGCGGTGCTGCTCCCCGCCGTGCCTCTGGTCCACCGCCTGCCCCGCGCCGCGGATGCCCGCCGCTTCCTCCGGCGCCGCGCGGCCGTGGCCCTGGGCAGCGATTACAACCCGAGCTGCCCGGTGGAGTCCATGGCCCTGGTGCTGAGCCTGGCCTGCTACACCTGCCGCCTGTCGCCGGCCGAGGCCCTGAGCGCGGCGACCATCAACGCCGCCTACGCCGCCGGCTGCGGAGACCTGGTCGGGAGCCTGGAGGCGGGCAAGCAGGCGGACCTGGTGGTCTGGGAAGTCTCCAACCACAAGCAGCTGGCCGAGCGGCTCGGGGGCAGGCTGGCCTCGGTGGTCGTCAAGAAAGGACGGGTGTTCGGCTGATGTCGCTCCAGGATCGAACTCTTCCGGAGTTGCTGGCCTCCCAGGCCAGGCTGCACGGGCCGCGCACGTTCCTCCTGTTCCAGGAGGAGCGGCTGACCTACGCGGAGCTCCGGGAGGAGGCCAACCGGGTGGCGCGCGTCCTGCAGGCCATGGGCGTGCGCAAGGAGCAAAAGGTCGGCCTCCTGCTGGACAACTGCCCCCTGTGGGTCTCGGTCTTTTTCGGCGTCGCCGCCGCCGGCGGCGTGCTGGTGCCGCTCAACCCCCGCTATTCCTCGGAGGAGCTGGCCCGGGTCCTGCAGCACTCGGAGGCCTCCGGCCTGATCTTCGCCGAGCTCTACCGGCCGGCGGTGGAAAAGGCGCGGGCCTCCTGCCCGCAGCTGCGGTGGACCCTGACGGCGGAAGAGCTGCGCAGCCGACTGCGCGAGACGCCGGCCGAAGCGCTGCCCTCCGTCGTCGGGCCGGAGGACCTGGCCGCGATCATCTACACCTCGGGCACCACCGGCTCCCCGAAAGGGGTCATGTTGAGCCACTGGAACTATGTGTCCAACGCCTGGCAGGCCGCGCACTGCAAGAAGATGACCCCGGAGGACCGCTTCCTCACGGCGCTGCCCCTGTGCCACGTGGCCCCGCAGGTCGGGGCCGTGCTGGCCCACCTGTGCGCGGGCGGCTCCGTGGCCCTGCTGGACGGCTTCTCCCCCGAGCGCTTCCTGGCCTCCGTGGCGAGGTACAAGGCCACGGCCTTCGGGGGGGTGCCGACCATCTACGCCATCTTCCTGGCCCTGCCCAACCGGGAGCGCTACGACTTCAGCTCCCTGCGCTACTGCAACACTTCCGCGGCGCCGATGCCGCTGGAGCTGCGGGAGCGGGTGCGCCGGGCGTTCAAGACCGACCCGCTGGAGTCCTACGGGCTGTCGGAAGGCACCTGCGGGAGCGCCTGCAACCCGATTGACGGGGTGCGCAAGCCGGGCTCCGTGGGCCTGCCGCTGGAGGGTCAGTCCGTCCGCGTCGTGGACGACTGCGGACGGGACCTGCCCGCCGGACAGGTCGGCGAGCTGTGGATCCGCGGCCCGAACGTCATGAAAGGGTACTACAAGGACCCGGCGATGACCGCGGAGGTCCTCAAGGACGGCTGGCTGGCCACCGGCGACCTGGCCCGGCTGGACGAGGAGGGGTACATCTTCCTGGCCGGCCGCAAGAAGGAGCTCATCATCCGCGGCGGGGAGAAGGTCTACCCCGGGGAGGTAGAGGCCGTGCTCTACCGCCATCCGAAAGTGCTGGAGGCGGTGGTGATCGGGCTGGAGGACCCCTTCTGGGGCGAGCGGGTCCACGCCTGCGTCATCCCGCAGGAGGGACAGACCGCGAGCGCCGAGGAGCTCCTCGCGCTGTGCCGGGGGGCGCTGGCCGACTACAAGGTGCCCGTAAGCGTGAGCTTTCACGAGGACTTTCCCCGCACTTCCACAAGAAAGGTGAAACGAGGCATGCTTTCCGCCGAGCTGGAAAAACAGTCTGAAGAGCGCCTGGTCCTGAAGGGCTGCGAGGCGGTGGCCGAGGCGGCCATCCGCGCCGGCTGCCACGCCTACTTCGGCTACCCCATCACCCCCTCCAACGAGTTCGTGGAGCACATGGCCAGGAGGATGCCGCCGCTGGGCAGGGTCTTCATTCAGCCGGGAAGCGAGATCACGGCCGTCTACATGATGTTCGGCGCCGCGGCCGCCGGCTTCCGCGCCATGACTTCCTCCTCGGGCCCGGGGATCAGCCTGATGCAGGAGGGCATCTCCTACCTGTGCGCGGCGGAGCTGCCGGCGGTGATCGCCAACTTCTGCCGCAACGGCCCGGGTTTGAGCGGCATCTCCGGTTCCCAGGTCGACTACTTCCAGGCGGTCAAAGGCGGGGGGCACGGCGGCTACCGCATCATCGTGCTGGCACCCCGGGACGCGCAGGAGGCGGTGAGTCTGACCTACGAGGCCTTCGACCTGGCCGACCGCTACCGCAACCCCGTGATGATCTTCTGCGACGGCTTCCTGGCCCAGATCATCGAGCCGGTGAGCTTCCCGCCCTACCAGGGACACCCGCCGGACAAGCCCTGGGCGGTGACGGGCCGCGGAAGCGGACCGCGCCGGCTGCTGCCGGCGGTCACCCCGTCCCGCGAAGTCCCGCCGGTGCTCATGGCCAAGTACCGGGGCATCGAGCAGGCTGAACGTAGAAGCCGGCTTACCGGTTGCGGCAAGGACGTGCTGCTGGTGGCCTTCGGCACGGCGGCGCGCATCTGCGAGAGCGTGCTCGAGGAGGCCGCGGCCGCCGGCCTGGAGGTCGGCCTGTTCCGGCCCATCACCCTCTGGCCCTTCCCCACCGCCGAGCTGAAGGCGGCGGCGCAGTCATCAAGCCATCTTCTGGTCGTGGAGTTCAACTACGGGCAGATGGTGGAGGACGTGCGCCTGGCGGTGGAGGGCTCCAGGCCCGTGAGCTTCCTGGGCAAGGCCGCGGGGGTGATCCCGCGGGTCCGCGAGATCCTGGCGAAAATCGAGGAAATAGCCAAATGAGCATGGACCAACAAAGCGGCGGGGCGGGGGACGAGGCGGGGCGGGCGCGCGACGAAGTGCAGGCCGAGGAGCGGCCGGGCCTGGTCCCGGGGCGCAGCCCGGGCTTAGTCCCGGGCTGCAAGTTCTCCTACTGCCCCGGCTGTTCGCACACGGTTTCCAACCGCCTGCTGGGGCAGGTGATCGAGGAGATGGGCATCAAGGACCGCGCCATTCTGGTGGGGCCGGTGGGCTGCTCGGAGATGGTGGTGTTCTACATCGACGTGGACTCGGTGAGCGCCTCGCACGGCCGGGCCCCCGCGGTGGCCGTGGGCCTCAAGCGCTGCCTGCCCGACCGGGTCGTGTTCACCCATCAGGGCGACGGGGACTTCGCGGCCATCGGCATCGCGGAGGCGCTGGCTGCGGCCCAGCTCGGCGAGTCGATCACCCTGATCTGGGTGAACAACGCCAACTACGGGATGACCGGAGGGCAGATGGGCCCCGGCACCCTGGCCGGCCAGCGCACCAAGACCACGCCGGCCGGCAGGGACGTGAAGACGGCGGGCTTTCCTTTCCACGCCTCCGAGCTGCTGGCAACGCTACCCGGCGTGGCCTACGTGGAGAGGGTGGCCACCCACACGCCGGCCCACATCCAGAAAACCAAGGAAGCCATTCGGCGCGCCTTCGAGGTGCAGATGCAGGGCCGGGGATTGAGCGTGGTGGAGGTGCTGGGGGTCTGCCCCACCGGCTGGGGCCTGAGCGTGAAAGAAGCCTTCCAGTGGTACCAGGAGCATCTGCTCGTGGAGTTCCCTTTGGGCAGGCTGGTCGATCGCCAGAGTTCGTGACAGGGGGTTGACGGCATGGGCGAAGACACGGGGTTGAGCAGGCAGTCTTTCCAATACCTGGCTAAGGCGGCGGGGTTGAAGACGGAAGACCCCCACATGGACAAGCTGTACGCCTACCTATGTGAGGTCCTTCCCAAGCTCAAGGGGGCCGAGGAGCCCGCTCCCGCGGCGGGCCAGGGGGACCTCGCCACCATCATCCGCCGCTACATGCCCAAGCTCCGGCGCCTGGAGGAGCTTCCGCTGGCCGGCCTGGACCCGGGCATCGTGTTCCGGCCTCTGCCTGGGGTGCAGGATGAGTAACGCGGAGCTGTGCTACCGGAGCGCCGGCGAGCTGGCCGCGCTCATCCGCCGCAAGCAGGTTTCGCCGGTGGAGCTGATGCAGGCCTATCTGGCGCGCTGCCAGGAGCTGGAACCGGCGCTGAACTCCTTCATCACCCTGCTTCCTGAGCAGGCCCTGGAAGAGGCCCGTCAGGCGGAACGGGACATCCGAGCGGGGGACTGGAAGGGCCCGCTGCACGGCCTGCCCTTCACCGTGAAGGACCTGTTCGCGGCGCGGGGGGTCCGCTGCACCCTGGGCTCCAAGGCCTTCGACCGCAGCGTCGCAGCGGAGGACAGCGGGGTCGTGGCCCGGCTGAAGCAGGCCGGGGCGATTCTGATCGGCAAGGCGAACCTGAACCCGCTGGCCTACGGGGCCATCGCCAAGGAAGGGGACTACGACTACGGCCACATGCATAACCCCTGGGACCCGGCCTGCGTCTCCGGGGGCTCCAGCGGCGGCTCCGGCTCGGCCACCGCCGCCGGGGAGTGCGCTTTCGCCATCGGCAGCGACACGGGGGGCTCGGTGCGCATCCCCAGCTGCGCTGTGCGGCATCGTGGGCCTGAAGCCGACCTACGGCCGCCTGAGCCGCCGCGGACTGTCCACCCTGTCCTGGTCCCTGGACCACCCCGGCCCCATGACCCGCAGCGTCGAAGATTGCGCCCTGGTCCTGAACGCCGTGGCCGGCTACGACCCCCGGGACCCTTCTTCCGCCGACGTGCCGGTGCCGGACTTCACGAAGTCCCTCGGCGCGGGGCTGAAGGGCCTGCGGATCGGGGTGCCCAGGGAGTACTTCGAAGTGCCCGTGGACCCGCAGGTCCGCCAACTGGTGGAGAAGGCCCTGGAGAAACTGGGGGAGCTGGGTGCCTCGGTCCACGAGGTTTCCTGGCCGCTGTACCACTACTACGAGTCGATCTCCACCCCCATCCTGCTGTCGGAGGGTGCCGCTGCCTACCGCCAGCTGGTGACGGAGAAGGGGGACGAGCTGTATCCCCCCTTGCGGATGCGCCTGGAAACCGGGCTGTTCGTCTCCGCCCCCGACTACCTGCAGGCCCAGCAGGCCCGGCTGCTGTTCAATCAGGAGAGCCGGCAGCTGTTGGAGCAGGTGGACCTGCTGGCCGGGCCCTCCACCCCGATCACCGCCACGAAAATCGGGGTCACCGACGTGGATATCGGCGGAAAGACCATGGGGGTGATCGCCGCCCACACCCAGTACCTGAGCGCCTTCAACCTCAACGGCCTGCCGGCTCTCACCCTGCCCTGCGGTTTCGCCAACGGGCTTCCCGCGGGGCTTCAGCTGGCGGGGCGGCCCTTCGCCGAAGGCACCGTCCTGAGAGCGGCGCAGGCTTACGAGCAGGCCACCGACTGGCATCGGCGGAAGCCGCCCCTGTGACCGGCCAGAACAGGAGCTTCGCGGGAAGCTCCCGCCCGTGGCTGTCGGCAAAGCAGCTGGACCTGCTGCACGCCGCCAGCCTGAGGATCATGGAAGACCCGGGGATGCGCTTTTACTCGCAGGAGGCCCTGGGGCTGTTCCGCAAAGCGGGCGCGCGGGTCTCCGACGGCAACCTCGTGCGCATCCCGCCGGCCCTGATCGAGAAAGCCCTGTCCAGCGCCCCGCGCGAGCTGACCATCTACGACCGCGGCGGCCGGCCGGCCATGTCCTTCGGCGGCGGGGAGTGCTGGTTCGGGACCGGCTCCGACTGCCTCCATATCTACGACCCGGACTCCGGCCTTCGCCGGCGGGCGGTGCTCCAGGACGTGGTGCACGCCGCGCGCCTGGTCGACGCCCTGCCCAACCTGGACTTCCTCATGTCCATGTTCCTGCCCTCCGACGTGCCCTCCGATAGCTATGAGCGCCGCCAGATGCAGGTCCTGCTGGAGGAGAGCTCCAAGCCGATCGTGTTCTGCGGCCTGCAGGCGGAAAGCACGCGCCAGGCGGTGGAGATGGCCGCGGCCGTGGCGGGCGGTGAACAAGCCCTGGCCCGCCGCCCCTTCGTGCTCAACTACATCAACACCCCCTCGGCCCTGCGCCACAACGAGGAAAGCGTGAGCAGGCTGCTGTTCGCGGCCAAGAGGAACCTGCCCACGATCTACGCTCCGGGCAACTGCCGGGGCTCCACCGCCCCCATGAGCGTGGCGGCGATGACGGCGCTGGGCAACGCGGGGCAGCTCGGCGGGCCTGGTGCTGTCCCAGCTCGCGCGGGAAGGCTCTCCTTTCATCCTGAACCAGCCCAGCGTCGGGGCGCTGGACATGCGCTGGATGCGGGACTTGTACGTGTCGCCGGACAAGGGGCCGGCGGGCTGTGATCTGGCCCGGCGCTACAGGCTGCCAGTATTCGCCTCCGGCGGGGCGCTGCGACGCCAAGCGTGTTCGACGCCCAGGCCGCGGCCGAGGCCGCCTTGAGCCTGTTCGCTGCCGTGGCGAGCGGGGCCAACCTGGTGCAGAACGTCGGCTACCTGGATTCGGCCCTGACCGGGAGCCTGGAGCTGATGGTCCTGTGCGACGAGATCGTCGGCTGGCTGCGGCGCTACCTGCGCGACATCGAGGTGAGCGAGGAAAGCCTGTGCCTGGAGATGATCCGGGAGGCCGGGCCCGACGGGGACTACCTGGCCGCCGAGGACACGGTCCGCCGCCTGGGCGAGGAATGGCAGCCGGCCCTGTTCGACCGCTCCAGCTACGAGACCTGGGCCGAGGATGGAAAGACCACGCTGGAGCAGCGCGCCAACCGCAAGGTGCGCCGGCTGATTGCGGAGCACCGCTCACCACCGCTGCCCGAGCCCACCTGCGCCGCGCTGGCCAGGCTGGCCGGCGCTCCGGTCTGAAGGAGAGAACACATGTACCAGAACCGCGACATGGGCATCGATTACATCCGGGCCAGGACGGACCGCCGCTGCTACGGCATGGGCCTGGGCATCATGATCGTCGACGGGGTGTACCCCGGCTTCCCGGGGGACGTGCGCAACGCCAGCGCCTTCCCTTTCCCCATCCAGTACGAGGTCGTGGAGGGGGTGGACCTGCAGGCCCTGGTCTGGGCCCAGGACAAGTCGCCCTGCCTGGAGCCCATACGGCGGGCGGCGGAGAAGCTGGAGCGCATGGGCTGCCGGGCCATCGCCGCGGAGTGCGGGTACTTCGCCTACTTCCAGCAGGAAATCGCCGCTTCGGTCGGGGTGCCGGTGTTCCTGTCCAGCCTGCTGCAGATCCCCCTGGCCCAGCAGGTCGTCGGCGCTAACCGGGTGGTAGGCGTGCTGGCCGCGTTGAAGAAGCAGCTCACCGAGAAGCACCTGACCGCGGTGGGGGTCGCATCGGGAGCAACTACGTAGTGGCCGGGGCCGAGGACGACGGGGGCTGCCCGGAGTTCGACCACCTGTGGGTCCCGGGCCTGCAGACCGACCCCCCGGCCGCCTACTATGCCAAGGCGGAAAAGGAGTTCCTCCAGGTGGCTGAGGAGTTCTACCGTGCCCACCCCCGGATGGGGGCCATGGTACTGGAGTGCACCGGCATGCAGCCCTTCGCCCGCGCCCTGCAGCGGCGGATCGACATCCCGGTGTTCAGCTGGGGGACGCTCCTGGACTACGCCTACTCCGTGGCGGTGCACCGCGACTACTACGGCCATGTCTGAGCCGGTCCGCGCGCTGGGCGGCGACTGGCGCAACCTGGGGGCCGAGGAGCGCTACGGCTTCCCGCCGGACTGGAGTGTGCGGGAGTACCGCCTGGCGGAAATGCGGGAGCTCTCGGACCCCGAGGTGGCCGCCCGCCTGCAGGCCCCGTTCCCCTACCGCGGGGCCGCGCGCCACCCTGGAGGGGCTGGCCCGCGGCAAGCGCGGGGCGCTCATCCTGTTCGACGACCTGAGCCGCTGGACCCCCGCTTACAAGCTGGCCCCGCCGCTGGTCTGGCTGCTGGAGCGCTCGGGCATCCAGCCGTCCCGCATCCGCTTCCTGGCCGCCGTGGGCTCCCACCGGGCCCTGAGCCGGGAGGAGATGGCCCACAAGCTGGGGCGCGACATCCTCTCCCGTTACCGAGCGTTCAACCACGACTGTTTCCGGGAGGACGCCCCGCTTTTGGGTATGGGGCGCTACGGCACGCCGCTCCGCCTGGCCCGCGAGGTAGTGGAGGCGGAGCTGGTGATCGGGCTGGGGATGCTGTCCAAGCACGGCTTCGCCCACGTAAGCGGAGGCTCCAAGATCATCCTGCCCGGCGTGGCCCACGTGGACACGATCCGAGCCAACCACAGGAGCAGCCAGGGAGGCCGCTTCGAGCCCGAGGAGCTGCGGGGCGACGAGGAAGAGACCCTCTACGGCCCGATCCGGACCGAGATGAACCAGGCCGCGGCCATGCTCATGGAGCGCACCGAGGTGGTGGTGATCAACGCGGTCTTGAGCAGGGAGCGGGGGGTTGCGGAGCTGGCGATCGGGGACCCGCTGGCGGTGTTGCGCGAGCAGGCGGAGCCGCTTTTGCGGCGCTATGAGGTCGGCTTCCAGCGGGCGGAGAAGGCCGATATCGGGGTGTTCCGCGTGGACAGCCTGGACCCGCTGCAGTTCTACAAGGGCCTGGCGGAGCCGGGGGAGGTCTGCGACCACCGCATCGTGGTCGGGGACTTCTCGGACCGCTTCTTCTACCAGGGACAGCGCCACGGCAGCTTCGCCGAACACCAGCGGCACCTGGCCTCCCTCGGGCCCCTGCCCAACCCGCCCCTGCGCCAGGCCCTGGCCGACCCGGGCTCGGTCTTCCTCTGCTCCCCGAACCTGGACCAGGTAAGCGCCCGCTCTTTCAACCCGTCGTTCTACGTGGCCCCCGACTGGGACGCCCTGCTGGCCGAACTGCGCCGTGAGCTGGGCCCCGGACGCCGGGCGGCCTTCTTCCACGACTCCTACCTGCAGGTGCTGAAGGCCGTCTAGGCCAGCGAGGCGATCAGAGTCCAACTTTTGTGGTAGTTGCGGGGGGGAGCGTGAATGATATAATTCCGCGTTACGGTATGGATCGGCAGAAGCGCAAACAGGGGTCGCCGGGACGCGCCGCGGGGGACGGAGGCCCATCGAGCGACAGGCGGCGGATGCGGCGGCGCCAGCAGAGCGAATACCTGGCTGCTCTTCACGAGGCGCCCCGGAAATCGCCAACGTTTTCAACTCCTGCGGCATTGAGTATCAATTTGGTTACCGGCTGGCTCGAGGAAGAGCGCGCCTGGAGCGAGGTCAGCAGCCGTGGGTTGAGGCGCATAGGCGTTCGCGCCGCGCATTCGCGATACGCGCGTCGGAGTCCTCGGGCACTACTACGCGGCGATGCTGGACGTCTACACAGACCTCACCCAGCCTGCCGCCAGTGTTCGGCAGCCACTTCGAGCTGATCGAAATCGACCGTGTTGAAGCGATACCGTGATCAATTGTCCCCCGAGGAAATCGAAAGACAAGCTCGCCCAGTTCCAGAAGGAGTTCCACGTTTCTGCCGAGTGCGCCGCCGGAGAGCTCGAGCGCGCGCGCGCGCACCTCCGTGCGCCCTGGACCGGCTGGTCGAGGAGAAATCCCTGGGGGCCCTGGCCTATTACTACGAGGGAGTCCCCGGCAGTGAGAGCGAGGACATCGTGACCTCGCTCATCGCCGGCAACACCCTGCTCACCGCGCACCACGTGCCGGCAGCCGGGGAGTGTGAGGTCAAGAACGCCCTGGCCATGAAGATCCTGGATTGCTTCGGTGCCGGGGGCTCCTTCTCCGAGATGTACGCCATCGACTTCCCTGACGACGTGGTGCTGTGGGGGCACGACGGCCCGGCACACCCGGGCATCGCCGAAGGCGGGGTGGGGCTGGTCCCGCTGCCCGTCTACCACGGCAAGCCCGGAAGGGCCTGTCCATCCAGATGAGCGTCAAAAACGGGCCGGTCACCCTGCTCTCCGTGGTCCAGGGCAGGGGCGGCAAGACCTTCCTGCTGGTGGCCGAAGGGCAATCCGTGCCCGGCCCGACGCTCCAGATCGGCAACACGAACAGCAGGTACCGTTTCCCCCTTTCCGCCCGGGAGTTCACGGACGCGCTGGGCCCAGGCCGGGCCGGCCCACCACTGCGCGATCGGCGTGGGGCACCTGGCCGACCGCTTGGAAAAGCTCGCGCGTCTTTTGGGCGTGGAATGCAGGAGAATCTGCTGATGGCGGAGACGATCCTCGAGCTCAATCACGTCACCAAGACTTTCCCCGGCGTCAGAGCCCTGGACAACGTGCACTTCGAACTGCAGGCCGGGGAGATCCACGCCCTGATCGGCGAGAACGGGGCGGGCAAGTCCACGCTGATCAAGGTAATCACCGGGGTCTACCAGCCCGACGAGGGGCAGATCCTCTTCGACGGGAAGCCGGTGGAGATCCACAGCACCTCCGACTCCCAGCGGCTGGGCATCGCGGCGATCTACCAGCACGTCACCTGCTATCCTACCCTTTCGGTGACGGAGAACATCTTCATCGGCCACGAGAAGATCCACCCGTGGACCCGCAAGATCGATTGGCGGGACCTGCACTCCCGGGCGCAGGCGCTGCTGCAGCAGCTGGACGCGGATTTCGACCCCCGCACCATCATGGGCAACCTTTCGGTGGCCCAGCAGCAGATCGTGGAGATCGCCAAGGCCCTCTCCACTAACGCGCGCGTGATCATCATGGACGAGCCCACCGCTGCGCTCACCGTGCGCGAGAGCGAGGACCTGTACCGCATCACCGAGGCCCTGCGCGACAAGGGGGTGTCCATCATTTTCATCTCGCACCGCATGGAGGACATGTACCGCATCGCCAGCCGGGTGACGATCTTCCGCGACGCCCGCTACGTGGGGACCTGGAAGCTCCAGGAGATCAGCCACGAGGACGTCATCACGGCCATGGTGGGCCGGGAGATCACCCAGTTCTTCCCCAAGCGTGCGATGGCGATCGGGGAGGAGGTCTTGCGCGTGGAGGGGCTGTCGCGCACCGGCTTCTTCAAGGACGTCAGCTTCTCCGTGCGCCGGGGCGAGATCCTGGCCTCTGACCGGCCTGGTCGGCGCCGGGCGCACCGAGGTCTGCGAGGCGATCTACGGCGTCACCCGCGCGGACAGCGGGCGGGTTGTGCTGGACGGGGAGGAGCTGCGCATCTCCGGCCCCTCGCAGGCCATCCAGAAGGGCATCGGCTACCTGCCCGAGGACCGCCTGCGGCAGGGGCTGGTACTGGACTGGGAGTTGTCGAAGAACATCACCCTCCCGACGCTGGACAACTTCGCCCCGCTGGGCTGGCTGGACGTGCGCCGCGAGAACGAGGCCGCCCGGGATCTCGCCGAGAAGCTGGACGTGAAGGCGGGCAGCATCTTCGACGCGGCAGGAACGCTCTCGGGCGGCAACCAGCAGAAGATCATCGTGGCCAAGCTCCTCGCCGGGCGAGATGAAGGTGATCATCCTCGACGAGCCGACCAAGGGCGTGGACGTGGGCGCCAAGACCGCCATCTTCGAGATCATGAACGACCTGGCCCAGGCCGGCTACGGGATCATCATGGTCTCCTCGGAGATGCCCGAGGTGCTGGGGATGAGCGACCGGATCGTGGTCATGCGGGAGGGGAGGGTCGCGGCGGTGCTCGATACGAAATCCGCCACGCAGGAGCAGATCCTGGGCGCGGCCATGGCGGTGGCGGTGAGGCAATGAGACGGACCGCTTCCCTGGCGGGGAGCTTCCGCGAGCTGGGCCTCCTGCTGTTCATCGTGATCCTCTGCGCGGTCTTCCAGGTCCGCAACCCCAGCTTCCTGACCCTCTCCAATATCCGCGACCTGCTGACCAACACCGCGATCCTCGGCATCCTCTCCGTGGGCATGATGATGGTGCTCCTCACCGGGGGCATCGACCTGTCGATCGGCTCGACGATCGCGCTGGCCGGCATGGTGAGCGCCATGACGGTGGCCGCCTTCCCCTTCCTGCCCCCGATCCTCGCCATCCTGGAGGGCATGGCCGTGGGCTTCGTGGCGGGCAGCCTGATCGGCGCTGCTGATCGCCCGGTTCAATGTGCTCCCATCATCGCCACCCTGGGCCTCATGAACGTCCTGCGGGGGGTCACCTACGTCATCAGCAAGGGAGCCTGGATCAGCGCCTACCAGATGTCGGAGGGCTTCAAGCGCATCGCCACCGGAAGCTTCCTGGGGATCAACAACCTGGTGCTCATCGCGGCGGTGATCTTCATCGTGTTCTCCTACTTCATCAACCACGTGCGCACGGGCCGACAGATCTACGCCGTGGGTGCCAACCCCGAGGCGGCGGACATCTCGGGCATCCCCCGCCGGCGCATCGTCTGGCTGGTGTACGCCGCCATGGGCGCCTTGGCGGGACTGGCGGGTGTGCTCTGGGTGGCGAAGTTCGCCTCCGCCCAGAGCGACACGGCCCTCGGGTATGAGCTGAACGTCATTGCCGCCGCGGTGCTGGGCGGGGTGAGCGTGTCGGGAGGCAGCGGGAAGGTGACAGGGCTCATCCTAGGGACGATCCTGTTCGGCATCCTGAACAACGCCCTGCCGCTGGCCAAGGTTTCCCCCTTCTGGCAGCAGGCCATCCAGGGCGTGGTGATCCTGGCGGCCATCCTGCTCAACGTGCTGGTCAAGCGGAACAGCCAGCGGTACAGCTTGCGAAAGAGGGCGATATAGCGATGCAGGCAACCCATCACACGATTCTCGCCAAAAGGCCCTGGAGCTGGCAGCCGTTTCTTCCTGCAGTGGGAGTGGCTGCTGGTGCTGATCTTCCTCGCCGTGCACGTGGTCAACAGCACCCTCTCCCCGTACTACTTCAGCCTGGACACCTTCCTAGCACGCCGATGACCTTCCTGGACAAGGCCTTTCTCGTGCTGCCCATGACCCTGGTGATCATCCTCGGCAACATCGACATCTCCGTGGGCTCCACCGTCGCGCTCTCCGCCGTGATCATGGCCGTGAGCTACAACGCCGGCCTGCCCATGGTGCCGGCCATCCTGCTGTGCCTGGCGGTGGCCACCGCCTGCGGGTCTGGTCAACGGCCTGCTGATGACGCGGTTCAAGGAGCTGTCCTCGGTGATCGTGACCCTCTCCACCATGACCATCTACCGCGGCATCGCCTACGTCGTCCTGGAGGATCAGGCCTCGGGCAAATTCCCGGAGTGGTTCTCGCAGCTGGGCTGGGGGATGGTGGGGAAGGTCCCGATCATGCTGATCGTCTTCGCGGTCTGCGCCGTTGTGTTCTGGCTCCTGCTGCACAAGACCAGCTTCGGCCGCAGGATCTACGGCATGGGCAACAGCCTGACGGCGTCACGCTACTCGGGAGTCCGGACGGACTCCATCATCATCACCGTGAGCCTGCTCACCGGCCTGATGGCGGGGTTCACCGCCCTGTTCCTCACCTCGCGCATGGGCAGCACCCGCCCCAACGTGGCCCTGGGCTACGAACTGGAGGTCATCACGATGGTGGTCCTGGGCGGGGTGAGCACCCTGGGCGGCAAGGGGAGGATGGCGGGACCGCTCTTGGCCATCTTCATCATCGGCTTCCTCAACTACGGGCTGGGGCTGGTCAACATCCAGGCCCAGACGCTGCTGATCATCGTCGGGATGCTGCTGATCCTCTCGGTACTCGGTTCTCAACGTCCGCTTCCAAGGCAGGCACCATCGCCCGGTGCCCCCGGCGGCGAAGTCCGCCGCTCAGGGGGTTGCGCCGGACAAGAACAATTCCTAAGAGGAGGAGTGTATGCGAAGCTTCTTTACCAAAGCGGCCCTGATCGCTGCGATCATGGCCATCGCGCTGCCCATCGGGCTGTTCGCCGGCGGCGGCGGGGAGAAGGGCCCCGCCATGAAGGCAGGGGGGCAGAAATACGCCATCGTGTTCAAGAACACGGGCAACCCCTACGGCGACAAGCAGATGGGAGGCTTCAAGGCCGGCATCGAGGAGCAGGGCTTCGAGGCCATCCTGCGCGCCCCCGACCAGCCGACCGCCGAGGCGCAGATCCAGATTCTCGAGCAGCTGATTTCCCAGAAAGTGGTTTCGATCTGCATCGTGGGCAACGACTTCGACGCGCTGCAGCCGGTGCTCAAGAAGGCCATGGCCCAGGGCATCAAGGTGTTCTCGCTGGACTCGGCGGTCAACCCCGCCAGCCGCCTGACCCACGTCAACCAGGCGGATTCCGAGAAGATCGGCCGCACGCTCATCCAGGCCGCCTACGATATGATCGGGGGCAAGGGCGAGATCGCCATCCTGTCGGCCACCAGCCAGGCCTCCAACCAGAACCTCTGGATCGAGTACATGAAGAAGGAGCTGGCCGACCCCAAGTACGCCAACGTGAAGCTGGTCAAGATCGCCTACGGGGATGACCTGCGCGACAAGTCGGTGTCCGAGGCCGAAGGCCTGCTGCGCACCTACCCGAACCTGAAGTGCATCATCGCCCCGACCACCGTCGGCATCGCGGCCGCGGGCAAGGTGCTCACGGACAAGGGCCTGAAGGGCAAGGTGTTCCTGACCGGCCTGGGCCTGCCTTCCGAAATGGCCACCTACATCGAGAACGGCGTCTGCCCCTACATGTTCCTGTGGAACCCGATCGACGTCGGCTACCTTGGAGCCTACACGGGCGTCGCCCTGGTGAAGGGCACGATCACGGGCAAGGCCGGCGACAAGTTCAAGGCCGGGCGCCTCGGGGACTACACGGTCGTGAAGGCGGCCGACGGCGGGACCGAGATCCTGCTGGGGCCGCCGTTCAAGTTCGACAAGGCCAACATCGGGGAGTGGAAGACGGTTTACTAATCGTCGCCAGCGGGCGAAGCCCGACAAGGATGTCGGCGCGAAGCCCGCACCCGGCGATTAGCGCGCTATTGTGCGCACTACTGAGACCTGCGCCGGTAAGGCGCGGATCGGCGGGCCTGCGGGCCCGCCTTTTTTTCCCGACGCCGTACTCCCTGGCCTGCCGCAGCAGGTCCTCTGTCCGCCTGGTACCCTCGGCCTGCCGGCAGCAGCGTCGTTGTGACATTGGCCTCGGTGCAGCCTCGGAGGCAAAAATCAAACATTTGTGTGAGTTGCCGGGGGATCGGAAATGCTATAATTCGCCAGCCGCAGCATGGACAAGCAGAAACGGGATCGCCAGAGCGAATACCTGGCCGCCTTGCACGAGACCACCCTCGGCATCGTGCGGAACCTCGACCTGGAGAAGCTGCTCGAGACGATCATCCAGCGGGCTCTCGCTCTGGCGGGCGGCAACGCCGCTTTCATCTACCTGCCCCGGCCGGGAAGCGAGGTGATCGAGAGGAGGTACTCCACCTCGACGTTTCAGCCCTCGCACAGTTCGCTGCTTCACCGCGGGGAAGGACTCGCAGGAAAAATCTGGCAGGCCGCGGAGCCGATGATGGTAGAGGACTACCAGCGCTGGAACGGACATGCGGCTGGTTTCCAGGACGATCCGCTGGGCCCCGCTCTGGGAGTGCCTCTGAAGTCGGGAAGCGAGGTTACCGGCATTCTCGGCATCACCCGGCCTCCCGGTTCCTCGCCCTTCCAGCCGGACGAGCTGGACTTGATGATCCGCTTCGCCCAACTGGCCTCCATTGCCCTGGACAACGCCCGCCTGCACACCTCCCTCCAGCAGGAGCTGGCCGAGAGGCGCCGGGCGGAGGCGGAGCTGCAGAAGGCCTACCAGACGCTGGAGAGGCGGGTGAGCGAGCGCACGCGCGAGCTGGAAATCCTGAACGCCATTGCCGCGGCGGTGAACCGCTCGCTCAATTTGAAAGAGGTTTTTCAATACGCCATCGACACCACCGGCGATGCCCTGGGTCTGGAGGTGGGTGCGGCCTTCCGGATGGATGAGGAGGCGGCTCGGGATCCAAACCCTTTGCTGACCCTGCTGGCGCACCGCGGCCTTTCCGGCGAGTTCCTTCCGTATGTGGAGCACCTGCCCTTGAGGGGGAGCATGATCGAGAAGGCCATTCCGGCCGGTGGACCCCTGGTCTGGAAGCCCTCCGAGTACTACCTCGAGCCAGTTCGTCAGGCATTGGTGCGGGAGGGCTTGAGCTTCGGGGTCAGCGTGCCGTTCATGGCCCAGGGAAGGCTGCTTGGAGCCATGGTGCTCGGCTCGCGCGCCGAGCGCTCCATGAGCGGCGAAGAGCTGTCACTCCTGGCGGCTATCGGGCAAGAGGTCAGCATGGCGGTGGAAAATGCCCGGCTGTACGACCGCGCGCAGCAAATGGCGGCCATGGAGGAGCGCAACCGGCTGGCCCAGGAGCTGCACGATTCGGTGACCCAGTCCCTTTACAGCCTGACCCTGTATGCCGAAGCGGCGGCCCGGCTGCTGGAAGCGGGGGACTCGGGAAAGGCGGTCGGACACCTGCGCGAGCTTGGGGATACCGCCCGGGAGGCGCTTCAGGAGATGCGCCTGCTGATCTTCGAGCTCAAGCCGCTGGACATGCAAAAAGCGGAGCTGGCGGAGGCTATCCGCTCGCGCCTGGATGCCGTGGAGAGCCGGGTCGGCCTGAAAGCCGATCTTCGCGTGGTCGGGGATGCGGAGGTCGAAAGCCCGCTCAAGCTGGAGGTGTATCATGTGGCTCGCGAGGCGTTGAACAACGTGCTCAAACACGCCTGCGCCCGCAGCGTTTCCGTGCTTCTCACCCTGGGTCCCGATGCCGTGGCTCTTGAGGTGAACGACGACGGGAGGGGATTCGATCCTCAGACCGGTCGAGCCTCCGGGGGACTCGGCCTGACCGGCATGGCGGAGAGGGCGCGCCGGGTCGGGGGGGAGCTCACCGTGCAAAGCCGCCCGGGCCACGGGACGAGGCTGAGTTTCCGCGCCCCTCTATGAGGAGGAGAGAATGAAAGGACCGATCCGGGTGTTGATCGCCGATGACCACGCAATCGTGCGCAAAGGGTTGACCGTGCTGCTGGCCACCGAGCGGGACATCAAGGTCGTGGGAGAGGCCCAGGATGGGCTGGAAGCGGTGGAGAAAGCCGGTTCGTTGAAGCCGGATGTGGTGCTCATGGACCTGGTCATGCCCCGGATGGACGGCATCGAGGCCACCCGCAAGATCACGGAAGCCCATCCCAAGAGTCAGGGTCCTGGTGCTCACCAGCTTCGCCGCCGATGACAAGGTGTTCCCGGCCGTGAAGGCGGGTGCGCTCGGGTACCTGTTGAAGGATTCCAGCCCGGAGGAGCTGCTGGAGGCCATCCATCGGGTGCACCGCGGCGAACCCTCCCTCGAGCCGGCGATCGCGCGCAAGGTGCTGCAGGAAATCTCCCACCCCGGCAAGGAGAAACCCACCAGCGATCCGCTCACCGAGCGCGAGCTGGAAGTCCTGCGCCTTATCGCCCAGGGCTTGAGCAACAAGGAGATCGCTTCCAAGACTCTTCATCGCCGAATGGACGGTGCGGACCCACGTGAGCAATATCCTGGGCAAGCTGCACCTGGCCAGCCGCACCCAGGCGGCCCTGTATGCGCTGCGCTCGGGCCTGGCCTCCCTCGACGAAGGGCCGCAAAATCCCTCATTTTAGCGATGTGAAAACAGCCGCTTCGGTCTTATATTCAGCAAGACTGCTTGCACAAGGAGATCGTTGCGTGCGCATTTTGATAGCGGACGACCAGAAACGGACCCGCCAGAGCCTGAAGGCCCTGCTTTCCACCTCCCTGCCGGAAACGGAAATCTGGGAGGCCGCCAACGGGGTGGAGGCGATGAGGCTGGCCGAGGACGTACACCCTCACCTGGTGGTGATGGACATCCGCATGCCCGAGCTCGATGGTCTGGCCGCCACGCGCGGGATCAAGACCCGCTGGCCGGAGATCAAGGTCCTGGTGCTGTCCATGTACCGGGACCGGCAGGAAGAGGCGCGGGCCGCCGGCGCCGACCTCTTTGTCAGCAAGGGCGAATCCCCCGAACGCCTGCTGTGCGCCCTTTCCTCGCTGCTCTAGCGCCATCCCTTCGATGCCCGGCTGCTGGCCGCCGTGCTGCTCGCGGTCTCCAGCCCCGGCCTGCGGGCGCAGACCGCGGAACCGCCGGCGCGCAGCGTGCTCCTGCTGCACTCCTACCAGCAGGGCCCGGTCTGGGTGCAGAACATCACCGACGGGGTGCTGTCGGTGTTCGCGCAGAGCCGGGATTTCAGGTTCAATTACCGCTTCGAATACATGAACATTCTCGATGCCGACCCGTCGGGCTATCCGGAAATCTACCGCCGGCGGCTGGGCCGCTGGCGCTTCGACATCGTGATCGGCGTCGACAATCAGGCCCTCGAGTTCCTGGTCGGCAACCGCTCGCGAACTGTTTGCCGGCGTGCCCATCGTCTTCTGCAGCGTCGACGACTACTCGCCCGACATGCTGAAGGGCGAGGCGGACATCACCGGCGTGACCGGCGACCTGGACTTCGAGGGCACGATCAGCCTGGCCCGCCGCCTGCACCCCGGCATGAAGCACCTGCTGGTCCTGGCCAACCGCAACCTGGCGATGGAGAGCGCCGCCTACGCGAGGCTGGCCAGGCTGGTTCGCGACGAGAAGCTCAGCGACCAGATCCAGATCGAGTACTGGGAGGACCCGAAGCTTTCCGAAGTGATCGGCCGGGCAGGCACCTTTGCCCCCGACACCGTGGTCTTCGACATGGCCTTCCTGGCCAACGATGCGGGCAGGCCGCTGGGCGTGCTGTCCAGCACCCGCAGGGCCTCGGAGGCTCTGGGCCTGCCGATCTACTCCTGCTGGGAGACCCTGCTGGGCAACGGGATCGTCGGGGGACTGATCAGCGGCGGGTTCCAGCAGGGTGAGGCCGCGGGAGAGCTGGCTTTGGCGATCCTGCGCGGAGCCGATGCGGACAGCCTGCCCGTCGTCCGGAAAGGCACCAACCGGCCGATGTTCGATCACGCGCAGCTGGAGCGCTTCCGCATCCCGGAAAGACGGCTTCCGCCGGACAGCATCGTGATCAACAGGCCTTCCTCCCTGTACGCGCGCTACCGGAGCGTGCTCTGGGCTTGCTGCCGTGGTGCGCTGGTGGCGCTGCTCGTCCTTTCCTGGCTGTACATCGTCGGCCAGCAGCGGCTGAAGCGGCGCATGCGGCAGAGCGAGGAGCGGCTCTCCCTGGCCCTGGCCGCGACCAGCAGCGGGATCTGGGAGTACTACCCGCAGACCAAGAAGGCCTACTACGACCCCCGCTGGTTCACCATGCTGGGCTACGAGCCCGGCGCTCTTCCCCCGGAGTACCAGAGCTGGGCCGACCTCCTGCACCCCGAGGATCGGGCCTGGACCGAACAGGCCGTGCATCGTCACGTGGTGGAAGGAAAAGACTACACCCTGGAGTTCCGCATGCGCAGCCGGGACGGCCAGTGGCGCTGGATCTCTTCGAGCGGCAAGATCGTGGAGCGCGATCCGAAAGGCAGCGCCCTGCGCATCGTCGGCACCCACGTGGACATCAGCGAGCGCAAGAGGACCCAGGCGGAGCTGGAGCAGGCCCACCAGAACCTGGAGCGGCGGGTAAAGGAGCGCACGCGGGAGCTGGCGGTGCTCAACTCGCTGGCCGCCGTGGTGAGCCGTTCGCTGGACCTCGGCGAAATCATGGAATCCGCTCTGCAGAAGACCATGGAGGCCGCCGGAGTGGAAGCGGGGGCGGCCTACCGGCTGGAAGAGCAGACCCAGACGCTGGTGCTCATGGCCCACCGGGGATTGTCGGAGCGGTTCGTTTCCCGCACCTCCCGGTTGCCTCTGGAGACCGCGCTCGCCGGCAAACAGATCGACCTGGAGCAGCCGATGGTCTGGTCGCTGGCCGAGTATCCCGAGGAGAGCTGAAAGATCAGATCCGGGAGGAAGGCCTGGAACTCGTGATCGGCGTGCCGGTGACGGCCAAAGGGCGTCTGCTCGGGGCCCTGGTCATCAGCACCCGGGCTCCGCGGTCGCTCGGCCCCGGAGGAGTCCTCCCTGTTCGTGGCCATCGGGCGGCAGATCGGCCTGGCGGCGGAGAACGCCCGCCTGTTCGAGCGGGAGAGAGCCAAGCACGAAGAAGCGGAACGCCGCCGAACGGTGGCCGAAGGCCTGCGGGAGATACTGGCCGTGCTCAACTCCAACCGGCCGCTGCAGGAGACCCTGGATTTCATCATCACGCAGACCTGCCGGGTCACGGGCAGCGACGCCGCTTCCCTGCTGCAGAGAGAGTCGCCGGAGGACCCGTTCACCATCCAGTCTTCCTGCGGGTTGGATGCCGACTACGTCTCGGCCATCCGGTTCTCGGCGGGCAAGGGGGGAGTAGGCAGGGCTCTGGCCGAGGGGGGGCCGATCGTGCTGGGCGACGCGGCGGCCATCGTGGATCGGCTGGACACGGGAACCGGATACGCGAGTACGCGGAGGAAAAGAAGGGGCTGGAGCTCATGCTCCGACGCGGGTTCTTGGCCCTCCTGTCCGTGCCGCTGGTCATCGAGGAGAAGGCCTACGGCGGGATCACGCTCTATTACCGCCAGCCCCGAGAGTTCTCGCAGGAGGAGATCCAGCTGGCCATGAGCGTGGCCGATCAGGCGGCGCTGGCCATCGAAAATGCCCGCCTCCGCGGCCAGGCGGAGCAGGCCGCGGCCTTCGCCGAGCGCAGCCGACTGGCGCGCGAGCTGCACGATTCGGTGACCCAGTCCCTGTACAGCATCACCCTGTATTCCGAAGCGGTCGCCCGCATGCTCACTGCGGGCGCCGGCTCGGAGGCGGTCGAGCACCTGCGCGAGCTGCGGGCGACGGCCCAGGAGGCCCTGCGCGAGATGCGCCTGCTCATCTTCCAGCTCAGCCCGCCTGCCCTGGACAAAGGCGGCCTGGCGGGCGCCCTGCAGGTGCGGCTGGATGCCGTGGAGGCGCGCGGCGGCCTGAAGGTCGATCTGCAGGTGCAGGGCTCGGAGCGCCTGACGCCCTTGGTCCGGCAGGAGCTGTATCAGATCGCCCAGGAAGCGCTCAACAACGCGCTCAAGCATGCGCGCGCGCAGGCGATGCGGGTCCTGCTCGACTTCCAGGAGAGCGGGACCCGTCTGGAAGTCCGCGATGACGGCAGCGGGTTCCAGCCGGAAGAGGCCAATCGGGGCGGCGGTCTTGGCCTGCGCGGGATGCGGGAGCGCGCGCAGGGGATCGGAGGGACCCTGACCGTCGAAAGCTCACCGGGCAAAGGGACGAGGGTGTCCATCCTCGTGCCCGCGGATCTTCTACCACGTTTGTAGCAGGCCAAATCGAGCATTCCGACGATGCCTGCCGAAGGCCGGCGGGCTACCTTGCAGCTATCGTAAGGAGGAAGCATTCATGAAAGTGATCGGTATCATCAGCAGCCCGCATGCCAAGGGCAATGGCGCGACCCTGGTGCGGGAGGCCCTCAAGGGGGCTGAGGAGTCGGGGGCTTCGGTGCGGGAGGTGTTCCTGCCCGAGTACCGGATCGAGTACTGCAGGGACTGTCGCGCCTGCATGACCACAGGATGTTGCGTGATTCGCGACGATTTCCAGGAGCTGAGGCGAACTGCTCTGCGAAGCCGACGGCATCATCCTCAGCACGCCCACCTACGGGGCCGCGGTGTGCGCCCGGATGAAGAACCTCATGGACCGCCTGGGCCAGTATGCCTTTCTGACCTCCATGTTTGGGGGCAAGTACGTAATCGGCATCGCCACGGCGAGCAGCTTCGGGGCGGCCAAGGCCGCCGGGCACCTTGCGGCCAGCATCCGGGACAGCGTGTTCCGGCGGGCCTACGTCAGCGGAACCCTCGGCGTTCACCTTCGCGGCCGGCACGTCTCCGCTCTGCCGCAGGAGCTGCGGAAGGCTCGCGCGCTGGGGCGCAAAATGGCCTCCGACATCCAGAGCGGCAGGCGCTTTCCTTTCCAGAACCTGATCGGCAGGCTGCCCAATGCCCTGTTCCTGAGACCGCTGATCAAGCAAGCCATCGTGAAGAACAAACAGGCGATGAGCGGAGTCTACGAGGAGCTCGTCCGCTGCGGAATCGTGGAAGGAGCATAAGAGGTATGGCGCAGGAAGGGATTGACGTCGAGGCCTTGTACAGGCGCTACGGCCCCATGGTGTTGCGCAGGTGCCGGTCGCTGTTGAATGACGAAGACCAGGCCCTGGATGCCATGCAGGACGTGTTCGTCCAGGTCCTGCGCCGCAAGGATTCGCTCCGAGCCGATTATCCCTCCAGCCTGCTGTACCGCATCGCCACCAACACCTGCCTGAACGCGATCCGGAGCCGAAAGCGCTTGTACTCGTGGAGGCTGACATGCTGGAAAACCTCCCAGGACGCGATGAGCCCGAAGGCCGCACGCTCAATGCCAGTTTCCTGCGAGCAGTTGTTCGAAGCCTCGAAGCCCGGGACCCGCTTCATCGCGGAGACCTACTACCTCCAGGAAGCCACCCTCGCCGAAACGGCGCGAGGAGTCCGGCCTTTCGGTGTCCGGAGTGAGGAAACGGCTGCTCGGCCTTCGTGCGCGAAGCCTGGAGCTGATGGCCGGATGAATGCGAGGAGATGTCCTCTCCCTCATTTGAAGTAGAAAAATCCCCTCAAAGGCCTGATGTGCCCGGAGCGCGGACGGGCCAATAATCAGAAAGTAGAGCATGGGCAGGAGGTCCTGGAGAGATGGCGCAGAGAATGGCGGAGAATAGGCAGGCTACGGGCGAGCAAGGCACGCTGGGCCTCTACCTGCGGGAGCTGCGCAAGATCCCTCTGATTGAGCGGCGAGGAAGAACAGGCCTGCGCCCGGCTGGCGGCCCAAGGGGACCGGAAGGCCAGGCAACGCCTGATCCAGGCGAACCTGCGCTTCGTGATCCTGGTGGCCAAGCAGTACCGCAACCGCGGCGTTCCCCTGGAAGACCTCATCAACGAGGGCAACATCGGGCTCATCCAGGCGGCGGAACGGTTCGACCCCGAACGGGGCATCCATTTCGTCTCGTACGCCGATCTGGTGGATCCGCCAGGCGATCCTGAAGGCGATACAAGAGAACGGCCGCCTGATCCGCGTGCCCAGGAGCCGCGTCGGGGAGCTCTCGCGCATCGAGGAGCTGCGCCGTGAGGGCCTGATGCAGAGCGGCAGCGAGCCGCGCCTGGGGCAGATCGCCGAGGCTCTGGTGTTAGAAGAGGGGGAACTGGTGACGCTGCTGCAGGCGGCGCAGAGCACACTCTCGCTGGACAGCCCTGGTCGGGGACCTGGAGAATCCCGAACCCTTCGGCGCCTGCCTGGAGGACCGGAGCGTGCCCAGGCCGGAGGAGGTCCTGGTCGGGGTCTCCCTGCAGGAGCGAGCTGGATTCGGCTCTGGCCGGGCTCTCGGATCGCGAGGCCCGCATCCTGCGGGACCGCTTCGGGCTGGCCGGCCGCACGCGCGTCTCGCTGCTGGAAGTCGGCCGGAAGCACGGGCTGAGCAAGGAGCGCGTGCGCCAGATCGAGAAGAAGGCCCTGCGCAAGATCCGCGCTTCCGACGGCGTTCAGCATCTCAAGGTCTACGCGAATTGACGGAAGAGGAGCAAGTGTGAAAATCGAGTACTTTCACGCCTCGAAGTACGGCAACGGGGCCAAGGTCGCGGAGGAGTTCAAGAAGCGGATGGCCGCCAAGGGTGTAACGGTCAATGTCCAGCACGTCAGGGACGCCAGGCCGAAGGAGCTGCCGCCGGCCGACCTGTACCTGTTCAGCTCGCCCGGGCGCATCGGCAGGCCCATCGGAGGCATGCGCCGCTTCCTGAAGCAGGTGAACCTGCCGGCCGGCACGAAGTACGCCATCCTGACCACCGAGGGGGCGCCTCAGCCGGACAAGAAGACCGGGCGGATGCCCACCGAGGAGGAGATGGCGCGGTGGCAGCGCGTCATCCCGATCATGAACGAACTGTTGCAGGAGAAGGGTCTGGTCAAGGTCGCCGAGGGCAAGGTCCTGGTGACCGGGCTCAAGGGACCGTTGGAGGAGGGCTGGCAGAAGAAGGTGGAAGCCTTTGCGGCCCAGATCCCGATAGTGTAGTCCTTGCCCTCAAATGACATCTGGCGGTGGCCATCGGAATTTCCGATGGCCGCCGCTTTTTGTAGATGTCCTCTCCCACATTTGAAGTAGAAAGAAACCATCAAATGCCTGATGCGCCCGGAGCGCGGACGGGCCAATAATTCAGGCATGAAACAAGAAGCGAAGAAGGTCACGGTGTTCGTGGGCAGCGCGCACAAGGGAGGCGCCACCTACACGGCGGCCCGTCAGTTCCTGGAAGACCTGGAGTCCTTCGGTGACGTCCGCGGCGAGATCGTCGTCTTGAGCGACTACGACGTCGGCGTATGCCGCGGCTGCAAGATCTGTTTCGAACGGGGGGAGGAGCGCTGCCCGCTCAAGGACGACCGGGACGCGCTCATCGAGAAGATGAGGACCTCGGACGGGGTCGTCTTCGCCTCGCCGAACTACTCCTTCCAGGTCTCCGCCATCATGAAGATCTTCCTCGACCGGCTCGGATTCATGGGCCACCGGCCGCGCTTCCACGGCAAGACCTTCACGAGCATCGTCGTCCAGGGGATCTACAGGGGCGGCCAGATCGTGAAGTACCTGGACTTCGTCGGCAGGGCCCTGGGCTTCAACGTCGTGAAGGGCAGCTGCATCCGGACGCTCGAGCCCATGGACGACAACGCTCTGGACAGGATGGAGAGGAAGCTCGCCGAGCAGAGCCGGCGATTCCATGCCCGGCTGCTGCAGCCCGCTCACCCGGCGCCCTCCCTCTTCGGGCTCATGATCTTCAGGATGGGCCGGACGGGTTTCAAGCTGAGCCTCGGCGAGGACAAGCGCGACTACGTGTACTATCGCGAGCAGGGCTGGTTTGAGTCCGACTACTTCTATCCCACGCATCTGGGCCCGTTCAAGAAGGCCGCCGGGGCGGTCTTCGACTGGGTTGCGGCCCGCGTGTACCGGCCGTGGGCCAGGAATGGAGCTGAAGGAGGAAAGTCATGATCCGAGTGCTGATGGTAGGCTACAACGGAGCCAACAACACCGGGGCGGAAGCCCTGCTGCTGTCCGACATCGAGGACGTGCGCGAGGTGCTGGGCGCCGAGGCGCACATCACGGTGCCCACCCTGAACGAGGCCAACCTGCGCCGCTACCTGGCGGAGGGCCCCGGCTTGCGCATCGCCCCGATGCCCACCCTGTTCTTCGCCAGCATCCGCCGGATGGTGCGGGAGAGCGACCTGGTGCTGCTGGTGGAAGGCTCCACCTACATGGACACCTGGGGCAGCCCGCTGCTGTGGGCCTTCCTGTGGGCCACGCACTGCGCCGCCGAGATGGGCAAGCCCTGCCTGGCCTACGCCGTGGATGCCGGCACCCTTGAGGCCCGCCAACGCGCGGCTGGGCGCGGCGGGTGGCCAGCCGCACCGACCTCATCGTCACGCGCAACCAGCGCCGCGGCCGGACGCCTGCGCGCCATGGGAGTGACCGCCCCGATCCTGTCCACCGCGGACAACGCCTTCACCTTCCAGCCGCGGGAGGCCGACCGGGGGTGGCTCGCGCGCGAGTGGCCGCGGGCCGCCGGCGGGGTGGTGGGCCTGGCTGCCGTGGACTTCCACCTCTTTCCGGCGGTGATGCGCCCCTGGGGGCGCAGGGAGCGCTGCTACAAGTGGCCCTACTACTTCTCCAGCTCCCCGGAGCGCCGGGCGGCCGGCGATGCGCTGGCGCGGGCGTACGCGGCGCTGGCCGACCGCGTCGTGGAGCGCACCGGCAAGGCGGTGGCCCTGATCTGCATGGAGCAGCTCGACGAGGCGATCGCCCGCCGCGTGCACGGCTACATGACCCACCCGGAGGACGCGCGGGTGTTCTCCGCGCGCGAGCACGACGCCTCGCGGATGACCGACGCTCCTGCGCGGCCTCGACCTGCTGGTCACCTCCCGCTACCACGCCGCGGTCCTTTCCCTGGCGGCCGCCGTGCCCCAGATCGCCGTGGGTCACGACACCCGGCTGGACACCCTCTACCGGGACCTGGGGCTGCATGAGGAGTGGTTTCTCCCGCCGGAGCGGGTGGCCGAGCTGGGGCGAGCGCGTCGAGCGGCTCCTGGCCGCCCCGGAGCTGCAGAGGGAGCGGCTCCGCCGCGGCCACGCGGAGCACCTGGCCCGCGCCCGGCAGAACCGCCGGCTGCTGGCCAAGTTCGCTTCCGAGCATTTGCCCGGCGTGATGCCGGCTGACGAAGGAGTTGAAGCATGGGTGGCCTGATCCTTCTCACCGGCGCCACGGGTTTCCTGGGCGCCCAGATCGCCCGCCTCCTGCTGCGGGACACCGACCACCGCCTGGCCGTCCTGGTGCGCGGGCAGAACGAGGAGGACGCGCGCCGCCGGCTGGAGCGCATGTGGAGCGACTGGCCGGAGACCGCGGGGGCCGTTGCCTCGGGCCGCGTGCGGGTGCTCCCGGGCGACCTCGGCCGGCCGGGCCTCGGCCTGGACCCGGACACGTATGCGGAGCTGAAGCGCACGCTGACCCACATCGTCCACGCCGCCGCGGAGCTCAAGCTGGACGGGGAGCTGGAGGAGCTGCGCCGCATCAACGTCGGCGGCACCGCCCGCCTGCTGGAGCTGGCCCGGGCGGCGCACGCCGACCACGGCCTGGAGCGCTACGCCCACGTGTCCACCGCCTACGTGGCCGGGGGCCGCACCGGCGAGGTGGCCGAGGAGGAGCTCACCGACCGCTACGGATTCTCCAACGCCTACGAACAGACCAAGTACGAAGGGGAGCTGCGGGTGCGGGCGGCCATGCGGGAGCTGCCGGTCTCGGTGTTCCGCCCCGGCATGGTGGTCGGCGACTCGCGCACCGGGGAGATCCGCGCCTTCAACACCGTGTACGTGCCGCTGCGGCTGTACCTCTCCGGCCGGCTGCGCCTGATCCCGGCGCGGCCGGAGCTGCCGATGAACCTGGTGCCCGTGGACTACGTGGCCGGCGCGATCGCCCGGCTGCTCTTCGACCCGCGGGCGATCGGGCTCACCTTTCACCTGACCGTGGACCCCGATCACCTGCCCCAGGCGCGGGAGCTGCTCCGGGCGGCCCGGAACTGGGCGGCCGAGGAGCTCGACGAGACGCCGCCGCCGGCGCGCTTCATCCCGCTGCAGGCGCTGTCCCGCCTGCCCGGGGCGGCGAAGCTGCCGGTGCCGGCCTTCCTGCTGTCCTACTTCAGCGAGGACCGCCGCTTCCGGCGGGACAACGTGGAGCGCCTGCTGGGCCCGTACGTCCCGGACTGGGAGGCGATCCTCCCGCGCCTCCTGGACTACGCGGTGCAGCCGCGGTTTCCTGCACCGCAGCGGCCGCACGGTCCACGAGCAGGTGCTCTTCCGCCTGCAGAGCCGCCGGCTGCCGGTCCGGGTGCACGACCTGGCGGCGGACGGCAGCGAGCGGCCGCGCGGCGGGGCGGAGCTGGCCCGGGAGATCGCCGCGGCGGCCGGCGCCCTGCGCGCGCTGGGGGTGCGCCCCGGCGACCGCGTCGCCCTGGTGGGGCTCAACTCCAGCCGCTACCTGGCGCTGGACACGGCCGTCGGGCTCACGGGGGCGGTGAGCGTGCCGCTCTACTACACTTCGCCGCCCGCCGAGATCGAGGGCGATCCTGCAGGCCTCCGGCGCCCGGCTGCTCCTGGTCGGGGCGCCGGACGTGCTGGCCCGCGTCGGGGAGATGCGCACGCAGAGTGCCGATCGCCTCCTTCCTCCTCGGCCCCCTGCCGGCCGGGCTGGACGGCAGGGTGATGCCCTGGGAGGCGTTCCTGGCGCTGGGCCGGGAAGCCGGCGGCCGCAGCCGGCAGCCGTCCGCTCCGCGCGCCCGGTCGCCCTCCAGGCGCCGGTCGGCTTCGCCGACCCGGCCACCCTGCGGTTCACTTCCGGGACCACCGGCACTCCCCGGGGGACGACCTTCCGGCACGGGCAGGTGCTCTGGCTGGCCGAGACCCTGGCCGCCCTGCTGCCCTGGCGGGCGCGGGTCCGGCCGGCGCGCTACCTCTCCTTCCTGCCGATGAACCACGTGGTGGAGGGGATCCTCGGCACCTACGCCCCGTACTTCCTGCCCGCGCCGGTGGACGTCTGGTTCCTGGAGGACTTCTACGCCCTCGCCCAGGCGCTGCCCCGCGTGCGCCCCACGGTGTTCTTCTCCGTGCCGCGCTTCTACGAGAAGGTCTGGGAGCGCTTCGCGGCGCAGGCGGCCGGCCGCCTGTACCTCGGCCTCCCGCCGGGCGGGCTGCGGCGCGCGCTGCGGCCGCTGGTGCGGCGGGCCGTTCTGCGCCGGGCCGGCCTGGACCGCTGCGCCCAGCTCCTCGTCGGCTCGGCCCCGTGCCCCGATCGCCTGCTGGCGGACTTCCGCGAGCTGGGCGTGGAGATCCACAACGCCTACGGCCTGACCGAGGCCCCGCTGGTCACCCTGAACCGCCGCGGCGCCAACCGCCTGGGGACCGTGGGCACGCCGCTGCCCGCCACGGAGGTGCGCCTGGCGCCCGACGGCGAGGTGCTGGTGCGCGGGCCCGCAGGTGGGCGGCGTGAGACGGCCGGCGCGCCTGCTGCCGGACGGCTGGCTGGCCACCGGCGACCTGGGGGAGCTCACCCCCGACGGGAGCCTGGTCATCCGGGGGCGGAAGAAGGAGATCCTGGTCACCTCCTACGGCAAGAACATCCACCCGGCGAAGATCGAGGCGCTGCTCCGGCAGATCCCCGGCATGGCCGAAGCCATGCTCGTCGGCGAAGGCCGGCCCGCCCTGTGCGCCCTGCTGTGGCTGAAGGGCGGCTCCGCCACCCCCGGGGCGCTGGAAGAGGTCGACCTCGCGGTGCGGCAGCTCAACGCGGGCCTCTCCCACCCCGAGCAGGTGAAGCGCTGGGCCGTGCTGGCGGAGAGCCCCAGCATCGAGAGCGGCGAGCTCACCGGCAACCTGAAGCTGCGCCGCCAGGTCGTGCTCGCCCGCCGCAACGGCGTGGTGGAGATGCTCTACGACGAGCAGCCGTGCGAGCCGGCCGCCGGGCCGGCCCCGGAGGTCCTGCACGTGGGGGCCAGCCGATGAGCCTGCCGAACCTCCGCCTGGCCGCCGCCCGCCTGCACGTCCCGCGCCGCGCGCGGCTGCAGGCGCTGGAGGAGCTGTTCGCCCGCACCGCGGCCGCCTTCGGCTCGCCGGTGCCTCCGCCGCGGGGCCGCGGGCCGACCGCCCGCCTGGCCGAGTACGCCCGCTTCACGCGGGAGCGGGCCGAGGAGGCGCTGGCCCGCAGCGAGGGCGGCGGCGACCCGGCGGCCCTCGCCGCGCTCGAGCGCCGCCTCTACCGCGCCGCGCGCGGGCTCGGCGGCCGCTTCCGGCTGCAGCTCGGGGTGCGCTCGCCCGAGCGAGGCGCTGGCCGCAGCGCGGGTCATCTACCGGGGGCTGGGCATCGATTTCCGGGGCTCTCCGCGACGGGGAGATCGTCATCCGCCGCTGCTCGTTCGCCGCCGTCTATACCCCTCGCGTCTGCGCGCTGGTCTCGGCGCTGGACCGGGGGCTGCTGGCCGGCCTGGCAGGCGGCGGGGAGCTGCGCTTCGAGCAGCGCCTCACCGAAGGGGCGTGCTGCTGCCGGGCTCATTTCGAGGCAGAACGGGGCGCGGCCCGACCGGCCGCGGGCGATCGTGGTGGGCAGCGGGGCCGGCGGGGCCGCCGCCGCGCGGGAGCTGCAGGGGACCTACCAGGTGACCATCCTGGAAGCCGGCCGGGAGTTCCGCCCCCTCGGCCTGTCCCTGCGCTGGATGGAGCGGCTGCGGAACTGGGGGCTGCTGGTCGACGAGCGGCTGATCCGCCTGGTGTTCCCGGCCATGCGCGTGCGGCGCAGCGCCGAGGGGCTGGTGCACGTCAACGGCGCGGGCACCGGCGGCACGACCACCCTGAGCGCGGGCAACGCCCTGCGCATGGACGGACCGCTGCGGGAGCTGGGCATCGACCTGGACCGGGAGTTCGAGGAGCTGGCGCGGGAGGTGCCGGTGAGCACCGCCCATCGGCGGAACTGGTCCGAGCCGACCCGCCGGCTGTTCGAGCTCTGCGAGCGAGGCCGGGTCTGGCCCCGCGCCCCACGCCCAAGATGATCGACTTCGACCGCTGCCGCCGCTGCGGCCGCTGCGTCCTGGGCTGCCCCTACGGCGCCAAGTGGGACAGCCGCCGCTTCCTCGACGACGCGCGGGCCAAGGGGGCGCGGCTGGTGACCGGCTCGCAGCGTCCGCAAGGTGGTGATCCGCGGCGGGCGGGCCGCCGGCGTGCGGGCGCGGGTCGGGGCGCGCACGGTCTTCTTTCCGGCCGACCTGGTGGTCCTGTCCGCCGGCGGCCTGGGCACGCCGGCCATCCTGGAGCGCTCCGGCATCCGCTGCGAGCCGCGGCTGTTCGTCGACCCCGTGCTGTGCGTGGCCGCCCCCTGGCCGGGAAGCCGCCAGCACCACGAGGTGCCGATGCCCTTCGTGGTCCAGCGCCCGGGCTACATCATCTCCCCGTACTTCGACTACCTGAGCTTCCTCTTCGACCGGCGCTGGCGCCGGCCGGCCGACCGGGTGCTGGCCCTGATGATCAAGCTGGCCGACTCCGAGAGCGGCCGCGTGCCCGCCCGCGGCGCCGGACTGGACAAGCGCCTCACGGCGGAGGACCGCCGCCGGCTGGCCGAGGCGGAGGCGCTGTGCCGCGGCATCCTGGTGCGCTTCGGGGCCGACCCGGCGGAGCATCTTCCTCGGCACGCTCAACGCCGGTCACCCCGGGGGGATGCTCCCCCTCACGGCCGCGGATGCGGCGAGCCTGCACCCTGCCCGCCTGCCGGCCAACCTGTACGTGGCCGACGCCACCCTCTTTCCGCGCTCGCTGGGCAACCCGCCCATCCTCACCATCCTGGCCCTGGCCAGGCGGGTGGCTCGGGCGGCGCGTGCGGCCATGGCGGCGGAAGCGGCCTCGAGAAGGCCGGCGGCGTAGGGAGTGGAGGCCGCCGCCGCGCAGGCGCCTGGCCCGCTTTACAGCTCCACGAGGCGGGCCGCGGGGAAGCGCGCGGCGTGCGCGGGGTGGCAGGTGAACAGCAGCAGCTGCCGGCCGGGGCGGGCGGCGAAGCGCGCCAGCACCGCGGAAGCCCGCTCCTGGCGCTCGGGGTCCAGGTCCACCAGCGGGTCGTCCAGGATCAGGAAGCCTTCCTCCGTCGGCCAGGAACGCTTCGGCCATGGCCAGGCGCAGCGCCAGGGCGAACAGCCCGCGCGTGCCCGCCGGACAGGTAGTCGAAGGGCAGGCGCAGCCCGTCCTCTCGCTCCAGCGTATCCGGAAGCCCGCCGGTCAGGGGCATGGCCCGGTAGCGCGCGGCGGTGAGCTCGGCGGCGAATCCCGCCAGGGCCCGCTCGAATCCCTGCTGGGCGCCTCGATCGTCCTGGGACAGGACCTGCTCGGAAGCAGCCTGCACGGCCCGCAAGGCACGGGCGCGGTGCAGGGCCTGCCGGTGCCGGCGGTCGGCGTCGTCCCTCCGGCCGGCCAGCTCCTCGGAGGATTCCTCCGGCTGGTTCTCCTCGGCCCGGACGTACTCCTCGGCCAGCTTCCTTTCCCGGCCGCGCAGCTCGTCCCGCTCGCGTTTGTCCGCGTCCTGCGCCTTCAGGAACGCCTCCGGGTCGACGGCCTCCGGCGGCAGGGCCGGGAGCGCGGCCAGGCGGGCTTCCGCGTCCCGGCAGCCGGAGGTTTCGGCCACGATGCGTTCCAGGAGCTTTTCGCGGCGGGCGTGCTCCCGGACCAGGCCTGCCAGCGTTTCCCGGTCCGCGGCCTCCTGCGCCTGCAGCCCGCGCAGGTGGTCGGCCGCCGCGTGCAGCTCCTCCACCACCGCCACCAGCGCGCGCGGCGCGGCGCCCCCCTCCGCCTGCCGGGCCCGCCGCGGCGGGCGAGGCCGCCTTTTCCAGTTCCTCCAGGCTGCGCCCGCCCAGCCTTTCCTCGAGGCGGGCCTCGGCCTGCGCGGCCTCGCGGCTGGCGAGCTCGAAGTCCACGCAGGCCTGCCGCGCCGCCTCGATGGAAGCCAGACCGCGCGCGGCCAGCAGGCCGGCGAGGCGCCGGCGGGCGGCCTCGGCCTCCTCCCGGCGGCGCTCCCGGTCCTCCGGCGCGGCGGCGGCCTCCAGGCTCCAGTCCCGGGCCTCCAGGCGCGCGCGCTCGCGGGCCCGCAGGGTCAGCGTCTCGCCGGGCCCCAGGGCGCGGCTCCTGGCTTCCTCCCCGTCCTTGCTCACCCGCAGGGTGATGTCCGCGCGCGCCTGGAAGCTCACCGCGATGCCCTGAGCGGCCGGAGCCTGGAGGCAGGTGCGCTCCGCATCCGCGGAGGCCTTCTCCAGCTCCGCGAGGTCGGGGCGGGGGAGGGCGGGCAGGCGGGCCAGGCGGTCGCGCGCGCGGGCGGCGGCCTGGTCCAGCTCGCGGGCCTGCGCCAGCGAGGCCGAGCGCCTGCCTCCGGCCTTCGGCCTCCTCGGCCCGGAGCTTCTCCTTC
This sequence comes from uncultured Spirochaetota bacterium, assembly GCA_963736785.1. Classification (GTDB taxonomy): domain Bacteria; phylum Spirochaetota; class Spirochaetia; order SZUA-6; family DRHE01; genus MIBK01. The sequence continues at coordinate 34,078 of CAVTQG010000045.1, read as the reverse complement.
TCCAGCGCCGCCGCTTTCTCGCGCGCCGCCGGCAGCTCGCGCGCGGCCTGGGCCAGGCTCTTCTCCAACGTTGGCCAGCGGTCGTAGCCGTCCTTCAGGCGCGTCCAGCTCGGCCCGGCGCGTTTCCAGCTCGCCGGCCAGGGAGCGGCGCTCCCAGACGGCCTGGGCGGCCGGCTCCCGCTCGCCCACGCGGCGGTCCAGGGCCCGAAGCTCGTCCCGGCAGGCCTCCAGGCCCCGGGCCAGCTCGGCCAGGCGGTCCTCCGCGGTCTGGGCCTCGGCGCGCTTGCGCTCCAGGCCCTCGCGCTCGTACCAGGATTGCACCACTTCCCCGGTATTCTGCTGCCACGGGTTGTCCGGGCCGCGGTTGCCTTCGGGGCGCTCCCGCTCCAGGTCCCAGCGCCCGAGCAGGGCCTGCAGGCGCTCCTCCAGCAGGCGGCGGAAGGCGCTGATCGAAAGCCCGTCCGGCTGGAGAGCGGCGCGGCGCAGCAGGTCGGCCAGGGAGCCGGCCGCTTCGGGATCCTGCTGCAGCTCCTCCAGGGTGCGGGGCAGGGCGGATTGGGCGGTCAGGAACACCGTGCGCAGGGTGCCCTCGCCCGCCGGCAGCAGCCCGGCCAGGGCTTCGCGGATCGGCTCCTCGCCGCGCAGGCGCGACCCGTCGGGCAGGGCCAGCTCCGCGGAGTGCCCCTCCCCCCAGCGCTTGGACAGCCGGTACGCCTGCCCGCCGTGGCGGAAGTGCAGCGTGCAGGCGATGCTGTCGCCTCCGCCGAGGGGCAGGAAGGGCTTGAGCAGTTTCGCGAACTGGGGGCGGGTGAGGTTTGCCGGGGTGAGCAGGGTGTGGCGGATGGCCTGGAAGAGGGTGGACTTGCCCGCCTCGTTGGGACCCAGCAGCACGTTCAGGCCTTCGCCCAGGTCCACCGTCAGGTCGGCCAGCCCGGCGAAGGACTCGATCCGGAGGCGCTCCAGGATCACCCGCGCACCTCCCGGAGCAGCGCGTAGGCCTGCTGCAGGGCCTCCGGGTCGCCCTGCTCGAGCAGGCGTTTCAGCAGCAGCCAGGAGAAGGAGCCGCGGGCGAACTCCGCCTCCACCCGCTCCGGGGTGATGCGCTCGGCCAGCTCCGTGTCGTCGGCCTCCAGCCAGGCAACGACCTGCCGGAGGCGGCTCGCCTCCTCGCGCGCGGCGGCCAGGGCTTCCGCGTCCAGCAGCCCCCGCAGGGTCAGGCGCAGCAAGGTGTTGGCGTACTCCGGCGCGCGGAAGCGGCCCAGGGCCGCCGCCGGTTCCTGCCCCTCGGCCAGCTCCAGGGTCTCGCGCCGGAAACGGAACGTTCCCGTGTCCAGGCGCTGGGCGCGGACCTTGCCGCCCGCGGCCTCCAGCAGCAGGACGCCGCCCTCGTGGGCGCAGTCGAAGCCGTCCGGCTCGGGGGTGCCCGGGATGAAGAGGTGCGTGTCGCCGTCCGTCAGAGGGCGATGGGTGTGCCCCACGATCCAGAAGTCCAGACCGGCGGACTCCAGCTCGGCCCGGCGCATGCGGTAGTACTCGCCCTGCGTGTCGGGGGACAGACCCTCGACGGCGCCGTGGGCCACGCCGATGGCCAGGCTGCCTTCGGCGCCCTTCGCGCTGCCGGCGGCGGCGACCCCGCCAGCCAGCCCAATGCGTTCTCGCGGGAGTGCTTGTCGGTGCAGGGACCCGGATACAGGCGCGCGGCCAGGCCGTAGTGCTCCAGGTCGTAGACGCGGGGTTCCGTGAGCAGCAGCACCCGGTCGCCGGCCTTCTCCCGGAAGCTCTTCCAGAGGCTGCCGGTCTGGCCGGCGTAGTAGTCGTGGTTGCCGGGCAGCACGGCCGCCGCCTGCCCTTCGAAGCCGTTCAGGGCCTCGGCGGCGCGCTGGATCTCACGCTGGGGCAGGCTCGTCCGCTCGAACAGATCGCCGGCCACGACCAGCAGGCCGCAGCCCTCCGCGTTGGCCCGCGCGACCAGGCGCTCCAGGGCCGCGAAGCGCGCCTCCGCGAGCCGGGCCTGCAGCTCGGGGTATTTGCTGAAGCGCATGCCCAGGTGGAGGTCGGCGGTGGCCAGGATGCGCAGTGCCATGGGATGGCGAGGATTGTACCAGCTTCGCGGGCCGGGCGCTACTGCGGTTGCCGCCGCAGCAACGCCCCCAGGGCGCTATGGCGAGTTACGGCATGGCCACGGCGCGCACGCCCAGGCGCCGCTGGACCTCGGCGGCGAACACCCCGGCGGCCTGCGCGCGGAAGCCGTCCGCGATGACCAGGCGTGCGCCGCTCGCCCTCCACGTAGGCCAGGAGCTGGCTGAAATCGCAGTGGTCGCTCAGGGCCACCCGCCAGGCGCCGCCGGCCACCTGCAGGCACGGGGCGTCGAACTGCCAGCCGGACAGCAGGATGCGGGAAGGCTCTTCGATCTTGCCGGGCGCGGCCGTGTGCTGCAGGCGGACGTAGGCGCCCCCGCGCGCGGCCTGGGCCTCCGCGCTGCCCTGCCGCAGGACCGTGCCCAGCGGGCAGGCCGTGCTCCCGGCAGACCTCCAGGGCCTCGAACACGCGCTCCGGGGCCAGGATGGGCTCGCCGATGCCGCCTTGGTGCAGGATGCCGGCGGCCTCCTGCAGCTTGCCGTGGTAGCCCACGATGCACAGCGGGCCGTGCCGCAGGCGCTCGCGCGCCAGCTCCAGGAACCGCTCTTCCACCTCGCCGCGGAAGGGGCGCACGTGCGCCGGGTCGCCGTAGGTGGCCTCGGTGACCAGGACCTCCGCCCGCAGCACCGGGGCCGGCGGGGACTTGAGGTCCCCCGTGTAGGCGATGCGCACCCCAGCGGCCGTGGTGAGCAGCGCCTGGGCGGAGCCGGCGATGTGGCCGGCGGGGAAAAGCTCCAGGCGCTCGCCCCGGCGTTCGAAGACCTGCCCGTACGGCAGGGCGCGCAGCCGCGAGGCCTTGCGCCGGCCCTTGAGCACGGCCAGCAGGTCGCGGGTGAGCGGGGTGGCCAGCACCGCCTCGCATTCCCGCAGGCTGCCGGCCAGGCCGTGGAGGTGGTCGGCGTGGATGTGGGTCACCAGGCGCACCGGGCGCGGCCCGTGCGCGTCGCAGGTCAGGGTGGCGCCCAGCAGCACCGCCCCGCCGGCGGTCACCGAGGCCAGGCGCTCCAGCTCGGCGCTCACTTGGCGTCGATGACTTCCACGCCCTCCCAGCCCTGCGGGACTCCCCGCTTGAGCAGGGCGGCCGTGCGGCGCAGGTACAGCTCGGCGATCCGGTCCTGGGGGTCCTTCTCCTGCAGCGCCCGCAGCAGGCGGAAGGCGGGCACGAACTCCCGGCCGTAGTAATGGTTCAGGGCCTGGGACCAGTCGGCCTTCAGGCCCTTGCGCAGCTCGATGCGCTCCGGGGTCTCCCAGTCGTAGACCTCGTAGATCAGCACGGCCTCCTTGCGCCCGCGCACCCGCACCCGGTCGATGAAGCGGGTCTGGAAATCGCGGCGGCCCTCCAGCAGGCTCAGGGTGGGGCCGGTGATCAGGATGGTCTCGCCGTACAGGCGGGACAGGCCCTCCAGGCGGGAGGCCAGGTTCACCGCGTCGGCGATCACCGAGCCGTCCATGCGCTCCTGCTCGCCCAGGGTGCCCATCATCAGCTTGCCGGTGTTGATGGCGATGCCCACCGCGATGGGCGGCGTAGCCGCTGGAGGCGCGGTGCCCGTTGTACTCGCGCAGCTTGGCGCGCATGGCCACGGCCGCGCGCACCGCGTCGTCGGGCTTCTCCGGGAACAGGGCCATGATCGCGTCCCCGATGTACTTGTCGATGAAGCCGTTGTGCGCGCGGATCTCCGGCCCGATGCGGCTGAGGTAGGAGTTGAGGAAGTTGAAATTCTCCTCGGGGCTCATGGACTCGGACAGGGTGGTGAAGCCGCGGATGTCGGAGAACAGGACGGTCATCTCCTTCTGCACCTGGTCGCCGAGCTTCACCTCGGTGATGCTGCTCTTTTCCAGGAAGAACAGGAACTCGTGGGGCACGAAGCGGCCGTAGGCTTCCAGGGTGGCCCGGGTCTCGTCGCTGTAGCGCTGGATCAGCTCGGCCATCTGGTTGAAGCTCAGGCCCAGGCGGCCCACCTCGTCGCGGCTGCGCACCTCGGCGCGCACGTCCATGTTCTTCTCGTCGAAGCTGCGCATGACCCGGTCCAGGGAGATGATGCCCCGGGTGAAGGCGGTGCCCATGCCGATGGAGGTGGCGATGGCCAGCGCCAGGGCGGCCGCGGCCACGGCCAGGGAGAGGAGGGTGGTGCGGTTCAGCAGGCCCCGCACGTCGGTGTCCACCATGTCCAGCCCCAGCACGGCCAGCAGGGTCCGGCCGTCCTCCGCCAGGATCGGGGCGTAACCGCTGACCGAGTTCACCTGGAAGTCCTCGTCGTAGGTGTACTCGCTCTCGACCAGGCCGCGCTTCTCGGCGATGACCTGCCGGGCCACGGGGAACTCGGAGATGTCGAACTCGGAGGCGAAGGGCGAGATCCCGTCCTCCTCGATGAGCTCGCCGTTGGGCCGGGTGGAGCCCAGCAGCAGCACGTCGCCGTCCACCAGGAACAGGGCCGTGTTCGGGTCGGCGGTGGGCACGAAGGTGTAGATGAAGCGCACCAGCTTCGGCTCCACGCCGCGGATCCGGTTCAGGGAGTCGGAGATCCGGCGGAAGTCCTCGCCGGCCTGGATCTCCTCCGCCTCCTCCTCGCTCAACTCTTCCTTGATCCTGGCGGCCAGGCGGCCGAGAGCGTCGCGGTCCAGGGTCTGGCTGCCGATCTCGGTGAGGTCCCGGGCCCGGCTGCGCAGCTCCTGGAAAAGGTTGCGGTCCAGGATCCAGTAGGTGGACAGGCCCAGGCCCAGGCTGACCAGCGCGCTCAGGAGGCAGAAGGCCAGGATGATCTTGACCCGCAGGCTGAAGGACACTCCCCGTCGCGGAGGTGCTTGCTCTTCCATATTGTAGAAATCGGCGGGCGTTCGGGGCGGCTTGACGATTCTATGCGGAACGCGGCTTTTTCAGCTTCGGCGAAACCTCGAAGGCCGGGCATTGCCTGCCCGTGGCCCGATAGACCTCCACGCTGGGCAGCTGCCAGGACTTGATCCCGAACACCCGGCAGGCCCGCGGGAAGCGCGGGTCCCAGGAGACGTGAAACCAGCGGCACTTCAGGCAGTCGGGCGGAGCGCGGGGCGTCTGCATGCGCGTTCCGGGGCCCGGCCCTACTCCCCGCCCTTGAGCTTCTCCGGCGTGGCCTCGCCCAGCATCAGCCGGGAGAGGTTCCTGTAGCCGATTTGGCGGTGCCGGCGGAACAGCTCCACGAAAGCGGCGAAGGCCTCCGGGTGGCGCCGCTCCAGCTCGGCGAGCGCCGCCTGGGCGGCGGCGAGGTCCTCCAGCGAAGCGATGGCCGGCATGCGCGTGCCTCCTACAGGAAATATAACATGGCCAGCGGAGCCGCGCGCTTCATTATCGCGCGGCTCGGCGGGCCGCGAGGTGGCGGTCCATCATGGGCACGCTGACCCCCAGGAACAGGGCGGTCATGGCCAGCGGGCCGGCCACGGTCCACCACCAGGACGGGTCGGCGGCCAGGCCGAACAGCCACAGTCCCCACCAGAAGGAGACCTCGCCGAAGTAGTTGGGGTGCCTGGACAGCGCCCACAGCCCCGTTTCCAGGACGTCGGTGCGGCCGGCAGTGCGCAGGAAACGGGCAAGCTGCCGGTCCGCGGCCGCCTCGAGGGCGACGGCCCCCGCGGTCACGGCGGCGGCCAGCGCGTCCAGCAGGCCCAGCGGCCGGCCGGGCGCGGTCAGGGCGGGCCACAGGGGGAGGCAGCCCAGGAAGACGATGGCCGTGGGCAGGAGGTGGAAGCCGGCGAAGCTGAGGGGCCAGTAGGCCGCGCCGATTCGCCGCCAGTCGGCGTAGCGCCAGTCCTCGTGCGCCAGGCCCCGCCAGCGGCGCGCCCAGTTGAAGGTCAGCCGCGCCGCCCAGGCCAGGAGCAGCGCCCCGGCCAGGGCCTGCCGCGCCGGCAGCCCGTGCGCGCCCGCGCGCAGCAGCCAGTACAGCGCGAGAAACGGCGGGATCAGGCTCCAGTACGGGTCGTACATGCTGGAATTGTTGAAGGCCAGGCTGAAGGCGAACACCGCCAGGGTGGCCGCCAGGTCCGCCAGCCCGCCGGCCAGGATCGGGTGCAGCCCGCCGGCCAGGCGGCCCGCGATCGCCGCCGCGCCTCCGGCCGCCACGTAGGCGGACAGGCAGGCCAGCAGGCCGCGGGCCCGGTCCGAGGTGCGGGACCTGTCGCTCATGGTCGGGCATGGTAGCCGAAGGGGGTGGTGAGGCGCAACCGGCCGTCATGGCAAAAAGCTTGACAAAGCGGGAAACTGTGTCAGAATCCAACCATCAAGGAGGAACTTCATGAACAAACGATGGGTTGTCGCAGCGCTATTGCTGCTCTGCGCGGCGTTGACCGTGACGGCGGCCCCCAAGGCCACCCTGCGGCTCTGGTCCTGGAACAATGAAGGGGACTACCCGAAGGTCTTCGAACAGATCATTGCCCGTTTCGAAACGGCCCACCCGGAAGCCGAAGTGGACATCCAGTGGGTCCCCTACCCCGAGTACAACGAGAAGATGAAGGCCACCATCGCCGCCGGCGACTACCCGGAGATCCCGGCTATCCACCCCGGATCGCCGCAGTACAGCCTGTACAAGGCGGGGAGCTTCTTCCCCTGAACGAGGCGCTCAAGACCGGGTTTCCGAAATACTTCCCTTCGGCGCTGGCGGACCTGACCTTCGACGGCAACATCACCAGCATCCCGCTGGACGTGAACAACCTGACGGTGTTCTACAACAAGAATATCTTCAAGCAGCTCGGCCTGAAGATCCCGCAGACCATCGACGACCTGATCGCCCTCTGCAAGGCGCTGAAGGCGGGCGGCTACATGGGCATCGCGCACGGCGCCAAGGACGGGTGGCCGGCTGGCGACCTGTATTTCCAGATGGTGGCCTACACGGACGATTCGCACACGATGCTGCGCAAGGCCGACTTCGGCAAGCTCAGCTGGAACCGGCCCGAGTTCATCGAGCCGGCACTGCAGATCCTCAAGATGAACGCCAACGGCGTGTTCCCGCCCGGGACCGCTGCGGTGGACTACTTCACGGGGGCCAAGGCGCTGTTCACCCAGCAGAAAACGGCCATGTTCTACCCGGCCGGTTCCTGGATCATAGGCGGTTTCGACAGCGGGTTCCCGGAGGGCGTGGAGTACGGCCTGTTCCCGTTCCCCAAGATCTCCGCCGTGCAGGACACCTACTCCACCGGCGGGGTGGCCACCAACTGGGGAATATTTAAAAAAGCGAAGAACCAGGACCTGGTGCTGGCCTATTACCGGATCGCCGCCGACCTGACTTCGGCCCAGACCCTGGTCGACAACTCCATGATCCCGCCGTATGCCGTGAACATCCAGGCCAAGCGGGAGATCCTGGCCGACATGATCAAGGCCCAGGCGATCGCCCAGACCCGCTTCGTGTTCACCCCGGAGCTGCACAGCCAGGTCATGTCCGGCGTGCAGGGCCTGTTCACCGGCGAGCTCAGCGCGGCCAAGTTCGTCGCGGCCCTGGACCGGGTGGAAAAGACCATCAAGCGGTAGAATCTTTCCGTCAACATGCCGGGTCCCGCCCGCGAGGGCGGGACCCGCTTTGACTGCCTGACGCCATGCGCACACACCGGGTTGCGGGATACCTGTTCATCCTGCCCGCACTGCTTTTCTTTCTCGCTTTCCTCGTGTATCCCCTGCTGCACACGGTGTACCTCAGCCTCACGGAATGGGCCGGGTTCGACTTGAAGAAGATCACCTTCGTGGGCTTCGACAATTTCAAGCTGATCCCGCCGGACTGGATTTTCTGGAAGGCGATGCGCAACACCCTCTACTTCGTGGTGGGCACGACCGTCTTCCTCAACCTGCTGGGGCTGGCGCTGGCGGTGTTCCTGAACAACAGCACCCGCCTCACCCACCTGGTGCGGACGCTGATCTTCATCCCCGTGCTGCTCTCGCCGGTCATCGTCGGGGTCATGTGGTCGCAGGATCTTCGACCCCTTCGGGATCCTCAACCAGATCCTGGAAAAGCTCAAGCTGATCCAGACCCCGATCTTCTGGCTGGGCGACAAACGCATGGCCCTGATCTCGATCGTCGGGGCCACCGTCTGGCAGTGGGTGGGCTACGATATGGTCCTCTACCTGACCGGCCTGCAGCAGATCCCCGAGGAGCTGTACGAGGCGGCGATGATCGACGGGGCCAACCGCTGGCAACTGCTGCGGCGCATCACCCTGCCCCTGCTCAAAGGGGTAGGCACCATGGTGATCCTGCTGAACTTCATCGGCGGGGTGCGGGTGTTCGACATCGTGTACGTGATGACCAAGGGCGGGCCCAACCACAACACCGAGGTGCTGGCCACCCACCTGTACGAGGTGGCCTTCTGGTTCAACAAGATGGGCTACGCCTCGGTGATCGCCGTGATCATCCTGGTCATCTCGCTGCTGTTCGCCTACTTCCGCAGCAGGCTGATGAGCGAGGAGAAGGCGTAGAGCCATGGCCCGGCGGCAGCCCCTCAGCAGAAACCTCCTCTGGATCCTCGTTTTGCTGTGGCTGGTCGTCACTCTGTTCCCCTTCGTCTGGATCCTCTCACTTTCCCTGCGGACCGAGAAGGAGGTCTTCACGACCATCCTCTTCCCGAAGACGGTCCGGCTGGCCAATTACCTCGACGCGTGGACTAAGTTCGGCTTCACCGGGCTGTTCAGGAACAGCATCGTGGTCTCGCTGTCCTCGGTGGCGATCACCGTTTTCATTTCCGCCCTGGCCGGCTACGGCTTCTCCAAGTTCCGCCTGAAGGGCTCCAACTTCCTGTTCCACCTGATCCTCTCCGGGGTCATGATCCCGCCGGTGGCGGTGGTGATCCCGCTGTTCGTGTTCATGAAGAGGCTGGGGCTTTTCAACAGCTACCCTTCGGTGGTCATCCCCTACATCGTCTTCGGCCTGCCGGTGTCCACCTTCATCTTCAAGTCCTACATCCAGAACGTCAGCAACGAGATCCTGGACGCCGCGCGCATCGACGGCTGCGGGGAGTTCGGCATCTTCCTGAGGATCCTGCTGCCCATCATCAAGCCCGCGGTGGCCACGGTGACGATCTTCACCTTCATGACCAACTGGAACGAGTTCCTGCTGGCGGTGATCTTCCTGCACGACAAGGGGCTGTACACCCTGCCGCTGGGCATGTCCGTGTTCGTGGGGCAGTACTCCGCCCCCTGGCAGCTCATCGGCGCCGGCGTGGTGATCTCCATCGCGCCCGGTGCTGGTGCTGTTCTTCGTGCTGCAGAACCAGTTCATCCGCGGCCTGACGGCCGGCGCGGTGCGGGGGTAGCGGCGATGGGCTTGAGGAGGAAAAAGGGGATTCCGCTCTACCTGCAGGTCAAGGAGAATCTCCTGCAAAAAATCGACGCGGGGGCCTGGGCCGAGGAGTCCCTCATCCCGACGGAAGCGGAGCTGTGCACGGAGTACGGCGTCAGCAAGATCACCGTGCGGGAGGCGATCAAGATCCTGGTCAAGGACGGAAGGCTCTCGCGGAGGCCGGGAAAGGGGACCTTCGTCACCAGGCCGAAGATCGAGCAGAAGCTAAACCGCTTCTTCAGTTTCACCAAGTGGGCGCTGCAGAACGGGCTTCAGCCGGCATCGAGGATCCTGCGGGTTGAAACGGTGGCCTGCGACCGCCACATCGCCAAACACCTGGACATCGCGGAAGGGGAGCAGGTGAGCCGCATCGAACGGCTGCGGCTGGGCAACGGTGAGCCGCTCACCCTGGAAGTCATCTGGGTCCCCTGCCGGCTCTGTCCGGACCTGCACCTTCATGACCTGGCCAACGTGCCGCTGAACGACATTCTGCAGAACGAATACGGCATCCAGCTGGTCCGGGCCATCGAGTCCATCGAAGCCGCGACGGCCGATGAATATCTGGCCCGCCTGCTGGCGATCGAGAAGGACGTCATCATGCTCCACGTGGAGCACACGGCGTTCACGCAGGGGCAGCCAGATCGTCTATTTCGTCACCACCAGCTATCGCGGCGACCGGGTCAAGTTTTCCATCGAGTTGTCCGTGGGGTGAAGCGATTCCCGCCGGCCGCTACCGCGGCGCCGACTCGTCGATCAGGCGGTTCAGGCGCTCGCGGTAATAGCGGAAGTTCTTCCAGCAGGAGTCGTCCGGCACGTGGTGGTCCGCGTGCGGCAGGAAGCCGCCGGCAGCGCAGCAGGCGGGCGATCACGCCCAACTCCGCGTCGATGTCCGCCTCGGTCCGCTCGGCGGCGAACACCCGCTTGTCCACGGCCCCCAGCAGCTGCAGCCGCGGGAAAGCGCCGCCGGATGGCCAGCGGGTCGTTGCCCGCCTGCCGCTCGATCGGGAACACGCCCGTGACGCCCAGCTCCCACCACAGCGGGATGAGCTCCTCGATGTAGCCGTCGCTGTCCACGAGGATGTTCTCGACCCGGTGCTGGCGGAAGAAGTCGATGAGGCGCCGGTAGAAGGGGCTCAGGAACTCCTCGAACATCGCGGGGGAGATCATGGACCCGGTCTTGCTGGCCATGTCCTCCCAGATCAGCACGCAGTCCGGGCGGATCGCCGGGATGATCCGGTCCCAGTAGTCGATCACGAAGCGCAGGAAGAACTCGTTCATGTCCTTGATGAGCTGCGGGTCGTCGTACATCAGCAGGTACAGCTGGTTGGAACCGATGAGGTGCCGGGGGAAGCCGAAGAAGCCGAAGGGGAAGCCGCCCAGGCGGATGGGGAAGTCGCGCGCCCGCAGCCTGCGGGCTCCGCGCTTCCCAGTCGGCCGGCAGGCGCCTGGGCCAGGCTCCCCGCCGAGTAGTGCTCCTTGTAGCGCTCGAAGTCGGCGCGGCCGGCGATCGGGAAGGCCAGGTCCAGAGGGGCCGAGGTCCCCTTCTTGTAGACCTTCAGGGTGATGCCGTAGCGGTCGGTGTAGACCTTGTACTCCTCCGACTCCTCCAGGACCTTCTCGGGCAGCCGCGCGCTGACGTCGATGGGGAACTTGGCGGGGTAGGGCTCCAGGCCCAGGCAGGCTCGCACGTTGCGCTCGATCACCACCCCGTCGCCGGGCCACACCTGCTCGGCCCCGCTGATCGTGCCGTTGTCCGGCAGGTCCGGCGGCAGGGGCTCGCACTACCGGCAGGCCCTCGCGGAGGAAGCGCTTCAGGGTCGTGGTCCAGTACCCGAACTCCGCCTTGGGGGCGCGCACCCCGGGCTCGAAGCGCATCACGGCCAGGAAGCGCTCGCGGGGATTCAAGGCTCGCCTCCGGCCAGGCGGCGGTAGATCGGCCGCAGCCGCTCGAACAGCTCCCGGTAGACCTCGGATGTTGCGCTGGTAGGGCTGGTCGGCGCCTTCCCGAGGCTGGACCGTGCGGTGGGGGCGGGCGAAGCGCTCGGTGATCGTGTCCACGTCCTTGAACAGGCCCACGGCGTAGCCGCCGATGATCGCCGCCCCCAGGGTGGACAGGTCGCTGCGCTGCAGGCTCTGGTAGGGGGACTGCAGGACGTCGGCCTTGATCTGCATCCACAGCTCGCTGGCCGCCCCGCTGCCGATGGCCGTGACCGTGCCCAGCGCGAGGCCGGGGAGCAGCTCGCGGATGATCTCCCGGGTGAGGTAGTGGTCGTAGGCGATGCTTTCCAGTATCGCCCGGTAGAAGTGCATCCGGGTGTGGGCCCAGGTGTGCCCGACGAACAGGCCCCGGACCGCCGGGTCGGGCGGGAAGAAACGCCCCTGCAGGTAGTTGATCGAAACCAGGCCGTCCGAGCCGGCCGGCACCTTGGCCGCCAGGCTGTCCAGGTACTCGTACACCGAGCCGAAGCCGGCGGGCACCTTCGCCGACTCCTCCTTGCAGAACTCCTCGATGAACCAGTTGTGCGTGCGGCCGCCCAGCACCACGGAGATCAGGTGGTAGCCGCTCGCCGATGGCCGCCTTCATGCAGGCCAGGGTCCGGTGCCGGGTGTCGCAGCGGTAATCGGCGCACGCCGGCCCCCAGGATGCAGGCGGTGCCCGAGACGTCCACCATCTGGCCTTCCCGCAGGATGCCGGCCCCGACGAAGCCGGCGGACTGGTCCCCGCAGCCGGCCGCGATCGGGGTGCCGGGGGCCAGGCCGGTTTCCGCTGCCGCCTGCCGGCTGACCTCGCCCACGATGTCCGTGGAGGCTACGATGCGCGGCAGCTTGCCGATGTCCACCCCCATGGCCCCGCACAGCTCCTCCGACCAGCGGCGCGTTGCACAGGTCGGCCAGGCCGGAGAAGCACAGGAAGGTCTGGTCCATGTAGGCGTCCGCGCCGCTGTGTCCGGCCAGCCTGCCGGCCACGAACGCCGAGGGCTGCAGGAACTTGGCGATGTCCTTCCAGGCGTCGCGCTTTTTCCAGTACAGGATCTTGTTCCCGTAGGTGGAGAACGAGCCGTTCAGCGCCAGGATGCGCTCGCCGAAGCGCGCGTGCATGTCCACGTTTTCCGCGGCGCTGCGGCTGTCCAGCGGCGTGTCGTAGTAGGTCACCGGCCGGAAGCGGCGGTCCACCGACATGATCCCGCCCATCTGGCTGTCGATGCCCACCGCGGCCACGCGGGAGGGGTCGATGCGAGCGGCTCTGCAGGCACTGCCGGATCAGGCGCGCAGGAGGCCGTGTAGAAGTCCTCGGCGTCCTGCTCGGCCTCCCCGGAGCGCGGGTAGCGGATGCGCATGGCCTCCTGGGCCTCGGCCAGCACCGCGCCGGCGGCGTCGTAGATCACGCACTTGGCCAGGGTGGTCCCCAGGTCGATCCCGATCAGGTACTCCTTGCTCATGGACTCTCCTTACCGGCGCACCTCGTCGTAGAAGCGCAGCAGGTCCTCGTCGCGGTCCAGCCGCACCGTGCGGATGCCCCACAGCCGGCAGGCGGCCTCGCAGCTCCGCGGTCACGTCCCCCAGCGTGGCGTGCAGGTGGTTGGCGCCGATCACCTTGACGAAGTTCTCGGCCTTGACCCCCAGGTCCACCACCACCTTGCCCCAGGTGCCGGCCAGGTGCTGGCGTTCCTTGTCGCCCAGCCGCTGGGCCAGGAAGCGGCGGGCGTCCAGCTCCCGGCCGGCGCCCAGCTGCAGGTAGTAGGCGCCGTCGATGCGGGTAAGGCGGGCCACGGTCAGCGGCGGCGCCTCGACGCCGAAGTAGTTGAAGGCCGCCCCCGAGTTCCCGTGGATGTTGGCGACCGCCTCCACGCCGGGGAAGGCCTGGCGGGCCTTGGAGGGAATTGCGGGCCCAGAACAGGGAACCCGCCCCGCAATTGGCGAACTCCACGTGGTCGTCCCCCACGGAGACCAGGTCCCCGAAAGCCGGCGGGACGGCGGGGTTGACGGCGTGCAGGAGCATCCCCGTCAGCAGGCCCTTGGTGTCGCCCTCGCAGACCGTGGGGTAGACGCGCTGGGGACCGAGCTCGTTTTCGGGGAAGGGCAGGAAGGCCGGCAGCATGCAGGCGTTCACGCCGTACTCCGAGTAGATCTCGTGCTGGCACTTGATGGAAACTCCGCGGATGTTCTCGTCGTCCAGCTCCGCCAGGCGGTCGCGGGCGGCCAGCAGGAGGGCGGTCTGTTTTTCCAGCGCCTCGTCGGTGACCATCTTCGGGTCGCGGGTGATGCGCAGGCCCATGGCCCGCAGCCAGTCGAGGAAGGCCCGGATGCGCTGCGGCTGCCCCGAGCGGATGCGCTCGGCCCTGCTGATCAGGATGTACTGGTCTTCCAGCAGGATGTCGCGCACCAGGAAGCTCTTCAGCTTGGTGAAGTCGTCCTGGAGCTGGTCCATCTTGACGGCGTAGCTCCCGCCCCACAGCATCAGGGCGCTCTCCCGCATCCTGCTGGCGGCGGCGGCGCCCGCGCACCCAGGCCAGCAGGGCCTGGCGGTTGCCGAAGATGCGTTCGTGCCGCCGGGCGAACTCGTTCACGCTCCAGTCCATCAGGCTGGAGCAGGTCGCCGTCAGCTGGGAGAGGTTGCCGGACATCGGGTCGTTCTCGGTGTAGTAGGCCAACGGCCTGGGGAACTTGCGGATGAACTCCTTGATGAACATCGGCGGGGACCAGGTCCAGGCTCCGATGACCACGGCGTCGACCTCGCGGGCAGGCGAGGCCGCGCACCACCGCGTCGATCTCGCGCAGGCTGCGCAGCCCGTACCACTTGGCGTCGCCTCCGCGCAGGTCCTGCAGGGCGTCGATCACCTCGACCCCGCCTTCGCTCAAGAGTGCGGCCCAGTTCCGCCTGCTTCTCGCGCAGGAACCTCTCCACGGCGTCGGAGGAGATTCCTTCCTCGCGGGCGTCGGTGAAGGTGAGAATCGCTACGCTGGGTTTCCAGACTTCCATGGCACTCTCCTCGAACTTACTCGCCGATCTTGGTGAAGCGGCCGATGCGCGGGTCGGTGAACAGGTCCTGCTCGTCGGTGGAGGTGGTGGAGAACTCGGAGATCACCGCCCCACGGCTTCCGGCTCGGAACCAGTGCAGGGTATCCGGGGCGAGCGTGTACTGATCCCCGGGATTGAGCTCGATCAGGTGAGCCGCGGTCAGGTATTGCCGGTAGGGCTTCCAGACCTTTGAGCTCCGGGTTCCCGGGCGAGCCGGGCAGGTACAGGTAAACCCTGCCCCAGCGGCAACGGAAGGTTTCCTCCTTGCCCGGCACACCCCCGCGAGTCAGGGTGGCGGTGCTCGGGGCAGGTCTGCCCGGGGAACATCACCAGCTCCTTGGCGCAGACCCGCGAGGTGTTCACGTAGACCAGGACTTCCAGGCCGATGTTGCCCAGGTCACCCAAACCGAAGTCCGCCACTTCGATGCTCTGTTTCTCCTTCTCGGTGAGCACGATGCCGGCCTTGGCGAAAAAGCCGACGGCCCGTTCGCGCGCCTGCTGGTACTCCTTCTTCCCGATCATGGCTCCTCCTCGCGGAATCGTGATGCCATCCCGGCCGACCCGAACACGTCCATCATCCTCAGCACTTCCACCGTGATGGCGCGGCGGGCTCCGGCGAGCAGGTCCTCCGCGCCGCCCGTGCTGGTGCCTTCGTTGGGGTCGACGCGGGCCGCCTCGTGCGTCCGGAAGTAGCGTTCCAGGGCGAGGATGAAGGTGCGCCGCAGGACCGTGCCCACGTTGATTTTGGCTATCCCCAGGCGGATCGCCTCCGTCAGGGCGGCGGTCTCGATACCGGTTCCGCCGTGCAGCACCAGCGGCACCTCGATCCGCCGGCACAGGGTCCGGATGAGGTCCAGGTCCAACGTGGCCTTGCGGCCCTCCAGCATGTGCACGTTGCCGACGGCCACCGCCAGGGCATCCACCCCGGTGCGGCGCACGAAGGCGGCGGCCGACTCCGGGTCCGTCTTCTCGCCTCGGCTTTCGCGGTTGGTCCTGAGGTCGTGGGACGGAAGCTCGCCGATTTCCGCCTCCACCTCGGCGCCCGCGGCGTGCGCCGCCCGGACCAGGTCCTGATTGATGACCAGGGATTGCTCGGAGCTGCACTCCTGGTGGTCGTGCATGATCACGTTGAAACCCGCCTCCAGGCCCTGCAGCAGCAGAGCAACCCGACTGGCTTCGTTCAGGATCAGCGCGGCGGGCACTCTGGCCTGTTCCGCGATGGCCTTGCCCAGGGCGCCGTAGTGGAAAACATTCTCCGCGACCTTCCGGCGACAGCTGCCCAGAAACCCGCCGTTGAAGCCCAGGATCACCGGCGAGTCCGCCTCCTCGGCGGCGTCCTTCACGGCCAGGATGGATTCCAGGTTCCAGGCCTCGAAATAGCCGACGGCGTATCCGTGGGCGCGCGCGTGGCGCAAAAGCCGGCTCATGGGGACCAGCGGCATGCCTCGAGTCCTTTCAGCGCCGCGCGCTCATAGTTTTGATCTGGTTCAACAGCACGGCGCCCAGGATGAGCCCCCCTCGGACGACGTACTGCCAGAACTGGTTGATATTCAGGAGGGTCATGCCGTTGATCAGGACCCCCAGGAACAGCATGCCCACGAAGGTTCCGCCGATGGTCCCCGTCCCGCCGGACAGACTCGCGCCGCCGATGATCACCGCCGAAATCACGTCCAGCTCCCAGCCCTTGGCGGTAGTCGGTGTACCGGACATGATCTGCGCGGCCACCATGATTCCGGACAACGAGGCCAGCATCGAAGTGAGCCCCAGGGCGGCGGTCTTGGTGAAGAACACGCTGATCCCGCTCAACCGGGCGGCTTCTTCATTGCCGCCGACCGCGTAGACGGCGCGCCCGAAGGTGGTGTTGCGGATCAGGAAGAGCATCAACAGGAAAATGAGCAGGAACACGATCGCGGGAAAGGGAATGCCGAAAAGGTAGCCGCCTCCGATGAAGTTGAACCATTCGGGAAACGGGCTCACGGGGAAGCCCTTGGTGATGATCATGGAGAAACCGGACAAGGCGGTCATGGAGGCCAGCGTGATGATGAAGGTCGGCACCTTGAACTTGTTCCTGATCAGCCCGGCCAGAACGCCGAGGGAAAAGCCCATGGCGAGGGTTGTTACCCCGGCAATGGCGATAGCCGCCGGAAGGGACACCCCGACCGCGGCCAGTTTCTTGGTCAACACCGCGGTGAGCGACCCGGCGAAGGCCACCGCCGAGCCGACGCTCAAGTCGATTTCTCCCGAAATGATCACTATGGTCATGCCCAGGGCGATGATGCCCTGCATGGAGGTGTTTCGCAGGACGTTCAGCACGTTGTTCATGGTCGCGAAGCCGGGTGCCGTGAAAGCCAGCAGCACGCAGAGAGCGACCAGGATCGCCTCCAGGATGTAGTCGTCCCACCGAAGCCTCGCTACGTTGGCGCGGTTCTCGCTCATCTTGCTTCAACCCTCCATGCACATGGCGTACAGGCGGTCGATGCTCACCTCCTCCGCCTGCACCTCATCGACGATTTGGCCGTGTTTCATCACCAGAATACGATGGCTCACCTCGATCAGCTCTTCCAGCTCGGTGGACACGAACAGCGAGCTTATGCCCTCGTGGCTCAAGTCCCACATGATCTGGAATATCTGCTGCTTGGCAACGACATCGATTCCCCGGGACGGCTCGTCGAAGAGGATGATCTTGGGTTTCGTGTTCAGCCATTTGCCGACGACGACCTTCTGCTGGTTTCCGCCGCTGAGCGACGAAATCAGATTCCTGGCGTCCGCGACCTTGATTCCCAGCTTTTCGATGAGCTCGGCAACGAACGGTTTTTCCCGTTTTTTCGAAAGGATGTTGCCTTTGGCGATCGCCTTCAGGCTGGCCAGGCACAGGTTGGCGTGCACGCTCAGAGCCTCGACGATGCCTTCTTTTTTCCTGTTTTCCGGGGTCATGGCCACCCCCAACTTCTTCATGAGAATGGGAGTGGGGGATTTGACCGCCGTTCCGTCAACGATGATGCTGCCCCCCGGATTGAAGGGGTCGATTCCGAAGATGGACCGCAGCAGCTCGGTCCGCCCCGAACCCATCATCCCGGCGATCCCGAGGATCTCCCCCTGGCGCAGGGAAAAGCTGACGTTGCGGAAATGGTTCCCGCTGGAAAGCCCCTTCACCTCCAGCACGACCTTCTCTTGGAAACTCAAATTCTCCGGCCGTTGCCTCTGGATCGTCCCGCCGAACATCAGGTCCACGATGATCTGCGGGGTCGCCTGGGCCGCCTCGACGCTGCCGACATACTTCCCGTCCCGCAGCACGCTCACCGTGTCCGCGATGTCGTACAGTTCGTGCAGCCGGTGGGTCACGTAGAGGATCGCGACCCCCTTCTCCTTGAGATTGCGGATCACCTTGAAAAGGCCTTCCGTCTCGTTCCTGGCCAGGGCGGAGGTCGGCTCGTCCAGGATCAGGACCGAGGGGTTGAAGGACATGGCCTTGGCGATCTCCACGACCTGCTGCTGCCCGATGCTCAGGTTTTTCACCTTGACCCGCAAGGGAATGTCCGAGCCCACGCTCTGCAGGATCACCTCCGCCCGGCGGCAGGCCTCGGCCCAGTCGATCGAAATGCGCGGGAAGCCCTTTTTTTTCGGCAGCCTGCCCAGCAGGATGTTCTCCACGACCGTGATTTCCGGAATGAGGCTCAGCTCCTGGTACACGACGGCCAAGCCTTTCGCCAGCGCGTCGGAGGGCGCCCGCATGGTCACTACTTTCCCGTCGACCTTGATCGTGCCGGAGGTCGGCTGCAGCGCGGCGGAACAGATTTTGACGAGGGTGCTTTTTCCTGACCCGTTCTTCCCGATCAAAGCATGGACTTTTCCGCCCTCGAAGCGGGCGGAAAAGTCCGATAGCGCCACGGTGCCAGGGAAGATCTTCGTGATGTTCTGGATCTCAAGCTTGTACTCGCCCAAGTTCTTCCCCGGCTCAGCTCTACTTGGTCAGCGCTTCCATATCCTTCAAGAAAGCCTTCAGCCCGTCGGGGTTGGCCCGGTCCAGCAGGATCCCGGGGACGATGATGTGCTTGTCCATCGCTTCCCCCTTGGCCGCCTTGATCGCCATCTCGATGGTTTTCTTCCCGATCGCGTAAGGCTGCTGGGCGGTGGTCGCCTGCAGGATATTATCCGGTGAGAGCATGAAATTGGCAAGCTGCTCGTTGCCGTCGATTCCGAACACGACGATCTTGCCCGCCTTGCCGGCGTTCTTCACCGCCATCGTCGCCCCGACGGTGCCGCCGTCGTTGCAGGCGTAAATGACGTTGATGGAGGGGTTGGCGGTAATGACGTCCCCGGCGACCTGCGTGGCGGCTTCCGCCAGCCAGGCCGACTGCGCAGCGACCACTTCCACGCCCGGCAGGTCCTTCAGCTGGCTCAGGAAGCCGTTGCTGCGGGCGTTGCTCTGCTCGGGCAGGAGGGCGACGAAATCGATGATCCCGATCTTGGCTTTGCCGCCGAGTTTCTCCTGGATGTACTTGTGGGCGACCTTGCCGGTCGACTGTCCGAGCACTTCGTGCGAGCTCTCGATGAGGGTGGAATAGAAGTCGGCGTCGACCCCCGTGTTGTAGAGAACGATCTTGATCCCCTTTTCGTTTGCCTGCTTCAGGGCCTGCACGGAGGCGGTAAAGCTCAGGGGCGAAAGGATGATCGCATCAACCCCGCGGGAGATATAGGTGTTGACGAGCTCCATTTCCTTGTCCACCTTGTTGTAGCAGTTGCCGGACAGCAGCTCCACACCGGCTTCATCCGCGGCTTCCTTCATGCCGATTCCCAGAGCCCTGAAATAGGAATCCTCCTGGAACATGATGGAGGCGATCGCAATTTTCTTCGCCCCCGCCTTGCCTTCCCCGTCCCCCGCGCTGTAAGCCAGGCTGACTGAAAGGCCAAGAATCAACAACGCAATGATAGCTCGCTTCATTTTCGCTCCTCCTGCTTTCTTTTTTTCCGGATGATGTCTCGAAGATTCTCCGCCCCTGCGCAACCTCCTTTCACAGAGGCTCGGACATTATATATTGGTGACTGGCAGATGCAATGCCACAGGATATTATAATATTTAGAAAAAACATTATAACCTTTGACATTGCACCTGTCAATGATTTCGATTGACAAAGGCATGCGCCTGCAATAGTCTGCCCGGCGGAGGATGAAGATGACGAGCAAAGAGCGCGTGCTGATGGCGATCGACCACCAGGAACCGGACAAGGTTCCGCTGGACGCCTGGATGGCTCCCGAGGTTGCCGACCAGCTCATCCAAATGTTGAACGTGGACACCTCCAAGGATCCCTTCGCCCTGGCCAAGCGGCTGGGCAACGATTTCCTGTACCGGGCCGTGGGGTTTTGCGAAGGCTTCAGCACGATCTACGACGAAACCAAGAAGATCGGCGACAACCTCTATCGGGACGATTTCGGAATCAAGTGGAGCTACAAGCACCAGGAGCACGGCGGCTACTGCGAGATGGTGGAGCACCCTCTGGCCGACCTGCGCAACTACGACCGCTTCCGGTGGCCGGACCCGCTGCAGGTTTCCAAGATCGGCCTGCAGGAGAACCGCCGCCTGATCGAGCGGGACGGCAAGGAATACGGGATCATCGGGGCGGTGGCCTGCTCCATGCTGGAGGGAGCCTGGTACCTGCGCGGCCTGGAGAACCTGCTCATGGACCTGGCCGGCAACCTGGACTTCGTCGAGGAGCTGCTGGAGCGCACCATGCAGCATTCCCTGGCGCTTTCCCGGGAGCTGGTGAAGATGGGGGTGGACATCCTGTGGTGGGGCGATGACTTCAGCGTGGAGACCGGCCCCATCATGCAGCCGGAGCTCTTCCGCCGCCTGCTGAAGAGCCGCTACGCCCGGGTCTTCCGCGAGCTGCGCGGCCTGAACAAGAACCTCAAGATCGCCTTCCACTGCGACGGCAAGGTGGAGTGGGCCCTGGACGACCTGGTGGAGGTCGGGGTGGACATCATCAACCCGCTGCAGCCGGACGTGAACGACGTGGCCGCGGTCAAGAAGCGGTACCGCAAGAACCTGACCGTCTGGGGCAACGTGGACACCCGCAACGTCATGTCCCGGGGCTCCGTGCAGGAGGTGGTCGAAGAGGTCAAGAAGGTCATCTGCACCCTGTCCCCCGGCGGCGGCCACCTGCTTTCCTCCAACCACACCATCCAGGCCACCCCGCGGGCCGTGGAGAACACCATCGCCTTCTACTGGGCCGCGCACCATTTCCGCGGCTACCCCATCCGTATCCAGGCCGTATCAGAGGAGGCCCGCACCACCCGCGTGGTCTGACTTGCGGAACGCCGGGGCGGCCGGCGGAGGCTTGCTCTCCGCCGACCGATCGGCAAAATGAGGGTTGGAAGGACAATAGTGGATGATGGGACCATGCCCCCCGCCCCACCAGCCGGCCCGGCCCGGCCCTACCGGCTGACCAAGTCCCGCTACATCAAAGGGCTCATCTGCCGCAAGGCCCTGTGGCTGCAGGAGAACGACCCCGGGCGGGCCGGCCCCTGCACCTCCTGCCCAGGAGCGCATCCTACGAAACCAGGGCACCCAGGTCGGCCTGCTGGCCACCGAGCGCTTCCCCGGCGGGGTGTTCGTGCAGGCCGGGCCGCAGGAGCGCGAACGGGCACTAGCCGAGACGCGGCAGGCCCTGGCCTCCGAGGCGCCGGCCGTGTTCGAGGCGGCCTTTCTGCATCATCAGACCCTCGTGCGCGTGGACGTGCTGCGCCGCGCCGCGGGGGGGGCCTGGGACCTGATCGAGGTCAAGTCCACCACCAGAGTGAAGGAAGAGCACCTTCCGGATGCGGCCGTGCAGCGCTTCGTGGCCGAGGGCAGCGGCCTGCGCGTAGCCGGGGTGTTCCTCATGCACTTGAACCCCGCCTGCACTTTCCCGGATCTATCGGACCTGTTCATCCTGGAGGAGCTTGGCGCTCAGGTCGCGGGGAACCTGGAGCGGGTGGGCAGGGAGCTGGACGGGTTCCTGCGGCTGCTGGAGCAGCGCGCGGAGCCGCGCCTGCCGGTGGGCCCGCAGTGCACCACGCCCTACGAGTGTGAGTTCAAGGCCTACTGCTGGCGCCAGGTGCCGGAGGTCTCGGTGTTCGACGTGCCGCTGCTGAAGTCCGAGTCCAAGGCCGAGTTATCGGCGCGCGGCATCCTGGACATCGCCCGCATCCCGCCGGGCTTCCCGCTGCCGCCCACCTCGCGCCGCTTCGTGGACCTGTACCTGGGCGGGCGGGCGCGGGTGGACTGGCCGGCCATCCGCCGGGAGCTGGCGGGGCTGGAGTTTCCGCTGCACTTCCTGGACTTCGAAACGGACAGCCCCGCGGTGCCGCGCTTCGAAGGCCTGCACCCCTACGGGCGGCTGCCCTTCCAGTTCAGCTGCCACCGGCTGGAATCCGGCGGGGAGCTGCGCCAATTCGAGTACCTGCATGATGGGCTCGGCGATCCCCGGCCGCCCCTGGCCCGCGCGCTGGGCGAAGCGCTGCGCCCGGCGGGCTCCCTGGTAGCCTACAATGCCGGCTTCGAGAAGGGCGTGCTGGAGGAGCTGGCTGAGTTCCTGGGGCCGGGAGCGCTCGCCTCCGCGCTGCAGGCGGCCGCCGGCAGGCTGTGGGACTTGCTGGCCGTCTTCCGGGAGCATTACCTGGACCCCGCCTTCGGCGGCTCCAACTCCCTGAAGAACGTGCTGCCCGTGCTGCTGCCCGCTTTCAGCTACGAGGGGCTGGAGGTGGCCAATGGGGAGGAAGCCCAGGCGGCCTGGGAGTGCCTGACCGGCCTGCCGGAGGGCGAGGAGAAGCGCCGGCTGGCGGATGCCCTGCGCGCCTACTGCCGCCAGGACTCCCTGGCAATGGTGGAGATCTACCGGTTCCTGACCGCCCGGGCGGCTGAATAGAAATGGTCGCAGCAGTCGTCGCCGCGCATGAGCCAACGGGTCTGGCGGAAGCCGATGGCCGGATTGAATCCGGCGATGATGTGGGGGTCCTGGGCGCAGTGCAGCGCGTAGCCCCACTCCAACGCGTCCAGCTCACGGGCCAGCTCATGGATCGGGCAGCGGGTGCAGTGCAGCTGGATGCCTTCGCTTGTGCGCTCCTGGCTGTCCTTCAGCGGTTTCAGCAGCAGCACCTTCTCGCGGAAACCGTCGCCTACCTCCCGCCTGAACTTCGGGTTCAGAGCATCACTCATGGTGTTCGGCATCCTCGCCTTTTTTCTGCTTTTTTTCCTGCGCCGCGCGGAGCAGATCGCCCAGGGTCGCGGTTTCCTTCGTGTCGTCGCTGTACTCGTGCAGCATGCGGCGGGTGATGGCTTTCTCGCGGGGCGAAGGGCGGTGCGGCCCGTCGCCGGCTTGCGCGCTCTGCTCATAGCCGCAGGAAAGCGCCTGGCAGGCCAGGATCTTTCGCCCGCGGCGGTCCTGCACGGCCAGCAGCGGACGGCCGCACACCGGGCAGGGGGTGGCGCCGGGATTGCGGGGCCGGTACTCGGCGGTGCTGGCCTTCACCTGGGCGACCAGCTCGCGGGCGTTGTTCCGGATGTCGGCCCGGAAGCCCTCGGCCGGCTCCAACCCCTCGGCCACGCGAGCTAACCGGCTCTCCCAGCGGGCCGTGAGCTCCGGGGAGCGCAGCGGCTCGGGCACCAGCTCCAGCAGCTCCAGGCCCCGGGCGGTGGGGTGAAGCTCCTTGCCCCGCCGTTCCATGTACCAGTTGTCCAGCAGCTTCTCGATGATCTCGGCCCGGGTGGCCGGGGTGCCGATGCCCCCGCGCTCGATGGAGCGGGCCAGCTCCTTGTCCTCCACGAAGCGCCCCGCCGCCTCCATGGCCGCCACCAGGGTGCCCTCGGTGTAGCGCGGCGGCGGCCGGGTGAAACCCTGTTTCAGGTCGACGGCCTTGACCGTGAGCTGCTCGCCGCGGCGGGGAACAGCCAGGCTCTGTTCGGCCAGCTCCTCCTCGCCGCCGCTCCTCCTCGTCCAGCCTGCCGGCCACGGCGCGCCAGCCGGCCTCGATCATCCGCGTGCCGCGGGTGAGGAAGCGCTCCCCGGCGGCCTCGGTGACCAGGCGGATAGCGGTGAAGCGGCAGGGCGGGGAGAGCACGGCCAGGAAGCGCCGGGCGATCATCTCCCACAAGGCCCGCTCGTCGGCCGCGAGGCGCTCCGGATGCACGAGTTCCTCGGTGGGGATGATGGCGCTGTGGTCGCGCACCTTGGCGTCGTCCACGAAGCGCTTGCCGGGGGACAGCGGGCGGCCCAGCAGCTCCTCGGCCTGGGCCCGGAAGCGGGTGCCGCTCAAGGCGCGCAGGCGGTCGGGCAGGGTGGGCACCATGTCGGCGGTGATGTGGCGGGAGTCGGTGCGCGGGTAGCTGGCGATCTTGTGCCGCTCGTACAGCGCCTGCAGCACGCTCAGGGTTTTGGCCGCGCCGAAGCCCAGCAGGGCGCTGGCCTCCTTCTGCAGCAGCGTCAAGTCGTAGGCCGGCGGCGGCGGGTCGCTTTTCTCCTGCTCGCTCACCTCCACGATCTCCGCGCGTGCGCCCCGCACTTTGTCGACGATGGCGCGGGCCCGCTCCGGGTCCTTCAGGCGCGTGGCCCCGCCGGGACCCTGCCAGGCGCCGCGGAAGGGGCCGAAATCGGCCTGGACCGTCCAGAAGGCCTCGGGGCGGAAGTTGCCGATCTCCTTCTCCCGGGCGGCCACCAGGGCCAGGGTGGGGGTCTGCACCCGGCCGGCCGAGAGGCGGGTGTCGTAGCGGCAGCTCAAGGCCCGCGTCAGGTTCAGGCCGACGACCCAGTCCGCCTCGGCCCGGCACTCCGCGGCGCGGAACAGGTTGTCGTAGGAAGCGGCGGGCTTCAGGGCCCGGAAGCCTTCCCGGATGGCCGCGTCGGTCTGGGAGCCGATCCACAGGCGCCGGGTGGTCCCCTTCCAGCCGGCCAGGCGCAGGATCCAGCGGGCCACCAGCTCCCCCTCCCGGCCGGCGTCGGTGGCGATCACCAGGGCGCCCACGTCCTGTCGGTGCAGGAGCTGCTTGATGGCGTTGAACTGGTGGGCGCTGCGGCGGATCACCGACAGCCGCATCTGCTGCGGGAGCATGGGCAGGCTTTCCAGGTTCCAGGTTTTCCAGCGCTCGTCGTAGCTTTCCGGGTCGGCCAGCTCCACCAGGTGGCCCATGGCCCAGGTCACGATCCAGGCACTGCCTTCCTGCCAGCCCTTGCCCCCCTGCGGGCAGCCTAGCACGCGGGCCAGCTCCTTGCCGACGCTGGGTTTTTCGGCCAGCACCAGGGTTTTCATGCTGTCGGCCATCATAGCCGCTTGCCGCCGGCGAATCCACCAGGCGCCGGCCGCTGCACCGGCCGCGCCGGACGACTTGACAGCGGGGGCGGGCTGGCCGATCATGGCCGGCATGAACGTACTGGCGCTGCAAGCCAGCCCCCGCAAAAAGGGCAACACGGTGACCCTGGCGCGGGCTTTGCTGGAGGGGCTAAAGTCCGCCGGGGTGAAGCAGGTGAGCGAGGTGTTCCTGGACGACCTGCAGATCCACCCCTGCACCAACTGCGAAGCCTGCCGCAGGGAGGGGGGGCCGTTCTGCGTGTTCGACGACGGCATGTCGCCGCTGTATCAGCGGTTCATCGACGCCGACCTGGTGGTCCTGGCCAGTCCCGTGTACTGGTGGAGCATCAGCGCGCAGCTCAAGCTGTTCATCGACCGGCTGTACGGCCTGAACTTCGAGCAGCACCCCGAGTACTACCGGGGCAAGAAGCTGGTGCTGGTGTTCACGCACCAGGAGGAGCATCCCTGCTCCGGCGCGGAGCTGGCCCGCAAGATGTTCGAGGAGATCGCCGATTACACGGAAATGACCATCGCCGGGGACCTGCGCTACTCCTCCGACGACAAGCACGTGCGGGACAGCCCGGAAAAGCTTGCCCAGGCCCGCAAGCTGGGCGAGAAGCTCGCCCGGCCCTGAAGAAAAGGACCGGGGGGCAGGCGCGGCTCCTTCACGGGCGAAAAGGTTTTCTAGACGCCCCGCAATCGCGGGCTAACGCCGACACCCCCGGCCCGGATATTCAATCCAACGTAGCAGCGGTAGCGGCGGCGCCGGTCGCAGCGGCGGCAACCCCCGCGCTCCACTCCTCCTCCTCGCAGACGCACAGCGGGTCGACGAAAGCGGCCGGCAAGGCCTGGGAGGGCGCCAGCGACATCTCGCCGGAAAGCGCTTCCTTCAAGAACTGCACGGTCCGCGGCCAGGCCTTCTGGGCGGCGCGCAGGTTCGCGCCTTCCCGGGCGTCCTGCTGGCGCAGGAAGGCGTGCCCGGCCCCATCGTAGATCTCCGTCTCGTAGCGCTTGCCCAGGCGCTTCATTTCCTCCTGGGCCGCCGGGATGGTGGCGTTGACCCGGGCATCGTCCCCCCCGTACAGCCCCAGCACCGGGGCGCGCACGCGGGCCAGCGCTGGGGTGGCCGGGGAGACCCCGTAGTACACCACCGCCGCGCCCAGGTCGGGCTGCTCGGTGGCGTACAGGAAGCTGATGCCGCCTCCCCAGCAGTAGCCGACAACGCCGAACCGGGAAGTTGCGGCCGGCAGCTTCGTGGCCCAGGCGGCCGCCGCGTTCAGGCGGGACACGACCTCGGCCGGCTGCAGGGCGCTGTTGATCTGCCGGGCGGCATCCGGGGTGAGGGCGGAGGAGCCCTTTCCGTCCGGGCCCTTGCCGCTCAGGAAGTCCGGGGCCACGGCGATGAACCCATCGGCGGCGAGCTGGTCGGCCACGGAGCGGGCCCAGTCGGTGAGCCCGAAGATCTCGTGGATCACGATGACCACCGGCGCGCGGTCCTTGCGCTCCGGGTACACGACCCAGGCGTCGACCTTGTCGCCCATGGCCGCCGGTATGCTGACCCACTCCCCGTGCCTGGGAGAGCTCTCCAGGCGCATTTTTGCGTCCTTCTCCAGGGGAGGCAGGGCCAGGGCGACCGCTGCGGCCCCAAGAAGCAGGAGCGCTGTGACGATCCGCGAAACGATTCTACCATGCATTCTGATAACCTCCGGATATGTCCCGCCGGTTTGCCGATTCATCGGGCGGGAGATTGCTTACTAAATTACTAATGAAAATAGCGGCGGAGCAACCCAAACCGGCTGCCGCAATGGCTCAGGTTCGAGGACGGGCGTGCAGGAAGAAATGGCGCAGGTGAAAGCGGTGAGCCCGCTCGGGATCCCCCGGGCCCGGCTGGCGGCGGTCCAGCAGGCGGCCGACGGTGCGCTGCAGGTACCAGCGGGCGCGCGGGTCCAGGCGGGCATAGGCCTGGGCCAGCAGTTCCTCGCCCTGGTCCACGCGGCCGGCCAGGATGCGCGCGCAGCCGATCAGCGCGTCGACCTGGGCGTGGCCGGGGCGCAGGAACCGGCAACGGGCCAGGTGGCGCAGCGCGGAGCCGGTATCGCCCAGGGACAGGTAGGCCAGGCCCAGGCGGAAGTGCACCGCCGGGGTGTCGCTACCCTCACGCCAGGAGTGGTGCAGCAGCTGCAGGGTTTTCTCCGGCTGGGCGACCGGCTCGGCGCCGTAAAGGGGCTGGCGGGCCAGGGAACGCTGGAAGAGGATGGCGGTCAGCAGGCAGACGGCGTCCAGGGCCAGGGCGAAGGGCCACAGTCCCACGGTGAGCAGCAGGTTGAAGCTGGAGTGCAGCGCCGCGGCGCCCAGCACCGCCCAGGCCAGGACCTTCCAGCCGGCGCGCGCCTCCACCTTCAGGATGCCGAAGCGCAGGCAGGCGGTGAACATCCCCCAGATGGCCGCGTAGCTCAGGTGGCCGGTGGTGGAGATGACCGAGCGCCTTAGCACCAGGGCCACGCTGCCGAAGCGGGAGCCGTAGAGCAGGTTTTCCACCGAGGCGAAGGCCAGGGCCACGGCCGCGGCCTGCAGCACCCCGTCCAGGGGCTCCTTGATCGAGCGCAGCGAGCGGGTGATCAGGTAGAACACCAGGAACTTGGCCAGTTCCTCCACGGGGCCGGTGCTCAGCTCCTCGTAGAGCCAGAACAGGATGGAGTCCGTCGCCCCCGCCCGGTAGGCGGGCAGCAGCGGGAGACTAACCACCCAGTGCAGCAGGCCCAACAGCGGGAGGAAGGACATGCCCAGCAGGTAGCACTCCAGCAGGACGCGGGCGGTTTTTTTGACCCGGCGGTTGGGGTCCAGCGCCACCAGCAGGCCGAACCAGGCGGCGGTGGCCAGCAGGTTCACGAATGCTACGGCCACGTCTGCTGCCCCCGCCGCGTAATGCCTGCTGCGGACATCCTCCGAATATAACCCGCCGGCGGCCGGTTCTCCAGCACGGGCTCCCGGTTCCCGCCCGGCATTTTCCGCGCCTAGTTGACTCTTTTCTCGATATGGGGTACTTTCAGCGCGAAGGGAATAGGGGGGCCCCGCCATAGGTCTCCCAAAGAGTCTTTGCCGACGACCAGATTCTTTACCGGGTACGGACCAGCTTCGAATTTGCTCCCACCGATACCATCCAAACCTGAAGAACCTGCCGCACTAAAGACGAACAAGGCCTATCGTCGATAGGCTCATTCCCGCTTCAAAAAGGAGAACTTTCTAATGGCAAACAAGATCTACGTCGGGAACCTGAACTACGACACCCAGGAGTCTGACCTGCGCGCGCTGTTCAGCGCCCATGGCGCGGTCCAGTCGGTGAGCATCATCACCGACCGGGACACCGGCCGCTCCAAGGGCTTTGGGTTCGTGGAAATGGCCGACGGTGCGGCCACTCAGGCCGCCATCACCGCCTTGAACGGCAAGGAGCTGGACGGCAGGACCCTGCGCGTCAACATGGCGATGGACCGCCCGCGGCGCTAGAACCACGTCGCGGTGCGCCGGGTGAGCGGCAGGGTCTAGGCCCCGCCGCCGCCCACCCCCGGGCCCCGGCTCCAACGGGTCGGGGCCCGGTTCATTTTTTCTGAAAGGGGTCAGCCATGGCCAGAGACGCCTACAAGAGCGAGAAGCGCCGCAAGGAGCTGGAACGCCAGAAGAAGCAGGCGGAGAAGCGGGAAAAGCGCCTCAAGAAGAACGAGGAGCGCACCGAGGCGGAAGTGCTGGCCGATCTGTTCGGGGTACCCTATCAGGCCGAGGGTGAGGCCGCGGGCGAGGCCACGGAGGGCGCCGAAGCCGCGGGTGAGACCACCGCTGAAGGCGCCGGGACTGCCGGCCCCGATGCGGGCGATGCTGAAGGCACCGGCACGGCGAAGCCAGCCGGGGGACCCGTGGACCCTTCCGACCCTGCCGACCCCGCCAAGGGGTAGCTGCCACCGTCTGGGCGATGCCGGCCGGCACACCGCCGGAACTCCGGTGAGCCTGGAGTCCCGCCTCTGATCAGGCAATCCACACTGGCCATCCTGGCCGACGACGCCCTCCTGCTGCTGGCTGCGGCCATCTGGGGGTTCGCCTTCGTGGCCCAGCGCGCCGGCATGCAGCACATCGGGCCGATCACTTTCAACGCCATCCGTTTCGCCCTGGGGGCGCTGACTGTTCTGCCGCTGGTGCTCGCGCGACGCCGGGCCGCGCGCCGGAAACCGGCCGCCGCCGAGGCTGCGGCGGGTGCCGCCCCGGAGGCTCCGGCTGGCGGCCCTCGGCGCATCCACCCCCTGCCCGCCGGCCTGCTGGCCGGAGCGGTGCTCACCGGCGGGGCCCTCCTTCAGCAGGCCGGCATGGTCAGCACGACCGCGGGCAAGGCCGGTTTCGTCACGGGCCTGTACGTGGTCCTGGTCCCGCTGGCGGGCCTGTTCTGGGGACAGCGCGCCGGCTGGTCCCGCTGGGTCGGCGTGCTCCTGGCCGCCTGCGGCCTGTACCTGCTGAGCGTCACCCGTCAATTCACCATCGAGCGAGGCGACCTGCTCGTCCTGGGCAGCGCCCTGTTCTGGACCGGCCACGTGCTGCTGCTGGGCTGGCTTTCCCCGCGCACCGACGCCATGGCCCTGGCCTTCGTGCAGTACGCGATGTGCGCGGTGCTGAGCGGCGCGATCCTGCCGTTCGTGGAGCGGCCGAGCCTGGGGGCCATCCGGGCGGCGGCCGTACCCATCCTGTACGGGGGTCTGCTGTCGGTGGGCGTGGCCTTCACCTTGCAGATCCTGGGGCAGCGCCGCGCGCCGCCCGCGCACGCGGCGCTGCTGCTGTCCTCGGAGGCCGTGTTCGCCGCCCTGGGCGGCTGGTGGCTGCTGGGCGAGCGGCTGGGCGCAGCGCGGCTTGGCCGGCTGCGCCCTGATGTTCGCCGGCATGCTCTGCGCCCAGCTGCCCCTGCTGCTGCGCCTGCGGGCCCGGGCCGGGAGGCCTGCGCGGGCATGAAGCATGCGGCCTCGAGAGCGCTCCCGCTGCGGTGGTCACCGGCAGCACCCGCGGGCTGGGCTTCGCCCTGGCGGAGGAACTGCTGAAGCGCGGCTGCCGGGTGACGGTCAGCGGCCGGGCCGCCGCCTCCGTCCAGGGCGCCGTGGAGCGCCTGGGCGCCTACGGCCAGCGCGTGCAGGGTCTGGCCTGCGACGTCACCGATCCCGGCCAGGTGCAGGCGCTGTGGGAGGCGGCCGCGCGGCGCTGGGGCCGGGTGGACCTGTGGATCAACAACGCCGGCATCCCTCGGGAATACCCCGGCCTGGGAGCTGGAGCCGGAGGCCATGGACCGGCTCATCCGCACGAACCTGCTGGGTACGATCCACGGCTCCCGCGCGGCGATGCGCGGCATGCTCGCCCAGGGGGGAGGGGCGATCTACAACCTGGAGGGCTGGGGGTCCGACGGCAAACGGCGCGGCGGCCTCGCGGTCTACGGCACCAGCAAGTGCGCCATCCGCTACTTCACCCTCGCCCTGGCCGACGAGGCCGCCGGCACCCCGGTGCTGGTGGGCACCCTGAGCCCGGGGATGATGGTCACCGGGTTCCTCACCGGCCCCATGGGGCGCATGAGCCCGGCGAGGCCCGGCGCCTGCGGCGGATCGTCAACCTCCTCGGCGACCGCCCCCAGACCGTGGCCCGCCACCTGGTGCCGCGCATCCTTTCCAATCGCAGGCACCGGGCCCGCCTCGCCTGGCTCACCGGCGCCCGGGTGATGGGGCGACTGCTCACCGCCGGCCTGCGGCGCCGCGATCTGTTCGCCGGCCCGGGCTGACGGTTGCACCCGGGCGCCGGGTCGGATACTTTTCACTCGATGAACGATCGCGAACGATTTCTATCGATAGCCCGATTCGAGAGGCCCGGTGACCCCTACGACTTTCACCAGTGGATCTGGCTGGAAACGATCGAGCGCTGGCGGCGCGAAGGCCTTTCCAGTGCAGCAAACCCCCTGCAGGTGGTTTCCCTCGGGGAGGACCACACCGAGTACCTTCCTGTCTACAACACCATCCGCTGCGGGCGCCCCTTCTTCAATCCTCCGTACTACGTCGCCATCGTGCCCTGGTTCGAGCGCCAGGTCATGCGGGATGAGGGCGAGACGGAGCTGGTCCGGGACGAGGATGGAATGGTTTACAGGGTTTCCAAAAGCGTGCCCGGGGTGCTGCCGCAGTATCTGGAGTTCCCGGTGCGCGGCCGCGCTTCGTGGCAGGAGTACCGGAAACTGCTGGACCCCCAGACTTCGGAAAGGTGGCCGGCTGGCTGGGAGCGCATCGACCTGAGGCGGACAACGTATCAGCACGATCCTTTGCTGCAGGGGCGTCCGTGGAGCGAACGCGATTTTCCGCTGGGCATGATGTCTCTGAGCTTGATGGGCCTGCCGCGCAACATGATGGGGCTGGAGGGCTACAGCCTCGCGCTCTACGACGATCCGTCGCTCGTCGAAGAAATCGCCGATCACATGCTCCACTGGAATCTGCAGATGGCCTCGAGGGTGTTCGCCGCGGGGATCTCGCTGGACTTCTGCTACCTGTGGGAAGATATCTGCTATAAAACCGGAGCCTTGTTTTCGCCGGCAATCATGCGTCGGATCATGGTCCCCCGCTGGAGAAAGTTCACCGATTTCCTGCGAAGTCACGGTGTTCCCGTCATCGTGGTGGACTGCGATGGGAACCTCGACCAATTCCTGCCGCTGGCGGTTGAGGGTGGAATCAATGGTGTCCTGCCCTTCGAGGTGGCTGCTGGAAATGATCTGCATGCGGCGCGCAGGCGATACGGAAAGAATCTGATTCTGTTCGGCGGAATCGACAAGCGCGCGCTGGCGGAAGGTCCGGAGGCCATCGATGCCGAACTGGATAGGGTCGCAAAGCCGCTGCTGTCGCAGGGGGGGTACTTTCCCATCCTCGATCACTACGCCCCGCCGGACATCTCATTCGAGAACTATCTGTACTACAAGGTCAAGCTGAAAAGCCTGCGCACGGCGTCCTGAGCGTATCCGGGGCCGCGGGAAAACGCTACATTACGAATCATGGACCGCGGGATCGCTGACCGTCACCGGCGCGTGGCCGACTACCTGGAGCGCCTGCAGAGCGCCGGCGAGTTCCCGGGGCTGCAGTACGTGGTGTTCGACCGCGACGGGGTGGTGGACAGCCACGCTGTAGGCCTGGCCGACGTGGGAGCCGGGCGGCCCATGACGTCGCGCACCCGATTGAACGTGTTCTCCACGACCAAGCTGGTGACCGCCGTGTGCCTGCTGCAGCTCCAGGAGCGTGGCCTGCTCCGCCTGGATGACGAGGCGGGCCGCCACCTGGACTACCTGCCGTACGCGGGGGTCAGCCTGGGCCAGCTGGCCAGTCACAGCGCGGGGGTGCCGGACCCGGTGCTGGGCAACTTCTACGTGCACTGGCAGGAGGAGCACGCCTCCTTCGACCGGGAGGCGCTGCTGCGCCGGGTCGTGACCCGCAGCAGCAAGCCGCGCTTCCCCCCGGGGCAGGGGGCGGCCTACTCCAATCTCGGCTACGCTCTCCTGGGACAGGTCATCGAGCGGGTGTCCGGGACCTCCTATGAGAGCTACGCCCAGGCCAATGTGTTCCAGCCCCTGGGGCTGGAGGCCGGGGACATCCACTTCGGCACCCAGGATTACGGCGTGGATGCCCGGCCTTACTTCAAGCGCTCGCAGCTGCTTTTCCAGATCCTGGCCCGCTTCGTGCTCAAGGGCGGCCGGCTGCGCCGCCAGGGAGCGTGGGTCGGCCTGGACAACCGCTTCTACCTGAACGCCCCGGCTCACGGCGGAATCATCAGCAGCGCCGAGAGCTACGCGGTGGTGTTCCGGGACCTGCTGCGCCCGGATTCGCGCCTGCTGGGGGCCGAGGCTCGCGAGCTGCTGTTCACCGAGCAGGTCCGCACCGACAAGGCCGCCTTCGCCCTGGCCTGGTTCATTCAGGAGCGGGATGGCCGGCGCTTCTTTTCGCACAGGGGCGGGGGCCTGGGCTACGTGTCCGAGGTGCGGCTGTACCCGGAAAGCGGCCTGGGGTCGGTGCTGCTGATCAACATGACCACCCCCTCCAAGAAGGCCTCCCCGGACCTGCTGGATCGCGAGTACCTGCCGTAGGCGGGCAGGCGGTGGCTATCGCGGTCCGGCAGCAGGCACCGAGAAGCTGGCGATGCTGGGCGGCAGGCCGGTCCGCACCGCGCCCTGGCCCAAGTGGCCGCTGTTCAGCGAACAGGACGTCGCGGACGTGGGG
Organism: uncultured Spirochaetota bacterium; assembly: GCA_963736785.1. Classification (GTDB taxonomy): domain Bacteria; phylum Spirochaetota; class Spirochaetia; order SZUA-6; family DRHE01; genus MIBK01. The sequence goes on along the minus strand of CAVTQG010000045.1, from coordinate 1,051 downwards.
GCGGTTCTGCGTGACGGCCGCCTGACCTCGATCACCGGCCCGAAGGTCCATGAGTTCGAGGAGGCCTTCGCGGCGAAGTTCGGGGCCAGGCACGCGCTGGCCACCTGCAACGGGGTCACGGCCCTGCACCTGGCGCTGGCCGCCCTGGGCATCGGCCCGGGGGACGAGGTGATCGTGCCGGCGCACACCTTCATCGGCACGGCGATTCCGGTGCTGATGGCCAACGCCGTCCCGGTGTTCGTGGACGTTTCCCTTGAGACCTTCAACATCGACGTCGGGAAGATCGAGGCGGCCATCACCGACCGCACCAAGGCCATCCTCCCCGTGCACCTGAACGGCCTGGCCGCCGACCTGGGGGCGCTCCTGGCCCTGACCGCCAAGCACAACCTGTTCGTGATCGAGGACGCCTGCCAGGCGCACGGGGGCCTGTACCAGGGCAGGATGCTCGGGACCATGGGCCGGATCGGCTGCTTTCAGCTTCTTCGAGGACAAGGTGATCACCACCGGCGAAGGGGGAATGCTCATCACCGACGACGCAGGGCTGTATGAGCAGGCCCGCCGCCTGCGCAGCGATGGTGGAGAAGCGTAACCGCAATGCAGCTTTCCTGCGGGAGCACCTGGCGGGCGTACCCGGGATTCTTCCGCCGCAGGAAGTACCCGGCTGCCGGCACGCCTACTACAAGTTCGTCTGCCGCATCGACCGGGAGCTGCTCGACGTGGACGCGCTCACCGCGGTGGAGGCGATCAAGGCCGAAGGAGTGGCCGCCACCCCGCGCTACCCCACGCCTCTTCCATTGCAGAAGGTGTTCCGGGAAAAGATCGGCTACGGCGGAACGGACTGTCCCTACGGCTGCCGCCGGTACGGCCGGGAGCCGGCCTTCCTGAAGGGCTCCTGGCCGATAGCCGAGCGCATCGGGAAAGAGGCCTTCGTGCTGCTTGTGCATGACGCGGCGCGGGCGGTGCGGAAGGTGGCGGCTCACTACCGGAAGTAAGCCCTGTCAACTCATCTGAAAATCTATTCGAGAGAACACCGTTGAATCATCTGAAAATC